>JBASZQ010000013.1:0-39372 GCA_049661025.1 Chitinophagaceae bacterium | reverse complement strand
AAGTAACATGGTGCGAGATGCATTAGATACATCAGTAGCGTGTACCTGTCCCTGGGTAAGGTTCCATAGCAACCAGGTATCTACGGTGCCAAAGGCAAGTTTGCCTTCATCGGCAAGCTTTCGCGCGCCCGCTACGTTATCCAGGATCCACCTGATCTTGGTAGCCGAGAAATATGCATCAATCACCAGTCCCGTTTTCTTCCGGATATCCGTCTCGTGGCCATCGGCCTTGAGCCGGTCGCAGAAATCTGCCGTGCGCCGGTCCTGCCATACGATGGCATTGTATACCGGCTTGCCCGTACTCCGATCCCACACTACGGTGGTCTCGCGCTGGTTGGTGATGCCGATGCCCGCAATATCCCTTACCGTGAGCCCGGCCTTGGAAATAGCTTCTGCGGCCACGCCCAGTTGCGTACTCCAGATCTCCGTAGGATCATGTTCCACCCATCCCGGTTGCGGAAAGATCTGTTTGAATTCTTTCTGCGCCACACTCACCACCTGCCCGCCGTGGTCAAATACGATCGCGCGAGAGGAGGTAGTGCCCTGGTCTAAACTGAGGATAAAGTCTGCCATTTATTTTGGTGTGTACGTATGAAATTATGACGGCGTGTTTATTCAAACACACCCAAAATAAATATACGGCATTTGGCATTATATCTTCAGCAGCAGGCGGGCACCCACGCTATTCAACTGGCCTCCGACAGAAAACACGGAATTTCTAACGTCAGTGGAGCCAGGTGGAGGATCTCCCCGGTAACCGGAATTGGAATAGGATATGTTTACACTGCCAAGTGTCAGCATCACGGCGAATCTTTTGGTAGCATCAAATCCAACTGAAAACGGATAACCCCTGATACCAGTCACTACTGCATCGGAACCACTATTCATTGTTCCCTGACCTGCAGCGAGATTTCGGTAGTAGCCGATGTAAACCTCTCCACTTGGCATGTAGTAGATACTATTTGTTATTGGAAACTTCTTTATCAGACCAAGTGTTGGCGAAACTGCGTAACCGTTTCCTTTACCACCTGAGTTGTTAGAAAATCCGTAGTAGCTAACCGTTACACCGTAGTACAAGAGAGCATTTGACTTCCATTTACCGAACATGACACCGGTTGATATCCCCCAATCACTTGCACTTCCCAATGATGTATCACCGCGTATATCTCTGGCACTATAGCGATTGAATTGAGCGCTACTTCCCGAAAAAATAAGTACACGGTTTGTTGATGATTTCTGTGCAGCAAGAGAAATTGAAATAATAATCAATAGCAAAATGAGGAAAGATGATTTCATAAGTTAAGTTTTAGTTTAGAACACCAAACTAACTCACCATTTACAAAACTGGTGTTAAACCAGGCATCCCATTACCGCATTGCCGCATCACCGCATTGCCGCATTAATTCCGTACCTTGCCCGTTGTAATTATGGAGAAGTTTATTGTTTCCGCGAGAAAGTACAGGCCGCAGAATTTTTCAACCGTAGTGGGGCAGCAACATATCACTACCACGCTGAAAAACGCCATCCGCAATGAGCAACTGGCGCATGCTTTCCTGTTTTGCGGACCGCGTGGTGTGGGCAAAACCACCTGTGCGCGGATCCTCGCCAAAACCATCAACTGCGAAAACCTCCAGCCCGATGGGGAGGCTTGCAACACCTGCCAGAGCTGCGTGAGTTTTAACGCCGGCTCATCCATGAACATCCATGAGCTGGATGCCGCCAGCAACAACTCAGTGGAAGATATCCGTACACTTACGGACCAGGTGCGTTTTGCACCCCAGGCCGGTAAATACAAAGTATATATTATCGATGAGGTTCATATGCTAAGTGCATCGGCCTTCAATGCGTTTCTGAAAACGCTCGAAGAGCCGCCGCCCTATGCCATTTTTATCCTCGCCACCACGGAAAAACATAAAATCCTGCCCACCATCCTGAGCCGATGCCAGATCTTCGATTTTAAACGCATCACCATTCAGGATACGGTGGAGCACCTGGACGAGATCTGCCAGAAAGAAGGGATGAAAGCCGAGAAAGCTGCCCTGCAGGTCATCGCCCAGAAAAGCGAAGGCTGTATGCGGGATGCCCTGAGTATTCTCGATAAGATCGCCAGCTTCACCAACCACGAGATCCACTACCAGAATACGTTGGAACACCTGAACATCCTGGATGAGGATTATTATTTCCGGCTCCTTGGATTTATGCAGGACCAGAAACTGGCCGATGCCATGTTGCTGTATGATGATATCAACCGCAAGGGTTTTGAGGGCGAGATGGTCATGAACGGCTTCGCCGAGTTCCTCCGCAACCTGATGGTATGCCGGGATCCCAAGACCGCCGAACTGCTGGAGGCCGTGGAAAGCTTCCGCGCGAAATACATTTCCACCGCGCAAAAGATTTCCCTGAGCTGGCTGGTGAGTGCGCTGAGCATTCTGAACGAAGCCGAGATCAACTATAAACAGGCCCGAAATAAAAGACTACATGTGGAGTTGGCCTTGATCAAGCTGACCTACCTGCACCAGGCCATCGAACTGGCCGGGGATGGCAGTGTAAAAAAAAAGCTTGACAACTTCCGCACCGTAGGTTTCCGGCCCATTCCAAGCCTGGGCGCACAGGGAAAGGCCATCGATACCAAACCAACGGCCCCGCCCCAGCCGAAACTCGTGATCGAGGATCCGGTGGATGAATATATGCCGCCACAGCCCCAGCCGCTGCGGCAGGTTCCCAAAGAAGAAGCCAAGCCCAACAAGACCCTTGGCGAGATCCGAAAACTGGTGGCCAACAAGCAAAAGACCGTGGATACGGTGCTGGACATCACAGAGGAGCTTCTTCAGCAGGCCTGGGGGCAGTACATCGACAGGCTTCAGGAGATGAAAAATCCCTCGGCGGTGACCAATTTCCGGGTGGCGCAGCTGCGGATCGTGGATGCGGCCAATTTTGAGGTGGTGACGGAGAGCGTGATCCAGCAGAAATTCATTGAAGCCGAGCGGGGACCATTGATCGAGCACCTCCAGCAGTTCTTCCGCAACCGCCAGCTTAAGTATACGCTGATCCTCGAGGAAAGGCCCGATGAGGACCAGGGACCGAAGGAAAAGCCGCTCAGTTCCAGGGAACAATACCTGAAAATGATTGAAATGTACCCTGCAATAAAGGATTTGCGGGACAGGTTGGGTCTTGAACTCGATTACTAGTTAGAAGTTATTGGTTAGCGCTTATTCGTAATAACTACTAACCAATAACCCATAACGAATCCCCTTTTTCTAAGTTTTTTTGGCTTAATTTCGACCTCCAAAACAAAATACGCCCCTGTATGGCAGAAGTGATCAGAATGCCGCTTTTGAGCGATACCATGACCGAAGGGAAAATCGTCAAGTGGAACAAAAAAGTTGGTGATAAAGTGAAGAGTGACGACGTACTTGCCGATGTGGAAACGGATAAGGCAACCATGGAAGTGGTGGGTTATGCCGATGGCACCCTGCTCTACCTCGGCGTGCCGGAAGGAAAGGCGGCACAGGTGAATGAGATCATCGCGATTGTTGGGAAGGAAGGCGAAGATATCAGCTCTCTTTTATCAGCTGGTCAACCGGCAACAACGCAGCCGGTTAGCAACACAGCAACTCAGCCGGTTAGCCAGGTAGCAACGCAACCCGCGGTAGAATTAAGTGCAGATCAGAAAGCTGCGACCGTCATCAGAATGCCGCTGCTCAGTGATACGATGACCGAAGGGAAGATCGTAAAGTGGAATAAAAATATTGGCGATAAAGTGAAGAGTGACGATGCCATCGCAGATGTGGAAACAGACAAGGCTACGATGGAAGTAGTGGGTTATGCCGATGGCACCCTGCTCTACATCGGCTTGAAAGAAGGCGAAGCCGCGAAAGTGAATGAGATCATCGCAATTGTGGGTAAGGCCGGAACGGATGTGACGCCGCTGTTGGCAGATCAACAAACGGCAACGCAGCCGGTTAGCAACTCAACAACGCAGCCGGTTAATCAGACAACAACGCAGCCCGTTACCGCTGAACCGGAACACTCTGCATCAAACAACGGTCGGGTAAAAGCGTCTCCGCTGGCCAAAAAGCTCGCGCAGGAAAAAGGCATTGATATCGCTGCCATCGCCGGTAGTGGAGATGGTGGAAGGATCATCAAAAAAGACGTAGATAATTATACACCTGCAGCAAAAGCTGCAACCTCCAACGCCCAACCTGCAACCTCCAGTGTGAAGCCGTTCACACCAGGTGGTCAGGAAGGTTACACAGACACGCCGCTCACGAGCATGCGCAAGACCATCGCGCGCCGTCTCGGTGAGAGCATGTACACCGCGCCGCATTTCTACCTGACCATGACCATTAACATGGACAATGCGATGACGGCCCGCACTGCCATCAACGAAATAAGCCCCGTGAAAGTGAGCTTCCAGGATATGCTAATCAAGGCTTGCGCCATCGCGCTTCGCCAGCATCCCGGCGTGAACAGCAGTTGGATGGGTGAGTTTATCCGCACCTACAACCATGTGCATATCGGCTCTGCTATTGCACTGCCCGAAGGACTCATCGTTCCCGTGATCAGGCATGCTGATCAGAAATCATTGTCTCAGATCGCTGCAGATGCCAAAGAATTGTATCAAAAAGCCCGCGATAAAAAAATACAGCCCGCAGAATTCACCGGCAACACCTTCACCATTTCCAATTTGGGAATGATGGATATTGATGAATTCACGGCCATCATCAACCCGCCAGATTCCTGCATCCTCGCCGTGGGCAAGATCAAGGAAGAAGTTATTCGCAAGGGCGACGGCTTCGGCGTGACCAACGTGATGAAAGTAACCCTCAGCTGTGATCACCGTAGTGTAGACGGCGCCGTAGGTGCCGCCTTCCTCCAGACACTGAAGAAGTATATGGAGAATCCGGTGACGATGTTGGTGTGATCAAGTGGAAGTGTGAAAAAATTGAGGCTGCCCTGATGGGCAGCCTTTTTGCTTTATACTCGAATACAGAAATTTTCAAGAGTGTTGTTTTGCATAGCATTCAACTTAAACCATTCAACAAGCCAGACAATATTTTTAACACTTTATGCATTTGCCCATGCTATGTAATGCAGAAAACTATCCATAGCTTAATGCAATGAAAAACATTATACTTCCCATCGCCGTAATGATCAGCATAAGCCTACCAGCGGATCATGCGCAAAAAAATTACCAGCTTGAAATCAAAGTCCCCGCTGCATTTGAAAAAGGGATCGCAACACTCATCCTTGCTGAGTCTAACCGGGATACGCTCCGCGCACCCATCATAAATGGTTACGCCAAATTCACAGGTACAAGAACACTTGATACAACATGGGCTTTTGTAACTTTTAAGCAAGAAGATCTCTATGGAGAAATGCCTTGCCTTGTTTTCGGGAATCAAATAACATTGACTGCCGAGCCGATAGAAACGTACAAATATATCCCCGAAGAAAAAGAATATCAGGAGTTAGATCATATCAATGCGCTGCATAGCGTCTTGGCATCATCCAAAAACCGAAAATCCGATTGGAACAGACAAGCCACGATACACCAAAGAGATGAGAGAAAGAAAGACTCCATTCTAGGTTTAATCTCTCAACAAAAAAAAGCCGATAACCAGGCTGTGTTGGCATTTGCCCGCAATCATCCCCAAGAAACCTATGTACTACAATTATTGACAGCATTCTCTAACTATTATTACTTAACATTAAGGCCAGACAATATCGAACAGCTCAAACAAGTATACACCGGCCTGGATGAAAACTTGAAAAGAACAAAAACAGGACAACTGCTCGGATCAAATATTGAAAGATTCAATTCCATTTCTGAAGGTGGTTACTTCCCCAAATTTGCACTTCCGCTAGATCAAGACCGCATTTATCCCCTGCCCAATAAAGAAAAGACATATACCCTTCTTCACTTTTGGGGATCCTGGTGCGGTCCTTGTATCAGGCATATACCTGCATGGAATGCTCTAACCAGGAAATACGCAAACGCAGATATTGCATTTGTAAACATCGCCATCAACGATAAACAAAAGGAATGGCAAAAAGCAATTGAGAAATATAAAGTGGCAGGGGTTAATGGGATCGACTATCAAGACACTACCCAAAGCATCACCAGAAAAACGATCATATCTTATGTGCCACAGTATGTATTGATAAACAGTGAGGGGAAGGTCATTTTTAACCAATATGCAAGAAATGCTGACGAGCAATTCAAAGCCCTTGACAGCATCTTCCAAAAATTAAATCTCCGTACTTTAGGTCTTTAAATTTTGCGTTTATGAATACCCACGCCATCAATTGGTTCGAGATCCCCGTAAGTGATTTCGAACGGGCCAAGGCCTTTTACGAGACCATCTTCCAGTACCAGATACCGGAAAATACCATGGGACCGGCGAGGATGGGATTTTTATTGTACGATTTTCAGAATGGTGGTCGCGGCGGTGCCATCGTCCATAACCCGGACTTCTACCAGCCATCGGCCAATGGTTCATTAATCTACCTGAACTGTGAACCGGATTTATCTATTGTACTTGATCGCGTAGAAAATGCAGGAGGGAAAATTCAAACACCAAAAAAAGAGGTAGGACCCGGACTTGGCTTTTGGGCGCTGATATTGGACTCAGAAGGGAATAGGGTGGCGCTGCATTCGATGAAATGAGTTTGGAATACCGTCATACTGTAATACAAACATTCAGTAATTCAGGTTTGGAATCCTGGAACCTTGGTATTCTGAAAACCGGGAATCCCGAACTTCAGAATCCTGGATTCCAGACTCCGGAATTCAGAATTCCTGGCTTCCCAGATTCCCGGATTCCAAACCTGATTTCCTGAATGACTGTATTACTGATTGCCTGGCTTGTCAAACCTATGCTCCTCAACAATCTCCCCTTTCCCATTATACCTCACAAACTTCAACAACTTCCCACTCTTATCATAGTATCTCCACTCTCCTTCCCGCACATTGTGTTTATAGTTCCCCCGCTGACGAGACCCATCGGTCCCAAACTCTTCCCACGCTCCTTCCCGCATACCATTCAAAAACACTCCATCTTCTCGCGGTTTACCATCGGGATAATATGAACTGTAATTGCCATGCAGGAGTGCTTCCTGAAAAGGCGGGCGATATACATCGGTAGCATGAACCGTATTATCCGCTACCCGATCCATCAATTCATCACGGGACAGCGCCGGCGCATGCACCATGTCTGAACGGATATGCACGCCTTTATGTGCCGCTCCTTCATCGCCATACCAATAACTGACCCTGTAAAACTGAATGGCTTCGGAAACGGGTTTCTGGGAAATGGCATACACCCTCATCTTGGGCTGCTTAAGGATCTCATCTTTTACCGCATTCAGCTTGCGGGAGCTGAAATGCCAAATCACCCTGGTTTTCCCATTGGGATACCAGCTTTTCCACTCTCCATCGGGAACATTGCCTACAAACTTGCCCGAATCGCAGGGGGCGCCAGACTTGTACCAGCTGTTCCAGGTTCCGTAAAGCTTATTTTTTTTGAGATTGGCGTTGAGTTGGGTAACACCATTTTCATGATAACCCACCAAATTCTCTTCTGCCAGTTTCTTGGATGCTGGCCTGGGTTTTACCGGGGCATGACTTAGCAAGGACACACCCAGGCAGAACATCACCGGGATAATGTATAACTTTTTCATGTTTGACAAGCAGTACAAATTTAACACGTCCCGCGGCAATATGTTTATATTTGGCAAAACAATTCGATGAGATGGAGATTGGCCACCCTGGCAACCTTTTTAGTAATGATCGCGGCATGTAGCGCCCCCCATGAAATATCTACCTCGGCCACGGGCTCCAAGAGCTATGTAGCGCCCGGCTATGAAAAGAAAAAATACAGTAAGATCATGGTGATGGCACTGTTGGCAGACAACACCTATCGCAAACGCGCAGAAAATTCACTGGTAACGGAACTGAAAGCGCGCGGCTTTAAGGTGATCCCATCTACAGATATTTTCACCAACGAAATGTTGAAAGACACCGCGGCTCTTCGCTCCACAGCAGAGGCCAATGGCGTGGACGCAGCCATTACGATTCAGTTCCTCGGCGCTGTGAGCAATGTGTCTGACCAGGGGAAGTTCAATGGCAGCATGTACAGCTTTTTCGGCACCCCTTACGCCGTGGTTGATGTGGAAACCTTCAATGTAAGAACGGGCATGGTGCAGCTGGATCTGTTCACCGCAGAGAAACTCGGCACACAATACCGCACCGGTCTTCCCTTCAAGATCAGCAACGGAATTGAGTCTGCATTTACAGAGTTCGGTATCCAGGCGAGGCGAAGGTTGATTGACGACAGGATCCTGTAACGATGGCCATCCATCGATCCACCATCCAGCTGCTCCGGTTTCCGTTTTCCGTTTTTTTACTGCCGGTTTACCTCTTTGCTGTCAGCCAGGTGGACAAGATTGATGTGCCCGGATTAATCCTTTCATTTTTTATTCTGCACCTGCTCGTGTATCCCGCCAGCAATGGCTACAATTCCTATATGGACCGGGATGAAGGCAGCATCGGCGGCGTGAAAGATCCACTACAACCCACTAAGCAACTCTTCCACGCCACCTTGCTGATGGATGCGCTGGCCGTCTTGCTGTCGCTGGCGGTTAGTGTATATTTTTCGATGGGCATCCTGCTCTATATCCTCGTGTCCCGCGCCTACAGTTATCGGGGGATCAGGCTGAAAAAATATCCCATCCTTGGTTATCTCAGCGTAGTGATCTTCCAGGGTGCAGTCACTTTTGCCATCAGTTACCATGCCTGTAGCGTTGGCCATCCAACCCAGGCCCCTCTGCTTCCGGCCCTCGCGAGCAGTTTGTTGATCGGCGGATTCTATCCACTCACACAAGTGTACCAACACGAAGCAGACAAGGCCGATGGCGTACGTACGATCAGCCGCATGCTTGGCTATCGCGGCACTTTTGTATTCTGTGCCCTGCTTTATTCTGTTGCGATGTTCACGCTTTTCCTGTATTTTACAGAAAGAGGGCAACAGACCCGATTCTTTGTCTTCTCAACCTTCTTGCTCCCCGTGTTGTTCTATTTTCTGCGGTGGGCAAGAAAGGTATGGCATGATTATTCTGCCGCCAATTTTTCCAATACCATGACCATGAACCTGGTAGCCTCCGTTTGCACCAACCTGGCATTTTTGGTATTGTTAATCTGGAATCACTTTGAGTAAAATTATTGCCATCGGCACTGCCCTCCCACCGTTTAAGCATGAGCAGGAAGATATCCTCAGCTTCATGAAACAGCTCTATGCATTCAATGAGCAGGATCATCGTAAGCTGCGGTTTTTGTACCGGCATAGTGGCATTGAACATCGATATTCATTTATACCCGACTACAGCAGACCCTTGCAGGATTGGAAATTCTATCCGCATTCGGAAAGCATGGAGCCTTTTCCTTCGCTGGAAATGCGCATGCAATGGTTTAACCGATACGCGCCATCGCTCTCTTTGGAAGCCATCCGAAAATGCCTGGACCACAAGGTCAAGGCGGAGGAGATCACGCACCTCATCAGCGTAAGCTGTACGGGCATGAGTGCCCCAGGATTGGATCTCCTGGTGATGGAACTGCTTGATCTGCCTAAAAATATATTCCGAACCTCGATCAATTTTATGGGCTGCTATGCCGCCATCCATGCGATGAAACTGGCAGATCATATTTGCCGATCCACGCCTGATGCAAAGGTCCTGATCTTTTGTACTGAGCTGTGTACGCTTCATCTGCAAAAAGAACCCACGGTAGATAATCTTGCCTCCGGTTTGTTGTTTGGCGATGGATCTGCAGCGGCCTTGATCACCGGCGATGCACATCCTGCAAAAGGGATCCGGCTGGATCATTTTTATGCCGAAGTGGCTCCCAAAGGGAAAAAAGATATGAGCTGGGAACTCAGCTCATCGGGGTTTCAGATGACGCTCAGCAGTTATGTGCCAGACCTGATTGAAGAAGATATGGCGGCGTTGGTGAATAGGGCACTGGAGGCCGGCAAACTGCACCGCGACGATATTGAACATTGGTGCGTACATCCCGGAGGGAGAAAGATCCTGGAAGCCATGGAGAAAAGTGTACAGATCCCAACAGAACAATTGAGCAACAGCTACCGTGTGTTGCAACAAAACGGAAACATGAGTTCTGCAACCATCTTGTTTGTATTGAAAGAATGGTTGCACGCAAAGGCCGGAGAGCACATCTTTGGCGTGGCCTTCGGACCCGGCCTCACCATGGAAACCTTCATCGGAACCACTACCTAGTGCCATGGATTTCACACAACGCGCACATACCCGGGAACTGCTTGATGAAGATGATATTCCGTTTGCGGATATTCGGAAAAATATGGAAGAGCTTGAGGTGATCAATACCTGGCTGGGCGGGCATGCCATCACTTTAGCAGGATTCAAAGCGCTCCTCGGATCAAGAAAATCTGTGCATGTATGCGAAGTGGGCTGTGGCGGTGGAGATAACCTCAAAGCCATTGCAAAATGGTGCGGGAAAAAAGAGATCGATCTGCGGTTGACGGGGATCGACATCAAAGATACTTGCGTGGACTATGCACACATCAACCTCAAAGGCTACGATGCCCATCTGATCACAAGCGATTTTCGCGATGTTCAGTTTCAGGAAAAACCGGATATCATTTTCTCTTCTTTATTCTGTCATCATTTCACCAATGAAGAGATTGTAAAGATGTTGCACTGGAAACAAGCGCAAAGCACTATTGGTTTTTTCATCAATGACCTGGAACGCCATCCCCTGGCCTATCACAGCATCAGGCTGATTACAAAATGGATCTCCTCTTCTTACCTGGTACAGAACGATGCACCCATCAGCGTCACCAGAGGATTCTCACGTAAAGACTGGTCAGCCATTCTTGATGCTGCTGCGCTGGGTGGATCTTCGGCTATTCATTGGCGTTGGGCTTTCCGATGGCTCATCCTTCATCATTCATGAGTAGCACATTCACATACGATGTTGCCATTGTTGGCGGCGGTCTTGCAGGGCTTACCACCAGTATTCAACTCGCCAATGCCGGTTGGAAAGTAGTGTTGTTTGAGAAAGAGCGTTATCCTTTCCACAGGGTTTGTGGCGAGTATATCAGCCTGGAATCAAGGGCGTTCTTACGTGGTTTGGGAATCGATGATGTGGCTTTAGACCTTCCGATCATTGATCAATTACAAGTATCTGCTCCTAACGGCAAGCTTCTGGAACAGCAGCTACCGCTGGGCGGAATGGGCATCAGCAGGTATCGGCTGGATCAGCTCCTTGCAGAGATTGCGACCAAAGCAGACGTGTTGATTATGGATCACACGCGGGTGAATGACATCGTGTACGACAAGGATGGATTCACTATACACACGCCTACAGGAAACTACCGGTCACGTATAACCGTTGGAAGTTTCGGGAAGCGATCTAATCTGGATATGAAAATGAACCGCGAGTTCATCCGGCAGAAAGCATCGGGTCTTAATAACTTCATCGGCATCAAATATCATATCCGGTATGCGCATCCACGGGATACCATCGTACTACATAATTTTTCCGATGGCTACTGCGGGATGTCGGCCATAGAAAACGGATTAAGCTGTTTGTGTTACCTGACCACCGCAGCAAATCTGGAGCGCAGTGGAAAATCCATTCACCGGATGGAGCAGGAGATTCTCGGCCAAAATCCTCATCTGGAGCGGATCTTCCATGAAGCCGACTTTGTGTTCCGCGAGCCGGTAGCTATTTCACAGATCAGTTTTGCGCAAAAATCTTTGATTGAAAATCACATCCTGATGGCAGGTGATGCTGCAGGAATGATCACGCCCTTGTGTGGCAATGGGATGAGTATGGGGATGCACGCGGGCAAGATCATGACGGGGAAGATTGATGCGTTTCTTTCCGGAAAGATCAATCGGCAAGAGATGGAGCGATCCTATCAACAGGAATGGAAAGAACATTTTTCCGCCAGGCTGCGGACGGGAAGGATGATACAACGGATGTTTGGAAAACCGATGATGACCAATTTATTTATTTCTGCGATGAAGCCTTTTCCTGGAGCGGTGAATTGGCTGGTGAAGCAGACGCATGGAGTGGAATTCTAAGTTTGGAATCCAGGAATCTTGGAATCCTGAAATTCGGGAAGCCTGGATTTTGGAATCCAGGATTCCAACTACGGGATTCCAAGATTCCAAGATTCCCAGATTCCAGGCTTCCAAAATTCCAAATCAATATTGTCCCGTTGCCAACATCACCAACGTACACGCCTCCACCGCCTCAATCCCATTTGACGCAGCGAGTTTCTCCAATTCAGGATTCTCCGTACCGGGATTAAAAATAATCCGGCGCGGATGAAGCGCAAGAATCTCACTATAGTAAGACTGCTGATGATCCGGGTTGAGGTAAAGCGTCACCGTATCAATATCATCAGCGGTTTTGATCTCTGTATCCACCATCACATCCTTCACCACGGTTTGCTTACGCCCAACTGCCACAACCGAATGTCCATGCGCGCGCAAACGATCAATCGCCATAAAACTATATCGGGCAGGATTGTCCGAAGCGCCCAGCACAAGGGTCTTTTTCTTTTCCATCACATAAAGTTAACAGTTGTGCAGTTGTTTTTGGTTGGATAAAATTCAGTAAATTACGTAAACCCGTTACGTTTATGTTTACTACACTCGCAGAACACAGTACACAAAAAGCGTTATGGCGCCGCTTCAATGGAGATCATATCCAAACACCTATCAAAGAGGCCGTTGAACAGGCCATCTGCAGAGAGGTGGAAGCGGGCCACAAGTTAAAGGTCTGCATCGGTACCGATTCTCAGGTCAAAGGGGAAGAAACTGAATTTGCCACCGTCATTGTTTTTCTCCGGGAAGGCCGGGGCGGATTCATGTTCATCCACAATGAAAAAACCCGGCAGAAATTCTCCATCAAAGAAAGGATGCTGGTAGAAGTGGCCAAGAGTATCGAGATCGCATATGAACTTTGCGATCTTTTTACTTTATACGATGTGGACATGGAAGTTCATGCAGACATCAACACCAATCCGCACTTCAAGAGTAATGAAGCGCTGCGCGAAGCCATGGGCTATATCCTAGGAATGGGATTTGCCTTTAAAGCCAAGCCGGAAGCTTTCGCCAGCTCCAGTTGTGCCAACAAGGTGGTGAACTAAGACTGCAGCACTTTCTCGATGAAGTCGAGCATTTTGTTACGACCCACCTTCTTGACGGCGCTCGTAACGAAATGAGGGGGCAGCTCTTCCCATGTCTTTTGTAAGATCTCCATGAAGCTGTTCACATGGTTGGCCACTACTTTCTGCGTCTCTTTATCGGCCTTGGTAAAAACAATCGCAAACGGCACACCCCACTCGCCCAACTTGTTGACAAATTTTATATCGATCTCCTGCGGTTCATGCCTTGCATCAATGAGGATAAACAGGTTGGCCAGGGTTTCCCTTTTCTGGATATAATCCTTGATCATTTTCTCCCAGGACTTGCGTTGATTTTGGGATACTTTGGCAAACCCATAGCCCGGCAGATCCACGAGGTACCATTCCATCGGCTTATCATTTTCCATCAGCGCTTTAACCGTAAAGTGATTGATGAGTTGCGTCTTGCCCGGAGTGCCGGAAGTTTTTGCCAGGTTGTGGTGATTCACAACCATATTGATCAATGAGCTTTTGCCCACATTGCTCCTGCCGATGAATGCAAATTCCGGGCGGTCTGCCTTTGGGCACTTATCGATATCAGGACTGGAAATGAGGTAATCGGCCTTGATGATATTCATAATGTAAAGTCAAAATTAACCTAATTCCCATCGATTTGCCTCCACAGTTCCACAGCTCCACATCAGTTTTCCTATCTTTGCCGCATGCCAAAGTATGCGCACGACAAGGTTTTACCCTTTGAAGGCTCGGGGGAATCTAAGAAACAGCAGGTGGCGCGGATGTTTGACGAGATCTCTGGAAAATATGATTTCCTGAATCGTTTTCTGTCTGCGGGTATAGACGTCACCTGGCGCAAAAAGATGTTGAAGACCCTGAAACCGCTCCAGCCGAAGGTCATGCTGGACGTGGCTACAGGAACCGGAGATGTGGCCATCATGGCTGAGGCGCTGTTGAAGCCGGAAAAGATCATTGGGATCGATATATCAGACGGGATGCTGGACCTGGGTCGGGACAAGCTCCGGACCAGGCAGTTGACAGATGTTATCACATTGCAAAACGGTGATAGTGAGGCAATAAACTTTCCGGACAACTCGTTTGATGCAGTGACCGTAGCCTTTGGTGTGCGAAACTTTGAGAACCTGGAAAAAGGCCTTCAGGAAATCCTCAGGGTGCTCAAACCGGGCGGCATGCTTTGCGTTTTAGAATTTTCAAAACCAACCTTACCAGGCATAGAACAACTCTACAATTTGTATTTAGGTATTCTGGCGCCGGAAATCGCCAAAATTGTGTCCAAAAACAAAGACGCTTACAAGTACCTGAACAATTCAGTAAGGGCCTTCCCCGAGGGAAAAGCATTTACTGCCATCATGAACTTATCCGGATATAAGGAAACCACATGCAGAAAACTAAGCCTTGGCATTTGCAGTTTGTATACGGGAAGAAAGCAGGCCTGATTCTCGCTTTATTGGTTTGCGGGCAACTGATTGTTGCGCAGGAAAAAATCCAAAACCTTCCTAGCCACGATCAGAAGCCATATTATTTTGGAATTGTGCTTGGATATAACTCCTCGCATTATAACGTTACACACCATCCGGATTTCCTGGCTGGCGATACTATCATGACGGTGAACTCGCTGAATTCAGGACGGGTGCATCTTGGGATCCAGGCCACCTGGCAGGTGAATGAGAGGATCGATGTTCGTTTCTATCCACTCAACCTGATCTTTTCCGAGAAAAAATTCAAGTACACCCAATCCATTCCCAATCCCGGCGATAACCAATTGGAATATATTAAGAAGGTGGAATCTATTGTGATGAGTTTCCCTTTGCAGGTGCGTTTGAAAAGCGACCGCATTAATAATTTCAGGGTGTATTCGCTTGCCGGCTTCAAATATGATTTTGACCTGGCGTCCAATGCGGGGGCCCGGAATGCCGAAGAGATCGTGAAAGTGAAGAAAGGTGATTTTGGGATTGAAGCTGGGGTTGGCTTTCAATTCTTTTTCAAATATTTTATTCTTTCTCCAGAGATTAAAATTTCCCAAGGGCTTTCTAATGTTCACGTTCGGGATCAGTCGCTGAAGTATTCTAATGTGATTGATCAGATGAAGTCACGGATGATTTTGTTTTCATTGCATTTTGAAGGTGGCGGAATTCTTTAGCAATTGATAATTGGCAATTGATAATTTGCAATTGGCACTGGTTTTTGGAGGTTGGATGTTGGTTGAATCACTCCGATTAATTGCGGGAAAATACGGTTGCGAGGCGGTGTTAACACCTTGTTGATGGATTTTTGCTTCGGTAGTTTTGGGGATGGAGAATATTTTACTGAAAGACAGGGTGGTGAAGTTTTCGCTGGATGTGATTGATATTTGCAAATTATTGGAGCAAAGAAAACAACCGACGATTGCCAAACAATTGATGAGATCCGCTACATCCATTGGCGCTTGCGTATATGAATCCCAACATGCTGAAAGCCCAGATGATTTCATTCACAAAATGAAAATCGCGTGTAAAGAAGCAGCTGAAACAAACTACTGGTTCCAAATCGCCCAAAAACTAATAACCATAAAACCAGAACTCCACGAAGAACTAACCATCATCTACAAAATGATCAACAAATCCATCACCACCGCACGTACCAACAAACTAAACCCCAAAAACTAGTGCCAATTGCTAATTATCAATTACCAATTGTCAATTGCTAATAATCGTACTCCCTGCGGTGCATATTCCACCGCACCCCAACCGTTCCCATAGTGCCTGAGCGCTCCGCGAGTTTTCGGTAAGTCAAATTGGCTTCGATGAAAAAATTCTCCTTCCATTCATATGCCACCCAGAGGTTGGCATTGATACCGTTCTGCTTCACTGCATCGCCGTATTTGAATCCATAATCAGTAAACCGGGTATCCGTGCTCTTGAAAATACTGTTCCCAAAATTGTTTCCTGCCGTATCAGAGCCTTGTTGCCAAACGGTCATTCGGCCTTGCAGATACCATTTGGGCGCGGGCTGGTAGCGTGCGATGCCAATGAACTCGCGAATATTAGATTGCAGTGGATGCGCTAAGGGCTGATTGTAATTGGTATAGTTGGCAATCGTATCATTGTGCGCATACGTAAATGGCCGGATCCAATTGGTCTCTCCCTGAAGGTCAAGATTCTTGACACCGAAAGCATCAATATATTTGGCACCCAGTTGAAAGCCATACTTATTGGCCCACCATCCATTCCCAGCCCGCACTTCTTTCAGGTTAAACTCATCAAGGTTTAGCTGACCGTATAATTGCAGACGCTTCAACACATTTGCCTTGAAATCAAACCCGATGAGTGCATTGTCCTGACTCCCCCTATTAGACTCCATTGCTCGCAGAAATATAAATGGGTTGAGGTAACTGATTTCAAATTCATTGACCCTTCCATACATCACCGCATCAAAAAATCCGAGCGTCAGCCACTTGGGGGCATTGAAACTGATGTGATGCATCGTCATATATTTCTTCGGGAAAAGCTCATCCGTAGCTTGGCGACTATACTGCGAGGTCAGCTCCATCGTTCGAGAGCTGTAGTTCAGTCGCCAAACTTTCAGGTTCAAATTCAGGTAGAGATAGTTGTTGGAGAAATCACTCAGGAACATGCTGCGGTAGCCGTTGCCCAGGAAAAACCGGTCATATCCAAACTGTACATCGATATATTTCGCAATATTGAAGGTAAGTCCGCCGCGGGCATCGATGTAATCAACACCTGTTTTTTTGAAGGTCTTGTAGAATCCAGCACCCTGAACCGCGCGTTGCTGACCCACCCAATCGCGAACATAGCCCGGACCACGCTCCTGGTTGTCCGTGATATATGTATAAAAACCAACCCGTTTTGCAATAAGGCCCCGAGCAACAATACCTTTCGCATTCAAAAACACCATTTCATCGGCATCACTGTCTTTTCCAGCATAGAGCTGCAGTACCGGATTCACGGACAGATAAAAATCAGGATGGTCAACTTCAATAAAATTTGCGGGGGTTTTATAGAAAGTATTGAAGAGACTTTTCTTACTCTGCATGTTCTCCTTGTTGCGGGTCACCCATTCCATATTATTCAACAAAGCTCTTTCAATATTATAGTTATCTATTGGCGTCAGACCGTCTACATGAATGGAATCCAATTGGATGGCTTCCAACCGACGGGTCCACCATTTGCGGTTGAAAGGCTTTATGAATGAAAAATTAAGCACCGTATCTTTTTGTGCCTTAATTTCAAGTCGCTCCAGCAGAATGTTTTCTTTGGAACCCTGTTGCAGGTAAGTGGATTGCGCGATGAGTGCAGAAGGCGCACAAATAAGCAGCAGGCTGGTTAGGTACTGAAGTAATTTCATAGTTGGAATGCTATATAAATCAGCTGAAAAGATATGCAAAATTATCTGATAAGGAACGCCAGGATCGTGAACGAAGGCCGGATCATGGAGGGAGATGTGTTCGTTAAGGACGGACGGATTGAAAGGATAGGTGGAAGTTTGAAGGTGGAAGGTGGAAGTGTGGAAATAGATGCAGATGGGAAGTATTTGCTGCCAGGTGTGATTGACGACCAGGTGCATTTTAGGGAGCCGGGGCTTACCCATAAGGCCAACATTTATACTGAATCGCGCGCGGCTGTGGCCGGTGGTACCACCAGCTTTATGGAAATGCCGAACACCATTCCCAATGCACTCACGCAGGAACTACTGGAAGACAAGTACGAGATCGCCAGAAACACCAGCCTGGCTAATTACTCCTTCTTCATGGGTACGTCCAACAATAATGCCGATGAAGTGCTGCGAACCAACGACAGAAAACGGGATGTCTGTGGCATCAAGATCTTTATGGGTGCGTCCACAGGTAATATGCTGGTGGATAATTTCGTGACCCTGAATAAGATTTTTTCTGAAGCCGAAGTACTCATCGCTACCCACTGTGAAGATGAACGCGTGATTAAACGAAATTTTGATGCACTCATCGCATCGGGCAAAACACCGGAACCGGCTGACCATCCAGTGATCCGCGATGCGGAAGCCTGTTTTGAGTCTTCATTTACTGCCATACAACTCGCCAAAAAATACAATACCCGTTTACATATCCTGCACATTAGCACCGCCCGGGAACTGCAATTGTTCACCAATCTTTTTCCCTTGGAAGATAAACGCATCACTTCGGAAGTTTGCGTGCACCATTTGCATTTCACGGCCGATGACTATGCCACCCTCGGATACAAGATCAAATGCAACCCGGCCATTAAGGCACCCGAAAACAAGGCCGCACTTTGGGAAGCCTTGCTGGATGATCGCTTGGATATCATCGCCACGGATCATGCCCCACACCTGCTCAGTGAAAAAGAACCACCGTATGCACATGCACATGCCGGTCTGCCTCTGGTGCAGCACAGCCTGTTGATGATGATGCATTACGTGAAAGAAGGGCGGATCAGCATCGAGAAAGTCGTGGAGAAGATGAGCCATGCGGTGGCAAAATGCTTTCAGATTGAAGACCGTGGCTATATCCGTGAAGGGTATTTCGCCGACCTGGTGTTAGTGGACCCCAACAAACCTTTTCTCGTTTCGCCGGAAAACATATATTACAAATGCGGCTGGAGTCCGCTGGAAGGGGTTGAATTCCCATCCACCGTAGAAAAAACCTGGGTAAACGGACATCTCGTTTATGAAAACGGGCGGTTCGATGAATCTCATAAAGGAAGCCGGTTGACATTTAACAGATAGCATGCAAATAGATCAGTACACCTACCTCGATCTGTCCATCTTCCATCCCGAAGAAGAATACTCTGTATTTCATCGGCTCAACTTCACGCGCACCTTCGGCGGAAAGGATTACCTGATGAGGTATTTCCGTCAACCCTTTGACAACGTGGAGAAGATCAGGGAAACCCAACGCATCATCCAGCTGATCCTGGAACGGCTGGACCAATGGCCGATGGGGATTTCCAATGGGACCATGCTGGTGATTGATCGGTTTTATGATTATCAACTGGATCCCCTGCCGGAAAGTGCGAACATCATCAGCGCCTATACATATAGAATTCTGCATGCACCGGATTATTCGCTCGTCAATTTTTCCATCGGGCATTTTGCAGATTTTGTGCGCACCCTGAAAGAGTTGATCGCATTGTTTGATGGCATCGATCTGCCCAAAAAAATGCAACAATTGCTGGAGCGGGCCCGGAAACTACTGAACTATGAGGTCTTGCATGAGATTGCTAAGAGACCGAAGGACCAGAAATATCAGGTAGCAGAAACGGTTTATTACGGCTACTATTTTCATACGATATTCAAGCCCGCGTCAGAGGTGTTGCTGGAGATCTACAGCCAGTTTGACGCCTGGTATTCCATGGCGATGGCCACGAAAATATTTCACCTGCAGTTGCCGGAATTTGTAGACGCAGAGGACCCCTATTTTGAAGCGGAGGGCTTGTACCATCTGCTGTTGCAGCAACCCGTGCCTTACGATGTGAAGATGAACAAGGACAGCAATTTCATTTTCCTTACGGGCGCTAATATGGCGGGCAAGAGCACCTTCATCAAGTCCATCGGCCTCAATATTTTCCTTGCGCATATCGGGCTGGGCGTTCCTGCAAAGTCCATGACATTAAGTTTGTTCGATGGGATCCTGACCAATATTAACGTCACGGATAATCTAGCCAAAGGCGAGAGCTTTTTTTACAACGAAGTGCAGCGCATCAAGAATACCGTGGTGCGGATCAATGATGGCAGAAAGTGGCTGGTGCTGATTGATGAGCTCTTCAAAGGCACCAATATCCAGGATGCGATGAAATGTTCCACTACGGTGATCCGCGGACTGATCAATATCCGACATGCCTTGTTTGTGCTGTCCACTCACCTTTACGAGATCGGCGAAGACCTCCGCTCCTATCCCAATATCAGTTTCAAGTATTTTGAAACTCTTGCCAACGAGCATGAATTGGAGTTCTCCTACCAATTAAAAGACGGCATCAGCAATGACCGGATTGGCTACCTGATTCTGCAACGGGAAGGGGTGGTGGAGATATTGGAGGGGTTGGGGAAGTAACTTAACGTAATATTTTGTGTTCCTTCTAAAAAATCCAAAATTGCTGAACACGAAAAATATCATCGAAATTTAAAAGTCAGTAATCAAAAGTATGTCAAAACTAAAGTACAGTTCCCGGATGATATCGCATCTCAAAAGGCCGTGTTCATGGCAATCCTAAACCTATAAAAGAAATGGACCACGCCGGTCAGATACTAAGGATATGTAACTTATCATCTACAAGCTTTCTTTAACCACCGATAACTATCTTGATCAGCTGAATGATCATCTATGAAAAATATAAAAGAGTATCGAGCCTATAAGCCCTTTTCTTTCAATAATTGGGAAAAACGCAATTGTTTTATAAATTCAACCATTCATGATATATACACCTCCATTAAAGAAGTCAGTACTAAAAACTCAGTTCAAAACCTTTCCTTCAAAATCTTTAAAAATTTGACAGACTAGTTTATAGCAGTGCTCTAAGTATTCATAATTTGTATCATCTTGCAGTGCTTCTTTCATATTTCCATCCATACTTACATATTCGATCCATCTTTCACTCACAGCATCAAAAATCATTAAAACGCTACGACGGTGAGAACTGACAACGTTCTTGCAACTACTTTCATAGTAACCTGTTGTAGAAGAATCGCTAAAAAGAAAATCTAACTTATACATATCTGTGTTTGAAATTTTTCTTGAAACTCCAATTGAATACTGATCTATAATAATCATTTCAATTTTCCGATTCGTATCTATCCCCAAATAAATTGCTTCCATTTTATTCAATCCACTAAATACATCAATGTATATTATGTGTATACGATCAATTTCACTAGATTTTTTTTCCTGATATAGTTTTTCAATCATTCCAAGGTCACTAAAATAAATTGGCTTAAATTCTGTAGCGTTAATGCTACATTGTTGCGAGAATGCATTTAGAGATAATATCGTAGCATAACACAACAAACAAAGTATCCGAGCACTACGGTTCTGGAAGACCATATTCAGCATAAATATTGAATTTAGTATTCAAATAATATTCTTTTGTTTTCGGAGGTTCCAACTTATTGAAATTTCCTTCTCCTAGTGACATAACCATTTTTCCTCTTACCATTTCAGGTATCGCAATTGTCCCTCTATAGTATGTTTCACTAATTTTTAGGCCGCTAAAAAAGTTGCTGCCAGAATTAATTAACTCTGATAACACAATATTTTCGATGTGAGACACTCCCATTTCCTTAGTATACGAATAATTTGCCACCGCAATAACGTGAGAACTCCTAGCTGCATTTAAATTATCAACTCCCATTCCAAGTTTAGGAGTAAAATCACCAGGATCTTCGGCTTCTTTATTGTTTGCTCTACGAAACGCGTGACCAGTCTCGTGTGCAATACCTCCAATCCTACTTGTTTTCTCGCTTGTTTGATTCGGGTCAGTATCACGAACTGAAATTGTCATATCAAAGCCTTTCTCCGTTGCTTTGGTTTCTCCCCCACCTTTTTTACTAGTAGCTATATACGTAAATATTCTGTCATCTTTCTGAAATCCTTTGTACAAAGCACGGAATTGTTCGGAGTTTCTCCTCATATGCCTAATTTCACGTTTAAACTGCCGAAATTCTTTATTTGTAACTCCATCGTTTTTATATTTTACTACATCGCCTAGCGGATCAGTGTTACTAACCGGATTGTTATTCATCACCGAATATGGACTATATGAAATCCCAGACTCCGGCTTAGGATCTATTTGCCACCACCGCCCGATTTGCGGATCATGCACACGGTAAAAAGTCTCGTATGAATTTAAATCAAAGTCATTATTGCTCTCATAACCTTGATACTTCTTCTTATTCTCCAATGCCCCGTTCAATACCTTTGAACTGATACCCGCCATAGTCAGTCCGAAGGGATAGTAATGCGTCTCCTCAATCAAAGGCCCATGCACATGGGTCAGTTGCAAATTGTCAAAGAACACTGGGATATTGGACGTCTCGTTGCTGACGTAAATAATATAAATATCCGCTGGAGGACATTGTTAAATTCGACCGTTGGTGTACAGTAAAAGCATTGCTGGCGCCAACTTGTTCAAAACCACTACCGTTGGATACAAGATTGAACTGCTCATCGAGAAGTACCCAGTTTACAAAGGCCTTGGGTCTTGCGGTGTTGTAGGTTCCGGTACTATTTACAAAGCTCGTAAGCCCTGGATTTAAGGCGTTGCTGGAAATCAGATCGGTAAACGATGCTTTGGTTGCTGGCAAACCGCCAATGGCCGTTGCCACCAAATTTACCAGACCTGTCAAAAGGCTGCTCGGCGTTCCTGGAGTGCTGGTAGTTCTATACCAGCTACTCACCCTAAAATTGATCTTGTCGCCCGCCATAACCTTTAGCAATTTAGAAGGACCTATTTTCTGTGTGCCACCATTTACCCGGGCCACATTGGCATTAGGACTGGTGTAGGTATCTGTGGGGTAGCCAGCCGGCTTCGCAACCCTGGTTGTGGAAATATTACTATAAAACGCTTCTTCGGTTGTTGCCTGCGCCGTTTCCATCGTGGCGGCGGGATACTGGTCAGTTTTGGTTTCTGATGTCAGTACCATCCTCACATTACCCAAATGGTCTTTCAGGAAATAATCGAAAGCTATGGATGCTGGAACCGTTTGTGTGGCTGGTACAACCCTGAACCGGCCTTCTTCATGTACCGTAAACTGAAGAACATCGTTTTCATAGACACTGCCCATACGGTAAATAGTTACTTTTATCCCCTATCGCATCATACAGATAAATCACTGGTCGCAAATTACCCTGGGTTACGCCAACGTTAGCCTTACCTATGTTTTGCGATAGTCTTCAGGCTACTTCATTTTCACGGGCTACAGCACCAGTAAACAATTAGTACCCGGTCCTTTTAAACAGCTTCAAACAGATTGACCATGCGGGTGAAAGAGTAAATTCTTTTTTTATCTTTAACGGACTGCGGAAGTAGCTCAGTTGGTAGAGTGTCAGCTTCCCAAGCTGAAAGTCGCGGGTTCGAACCCCGTCTTCCGCTCATACTAGCCGGGCAACAACTCAATAACTCAGCAACTCAACAACTCAGTAACTCAACATTTCAGCAATTGCGCTGAGTTACTGACCGGCTGCGTTGCTGAGTTGTTAACCGGCTACGTTACTGAGTTACTACCCGGCTAAACAACGTTTTTTTCTCCCAAACATCTGCCCTCCTTCCCTTGCCCTCTCCCCTTTCCTGATAGTACCTTCATCCCATGATGGTGAAGACGTTTGGCAGTGCTGTTTACGGGATTGATGCGATCACGATTTCGATAGAGGTGAGTTGGACGCCGAAGGGAAGGATGTATTTTATCGTCGGCCTGCCAGACAACGCCATCAGGGAAAGCTTTCAGCGGATTGAAAGTGCCATCAAGGGCCTCGAGCTACACATGCCACGCACAAAAATTGTAGTGAACATGGCGCCGGCAGATATCCGAAAATCTGGTTCCGCTTTTGACCTGCCCATCGCCATCGGTATCCTTGCTGCATCGGGACAATTAAAAAATGCAGACGCGGTTGCAGACTATGTGATCATGGGTGAATTGGGTCTCGATGGTTCTGTACGTTCCATCAAAGGCGCACTGCCCATCGCGATGCAATCGAGAAAAGAAAATTTCAAGGGCCTCATCATCCCAAAAGCAAATGCAAGAGAAGCAGGTATCCTCAACCAATTGAACGTGTACGGTGTAGAACATATCCGAGATGTAGTGGAGTTCTTTGAAGGCGGTAGGCAATCGTTGTTACCAACTATCGTCAATACAAGAGAAGAATTTTTTCTCGCACAGGAAGAAAATGAAGGCGACTTCTCAGAAGTGAAGGGCCAGGAAAATATCAAACGTGCACTGGAGATCGCTGCGGCGGGAGGACACAACTGCATACTTATCGGTCCTCCCGGTGCAGGAAAAACGATGCTTGCTAAACGGATGCCTTCGATCCTTCCGCCACTCACACTACCGGAAGCCTTAGAGACCACAAGGATCCATAGTGTTGCCGGCAAACTGCAAGCCAACAGCACATTGGTTTCCAGAAGACCGTTCCGTAATCCGCACCACACCATTTCATCCATCGCCCTTGTTGGCGGTGGTGCTATTCCGCATCCGGGGGAAATATCCCTGGCACACAATGGCGTGCTCTTCCTGGATGAGCTACCAGAATTTCAACGTACCGTTCTTGAAGTCATGCGTCAACCAATGGAAGACCGGAAGATCACCATCAACAGAACGCACTCGGGCATCGAGTTCCCAGCGTCCTTTATGTTGATCGCATCCATGAATCCCTGCCCCTGTGGCTATTTCAATCACCCGGATAAAGACTGCAGTTGTCCACCCGGTGCCGTTCAGAAATACCTGCAACGGATCTCTGGTCCGCTGATGGATCGGATTGATTTGCATGTGGAGGTAACGCCCTTGCCCTTCGCAGACCTATATGCCGGCTATCATGCAGAGTCGTCCGCAACCATCCGTGAGCGCGTCACCGCCGCCAGAAAAATCCAGCAGGAAAGATTCATGGATCAGCCCGGCATTTTCGCGAATGCACAGATGGGTTCAACGCTGCTGCATCAGCATGCCGAGCTGTGCAAGGCTTCCACGAATCTGTTGCGCACCGCAATGGAAAAGCTGCGGCTGTCTACCCGCGCGCACGACAGGATCCTGAAGGTAAGCAGAACCATTGCGGACCTTGCCGATTCGGAAAAACTAAAACCGGAACATATTGCAGAAGCCATTCAGTATAGGAGCCTTGATCGTGAGCGATGGATGGCTTGATTTGTCAAGACAAGCTATGAATATTGTCACACAAACAGTTCCTGCATGGTTATCTCGGCAACAATACGGCCTGTATAGTATTGGTTCTGCGTAGTGCCAAAGGTTGTGATCATAGTCGGGAATACTGTTTTCCTGCTTCCTGTCTGCAACTGGAAAATGCTCACCTTCGCATCCAATTCTCCGGCATATTTCTTATCTATGGTAAATGTATTGCTGGAAAATTTCATCTCGCATAAGTTAATGCAGTGATCTGCGCGATCCAAAAGCAAATCTACTTGCGCCCCTTTGGTTCCGTTGCCAGAAATACTTCGCCAGCCAGAAGACTCCGTATAAACCCCGGAAATCCCCAATGCACTCTTTATAGCATCCACATGTTTCTGGCAGATAGCCTCAAATGCAAAACCACTCCAGCTGGTATAGGTTTGGGACTTAGAGATACGAAGCCATGATCCTGCGCCAGTAATCCGGGCCCCATCAATAAACTTCAGATAGAATAAACTGTATTCATCGGATAATTTGTAAATAGCTTCTCTGATCGTCCTGCCAAAAGGAATGTACTGGGTGATAAATCCAGATTGCTCCAATTCATCAAAAAGTTCAGACGTCCATCCCCCGGTAGTAAATCCACAAGTTTCAATGATCTCTGCACGGGTCATTCCCTTGGCTTTTTTTGACAGTGCTCTTACAATGGCTTCGTGATTCTCTGCATGAGTAAAAAGCGATTTGTACAAGTCGGCAAACTCAGTCCTTAACAATCCATTTTTACTAAAGAATAATTTATCAATGGATTGAGTAGCACTTTCGCCTTTTTGTATCTGTTTCAAATATTGTGGTACTCCGCCTACAGCCATATACAATTGCAAAATCTGATAGCGATCCAACTTTACGCCCTGATAAACTAGAAACTGCTCCGTTTCAGCAAGCGTGAAAGGCAATAGTTTGATCCGTCTAGTAACCCTGTTGTGCAAACCACCTCGATCATTGATGACATGTCGAATAATCCATGATGCAGCAGACCCGCAAATAACGACTTTCAAAAAAGAGTGGCGAGATGCAGAGGTGTTCCACCAGTGACCAAATGCCTGTAAAAAGCCAGATTTAGGCGTACTCAACCATGGAAGCTCATCAAAAAGCATTACAACAGGCTCACGATCACCAATTGTTTTGATGTATTCATTCAACATTTGGAATGCGGTAATCCAGTTATTGGGCTGAGCTGGCGGAACTGGAATGTTCATTGTCGATTGCAGGGCCAAACTAAAATTTTGCAACTGGATCTTTAAGCTTGCCTGGTGGATTCCCGTAAGTTCAAAGCGTATGCTCTTTTGATAGAAGTTTCGGATCAGATAAGTTTTGCCAATACGTCGCCTTCCGTAAACAGCAATAAGCTCCGCTTCTTTGGACAGCAGCGCTGCATTTAGTATTTTCTTTTCCTCGTTCCGCCCAATAATCTCTTCCATATGGCTCATTTATAATCCTCCACAAATATAGAAAAATATATACTTATGGAGGATTATAATTTTTTATATACCTCCACATCTATAGTTAAAAGTCACTTGTGGAGTGTTATGATAAAATATACCCCTCCACATCCCTAGTAACTGCCGAAATGCGTTAGTTCCAAACTAAATGCGAACTTCATCGCCATGAAAATCCTGATCAACTACCTCAAACCCTATAAATGGCTGGTATTCCTGACCATGCTCCTGGCGGCCATGAATACCGGCTTCTCGCTCCTCGATCCCATCCTGTTCGGAAAACTGGTGAACCTGGCTAATCGATACCAGCAATCGCAGGCACAAGGTGTACCCTTTAGCTACGATGAATATTTCAATCGATTCAGCTGGAACAACCCTGGCGTCTGGTATATCCTGATCGGTTCCATCACGGTGGCCATGATCAGCAGGATCGCCAAGAACTTCCAGGACTATTTTCTCAATGTGGTGATCCAGAAATTTGGCGCCAAGGTTTTTACCAATGGACTTCAGCATGCCATGAAACTTCCGTTCCAGGAATTTGAGGACCAACGAAGCGGTGAGACCTTATCGGTACTCACAAAGGTGCGTACCGACGTAGAGAAGTTCATCAATTACGTGATCAATGTATTGTTTGGTATCCTGATCGGCGTAGTGTTCGTTTTCGTCTATGCATCGCTTTACATTTCCTGGTACATCCCGATTGCCTACCTAATTGGCGTGGTGATGCTCTCTGTGATCACCAATGTGCTTAGCAGGAAGATCAAACATATCCAGAAGACCATCGTTTCCCAAACCACCTCTTTGGCGGGCGCTACAACTGAATCACTTCGCAATATTGAATTGGTCAAAAGCCTTGGACTGACGCAACAGGAAGTGGAGCGATTGAACAAAAACACATATAAAATTCTGGGCCTGGAATTGACGAAAGTGAAACGGATCAGAAGCATCAGCTTTTTACAAGGCACGATGGTGAACACATTAAGGCAGGCGATCCTGTTTATCCTGATGTGGCTCATTTTTAAAGATGAAATGAATGCCGGCCAGTTGGTAACCATGCAGTTTTTCTCCTTCTTTGTGTTTGGACCTCTTCAGGAAATTGGAAACATCCTGTTGTCATACCGCGAGGCAGAAGCATCGCTGAATAATTTCGCCAATCTGATGAACAAGCCCGTGGAAGCAGAACCACGCACACCGGAACCGCTGGAAGATGTTCACACCCTTGAATTCCGTGACGTGAGTTTCCAACATCGTAGTGCAAAACAAAAAGCAATAGACAATATCACCTTCCGTGTAAACAAAGGGGAAACCATTGCATTTGTTGGGCCCTCCGGCTCTGGCAAAACCACGATGATGAAATTACTGGTGGGCCTTTATCGTCCCAACCAGGGCAAGATCCTGTATAATGAGATCGATGAAAACAGTATCAGCTTTAATGACCTGCGCAAGCAGATCGGATTTGTGACGCAAGACAACCAGCTGTTTTCCGGCAGCATCCGTGAGAACCTGATGTTCGTGAATCCGCAGGCTACGGAAGCAGATTTAAAAGATGTGCTTACCAAGGCATCCTGTGATAAACTGTTGGCCAGGGCAGAAAATGGGGTTGACACGGTGATTGGTGAAGGAGGGCTGAAACTTTCCGGCGGTGAGAAACAGCGTATCTCTATTGCGAGGGCGTTGTTACGCAGGCCGCATATCCTCATTTTTGACGAAGCCACGTCGGCACTCGATTCCATCACTGAAGAAGAAATTACAGATACCATTAGAGACATATCCAATCAGCGAAACCAGATTACCATACTCATCGCACATCGCTTGTCTACCATCATGCATGCAGATCGGATCTATGTATTAGAGGCAGGTGAGATTGTGGAGACTGGCAGTCATGAGGCGTTGCTATCTTCTAAAGGTCTATACTATGCGATGTGGAGACAGCAGATTGGGGAAAGACGAAAACTATCTATCAACAATTAGCAATTGATAATTGGCAAATAGCAATTAGCACTGGTTTTTGGAAGTTAGTGACCCGCACCAAAATCCACTTCCCAACAACCAGTGCCAATTGCTAATTGTTAATTTCCAATTGTTATTGGTCACCAAGCTATTCTTCTATGTCGTGAATAAGCACTTCCAGCGCATTAAGACTTTGGAAGATCTCTATCAGTGAACAGATCAGGGAAAACAAAAGGCTGAGTAAACTTCCGGCAAAAACGTATTTGGCAACGTCCATCCAGCCATTGTAAATACTATACATACAGATCACACAAAGCAGGAAACTGAATACGCCGGCGCCTTGCATCAGGCGGATGTATCCAAGCCGTTTGCGCAGGCTTCGGATCTGTAACAATGCGCTTTGTTCGTTCTTGTGTTGGGAGTAATCGTCGTGCAGTTTCCGCACTACATTGGCAATGGCAAGAAACCGGTTGGTATAGGCTAGCAGCAAGAGACTGATGGCAGGGAATAAAAGTGCGGGCGTATTGAGAGAGATTTCCATTGTGTGAAAATATGAAGGTGTGAAAGTATGAAAGTTTTTTTCATACCTCCACTCCTTCACGCTTTCATCCTACTTAAGGCGTACACCAAAAGCTACTTCCACATCCGTTTCACCTTTGGAAATAGGATCACCAGCCGCTTTGATGCCGGGCTTATGTATCAACGTAATGGTAAGTGTACCTTTTGCTGCAGCGCCCGTCTGCCAGGTTGAGGTAATACCCACCGGCAAACCTTTACTGTCGAGATTCAGGTTGCTGGGTGTTATAGATACACCAGCAGGGGTAAAATATACCTGGTGATCTTCCGCCTCTGTTGCAATCTCTACTGTAACATCTTCAGCAGGGCTTACACTTTCATTCAGAAACTGCAATGTTGCAGTATAGGATTTATTGGCATCAATGATGATGCTGTCAAATTGTGAGGGAGGATTGCCTGCAGGCCCGTCTATATCTTTAAAGGTAAACACTTCGGGGGTAGTACTGCCTGCAGCCAGCAGACTTACTTTAAGTGTCGTGATCAACTCCTCTTCATTTGGCTCAACATCGTCTTTTGAACAGGACGCGAGACCAACTACAAAGGCTACAAACAAAAACATTAAATACTTCTTCATGGTTTTCTATGTTTAATGATGACTAAAAATTAAGTGGTACTTTAACACGCAAGGAAATATTTCGGCCCATATCATCGCAGAAATATCTAAAGGCGTTCATATAATCGCGATATTTAACATTCAACAGATTAGTAACACCAAGGATAACACCAAGGCTACGATGGTTAATATGGATGTCTGTCCCGGCTTCAAGGCCTAAAAGGGTATAAGCTGGAGGTGGTGGAGCATAGTCTGATTCCATCGTCACCGTTCCATCAGGATGTTTAATTTCAATATTGCCTGAAGCAGGAACCCTGGTCTGCTCTCGCACATGTGATCCTGTAAATCGTAAATAGGTTCCCTTGAACTTGTTTCCTTCGTCAAACATGTATTCGGCAGAGGCTTCGTATCGATCTGCGGGCATCTGGATCAGCCAGTCGTCTGCAAGTAAATCAAACGCACGAAGTAAACTTGCCTTTCCCGCAATCTTGATATGGCTGAAAAAAATGTATGATGCTTGTATATCCAATCCCTTCATCCTCGCATCAGTCTGGTCATATTCAAACGTTGGGAATGCCCCGCGAATGGTCAGTTGTGGCGGATAGGTGGGTTTCAGGTAAATAAAACCATTGATTCTTTTATAATAGGCATTTACCGAAAAGCTAAGCAGCTCATTGGAATACTCTATTTCGGTTTGCAGGCCGAAGGAACGCTCAGGTGTGAGATCGTATTTACCCTTTTCGATCCTGGCAGCACCATGGTGCAGACCGTCAGCAAATAGTTCATTCACTTGTGGCGCTCGCCAGGCAGAACCTCCGGAGATATTGAAACGCCAGCCCTTCAATTTATAAGTAACGCCTGCATTACCGGACAAACCTTTAAATGACCTTGTTCCATAAGGTGCGCCGGGACTGTTGGGATCGCCCATCAGTTCATCATTGGGGGGAGCATCATTGTCCGTTACATTATTCAACCAACGAAGATCATATCTAACCCCGGCTTCCGCAATCCAATTTCCCCTTGAATACTTCTCCGTAACGAAAGCGCCTGTGTTGATCCCGATATAGTTGGGAATGAAGTAGCGATAATTGATATCATTTAACTGAAACGATCCTGATACTCCTACGGTACCTTTCCAGTATTTGCCCTTGTAATGATCCCAGGCCAGATCCAAAGCTGCAGTGTAGAGCGATAATTCCAATTGCGGGTTACTCCTTGGGGACCGTACGATATCATATTCCCGGCGATGATTGTTCTGAAAAGAGCCGATGACGTTGAGCCTGCTGAATTCACCAGTGTGTACGTATCCTTTTGCCTTAAACAAATGGTGTTGTACACTTTGGTAAGGCCTGTTGATCGCATAAGAGAAAGGTGCGTCTTTGATATAGTCCGGCGGATCACCACTTTCAATTGCATCAACTAAGTCAGTTACGTTACCGATATGCGAACCACTAAAGATGCCGAGTTTTGTGCTGAAATAACTATAGAATAATTCAATTCCGTTTCTTGGCTTTTGCCACCCCGCAGTTGCAGAAAAATTCAATTCTTGCACGCCGGAATTCTGCAGCCAATAATCAGGGGTACGGGCATCTCCGCCCCTCTTGGCAGTTCCTTGCAATCGCCATGCAAACTGAGGTTTGCTTTTCGAGCTATTCTCTACCATCGCTGAAATCACCCCCATGCGATTATTAGAAAAAAGAGCTGTGTTCAGTTCACCAGTGAGCCCACTCTGCTGATATGGCAAAAGCTTCGGCTCAACTAATACCACGCCACCAATGGCATCTCCCCCATAACGGATTGACGCAGATCCCTTAATTACTGTAAGCCTGTTGGCCAGGTAAGGATCCACTTCCGGCGCATGCTCACTCCCCCATTGCTGCCCTTCCTGGCGAATACCATTGTTGAGGATTAAAATGCGATTACTATGAAGACCGTTAATCACGGGCTTATAAATATTGTTACCAGTTTGTAAAACGGTAACGCCATTCACTCGCTGTAAAGACTCACCAAGCGTCAGGCCCCTTGTTGCCTCAAGTTGTTTTCCTTTTAGCTCAGCCATGGGTGTTGTCTGGCTTGCAGAGGCTGTTCCCCTTACCACAACCTCGCCCAACTGAGAAAAATTATGCGGCATTTCAATATCCTTATGAAGATCTTCACGGAGATGAATATGCGAAGTTTGTGGCGCACAGTTGACATGACTTACCACGATGGTATAGCTGCCCGGACAAAGACCACGGAAAACAAATTCTCCCTTACTATCTGAAACAACCGTTTTGTTAAGCTCTTTGATAACTATAGTGGCATCCCTGAGCTTTTCTTTGTTATCCTGATCGAAAACCGTACCACTGAAACTGAGGTTGCATTGTGCATGGAGCTGCTTTGGCATTCCAACTCCGGCAGTCAACATCAATACAATAAACATGCACCGCCTTATACACTGCATATGCGTCCCCATAGGTCAAAGGTAAAGCAAAAATGAGTATTTGCAACGTTATTGCAAATTTATCGGGACTATTTATGCTCTGACTTTGAGCACGCTGTGCACCATCTGTGCGGGGCCGTTTTGGAATCGGACGTAATACACGCCGGCCGGTAGCTGCTCCCCTTGCAGGGTAACTGAATAGTTGCCATCTGAATATTCCGCATCCACAACGGTTCTGATGAGCTTGCCCGTTGCATCAATCACCTGGATCAACACCCGGCCCAACCGCGCCGAAAAACTGATCCGGGTTTGGCTGACAAACGGATTAGGTCCCACTTTGAATCCGGTATCTGCCGGTTTCTGTGTTGGATCTGCCAATGGGTCCGTTAATGGACCTGCCGTGGCACCCGTGCAGACGCCGTTTTTGAATATGGGGATCGATTGATAGTTCCTAAAAAGAACGCTGGAAACCGTGGTTGGATCAGCGCAGAACCAATTCTCCATGATGGTAGCATACACACTCCGGAAATCATATTGGAAGGGTATATTATCGTCTACCCCAACACTGGTACCGATCTCTGGATTTTGCCCCACCATACCCGGATTTACATTTGCACCAAACACAAACAAAGGTGCAGCGGCGCCATGGTCTGTACCCAAACTGCTGTTGCTCCTGATCCTTCTGCCAAACTCCGAGAACGTCATCCCCACCACCCTGTCTTCAATGGCCAACTGTTTGCAGTCGTCCATAAATGCCTTTATGGCGTCAGAAACCGTTTTCAGTAATTCGCTGTGCGCACCAACAGTTGTATCAGCACCACCCACTTGCATAGAATGGGTGTCAAACCCACCCAGGGTAGTCATGTATATCCTCGTCTTCAATCCTCCCTTGATCAATCTCGCCACAATTTTCAACTGTTCTCCCAATGGATTCTTATCCGGATAGTTCACTTGCTGGGTAACCTTTGAAGCGGCATTCTTAATGGAGCTGGAATATTGCTGCGTTTGTCTTGCAACTGTTCTGACGTAGGTCAGGTTGTTTCCCGCCAGTGTGGCTGGCGCAGGATCCTGCACGCCATTGATGAATTGATAGAACGATGATGTATTAGAGATGCTCATCGCCATATTTGCTAAAGGCCCTTGTAATGCAAGGGTTGCCAATGAACCTATTTTAATGGCCGGCGGATCGGGCATCGTAGCATTGGGATATGCCGATGGAAATCCAGGATACGCTTCACTCAAAAATCTTCCACCCCATCCTGAAGGGATTACTTTCTCGGCATCGGACCCACTCATCCAAATATCGGTTGCGCGGAAATGGGAAAAATTGGGATTGGGATATCCTACCGACTGTACAATATTCAGCTTGCCTTCATTGAAAAGCTGCTGCATACCAGACATCGAAGGATGAAAGCCGATGCTGTTCCAGCCATTCAGCTTCAGGATTTTCTTTTCAGGGATGGCAACATTGGACCTTGCATTGAAGTAGTTCGAGAAATTACTTACCGGTATCACCGTGTTCAGTCCATCGTTCCCACCATTCAGTTGTATCAACACCAACACGCGGTCATTGTCCATGGCATAACCCATCAATGCATCAAGAAAAGGGGAAGACTGCATTGGCTTCACGGCAAATCCATTCACCACGGATGGTGCAGCCATTACGGGCAATAACCCAGCTAAGAAACTTCTCCTTTTCATATTACATCAATTGATATTCTGCGAGACGCATCAGGTATTTGAACAATCCAACCAACCTGGTATCCATCATATTCTTGAGCACGGTATCAGTGGGATTAGATAAGTAGGCAACCCAAAACTCTGTCCAGTAATAATCCGATGTCTGCCCTTCCAGCAGGATATCCTTTTTAATTTGATCTTTTGCTTCCTTACTGATGGACGTACGAAACCACAGCTCTGTGAGCTCATCAATCAATTGGTTTGGATCCGATGGATTGTTGAGTGTTTTCAGAAAGGCTACACGATCCATGACCACCGCTTTTCCCGCGGTCATGTAACCATAATCAACCATCTCGTCTGTGAAAGTGAGCCTGCGCGGGTAAGTATCTGAATTGATCCAGAATTCATAATAAAATGGTTTCTGGTAGTATGCTTTCCAGCCAGACACATCCGGTGGATCTCCAGGCTGCTGCAGCATCAGTTCACTTTGCCTCCGAAAATCATTCCAGTGTTCATAAGTAGCAACCAGATTACCCTCGTCCGGAAACTTGACGTTGCATTCCCTTAAGAACCCAACCACAAAATCCAGCGGACTTTTCAACTGGCACCCTATGAAATTGGCATCGTAAAAATGAGCACTGCTGAGAAAGGCTTTCATCACCGGCTTGATCTCCCAGTTGCTGTCTACCAGCAATTGTGCAAGGGGCTTGATCACATCGTTTTCAATCTGCGTAGTGACATTATGAAACAGATACCATCGGTATATTTTCTTCACGATGTATTCTGACACCTGTTCTTTCTTCGCAAAGATCATTTCAAGCAAGGCATTCAACTCCTGTTCTCCCGCATCCGGCCCTGATCTTCCCGTGATCACGGTACCGTTGTAAAACGAAGAAAATGTTTTGTTAGAAGTATCATGCGCGGCCGGATCAAAAAACGAAGTGGCCGTATTGTAATCATAGCGCCAACCCGTCAACACTTTTGCTGCTGCGCGCACATCCTCTTCTGAATAGTTTGGATTATTCTCTTTTCCAAGCGTGAACAATTCCTGCAATTCCCTGGAATAGTTTTCATCCGGCGCTTCTTTACTGTTCAGGTGCCCGTTGAGGTAAGCCAGCATCGCAGGATCTAGTGTCACCGCTTTCACGAGTTGCTTTACATTACCCAATGCATTGCTGCGCAGTAGCGAGTGATGCTTGTATACAAACCTTGCATTGGCCACCACATTGGCCTCGGTAGAAAAATGATTGTGCCAGAACAGTGTCATCTTTTCCCGGATATTTCTGTCCTGGTTGATGATAACACCCATATACCAAAGCCTGAAGGAGTGACGCCTGCTGGCCTGTACATCACTGTTTGCGGTGTGTGTATCCACCCAAACATCTCCCATCTTCAGGTTATTGTCCAGATCACCTGCCGGCGCGGTACTTGCATAATTCTTAATGGGTGCCCATGGCAATGCAGCACTGTAGTTCAGTAGTTCGTCTACCGATTGGTCCATGGTCTTGCTCGTAAAATAAGTGATGTCTTGCTTGCGTGCACCAAACATGGTTCGCTTCAACAAATGGGCAATTTGTACTTTGCCCCAGGTGCCGGTATATTTTTGGATGGCGATGGGATATCGGATTTATCCATCGGAAACGCAAAATGCGGGCCAAGTATTACAAATTGTGTAAATCTTGTTCTATCTGAGCTTCAGCATAGATTTCACTTGCTGCAAAGGACCGTTTTGAAAACGGAGATAGTAAACGCCAGGAATCAATGTTTCACCATTGAATTGTATCTCGTACTTACCCTGCAGATATTCTTTATCAACGAGGTTTGCGATCAGACGTCCCTGATTATCAAGTACCTGGATCAATACATGTCCGCCGGTGGTCTTGAAACTGATCTTCGTAGACGCAGTGAAGGGGTTGGGATAGCTGACAATAAGCGTTTCGCCAGCAGTCTGGTTCAGGTCATCCAGGCCAGTGGTACACGCTGCCGATTGCACCAGCGGAAGATTTTGAAAATTCCGGAACAAGACTGTCTGCACCGTAGTTGTTCCTGCACAGAACCAGTTTTGCAACAGGGTTCCGTACACGCTCCTGAAATCATATTGATACGGGATGTTATCATTCACCGTTACATTGGTTGGAATGGTTGGATTCACGCCCAGCACACCCGGAGTAACTTTGCTGCCAAATACAAACAAGGGAGCTGCAGCGCCATGATCCGTACCCACACTACTGTTGGATTTGATCCTACGCCCAAACTCTGAAAAAGTCATACCGATCACACGGTCCTCTATCTGCAAGAATTTAAGATCATCCATAAATGCCTTGATGGCATCTGACAATTGCTTCATCAGGTTTGCATGCGTACCTGTTGTGGTATCGCTGGCCACCACTTGCAGGGAGTGTGTATCAAACCCACCGATGCTGCACATGTATACCCGCGTTTTCAATCCTCCCTTGATCAATCGCGCAACGATCTTCAACTGATCACCCAGTGTGTTGCCCGTAGGATATGGATTCTGCACCACTACTTTGGCAGCAGCATCTTTGATCACGGTTGCGTACTGCTGCGTTTGCTGCGCTACCGTACGGATATAGGTGAGTTCCTTGCCTGCATTGCCCGGAGGTGCAGGATCCTGAATACCGTTGACGAGATTATAGAAGGATGTGGGGTTGGTAATACTCATACCCATATTGAACGCAGGGCCCTGCAACATCAGTGAGGTCACAGACCCGATCTGGATGGCTAATGGATCCGGCATAGCACTGTTTGGATAACCCGTTGGAAAGTTGGGATACTCTTCACTCAGGTATCTTCCACCCCACCCAGACGTAGCCACTACATTGGAATCCGTTGCACTCATCCAGATATCTGTTGCCCTGAAATGGGAGAAGTTGGGATTGGGATATCCAACGGCTTGCACAATGGCCAGCTTACCGTCGTTGTACAAACTTTGCATGCCTGTCATTGAAGGATGCAGTCCGGTTTCGGCCTTTCCATTCAATGCAAGGATCTTGGATTCCGGTATCGCAATATTGGTACGTGCATTAAAGTATGCACTGTAATTGCTGCGGGGGATCACCATATTCAATCCATCGTTTCCTCCGTTCATCTGTATCACTACCAGCACATGATCCGTTTCCGTGGCATATCCCAGCAAAGCATCCAGATACGGTGAAGGCGAAACAGGACGCACGGAGAAGCCGTTGATGACCGATGGGGCCATCAGCGTCGGGAACATGCCTGATATAAAATTTCGCCTGTTCATGACCGTTAGATTAAATGGTATTCCGGTAAATTCATCAGATACTTCAGCAGCACCTTGAGCCTGTCATTCACCACATTGAATAATGCCGTATTGGTGGGCGCAGCCATATAGGCTGTCCATGCATCCGTCCAGTAGTGATCACTGGTTTGTCCACTCAGCAGAATATCCTTCTTCAATTGGTCCCTGGTGGCCTGACTCATCGGCACACTGTAGATCAATTGAACAATTTCACTGATCAGGGCATTGGGATCATGCGGGGCCGTTAGTGTTCTTGCATATCCCACCGCATCCACCACTACCCTTTTGCTGTTAAACGTGTAACCATTGCCAACCAGCTGATCTGTGAACTGGTTCCGCTTGGGGTAAGTGTCACTATTGATCCATATCTCATAAAATCCAGGCGCCTGGTAATAGGGCTTCCATCCGGACACATCCGGTGGATCACCGAGATTCTGTTGCATATTGGAAGCGAGGTTCCGGAAATTGTTCCAGTGATTGTATTGTGATACCACATCGGCAGCATCAGGAATCACCACATTGTACTCGCGGAGAAGCCCAACCGAAAGATCAAGCGGACTCTTGATATAACAGGCCCTGCTTGAGCTGTCAAAGAAATGCTGACTCATCAACAGGTCACGCAGTACAGGTTTCACATCCCAGTTGCTATCCACCAACAACTGCGCCAGCGGCTTGATCACTGATGTCTCCACCGCAGGCGTGATCTCATAATACACAAACCATCGGTACAATTTCTTGACGATGAAGTTGGAGACTTCCGATTTTTTGGAAAAGATCATGTTCAACAAGTCATCCAGCTCCAGGGTGCCCGCATCAGCGGTGTTGCGACCTACAATATTGGTGTTGTTGAAAAAAGAGGAGAAGACTTTATTGCCCGTATCATGGCGATTGACATCAAAATAACTCTTGTTATTCACCGCATCATTTCGCCAGCCGGTCAATACCCGCGCAGCCGTTTTCACATCGTCTTCCGTATAATTCGGATTGTTCTCCTTACCCAGTGTAAACAGCTCTTGCAGTTCCCGGGAGTAGTTTTCATCTGGAGCCGCCTTCGTATTGAGCTGGCCATTCAAGTATACCAGCATCGCAGGATCCATGGTGACCTCCCTGACCAGGGTTTTAAAATTTCCCAGGGCATATGTCCTGAAAAGATTGACATGACGGTAATAATACCTCGCATTACTTACATCATTGGTTTCCGTCGCGAAATGATTGTGCCAGAACAGCACCATCTTCTCCCGGATGCTTCGGTCCTGGTTCACTTGAAGACCCAGCCACCATGCTTTCAAAGAAGCGCGCCGTCTGGATTGTGCAGTACCATCTGTTGTATGTGTATCTACCCAGGTTTGCCCGATCGCAATATTGAGATCAGCGTCTCCTGCCGTAATGTTGTCGTTAGGATAAGTTTTTACCGGCGGCGCTGGCAACGGCGCAGTAGGGTTGATCAATTCATCCACCGTTTGCGCGAGGGTCTTTCCACTGAAATACAGGAGGTCCTGTTTTTTCATGCCGAAAAGGGTGCGCTTCAGCAGGTGCGCAACCTCCTGGTTTCCCCATGTTCCTGTATAGTTTGGTATCGCCGGAATGGTAATCGTTTTTAAGCTACAGGGGTTTGACTGCAAAAGAGCTGCCAAAGTTTAATTTTAGGTCGCAGTTCGCAAAGGTCGCAGCGATTGCAGGAGGCCTCTGCGAACTTTGCGACCTAAGCGAACTGCGACCTAATCAATTGCTATGCAATGTTTTCAATGATTCCCGCGATTCCCTGTCCGCCACCCACACAGGCGGTAACAATTCCGTATTTTTTATTCAGTCGTTTCATATCGTTAAGGATCTGAACGGTCAGTTTGGTGCCGGTACAACCCAGAGGATGTCCCAGGGCGATGGCACCGCCATTGATGTTCACGATATCCGGGTTCAGCCCGAGTTCACGGATCACTGCCAGCGCCTGTGAAGCAAAAGCTTCGTTCAGCTCCACCAGGTCAATGTCCTGCAAGTTCATGCCGCTTTGTTTCAACACTTTAGGCACGGCTTCAACAGGGCCGATGCCCATGATCCGTGGATGCACGCCTGCCGCTGCACAATTCACGAGCCTGCCGATGGGCTTAAGTCCCAGTTCATTCACCATGCGCTCACTCATCACGATAACGAATGCTGCACCGTCGCTGGTTTGCGATGAGTTGCCGGCTGTTACACTACCGGTCACGGAAAATGCTGGTTTCAGTTTGGCAAGTGCCTCCGTAGTGGTATCTGCACGTACCCCTTCGTCTGTGTCTATGGTATAGTTTCGTTTTTGCTTCTTGCCTTTCCCATCGAGATATACTTCTTCAACATTGATGGGAAGGATCCCTGATTTGAAGAACCCTTGCTCAATAGCATTCTTC
>JBASZQ010000012.1:0-10693 GCA_049661025.1 Chitinophagaceae bacterium | reverse complement strand
ACTGGATGCGGAGTTGGTGGAAATGAAACGCTGCAGATCCAACGGCCTCTGCTGCGGTGCCGGCGGCGCTCAAATGTTCAAGGAAGAAGAAAAAGGCACCATTCGCGTCAACCAGGAAAGAACCAATGAAGCATTGGAAACGGGGGCGCAAGTAATTGCGGCGGCCTGCCCATTCTGCAATACGATGCTCACAGATGGAGTAAAAGGCAAGGAAAAAGAGGCAGAGGTTCAGGTGCTTGATATCGCTGAATTGATAGCCGCCTCCCTGCAGAAATAAGCAATTCGCTTTTTCATACGTTTGTACCATGAACTTAGCTTTTAAACAACTGATCCCGGAAGATTTTGATGATAGCTCCCGGGTTTGGATCTATCAGTCTGATCGCAGGTTTACCATGCAGGAAGCTTTACAGATCGAAGCCATGCTTGACGGTTTCGTGGAACAGTGGAACACTCATGGTACGCCCGTCAAAGGTTTTGCAACCATGTTCTTCGGGCAGTTCATTGTACTCATGGCGGACGAATCAGCAGCTACTGTCAGCGGATGCAGTACGGATAGTTCAGTACGCCTGATCAAATCCATCGAACAAACATTTCAGGTTTCGTTGTTCAACAGGCAACTGCTGGGTTTTGTAATGAAAGACAATATTCAGTTGTTACCATTGGCACAATTATCATATGCTATTGAGCATGGATTTGTTACGCGTGATACGCTCTATTTCAACAACACCGTTCAAACAAAAGCAGAATTGCTGGAGAAATGGATGATCCCGGCTGGGAATAGCTGGCTTAGCGGAAAGTTTGCACAACAGCCTGCATAAATTCAGCCTTTTAATTTGAAATTGTAGGTCAGGGTCAGCCGGAAATTCCGGGTCTCTGTAGTTCCTTCGCTAAAGACCATAAAGTTGGTGCCCGTAGTGGTATTCTGGTAGGTTTGCTGGATGATCGGATCAATCATATTGAATGTTGCGGTCAACTTTTTCTTGTAGAATTTCTTCTGTATACCCATGTTCATCGCAACAGTACTGCGTACAGTACCCTGCGGATTTGCAAAGCGATTATAGTTCACATTACCCGTAAAACTCCAAACGTCTTTCAGGGCGTAAGACAGGTTCAACTTACCATTGACTGATCCTCCATTTCTATAACGGTATTGAAGAATATCCGCTGCACTGTACTGATTATACACATAGCCTGCACTACCATTGACGCGTAATCCTTTTGCAATAGTATAGCCGGCCCATGCGCTGATTTCATATTCTTTTTTGGTATCGATGTTATACCAGGTAGTCATCGTTTTACCTTCATCAATTAATGTGCGCAGGCTTGCAAAAATATTGTTCACAAGATTGAACCCCAGGCCGAGGTTCGCATAAAATTTACTGGTGGTTTTACCCACCGTTATATCAAAATTATCTGCAAAGGTTGGTTCAAGAAAAGGATTCCCACTTCTTAAATTGTACGGATCCGTGTAATCAATAGATGGATTAAGTTCCCTGATTCCAGGCCTTCGGATCGTACGGCGATAAACCAAACTTGCGTTGCGACCATTCTCCATGTTATAGTATAGTCCTCCGAAGGGCAGCCAGTTTGCATAGTGGTTACTGACCTTATTTCCCAGCTTATACAAATCAAATCGAATATCCGTAGCCTCCCAGGTAATACCTGTATTTAAAGACATCGTCTTGGTGAATTTTTGTTTGACCGATGCCCGCAGATTAGATACACCCTGCGTAAACCCGAGGTCATTGCTCAGGATATCCACAAAAACATCGTCTCCGTTTACGTCTTCATAATACGTATTCTGAATCACATGACTTTGCTGAAAAAAATAAGCGCCACCAGTTGAAAAAACCGTCTTGCCTTTGTTGATGGGGAAATCATACCCACCCCTGATGTTTAGGCCTGTGTTTTTGTTGTCTATCAACTGCGACTGCAATGAATCCTCACCATACGAGTTTCCCTTGCTGTCAAAAAATGTTTGTTGGAAATACCGTGCATTGTCCTGCCAGCTTTTGTTCCATCCCAGTTGAATTCGTAATTGTTCACCAGCCTTTTTGCCTTTGTGCGTATAGCTCAGGTTGGCACCAGGATTTGTGTTATCTCCGGTAGACAGAATTTTCCTCGAAGAGTTTCTGTAGTTTATACCCGTATCATTGAAATTGGCATACGCTGTAGTTCCATCATTATCAAAATTATTTCCATTATAGGTCAGTACAAGGTTGACGCTGTTGCGGGCATTGAAATCATAGTCCAGGTTAAACCTCATGTTGGGTCTCCTGCTGATGTTTACATATTCATTGGCGGTCTTCAATTGGTTGGATGAATCAGTGTAGTAGTTCTCCCTTACGCTGGAACCGAATCCGGAAAAAGAATTGTAGGTATCGCCAGCGGTGAAACTAAACGCAAGGCCTTTTTGCCTGTAGTTCAGGTTTACGTTGGCACCGGCTTCTCCCCTGCTTCCTGCAAAAACGGTGACCCTTCCGTTCAATCCGCCTTTCCCTTTTCTTGTAACGATGTTGATCACACCGCCCGGTTCCTGAGCGTACTGTGCAGGGGGATTTGTCATGACTTCTATTTTCTCAATCATTCCCCCGGGCAGGGACTCCAGAAAATCACTGAGCTGCATGCCATTCAGGTCCACAGGTTTTTCATCCACCAGGATACGGGGTTCACGGCCTCTAACCGTGACCTTGCCATCTGGATCCGTATTAATCAGGGGCATATTCTTTAAAAGGTCTGCCGCGTTGGATCCCGCACTCAGAGGAGACTCAGCCACGTTCATCGTAATGTTCCCGTCTTTAGATTGAATCAGGGGTTTCTCGGCATAAATAACGATGGTTTCCAGGTTTAGGGCCGATGGCACCATTATGATCTCGCCAAGGTTGAGGTCTTTACGATCCGGTCTAATGAGGATACTATCCATCACGTAGCTGGAATAACCCGAAAAACTGATCACCAGGCGGTATTTGCCTTCACTTAGGGAATCGATCGAGAAAAAGCCTGTTTTGTCAGTTATCGATTGTCGGCTCACGGCCTCGCCGTATTTACTGAGACGCACTGTTGCCGACCCAACGGCCATTCGGGTTGTAGAATCCCTTAAGGAGCCTTCCAGGCTACCATCCCTCACCTGAGCAATGGCGGAACAAGGGATGAACGCTAATATCCAAAGCAGAATTCTCAAAATCGCCTTAAAATTAAGCTTTGATATGTTTCCATCGAGACTGATATGACAAATTGTCGTATTTTTGTCGTTCTTTTTTCAAACTATGGTTGACTTGATCGAAAAGTTACAAGACGAAGCGCGGCAGGGCGAGGCCATAGCCCCAAAAGCTGGGGACACGCGTAGTTATGCCCGGAAATTCTATATTGAAAGTTATGGATGCCAGATGAACTTTGCAGACAGTGAAATCATTGCATCCATCCTGCAGGAAAGTGGATATGGCGCAACCCGCAATGCGGAAGAGGCTGATCTCGTTTTCCTGAACACCTGCAGCATCAGGGAGAAAGCAGAACAAACGGTTCGGAAAAGACTTACTGAGTTTAAAAGTCTTAAAAAAAGCAATCCCGGAATGTTGATCGGGATGCTGGGGTGCATGGCCGAACGTTTAAAAACCACCTTGCTGGAAGAAGAGAAATTGGTGGATATAGTGGTTGGGCCCGATGCCTACAGAACCCTTCCCGTGCTGATCAACCAGGCAGATAGTGGTCAAAAAGGTATTAATGTTTTGTTGAGCCGTGAAGAGACTTATGCAGATATCTCACCAGTGCGCTTGAACAGCAACGGCGTTACCGCCTTTGTCAGCATTATGCGTGGCTGCAACAATATGTGCGCATTCTGTGTGGTTCCCTTTACAAGAGGACGTGAACGTTCCAGGGATGCCTTTTCTATTGTTGCTGAATGCAGGGATCTCTGGGATAAAGGATATAAAGAAGTGACCCTGTTGGGACAGAATGTAGACAGCTATTACTGGCTTCATCCGGAAACAGGCACACAGGTAACCTTTGCCAATTTACTTGAAATGGTTGCACAGGTTCATCCTGACCTGAGGGTTAGGTTTAGCACCTCCCATCCCAAAGACATTACGGATGAAGTGCTGCATGTGATGGCAAAGCATGAAAACATCTGCAAATACATTCACCTTCCGGTTCAAAGCGGATCAACAAGGATCTTGCAATTGATGAACCGTACGTACACCAGGGAATGGTATCTGGCCAAAGTGAAACGGATCATGGAAGTGATGCCTGGTTGTGGGATCAGCTCAGATATCATCACCGGATTTTGTACGGAGACGGAAGAAGATCACAAAGACACGCTGGACCTCATGACGCAAAGCGGTTACGACTTCTCCTACATGTTCAAGTATTCAGAACGTCCCGGTACCCTTGCAGCAAGGAGATATGAAGATGATGTACCAGAGGAGGTAAAGCGCAGAAGACTTGAAGAGATTGTATCCCTTCAAAACAGGCTTTCCCTGGAAAGCAACAAAAGAGACCTGGGTAAAACATTCAAGGTGCTCATTGAAGGAGAATCAAAACGCAGTAGTCAGGATTGGATGGGAAGAACCAGCCACAGTAAGGTTGTAGTTTTCCCGAAGGAAAACAAAAATCTCCAGCCCGGCAATTATGTAATGGTTAAAGTGAATGATTGTACACAAGGGACATTGTTAGGTCAAATTATTTAAGAAATGGATCTTCAACTCATAAAAAACAGGTTTGGTATCATTGGCAACTCCGCTGCATTAAACTATGCATTGCAGGTGGCGTCGCAGGTGGCTAATACGGACCTGACTGTTTTGATTTATGGTGAGAGTGGCGTTGGTAAGGAAGTTTTCTCGCAGATCATCCACGCCTTGAGTTCAAGGAAGCATAATCCTTTTATTGCGGTCAACTGCGGCGCCATCCCTGAAGGCACCATCGATTCGGAATTATTCGGTCATGAAAAAGGCTCCTTCACCGGAGCCATGGACAGCCGAAAAGGATATTTTGAAACGGTCAATGGCGGTACCATTTTCCTGGATGAAATTGGCGAGATGCCATTGGGTACCCAGGCCAGATTACTGCGCGTGCTTGAGACCGGCGAGTATATTCGGGTGGGATCTTCCAAGGTGCAGAAAACAGATGTGCGTGTTATAGCAGCAACCAACAAGGATTTGCTGGCAGGAACACAAAATGGGAAGTTCAGGGAAGATCTTTACTACCGGTTAAATACTGTTCCGATAAGGGTTCCGTCGCTGCGGGATCGCAAAGAAGATATTGTGTTGTTGTTCCGTAAATTCTGTGTTGACTTTGCGGAAAAATATAAGACCTCCCCTATTCAACTTGACGATGAGGCCAGACGTGTGATTGAAGAGTATACTTGGCCAGGCAATGTTCGTGAGCTTAAAAACATTGCGGAACAGGTTTCTGTGTTGTCAAAAGATAAAGCTGTAACTGGTGCCATCATGCAACGGTTTCTGCCTGACCACAGGCAGCATCGGCTGCCCGTACTGGCTCCTCAAGGTCACTTGAGTGGGAATGGTACCACAGCGGATTTTACCAGTGAAAGGGATATCCTTTACAAACTTTTCTTTGACATGAAAAAAGATGTCACGGAACTGAAAAAAATGTTTCTGGAGATCCTCCACAATCCCGCCACGGCAAGCAGTGCTGCGGCCATATTTGCCAATGAAAGCGTGTTGCATGACCTGGGTGGGTTTAAGGAGATCGATACCCCTCTGGCACCTGTACATAATGGCGCAACGCAGCCAGTAATCTATAATGCCGAAGAGATACATGATCATGTGGAAGTGGAAGAGTCTTTGAACATCATGGATAAAGAAAAAGAACTGATTGAGAAGGCGCTGAAAAAACATAAGGGAAAGCGAAAGGATGCTGCCCTTGATCTGGGGATCAGTGAACGCACCTTGTATCGTAAGTTGAAAGAATATAATATTGAAGAGTGATGAAATGGACAAAACTGATCATATTACTACTAGCCCTTGCAAGCATACAGGGTACCTGCCGGGTAGGAACGCGTGATGTTTCCATTGAACCGGAGGCTAAGACCGTAAAAATAAACCTGATAGAAAACCGGGCCCGTTATGTAAACCCCCAATTGGCACCGAAGCTTACCGATAAACTCAGGCAGAAAGTAGTTAACCAAACGAGGTTGACCCAAACCAATGGTGAAGCAGATTATGAGATCTCTGCCGTCATTACAGATTACAGTGTAAGTACTTCAGGTATCTCTAATCAACAGACCTCAAGTAACAACCTGAACGTTACTGTGCATGTCTTGTACGTAAACAAAGTAAAGCCCTCAAGAAACTTTGAAGCGGATGTAACCAGAAACTATCCATTCGCAGCGAGCCTGAGTCTTCAGCAGGCCGAGACACAATTAGCCGAACAGCTGATCAATAATCTGGCAGACGAAATTTTCAATCGTATTTTTTCTGATTGGTAGTTCATATCTTCATCCGATGAATTTGGGCTGGAAACATCTTGCGGGACAATTGCTTAACGGCGCTGACTTGTCAAAAGCCAGCCTTGAAGAAATTGATATCCTCCTTGATGAGTACCCCTACTTTGCAGGGCTTCATTTCCTGAAAGCTGTAAAGATGAAAGCAATACAGCCAGATGGTTTGTCAGGAAATTATTCCAAGGCATCTCTGTATTTCCCCAATCCACATTGGTATTCACTGATGTTGGAACACAGCGTTCCATCGGTTTTACATGAAGCGGATATTTCCGTTCCTCAAATTGAAGTTGAAGATGAAGACAAAGAGGATAATTCTGAGGAATTCAATGGGTTACAACAGGTAGATACTGATATTGATGTTACGGAGATCAATGTTGTGGAAATAGCAGAGGAGCCTGTTTCTGAAATACATGAGCCAGAACCTCAGCCGAAGCACGACTGGGAGCAAAACCTGGCTGAAAATCCTGTCTTCCAACAGCATCAGGTTTCAGACGAAGAACGCACAGAACAGGAGATATGGCATCAGCAGGCGGCAGAGCCGGTGATGGAAACTCCGGTTGAGGAGATCATCTCACCCCCTCTTGAAAACATCGAAGCAGAAGAAATCCTCGAAACGGAATCACCGGAAACCAGGTTGTCGGAAGAGCCTTCCGTATCCACTGAGGTAGAAGAGATCATTGCTGAAGAGAATTTCCATATCCAACCGGAACAGGAGATTGAATTTTCCGAAAATGAAGCTCCCCTTGTTGAAGAGGCAGTGATTGATACAGTAGAGGAGCCGGAGCAAGAAACAGTGCCCCAACCTTTAGAGGAAGCGCCAAAAACAGCGGAGCCAGTGGTTGCCGACCTTGGTATTCCATTTGAACCTTTGTATACGATCGACTATTTTGCTTCCCAGGGTATCAAAATTGCGGCTGAAGCCACTCCCAAAGACCAACTCTCCCTGAAACTGCGAAGTTTTACGGAATGGCTAAGGGCCATGAAAAAGCTCCATCCTGAAAAAATTGATAAAGATTTCAACCAAGACCAGGAAGAGCAAGTCAGGGTGATAGCAGAATCGTCAAACGCCACCGAGATCGTGTATACAGAAGCCATGGCTGAAGTATTCATTAAACAGGGAAAAAGGGGGAAAGCCCGGGAAGTTTTTGAAAAATTAAGTTTGCTTGATCCCGGTAAAAGCGCTTATTTTGCAGTCCGAATTAAGGAACTCAAAGAAAACTGACATGTCATTACTGTTTTTAATACTGATCATTGTTGCTTCGGCGCTGTTGGGACTTATTGTGTTGATCCAGAATCCAAAAGGTGGTGGGTTATCCGGAAATATTGCCGGTTTCAGCAACCAATTCATGGGTGTTAAGCAAACTACAGATGTGCTGGAAAAAGGCACCTGGATCCTTGCTGGCGTTATTGTTTTCCTGTGCCTGATTTCTTCGCTGTTGATTAACAGCCCAAGCACTGACAACAATATGATTAAAAACATCAACACCAATACGGGTACTACAACCACTCCGGTACAACAGGCACCAGCAACCAATACTGCACCACTGCCTAATACTACTACGCCGGCAGCCAAATAATTGAAAATAGCCTCATCTTATACAAAAACCCTGCAATTAGCAGGGTTTTTGGTTATTTTGACCTTTATATATGATCCGGAAACTTTTACTAGCGGTTTTACTGTTTCTCCTTGTTTCTGCTGCATTGGCAACATGGTTTGCACTGGGAAGCACCACTTCCTTTGAAGGCAAGTCGCAGGCCCTGTACATTCCTTCTTCCGGCAGCACAAAGTCCACTGTAATGAAAGAACTGGAAGACAAGAAAATGTTATCCTCCCCCACTACCTTTTCAATACTTGCGTACATCCTTGGTTATTGGGATCATATTAAACCAGGAAAATATGTGATTGATAAAGGCACCAGCACACTGGACCTTGTTAGGATACTCAAAAATGGCCGCCAAACGCCTGTGAAACTTGTGATTAATAAATTCAGGACCCGGGAAGACATCGCAGGGTATATCGGCAGGCAAATGGAAATAGATTCCACGGCTATCCTGGATTTCTTCAACCATCCTGACTCTGCAAAAATCCTTGACCTGGATACCAATACCATTGTTACTACCGTCATTCCCAATACCTACGAGATGTATTGGACAACTCCCGCACATACGGTGATCAGGCGATTGTATGACGAAAGAAATAAATTCTGGAATGAGGAAAGGGAATCCAAACTGAATGCGCTTGGTCTTGACAAATCCCAGACCTATATATTGGCTTCTATTGTAGAAGAGGAAACCAATAAAAACGATGAGAAACCCGTAATGGCCAGTGTTTACTTAAACCGCTTGAAAAAAGGCATGACCCTTTCTGCGGATCCCACCGTCAAGTTTGCACTGAGGAATTTTGGACTAAAGAGGATCACCATACCACTGATCAGGGAAAGTGCAGCTTCACCTTACAATACGTATATGCACAAAGGCCTGCCGCCAGGTCCCATTTGTACACCGTCTATTAAAACAATAGACGCTGTGTTGAATGCCGCGCAAACAGATTATCTTTTCTTCTGCGCACGTGCAGATTTTTCGGGATACCATAGCTTTGCTTCCAATGAAACTGACCACTTCAGGAATGCAAGGGAATACCAGAAAGCACTGGACAGTTTGCGGATCAAATAACCTGAACCCGTGACCAAATTTGAACGGCTCATCATCACCTCTCCGCCCGTTGCTTTCCTGATCAGGAAATCAAAGAAGATTTCCTTACCCGGATTTGAAGGCCTTCCCTTATATGATGTTGCCGTATTTTTTTTCCGGCAAACCCAGCAGATCGGACTGAATGAAAGAGCTGCTGCTATATCATTTAACTTCCTGATGGCGATTCCCCCACTCGCCATCGTACTGTTCACGATCCTTTCGCACCTTCCGATGTCAGATAAACTCTATCGGGAAGCCCTGTTGCTGATCAGGCAGATTACACCGGATCAATCCACGTATAAGATACTGAAGTCAGTCATGGATGACTTCTTCAAACCAGGAAGCGGCACGCTATCGGTGAGTTTAGTCTTCGCCATTTTTTTTGCATCAAACGCGGTGATCACGATCATGCGGACTTTCAATAAATCCATTCTCCACATAGACGTTGAAAAGCGAAATTTTTTTGAGATCCGATATGAGGCAGTAAAGCTCACCATACTCATCATCACATTGATTATCGGAACGATGTTGATCATCGTACTACAGGGCAACGTCCTGGGACTGGTTCGTAAATGGTTGTCCATTAAAAACAAATCCCTGGATTGGGTGGTGGAATTAATTAGATTAGGACTAACCTTCTTTATGGTTTTTTTCTCGATCGCATTCATTTATCGTTTTGCGCCTGCGATTGAAAAAAAATGGAAGCTGAGTTCGCCCGGCGCCTTGCTGGCTACCTGCCTGATCATTGCCTTTACCTATGTATTTTCTTACTGGGTTAACAATGTAGCATCCTATAACAAAGTTTATGGATCTCTTGGAAGCATCCTCATCCTCATGTTGCTTGTATTTGTCAATTCACTGGTTTTGCTCATCGGATTTGAATTGAATGTATCCATCAATTCTTTGAAGTCCATCGCCAGAAGAAGACAGGCAGAGGAAGGCGCGTGAGTGCAAGGGGAAGGGTTTAGCGGGAGTAGATAGATGGGGCCGTAGAGCACCTTGAACATTTTACGAACTGCAAGAATTATATTTGACAAAAGCATCAGAGATGTCGAGACCTTTCATTTTAGCCGAAGCAAACTGGTCAACCGTACAGCATACTGCATATGATACAGCTGTGATCACATGGGGCGCCACTGAAGCGCACAACTACCACCTCCCCTATGGTACAGACAATTACCAGGCTTCCTATGTTGCGGAACGCGCAGTGGAAAGGGCATGGTTTAAAGGGGCGAAAGTAGTATTGCTGCCGGGGATTCCATTTGGCGTAAACACCGGACAGGCAGACATTAACCTTTGCATCAACATGATGCCTTCCACCCAGCTGGCCATCCTGAAAGATATTTGCGCTGTTTTGGTACAACATAAAGTTGGTAAATTGGTCATTATAAACGGACATGGAGCCAACCAGTTTGTAGCGATCATACGCGAGCTTGCCGGTCTGTTTCCCCAGCTGTTTATCTCGGTGGTGAACTGGTACCAATCCGCACCGAAGCATGATATTTTTGAAAACCCGGGAGATCACGCAGATGAAATGGAAACCAG
>JBASZQ010000011.1:0-40658 GCA_049661025.1 Chitinophagaceae bacterium | reverse complement strand
GTACAGGGGCATGGGGCATGATGCACTTCGTGAAAACCTCTATCATTTTTTGAGGGCTGTCACACCAGTGGCTGATGAGGTAGGAATTCAACTGGCGATTCATCCGGATGATCCACCCTATGATATTTTAGGCATTCCGCGGATCATGAAGAACCGGGAAGATTATCTGCAATTGATGCAAGCGGTACCTGCAAAGAGCAATGGTGCCTGTTTTTGTACGGGTTCATTAGGTGCATCATCTGCCAATGATCTTCCGGAGATGGCGCGGGCCTTGGGATCGAGAATACATTTTATTCATTTGCGCAACGTGACCAAGGATGCAGAGGGTAATTTTTTTGAAGCCGATCATTTAGGTGGTGATGTTGATATGTATGCGGTGATGAAGGAACTGCTGACCATTCAGCAGACGGTTTCCGCGCCTATTCCATTCAGGCCGGATCATGGGCACCAGATGCTGGATGATTTAGCGAAGACCACCAATCCCGGGTATTCCTGCATCGGAAGGATGCGGGGCCTGGCGGAGCTGAGGGGGCTGGAGTTGGGGATCTGTAGGGAGAATGGTTGGGGAAAGGGAGATTATAAAGGGAGAAGATAAAGGGAGAAGTTGGAAGTTAGGAATTAGCCACTAGCCATTAGCTACTAGCGATTAGCTTTACTCATAAAAATTCCTGCTAATACAATCCCAATTCCAATCAAACTTTCCATCGGTTTATCTATGGCAGTGAAAACAAGCACCCATGCACTAAACAGGAGAAACAGGATTTGGGGTAAGGGTTTGAGCGGTGTCTTAAATACGCCGGGTTCAGGTTTGATGAAGAGGCTGGTGGAGACGGTAAGTGCTGAGAAAAGCTGCAGCACAAATCCAGCATAGACGAGGATCTGTTCGAAGGAGCCAGAGAGCGTCAAAATGATACTGATGAATGCGTGAAGCCAGAGTGCGCGCACGGGAATACCATTTTGATTTTGCTTACTCAGCGGTTTCCAGTGATGATGTTCCGATGACATCGCCCAGGTAACGCGAGGACCTACCCAGAGATAGCTACTCATGGTGGCAATGAGTTGAAGTGCTATGAAAAAACTTACCCATTTTGCCCCAGTATCGCCCCAAAGATGCTGGAAGGAAATATAGCTCACTTCTTCTTTGCCTTGCATCGCTTCAATAGGCGCATGGCGTAATAACACCCATTGAAATGAGGTATACAATACAATAATGAGCAGGGTGGAAAAAATCAACGCCATCGGCACATTCTTCTGTGGATCTTTTATTTCTCCCGCGATGTAGGCGGCGGAATTCCATCCTGTGTATGCGTACGTCACGAAGATCATCGAAACAGCAAATCCGGTGGTGGTGATCTCCTGTTGCCAGCTATTGCTGGTAATAATGGATGCGGGTGCATGTGCGGTAAACAAACTACCTGCAATGATCAGTGTTAGCAGGAATCCAATCTTAAGGATGGTGCTCATATTTTGAAGCCTGCTGCTATGGCGGAGGGTAAAACTATGGAGCAAGGTGATCAAGGCAATGATAACAACTGCTATCAGCTTTGCCATCCATGGTTCCAGCGCAACCACCGGAGCCATGTATTTGATAAAGGCGATGGCAGCAAGTGCGATGGGTGCAGAGAACCCGATGGTGAGTCCGGCCCATGCGGAAAGATAACCTGCCAGTGGATGAAACACACGAGAGAGGAAAACATAATCTCCTCCCGTGGCTTTGAAATGCGCGCCCAGCTCGGCATAGGCAAAGGCACCACACAATGCGATGATCCCGCCGCCCAGCCATAAAATCAAAATGCTCCAAAGATTCTGTGCTGTTTGCAATTGAAAGCCAAGAGAGGTGAACACACCCGTGCCAATCATGTTGGCCACCACCACGGAACAGGCAGTGAGCAATGATACTTTATGGGTTTGATGCGTTTTTATGCGGATGGTTTGTAAAACATGAAAAATACACCTGCTGCGATGCAGAGGAAAGACACCACATAGTTCCATTTAAAAGTCTCCCCAAGAAAGTACAGCGCGAAAACAAAAAACACGATCAGCGAGATCACTTCCTGGATCATTTTTAGTTGAAATGCGGAAAACCCTTCCTGCAATCCGTATTTATTGTTGGCGGGCACCATGAAGCAGTATTCAAAAAAGGCAATACCCCAGCTGAGGAGGATAAGCTTAAACAAGGGCATCTCGCTACTGCCTTTTTTCAGATGGCCATACCAGGCATAGGTCATGAAGCAATTAGACACCAGCAATAGAAAAATCGTTCGCATTCGGAGGGATTCTTGATTAAAGGCTAAGGTAAAGGGAAAACACTATTTTTAAGACCTTGTAAGGATTGGCACGAAACCTGCAATTCAGTCATCAACTACTGCTTATGCAACCAGCTACTGTTCAAAACCGCGTAATCCAATTATTGGGTCTTTTTCTGATCGGTCTGTTGATTTACGTTGGACGAGACATTATCATTCCCCTTGGATTTTCATTTGTGATTGCGATCTCTTTGCTTCCGGTCTATCGGCTGTTTAAGCGTTTCCGGCTTCCCGATGTACTCGCCATTGTTTTGTCGATCCTCTGTGGCGTGATCGTCATTGGAGCCATCGTCTTTATTTTATCGCTTGAATTCGGCAGCATGCTGGAGAATAAAGACGCGCTGAAAGCGAATATCGATAAGCATATTGAGGAGATAGGCTTATGGATCCAGGACAAAACGGGGATGAACCTTAAGGCACAGCAGGCATTTTTCAAAAAGCAGATGGACGGAGCGGGCAACAATGCGGGGGGAATGCTGGCGAGCACGGCTACAACCATCGGTAGTTACCTGGTGTGGTTCGGTCTTGTGCCGATCTATGTATTCCTGATCCTTTACTACAAGAATCTATTGGTCCGGTTCATATTTCTCGCAAGCAAAACAGAACAACACGATCTGGTGGAAGAATCTATCCGTGATGGAGAATCTACCATTAAGAATTATCTCCTGGGCCTGTTGATTGAGATGCTGATCCTGGCTGTGTTGGTGACCATCGTTCTTACCTTGTTCGGAATCAAATATGCTATACTGATCGGTGCCATTTTTGCTGTTCTCAATATGATCCCTTATCTGGGTGCATTGATTGCCAATATTCTTGCGATCCTCATAACACTGTCTACTTCACCGGATATTTCTGATGCCATCTGGGTGGTGGTGATCCTGGCGGTGATCCAGTTTGTGGACAACAATCTCATCATGCCCAATCTCGTGGGATCAAAAGTGCGGATCAACGCGCTGGTGACGGTCATGGCAGTGATCATTGGTCAATCCCTTGCGGGTGTGGGAGGAATGTTTTTGTCGATTCCGGTAGTGGCCGTGTTGAAGGTGATTTTTGATAAAACCCAATCGATGAAACACTGGGCGGTATTGTTTGGCGATGATAATCCGAAACTCAATGCCTTGCAATATCCGGTGATGCGACTGCGCAAGCGGATCTTCCGGGAGGACTGAATTTCCTTAACAATTTTACCCGGTGCAATATCCTACCTTTGTGTATTGATGTTTAAACATTGAATTATGGAGATCGGCATTTGTACCTTCGGAGATATTGGCACGCACCCGGTATCGGGCGAGAAGATTGGTCCGCATGAGCGGCTTCGCAACCTTATGGAGGAGATCAGCCTCGCTGATCAGCTGGGGTTGGATGTGTTTGCGATAGGGGAGCATCATCGGCCCGATTATGCCATATCTGCACCGGCGGTGGTGATGGCAGCAGCGGCGGAGCGTACTAAAAATATTAAACTCTCCAGCGGTGTAACCGTATTGAGTTCTGAGGATCCGGTGCGGGTGTATCAGCAGTTTGCGACCGTGGATCTCTTGTCTGGCGGAAGGGCTGAGATCATGGCGGGCCGTGGATCTTTCATCGAATCATTTCCCTTGTTTGGCTATGATCTTTCGGATTACGATGCTTTATATGCAGAGAAGCTGCACATGTTGCAACGGATCAATGAGCAGGCCATGGTGAACTGGCAGGGCAAGCATACGCAGACCATCCAGCACAAAGGCGTTTATCCGCGGGCATTTCAGGAGAAATTGCCGATCTGGGTAGCTGTGGGTGGCACGCCAGAGTCTGTGGTTCGTGCAGCCGAGTATGGATTTCCGATGATGATCGCAATTATTGGCGGCATGCCGGCGAGGTTTGCGCCTTTTGCAAAATTGTACCGGGATGTTTACAAAGAAGCGGGACATGATGCGGCCGCACTTCAATTGGGGATCAACTCACACACCTATATTGCTGCAGATAGCAAACAGGCACGCGATGAATTTTTTCCAACCTATGCTGAGGTCATGACGAGAATCGGCAAAGAGCGGGGCTGGAACGGCCTCACCCGGGAACAGTTTGAATACTCCACCCAGCCACAAGGTGCTTTACTGGTGGGCAGTCCGCAGGAAGTCATCGATAAAATCCTTTATGAACACGAGCTGTTTGGACACACGCGCTTTTTGGCGCAGATGACCATTGGGGCATTGCCGCATAAGCTGGCGATGAAATCCATTGAGTTGTTGGGGGATGTGGTGGCGCCGGAGGTGAGGAAGAGCATTAGGGGGAGGGTTCAGGGGGAGGGTTTAGTTTTAGGGAGTAGGGTTTAGGGATTAGATTTGGTAGTTTTGTGCGTATGCGGCACATATCAATCTTATTTACAGGGTTTTTGTTTTTGATGGCCTTCAATTTGCAAGTGCAAGCGCAGGCATCTGCTGAAGAGCTTGCGAAGAAATTAGCTAACCCTGTATCGAGTCTCATCAGTTTACCATTTCAAAACAACAGTGACTACGGCATTGGCCCAAGGAAGGGATCGAGGAATACGATGAATGTGCAGCCTGTGGTGCCCATGACGCTCACCAAAGATCTCAACCTGATTGCACGTTGGGTACAGCCCATCGTTTCCCAATTCAACATTACCGGAGAGGGACAATCGCAAACGGGTTTGGCCGATGCGGTAGTGAGCGGATTCATCAGTCCCAAAGAAGCGAAGAATGGATTTACCTGGGGTGCAGGTCCTGTGTTTTTATTGCCCGTAGCTACCAACAATGCGTTTGCATCTAAACAGTTTGGCATCGGTCCAACAGCTGTGGCCCTGAAGCAAGCCAATGGCTGGACTTATGGTGCATTGGTGAACCAGATCTGGGGCATTGCCGGAGGTGAGGGAAGAGCAAAAGTGAACCAGTTTTTTCTGCAACCTTTTTTTAATTATAACTGGAAAACAGGTGCGGGAGTCGGCGGTGCGTTTGAGTATACACACAGCTGGACGGGCAGCACCAATACGCTTTGGTTTATCCCTACTGTTTCCGGTGTAACCAGTCTTGGCAAACAAAAAGTACAACTCGCTTTTGGGCCGAGGTTTAACCTGGTGGCTCCGGAATCTGCGAAAGCAAATATGGGTTGGAGAGCAGTGGCTGTTTTTCTTTTTCCGAAGTAGTTCAGAAGGTATATTTCAAGCCCAATACCGTTCCATAATCCCAGTTGCGTGAGCTGCCTGAAGGCGGGCGGTTGTCAAAGTTGTGGTAGATCTGAATAGACAGATTGAGATCATCAATTAACTCCCAGGCAATTCTAGTATCTCCATCCCAACGCAGACGCCCGGGATCAGTCAGGCTGACGTAGGCAGATTGGTTGGTGTTTACTGATATATTGGGTTTGCTGAATTTGAAGAATTCCGCCTGGATGGTAATCGGTACTTCTATCTGGTTGGAGAACGATTGACCTTCGATATTTCTCTCTTGGTTGAAAACAAGACCTGTGAGTGATTTTACCTGAAAATTATTTCTGGAGAGCCAGTTGTACAAGACTCCAACGCCTTCCTGGAAGCGGCGTGCCAGACCCAGTTCATAGTTGCGCTGGTACTTTATCATTCCGCCCACAGAAATATATGAGTTGATGAGGTAGTAACTCTGTAGGTTCAGGTTTTCGCGATCCCTTACCCAGGTGGTGTCTGTCTGGGAAATAAACATCGATCCGGTAAGATCCGTGCGCACCCTTTCAAACTGCCAGGTAATGGCGGCATCAAAATTGAATCTGCCCGCATTGCTTGACCGGGCATAAGTGAACCCGGACGACACATACCCACGTACATGACTAAACGAAGATCCATCATACGAGGTCATGAAAGCAATGTGGTTGAGCGGAGTAAGGAAGCTGCTGTCTTTGGTAATGATGCGTAGGATACCCGCTGAGTCTGATCTCCTGATGTATCCAAAATAAATTTTACGGTCGCTCGTTTCCACTCTGTATTGGTGTGTAATGGCCTTCACCATCTGAATGCGATCAAATTTTATCTTGACGATGGAAATGTTATCGATATCAAACTCAACCCGGCCTGATTTCAAACCCTTTAGTTCACCTGAAAGGATGGTTCCGTCCTTCATGATGATGGTATCTTTCAAATTCGTTTGTGCATAACTGTTAGTAATGCCCATAGCCAGCAGGATAGCCAGCAGTATTTGAATGTAACTTTGGATGGGCCGATGGATACGCATACTAAAGCCGCCCGAAGATAATAGTACCTTTTGTGTATCGGAAAATTTCACCCTGTAAATTTGTTCGCAATTCTTATCGATGGGCAATTCCCACCAGGCAACGGAGCTGGCAGGTAACGGGTCCCTTGCCGAAGCGCCGGCCAATTTCTTCCTCAAGCAAATGGGCAATACGATCTGCCGCGTCAGGATCCTGTTCCCGGATCTCGTGACCCATCTGGTGTTTATAAATGAAGCCCTGTACAAGTTCCGCAGGTGAGGCAGCGGTTCCTGTGAGATCAATCTTCTCCACTGACTTTTGTTGAAATCCGGCCTGTTCCATCAGTTCATGCAATTGCTCCGGATGGTGCATGTGAAAAGGGACCACATATTTCGTTTTGTCCGGCGTTTGAAAAAAGGGCAGCAGGATCTCATCAAATAGAAGCGTGAGGAAGGGTATTTCCCTGGTGCTGTCCCAGGTGCTGAAAATGAGTTGACCTCCAGGTTCCAGGACGCGATGCATTTCACGGAAGACTTTAGCCTTGTCTGGCGGGAACATGACCCCGTATTGGCAGACCACCAGATCAAACGACTCGTCTGCGAAACTGAGTTGTTGCATATCTTCCGTTTGGAACTGTAAGCCCTCATGGTCCAGTTTTTTTTCTGCGATGGCCAACATGTCTGGGTTGAGGTCGGTCACTATGAGTTGTCCAGGATCTGCCAGCCGGCGCACCAAATGCTGGGTGAGTCTTCCTGTTCCCGCAGCGAGTTCAAGCACCTGACCTTTGTAATTCGGCGGCACCAGTGCAGACAGCATCAAAGCTGAAGGTTCAAACAAAAAAGGCCCCAGGTATTGATCGTAATTTTTCGCGGCTTCACCAGAAAATGTAAAGGCCTGCTGGCTCATGGTTAATGTTTACACATAGGTACGAATGTTCATCGGTATAAAAATAAAGGCCCGCATTCCGCGGGCCTCGTATAGATCAGGCAGGTGTTTTTCTAATATCTCCGGCCATAGCAATGTCCTCTTCCTCTCGGCGCCGGCACAACTACTACCCGGCGGGGATGATAAGGGCGGGCATACACAACCCTGCGAGGGGCTACCACCACAGGCGGCGGCGCATAATACATCGGTCTGATGCCATATACTGGGCTGCCAAAACTGACGCCCACTTGAACCCTGGCTTGCGCGCTGGCAGTCATAAAGAAACCGGCGCAGATAACGAATAATATAAACTTCTTCATGGGTAAACGTTTGAGGTTTGACAGCCACGGAAGCCCGGGGTTTAATCCTTAACTAACTTTTTTCATCGGCGGTGCGGTCCATTTTCCGTCAATCGCCTCATCCTTAGGCCAGTAAAGTCGCATCACATTAATGAAAGGTCCTGCCGGCGCTGGCAGCCAGTTGGATTCCTTGTCTTTACCGGGCGACTGATAACTGATGTAGAGGGTGATTGAGCCGTCCTTGTTCTTTTTCAGCGATGGTAACATCGGAGAGTTGATCAGGTAACGATTGATGGGGTTTGCCACCAATAGGCTAGCGGGCATTTCATACATCGTCAATGACCAGAACGCGTTCACGGGGGGCAGGGCACCGGCAGGAAATTCCACGACATAGCTATTGGCGCCTGACAGGGGCTTGCCCTGGTCATCAACCATGTAGACGGGGTACATCGCTTCATGTTTGGAGTTTCCATAAATACCGACGATGGAGGCCCCCATTCGATACAGATAGTTGTTCTTAAGGAAGTCGCGGGTGCCAAACATTTCACCGGATACGATTTCTTTTTTATCCATTTTGACTTTCAATCCAGCGAACTCTGCCCATGCATCGTTTCTGCCCTGGATGATTGCTTCACGGATCTCCGGAGAAAAGGCAGTAGTGTCAAAAGTTTTACCTGCTTCAATACCGATCTTCTTAAAACGATCCCTGAGTTCCACTTCGCTGGGATGGGTTGGACAAAACTGCAGTTTGAAATTTAAAATATTGAAAAACTCCAGTGAGTTCTTTATTTGGGCGGCGTTGACAGGATTCACATAACTGATCGCGGGCGCTTGTGTTGGAGCGGGCTGTCCGAGAAAAGCAGACAGGGGCTGTACGGTATACCCTTTTTGAATGTTGACTACATTAGGCAGATCCTTCGGATTGAACAGCTGTGTCCGGTAGATGGCGAGGGCCAATTCCGTTTCACAGGGAATGATCTCGGTGATGCCTTTCGGTTTTTCACCTTTCCAGTTGGGTCCGGTGATCAGGTAGTTGCCACCATCGTTGCCCGTGGTTCTGCTGCCGATGTAATTAAAATTGTGCGTGTAAGCGTCCACCAGTTGAACACTGTAATAGCGGCCTTTTTCAATTTTTGGGATCGTCAAGACTAAGGGTTCCGTGCGAAGATCAAGTCCCAGCATACCGTACGGCGTGTCTGAGTTAGGTGTTTGCACGGCTTTATCAGCAGGGGTGTAAACCCTGGCTGCGCTATGTAAAACATTATAAGCACCTTTATATTCGGTATTGTCTTTCTGTACAAAATAAGCATGCTGTATCCGGTAGTCATCTACCAGCGGATAGCCATAGATATAGGCCTCTTTGGCAATGGCCCGGGCTTCGGCAGCGGTAAGAGCGCCTTCTACGGCTGCAGCGGTCTTTTCACCTTCTTTGGTATTATTGTTACTGTTACAAGCGGCAAAGGTCAGCATAAGCAACAGGAGAATGTTGTTGAGGGTTGATTTCATGTTGGAGCAGTTTATTGCTCTAAAGTAAAGAATTGTTCTAAGTGATTGGGAGATACTGATCATTGGTTGTTTGATCATACAGATTTCAAACAAATTTTACCCGAGTTTAGGTATTATCTTCACATCTTTTTTTATGTGGGATGTTGTTTTGCATATGCTTCCTTTTGCTGTTGGCATCGCCATCAGTCCGGTGCCTATCATCACGGTGATATTGATGCTGTTCACGCCAAGACCGAGAAGCAACGGTGCAGGATTTGTATTGGGATGGTTTCTGGGAATTGGCATACCTGCGCTGGTAGTATTTATCATTGACCGCGCCATCAATCAAACAGATACTTCAACTCCGCCATCCCGGTTGGCTTTGAATCTGCGGATCGCGGTGGGGGTAGTCTTGATCCTGGTGGCTGCATGGAACTGGATGCATCGCAACAAACCGGATGATGAAAACAAAAAACCACTATTGATGCGAGTGGTGGATTCTATTACACCCTGGAAGGCCATTGTGTTGGGTTTTTTATTTGCCGATGTTACCAATCCAAAAAACCTGGCACTTACGGTTGCAGGGTGCATGGCAATCATTAGCGGTCATTTGTCGATAGTTGCCAATGCCCTTGTGCTAACCTTATTCACTGGCCTTGCCAGTCTGGGTGTAGCCATTCCGGTGTTGTTATTCATGTCTGGCGGTGATGCCGCTAAACAAACCGTACAGCAGTGGCGGCACTGGCTGATGCGTCACAAGAAGGGTGTGATGGCGGTTTTGTTTTTTGTGTTTGGCCTTGCCTTGTTGATACGAGGATTCTCTTAACGGTGGTTTTAAATTCTCGAGCAAACTACTCGTTTATTTTTTTCATAGGTGGAGCGGTCCATTTACCCGAAAGCGCTTCTTCCTTCGGCCAGTACAATCTCATGGCACATACAAATGGTCCAGCGGGTGCCGGAAGCCAGTTGGATTCCTTTTCTCTTCCAGGCGATTTATTACTGATGTACAAAGTGATTGATCCGTCTTTGCTCTTCTTAAGCTTTGGAAGCATCGGCGAGTTGATCAAGTAGCGATTGATCGGATTCTCAACAAGTAGACTCGCTGGCATTTCGTACATGGTGAGCGACCAGAATGCGTTCACTGGTGGCATCGCATAGGCGGCGAGCTCAACAACATAATTATTGGCTCCCGAAAGCGCCTGACCTTTATCGTCAACAGTATAGAATGGATACATAGCTTCTTCTTTCGTATTTCCATAAATGCCCATGACAGCCGCTGTCATACGATAGAGGTAATTATTCTTGAGAAACGCCCGGTTTCCAAACATATCACTTGCCGAAATCTCTTTTCTGTCGCCCTTTTCCTTTGTAGCTGCGAAATCAGCCCAGGCATCATTGCGACCCTGAAGAATGGCTTCCCGAATCTCAGGCGTCAACTGTGTGGAGTCAAATGGTTTTCCAGGAACAATTCCAATCTTTGCGAATCTTTCCCTTAGTGCAGTTTCGCTGGGGTGGGTTGGACAGAACTGTAGTTTGAAATTGAGAATATTAAAAAACTCCAATGAGGTTCTGATCTGTTCCACATTTGCAGGCGTAATGAAATTGATGGCCGGTGCAGCCGTTGGTGGAGATTGTTTTAGGAACGCTGACAAGGGTTGAATCTTGTAACCTTTTTGAATCTTTACGACGTTGGAAAGATCTGAAGGACTAAACAATTGTGTACGATAAATAGCCCCGGCGAGTTCCGTTTCGCACAGGATGATATCGTCAATGCCCTCTGGCTTTTCTCCTTTCCATGAAGGCCCTGCAAGTAGATAGTTTCCGCCGTTATTACCAGTAGTTCTACTACCCAGGTAATGAAAATTGTGTGTATACGCATCAATGAATTGTACACTGAAATATCTTCCTTTATCAATTTTCGGAATGGTGATCACCATAGGTTCTGTGCGTAGGTCAAAACCTACCATGCTGTATGGTGTGTCAGAGTTTGGCGTTTGCACAGCTTTATCGGCTGGCGTAAATACCCTTGCGGTATTGTGGATTGTATTGAATGCGCCACGATATTCTGTGTTATCTTTTTGAACATAGTATGCATGTTGGATGCGATAGTCGTCAACCAATGGGAATCCATAGATATACGCTTCTTTCGCAATCTCACGCGCTTCAGCAGCGGTTAGGTTGCTTTCTGAATTCTTTTCCGCTGTTTTATTGTTGGACGTACTGTTACAGGCACTCGTAAAAAACAAAATGCTGGCAATACAAATTAGTTTCATGTGCATGGCAATTGTGTAGGTGAAAACTAAACTACTCAAAAAATAATCAAAATTTTTGCCATCGTATGTGAAACTTGTCTCAGCAACTGAGCGGCAATATTCGTTGGAAACAATTAGGATTTAGCTTTTCAGGTGATCGGATAAACAGAGCTTCAGAAGGCGCTTCCGGGATCACATGGTTACGCCAGAGTAAGATGCAAACGCCAATGATCGCAAGTATCGCGAGTACCCATTGTTTCTGTTTGATCCTCGTTTTACCAGTAATGACTTCAATGATCATTACCATCAACGGAACCATCGCAAAAATCGTATAGGCCACCGCTACAGGAAGATGCGTAATCGCAACCAGGGAAAAACTCAGACCCAGAATGGTGCCAAACACAACGGCTCCCGTGAGCAGAAGGAAAGTACTTTTATTTTTGAGGAAAATGTGCACCGTCGGTTCTTTTTCCTTACGGAACAAGTCAATCATCAACACAACGACTAGTGCAGCGATGACCCTGATCCAGGTGCCATGAAACTCAGAAATGCTTTCCTGTTGCGGATGATACGCTTTCTTGGAGATGACAAACGCGATGCCGGTGAGCGCAGCCCCGGCAATGCCCATGCTGATGCCTTTAAGGTAGGTTCCGTAAGCATCCTGTTGAACGTCCATTGCTTCATCCTGATCTTTATAAATAGAGAACAATGCAAAGATCGTCATGAAAATACCTGTGAGACCGATGACATTGATTTTTTCTCCCAGCCATTGAAAGGCAAAAAACCAGGTGAACGCAGGAGTGATTGTAGTGATCATACTTCGCCTGCGCACACCCAGTATGCGGATACAGTTGTAACCAAAGAAATCTCCCAGTGTTTTTCCCAATATGCCTGATAGTCCCAGCCAGGTCCACTGGGAAATACTGGGTTTGGTCATTAGTGCGTAAGGCGACAAGCTATCTTTCACACAAACCAACAGACCCAGTAGAACCGCACTATACAACAGGGATATTTTATTGAGCGTCCATGGATGGCTGAGCCTGGAAAGTCTGCCCAAAAGAAAAACCGAAATCGTCCAACAGAATAATGTTCCAAGTGATGCGAGATAACCCAAATGCATATCAGAATTTACAACATTTTTTCAGGGGAGTCTTTTTCTTTGCCCTGATCCGGTTTTATGATATTGGTGATCGTCAGCAGAGACCGGATCGGTAGTCCCTGATAACTGGCAAACTCCATCATGACATCTGCTTTTGGAGCAAGGTAGATATCGTAGATTTTTTCTTTTGTCACGATGCTTTCCAACCACCTCACCTCACTAAATAGAATCCCCGGGTTACCTGTTGTCCATAGTTGCTTTGGGTTTTGCTCCTTGTGCTGCATGAATTCCGCGGCATCCATATGTCTCTCAAGGATAAACTTGGGCATAACATTGTGATTGGGATTTACAGTATTCAGTCTTTCCTTAGAACGCATAAGTGGCCCCTAACGCAAATACCATATTCCTGTTTTTAGGCGCTTCGTAGGTGCTTTCGGATTTGTTGATATTGGTGATGCCTGGCGTGAACCTTGCAGAGACGCCTACATTTTCCGTGAACTTATAGCCAACACCAATGGGGATGCCGATATCCAGCGTATTTATTTGGTCTTTGACATCATTTGAACCACTTGACCCTGAGAAATTGTATTTGTTTTTTGCGCTCATCAGCAAACCGGGTTGAACACCTCCTTCCACAAACAATCCGTTCTTAGCCTGATATCTGGCGGTAATGGGAAAGTTCAGATAATTTAAACGAAGGGAGCCATCTCCATAGTCGCCTCCGCCTTCATAACTCTCTTTGTATTTCCCGCCCTGCATAGAAAATGCGGCACCGCCCCAAATGGCCATGCGTTCTGAAAACTGCCCGAGTTTAACCTGTCCGCCGATTTGTCCACCCAATAACGGACCGCTGTAGGTATCGCTTTCGCCCGGTAAGGAGGAAATATTAACATATCCTATCAGTTCAAAAATTTTATCGATTTTCTTTTTCTTTCGATCTTCTGGAGTGGAAGTGTTTTGTGCCAACACACAAACGAAGGGTAATAGCATGATCATGCTGAGAAGGCTCTTTTTCATTTTCTTTTTTTTAATGGTAAATAGATATGTGGTTATTGTTTGCTGAATGGTGCGCACCGGGTGGTGATCTGTACATTCTTCGACAATGGCGTGTTTTCGGTATTCAACTGCTGCAGGTCTTTGTATAGTCCGCAGGGAGATCCGCCGTAGCCGAGCAGTAGCGGAAACCTGACATGTTTGTTGGTGATCTTTTGCTGGCCTTCCACATAGTTGAAAGCCTCCAATGCAAAATCGTAACAGTTGTACTTGTTGAGATTGTATTTGTGTTTATTGCTGAGGCAGAATTGCAGAATATTGGCGAACTGCTCTGCCCGCACTTGTCTGTACACTGAAGCATCATATTCACGGCCGCCGTTATCCAGTAGCTCGGCTTCCACATTTTTGAACAAAAGGGTTGACGCTGGCCTTACCGGGTAGAAGCCAAACACCTGGTGTATGGTATCCTTTTGCGGGATGATCTTGGAAAGGATCAGGAACACATGACCGGTTTCATCTTTTACATGCAACCTGTCTGGGTTTTGATTATCGGGCAGATCGGCGCATAGCGTGATTTGATACACTGCGGCGTTTTCTATCGGTTCATACAACCGAAATCTTGCAGGCGCATTGAAGTTTTTTTCAGCTGTTGCAAATGCCCTCCCTGCGGTTTCCCGATGTTCAACAGGAAAGCTTGCAACTATGGGGAGAAGGCTGAGCCAATGGAAAAACAATCTGGTCATTGCGATCTTTTATGACCGTAAAACTAGTTGGGCGGGTAGGCTGTATACAAGTCAATATTTCACCATATTTATAATGGCAAACTACCTATATTTTTATATATATACTTATAAATCAATGGTTTAGAAATCATTTGCCATAAATTCCTAACACAAAATTTAGGTTGGAGAACTACCACTAAAAGGGTAGCTTAGGACTATGGCTTTAGCAAGGAAAACAATCATCCGTTCAACATTGCTTTCTGAATTGTTCGAGTTTGTGAAGTCCCTAACCAAATCAGAGAAGCGATATTTTAAACTCTACACCCAATTTCAGGGCGGGAGCAAAGCGTATCTGCATTTATTTGACATCATTGAAAAGATGAACAGCTACGATGAAGGAAAAATCAGGACCCAGTTTGTGAAACAATATAGGGTTACGCATTTTCCTGCTACGAAACAGTACCTGTTTCAGCAGCTTATTGCTGCACTTCGAAGCTTTGGTGCATACAAGGATCTGGACAGTGACCATACGGATATGATTGAGACATACAAGGTGCTTCACTATAAAGGCCTTCATGGTCAGTCTGCGAAATTACTGAAGCGTATTAAAGCGATTACATGGTCAGACGACGCTTTTATCAGGCATTACTATGTCTTATTACAAGAGTATTTGCAGGAGATCTATCATATCACTGATCCGGAATCCTCCGGTATCCGCGAGATTTTTGAAGAGCGGAAAAAAGTATTGCAGATCATTCAGAATTATTCCTGGGTAGGTGATGTTTTTACTTTGCAGCGCATTTTCTTAAGGAACAAATTGTATTGCCGAAGCGCGGAAGATAAAGCTGCGCTTCGGAAAATCATTGCTCCTTTATTGAAGACCAGGGAATCTGATATGCTCAGCAGAACGGCACTTGGCATGCGCAATATGGCGCTTTGCGACTACTATACAGCGATGGGTATGTTTGGCAAGGCGTTTGAGACTTCGCGGATCTACCTGGAGTTGAGGGAAAATGCCGGAAGAACGGATAAGGTGGATACACAAACCATTGCAGAATACGCACAGCATCTCTGGCTGGCCGTACGTGCCGGACGTTATGATGATTTCGACGTTCATCTTGAACGCTATAAACATTTTGTGGATGAGATTACCAATCATGATAAGCATGCATTGGCATTTGAGCGATGGTACTTGTTTTCATTGATCAGATTCTGCAGGCAGGGACGTTTTGATGAAGCAACGCGTTTACAAAAGGATCAGCAGAAGACCATCGTACAATTTGAAGCATCGTTTACGATGAAAGGGAAAATCACCATTTGGTACTTTCATGCCTATCGGGATTTTGCCCGTGCGGATTATCGAAAGGCGTTGCAGATGATTCAAAAGATACAATTGGAAGCCAATGATGAAGTGGAAGAGTATAGCTTTTCCAAGTTGTTGTTGATGTTTATACAATATGAATTGGGTAATCATGAATTGCTATCTTATCAGGTGCGCTCTGCCCAGCGTTTTATGGAGAAACAGGGCCGCATGTATACTTGCGAAAGGGCTTTGATGGGATTCTTCAAATCCGTAGAAGTTGCCGCCAATAAAACGGAATTGCGAAAACAATTAATGGACTTAAAAGAACAAATGACTCGTATTTTCAAGGTGCCGCATGAACGGGGCTTCCTTTTCTTTATCGACGTCGAGTCCTGGGTGAATGCGCAACTTGCTGGCAAAAATTTCGCGGAAGTAGTTGGTTCAAAAAGGTAAAACGGTAATAAGGAATCTAATAGATCGTTAAATGATTTTTTGATCAACAGCATATCGCACCAATAGCGCGGTATTCTTAATATTTAGTTTCCGCATCAGGCTTTTGCGATGCGTATCAACGGTGCTGATGCTTAGGAAAAGTTTTTCCGCGATTTGGGGGTTGGCTAGTCCCTCTGCAATCAAACGAAGAATTTCATTCTCCCTTCTTGTTAAAACCGGAGATTCCTGTGGGGATGCATTTTTCAGGGTGTTGGCGGCTTCATCACTCATGTACATTTTACCTTTTGCCACCGTATGGATGGCTTCCGTGATTTCTTGCTTGGTTGCATTTTTAAGCAAATAGCCGCTGGCGCCATTTCGAAGCATATCGTCCACATAGGTGAATTGGTTGAATGTGCTCAAACCAATGACGAAAATAGAAGGATAACGATCCCTCACTTCCTTGCACAGATCGATACCATTTTTGCCAGGCATGCTGATATCCATAAGGATCACATCGGGCGCGGCGTTCTGAATAAAGGATAAGCATGAGTCCGCGTTAGATGCGTGGCCCATCAGGATAATATCCTTTTGATCCTGCAGCAGGGCACGTATACCCTCTATTACCATGTAGTGATCGTCAACAATAAAAACTTTGACAGGATTCATTCGCAATACTTGGTTTTCATGCTGTAAATTAGGATAAACCATCGGTCCTAAAAATACACCCTTCGGGGGATAGCTTGTTCTTTCAAGGTGACCAAAATTGCCATCGATTAAATTTTCATTTATGTGCCGAATCTTCTTGACTGTTGTATGCATGGTAACCGTCTTATCCACTGAAGCGCAATCAGACCCGAAGAGGCTTTTGGGAAGATGGGTAGGCAGTTACGGCAATGACGCCAATCAGGAGCCCTATTATTTTTCTTTTGAGTTTCTTCCAGACAGCACCGTGGTTACTTATACGGCTTACAATAAGATCTATGGTCATGGTAAGTACACCTTGGTTAAGGATACCTTGTCCCTGGTGTATCGGGTGGATAAAGATATCATGCAGTATGCCTGTAGCGGAATTTTAAACGATAGTACCGGTGTTTTGAGTGGTAGCTGGCGAAGAATCAGTGATGTGGGTACTAAATACACTTATACGCAGAAGGGGCGTTGGATCATGCGGCGTGGAAAGTAAGTTATGCATCCACATCAAAATCAATATTCACCGATGTGCCTTTCCCGGTTTCGCTTTGGATGTCAACCCTGGCTTTCAGGTAGTTTAAACGGTTGGTGATATTGGCCCAACCGATCCCGTTTCCGTTTTGCAAAGCCGTTTGATCAAAACCTTTTCCATCATCGTCAACTGTGATCACTATTTTTTGTCCTTCCTTGTTTATTTCTACGATCGCCGTAGTAGCGCTCGCATGTTTAACGATATTGTTGAGCAATTCCTGGATCACCCGGTAGATCGTTACATTAACGGTCTGATTGCTGCCGATGTTTTCAAGGCCATGACTCTGGTAGATCACCTTAATGATGCCACTGGTGTTGATAAAAGTGCAATAGTCCCGCAAAGCCGCATCCAGTCCATATTTAATGAGCACCTCGGGCATCATGCTATGCGCCACGCGCCTGAGTTCCTTGATTGAACTATCCAATAGATCAATATTTCGTTCAAATGATTTCATGTCTTGCTGCTCCATATGCATCGTTTCTTTCAGGTTGCTGAAAGAGAACTTTACGCCAGACAGCATTCCGCCTAAGCCATCGTGAAGGTCTTTGGCAAGCCTGCTCCTTTCCTCTTCCTGACCTTTCAGCATTGATTCTGTAGCAAGCAATTGTTTTTCCTTTTCCAGATCGATGATTTGTTGCTTTTGGAGGAGTTGTTTTTGGCGGAAGTTTCTCCAACTCAACAGGGCGATGAACAGTATGGACAAAGCACTTCCTCCAAGGATCCAGTTATAGGTATTTTGCTGTTTGATGGTCAACTGCTGTAGTTTCCGTTGTGCCTCGAGGTTTTCAATCTGAAGCTCTTTTTTATCTGTTTCATATTTGATCTCACCAATGTTAATGTTATTGTTGATCTTCTCATTGGTCAGTGAATCATCCAGCACTACAAATTTTTTGTACCAGAGCAACGCATCTGCGGCCTCCCCTTTTGCTTCCTGCAATTCTGCTCTTTTGAAATACAGATCCTTCAATTCAAGCCGGGTTCCTAGAGCCTTCGCCAAATCAATACCTGTCTGAAGATAGATATCCGCTTTGCCGTATTGCTTTGTCCTGATATAAAGATCGCCAAGTCCCATACACGCGTATAGTTGGTATTCGTTGGTTTCAATGCTTTTGGAAAGGGTGAACGTTTTGAGTAAGTATGGCTCCGCCTCACTCCATCGTTGTTGTAAGCTATAGGTCTCCGCAATACCCAGCCATCCGTCCATGGTGATGACCTGGTCTTCCATTTTAATGCCCAAGGTTTCTACCTGCCGGAACCTGGATAGCGATGAATCGAAATTTTTGAGACTGTTTTCTGCATTTCCCAGGTTAATCAGGGACGATGCGATTGCATATTCATTCTTCAACGCAATAGCAATATCCAGGGCCCGCTGGGCATATGACCCACCTTTGTCGTATTGCTGAAGACTGTTGAACAAGGAAGCGAGATTGTTGTTGGCCACACGTTGATAGGGCAAGTGCTGAATGGCTTCTGCATAGGAAAGGGCCTTAAGATAGTTTTCCGCTGCAGTCTGGAAATCGCTCAGATACTGCCATTCACTTCCGAGGTTGATGTAAGCTGCAGCAAGTTCCTGTTTATTGTTGGAGCCTTCCCAACGCTGCGCGTTTTCTTTACAGAGTTCCAACGCTTCCCTGAATTTACCCTGATTGTTCAGGATTACAATGGTGTAGCTGGTGTAGGATGAAAGCCCTTTCTTATATCCGATTTTCTCAGACAGGCTTTTCGCGATCTTGTAATAGTGTATCGCTGAATCCGGATTACTGACCTCATACTGCTCGCCATATTGCAACAGGTTGAGCACCTTGATGGTATCCTGTTGACTGTTTTGAAGGATCATCCAAAGACTATCCCTTTTGGAGTTATCCTGCGCGTGTGAGTTCAAGCATAAACATAGGAGTACCGTAGCCAGTATTACGCTTGGAAGCATTATTGGTCTGTTGTTCAGTAATGTTTTGCGAGATGTGCGCATCGGGATGTAAATATGCGGTCTTCGGATATCTTCTAAAGTACACCGTTTAGTGTATTTCCAACTGAATTTAATAGGTCCTTTCTTATTTAAAATACACGGTTCAGGGGATGGGATAGGAGAGGATACCGTTGAATCTTGTAGGCCATCACTAAATCAAATGGTATGCGATTTCTTCGTGTTTTAACCGGTCTTTTTGTAGGCCTCTTTGTATGTTGCCTTGCTTCTCAGGCACAGGTCAGGAGCTTCGATATCTTTAAGTATAAAGCCCCTCCAAAGTACACACTGAAAGACAGTTTGAACAAAATCTACTATGAGTTAATAGAGGGTAACAAGTACTGCCAGCTGTACATTTTCCCGGCGGTGCAAGGACAGAAAGACATCGATAATAATTTCCAACTGGACTGGGAGAGCTATGCGGCAAAGCCTTTTGGGATCAAAACTCCTGAGCCGTCTACCAAAACCCGACAAACCATCGGTGGAACGGAGGTATTGTTTGGTGCATCAAGGGGTACGTACAATGGCATCCAATTTGTGGTAACCGTAACCACCTATGTGAAGGATGGTCTTACCTGGTGTGTGGCGTCTGTATTTAACGATCAGAAGTATATTGAAACCGCTCAACAATTTTCCAATGGCGTGGAGGCGAACACCGCATTGTTTGCTTCTAAAGCATCACCAGTTAAGCAGGCGACTCCATCACATGGAACCAATGGGAAATCGGGCTCAGGGATCACTCTATCCACCACCAATTTTGATGATGGTTGGAAGGCTACGCCCATGGCAGACTATGTACAGGTAGTTCGGCAGAACATGCAAGCCAGATTATATTACGTCAATACCACCCTGGATGATGCACGCCCCAACACCGTTTCACCGGAACAGTGGTATTGGTCCAGGATCGTAACGCCATCATTTACGGTTGCGAATCCACAGAAATGGGAATCGGTTTCCTATCCTGTGATATATTTTCAGGAAGGGGAGGGCGTCGACAAATCCACAGGTGCCAAGGTTTATGTAGCCATGAAAGTGATTTACCAGGGTGGTGCAAATGTGGTAGTGGTGACCGCACCCAACAAAGCTGCCTACCAGGCCCAGTTTGTTCATCCCAATGATGTAGACAGGATGCTTGGGTACAACAGGTTTGGCGTAACCAAGAATGATATCATCGGCACCTGGAGTAAAACCGGTGGCGGGGGCGTGGAATACTATAATGCCTATACCGGAAACTATACAGGGATGTCTGCCATCTCCAGTACCGATGAGTTCACATTCAACAGTAATGACACGTATAGCAGTGTACACAATGCGGCCAATACCAACAACGGATCAACCACCTTCAGTGGCCTGAATTATAGAGGAAATTTTTCCGTGAATGTCTGGGAGTTGATGGCCACCAACAGGGTGAGCGGTAAAACCAAGAAGTTCTGGTGCCAGCTGATGGCCGTGAAGAATGGATATATATTGACGCTGACGGATAGCGACTATGAACCCCTGAAATATGTGTTGTTCAAGCGGAACTAAGTTTTCAAAGGGTACGATAGCTGATCATTCCTTCATGGTGATGTCTACATTTGCGTCAGCTGCCATACAAGGCATTTTTGTCTTGGAGATGAAATACCTACTCATATTTCGCTTTTATGTTTTTGATGTAAAAAATATCGGTATCCTGGTTGCTGTTATTGCCTTTGTATCGGCTAAACGTGTAAAGATTATACTTTGCCGCAGGGATAAATACATTTTCCACTTCAGCTTCCAGTTTATCATTGATAAAAACGAGCAGTTTGCTTCCTTTCCTGATTAGTTTTAACTGATGGTTGTTTTTTGATGCATAAAACTCAGGCAGCAGGATTCTTTTTTTTGCAACCACGCTTTCATTCTTATCGTAAGAATAGATATCCAACATTCCGCCATTATTCCAGTTGGGATCAAACCAAAGCATGATGCGACGGAAGTTGCCGGCATAACTGTCGTAAAAGCTCCAGTATTTTGCAGGTTCATCTTCGGTGCGGTAGCGTTGCGTGGGATTATTGTATTCCATTTCCGAGATGGCTACTGTGAACAATCCACTGTAGTAAGAAATGTCTTTGTCCCAGCCCAGGTCAAAGCTCATGGAAAAGTCATCCTTGATTTCTTTATTGTATTGTTTGGGATACCAGAAGCCATTTTGGGTAAAGGCCAGCCAGTTTTTGTTTTCGAACTTTTTGACTTTTATGTTTTTCTCCCCTTCCCAGCCTTTGGGAAATTGTTGCTCCGGTGAACTGTCAAAAGAATATGTATAGGTGGAGTTGTTCAGCTGATTGGATTTTGTTTCTGTTTTTGCGGTAGCCTCTGAAGCATTGAGGCTATTGATGCCGTTAGGCATTTTAGGCTTTTCGCCCACCATTTTGCATAGGACGTCCAAATTGAATGTAGTAGTGAACAGATCCATGAAGTTTTTCTTGGGCAGTTGATGATCTTGCCGCGTTAGTGTGAGCAAAATACATTGGGGTTGATCCCTGGATTTGCTAAGGTCATAGAATCCGAGGTCTTCCACCCAAACGGGAAAAGTAGTAGTGGTGTCAGATGCATTGAGAAGGTCAAGAAAGTCCTGCCTGCCGGGGTTGGCCTTGAACGCCCTTGCCATTTCGTTGATTTTTTTATGGGTGACGATCTGGTTGAACCATGTTTGGAGAGCATTGATGTCTGATTCAAGCGTTGCGATTTCTTTTTTTCTATCCGCAATGAGATTGGTCAGGTAGTTTTTAGTATCCTCGTATTGGGTTGTTGTTAGTTCCTTCTGATTTTTTGCGAGTCCTTCTTTCGTATAGTTCAGTTTGCTGCGCAGTTCTTTTTCTACAAATACTTTATAGGAATTGATGAAGTCCCGCCAACTGATTCTTTTGAGCGGAAGACTTTCTTTCGCCGAAAAAAAGTAGCCCCTGAATTGATTGTTGCTTCTGGGGGTGTTGGCATAGAGAATTTTGTTCCCGGCTGCATCTCTTTCCGTAAAGTATTCTCCTACCAGTATTGTTCCTTCGTTCACATAGTAAGGGAATTCTACCCCTGACTCAGATGATTGTCCTCCATCGAACATGGTATTGATATTAAAATACACCCAGCAGCCGGTCTCTCCCTCGGGTTGAAGGGTGTTGTATCCCTTCAGGCATTCATATTTCTTCAGCATCAGATAGCAGTCATACTGTTTTGGTGCAGCTTGTGTATTGGGGATTGTTGGCAGGTCTCCGTAGGCAATGCTGTTGGTGGCATACAGTCCATCCAGGGCAACGGGCATGATCCGTTGCATTTCCTTCCGGATGGGTTCACTGAACTGCCATTGATTTCCGTAGCCGCCTTTCTGCCATACCCATTTCCCGGGGACTTTATACACATCGAGCGTATTGCAATTAACCTGAGCCGTGGAATGATTACAGATCAGGATTGAACCGATTCCGAGTAGGAAGCTGCATAATCTCTTTACATCCATGTATCCAATTTACGTATTCGCAATAATAGAATGTTCATGAAACATTCCCATCCCCTGAATCGTGTATTTCGCGCGCCGTTGTTTCAGAAAATACACGGTTTAGTGTATAGAACAAAAAGCTGATAGGTGCAATATTGCCGGACAATTAAATGCTTCTGCGATGAAAAGCTTCATTAAAATTTTTGTCTCCATCTCTGTTGTTCAGATGATCTTCTCTGTGAGTGTTGTGAATGCACAATCCAAGGCGCTTCCCGACATTGCCTTCCCTGAACTTCCCTACGCACCAGATGTCAAGAAAGGCTGGGTTGGGCAGTTTGTATATCAACTGAAGTTTAACGATAGTACAGGCGGAGGTAAAGGGAAAGACCGGGTGTACTATCATATCATCATCGATCGTACAAATTCAGGTTTCGTAGAATTGACATCAGAGGTGAGAGGTGCTATACGGAGTAACCAGCCAGACAAAAACAACGGCCAGCGGTATGAAAGCTGGATCGGTAGCGGTACCAAAAAAAGTTGGAGTAAACATGATGAAATCGACACTGTTATTGCGCCGGTTGGCCAGCAGGTGTCTATGGCAATCACCGGCAGACTGGATAAGTATTCCCGTTATACATCGGCGGATAAATGGGTGCAAGGATGGATCACGAACACTGATCTCCAAATTGACAACACCACAGGGAAATACAGTTTTGCCATTCCTGTCGCTAACTACAATATTGAAGGAGACGAGACGGTGGTTGAGTATACGTTCAAACCGGAGAAAAAAGATGTACGTAATCGCAAGGAAAACAGAACCTTCAATTCAAGTGGCGCCAGTTATCTGAGCTTTGGGGAATGGAATATTGTTGAGGGCAGTTTTAAAGAGGGGCAGAAGGAGATCATTATAAGAGAAAGGGTACCTGTTACGCTTGACCAATCGCACAACGATAAAAAACTGCCTCCGAAAAAAGGGTTCATTGATTTTTTTATGGTGTTGAAAAAAATAGGCTGATCAATCATGAAAAATAGATTCACATATTTCTTGCCCATCCTTTGTCTGAGTTTTTTTTGCTTTCTGCTGAGTAATGTGGGGATGGCACAGCAATCGCCAAAGAAAGCGCCAACGCCCCTGGAGTTGGAGCAGATGAAAAAGAAAGCGCAGGCTGAGTTGAATAAATTGACGCCGGAGCAAAGAAAGAAGATGGCGGAGATGGGTATTGAGATGCCAGATCTGGATGGGCTGGATAAAGCGAGCGGAATTGCCAAAGCCAATCCTGGCGCAAGACGTACGGAAATGCCCACACGTGATGCGGCGCGTATTGCGTCAATACCGACTACGCCTTCGGTAAACACACTCGCTGCCTATATTAAGAAGGTGCATCAGCAGGCTTCGGCCAAATTAGGAGGTGAGGTTGCGGCTCGCGGCGATAAGCTGTATGCCAGTCTGCAGGCACAATCCACCAGTGTTCGTGAAATGGGACATCTGGCCTCCGGTCTCTGGGCGATGGGAAAATACCAGGATGCCATTTACCTGGAAGGAAAGATCTGTAGTATGGACCAGAGAGATCCTGATAACCTAAGTAATTACGCGGCGTTCCTGACCATGGCGGGTGCAGAACCTCTGGCAATTCCGATGTTACGGGTATTGAATACGATGTATCCTCGCAATAGCACCATATTAAACAACCTGGGCCAGGCATGGTTTGGGTTGGGCGATTTTACGATGTCTACCAGATACCTGGATAGTGCGATTCGTTTTTTCCCGGGTCACGCACAAGCAAACTTTACCAAAAGCCAGATTGAGGAAAGCAAGGGTAATAAAGAAGGCGCGGTTGAAGCGATGAAGAAAAGCCTCGACAATGCCTACAGTACGGAGAAAGAAACCAGGCTGCGTAAGTTGGGATATCCTGTTGATAAGAACGATGTATCCTGGCCGCTTCATATCCCGCAGGATCCATTGGGATTGCACAAGTTTGTGCTCCCGGCATTTCCACGTGATGTTTTGGAAAGTGTTGCTCTTATTGAGACCTGGGATGATTTTAAGAAACAGCTGCGTAGAGAGCTGGATGCATTGAAAGAGAAGCGGTACCGATTGGAAGCTGCAAATGCGGAATATCATGGAAAACAGATAGGGCAGTCCATGAAGGCTGTCAAAACGGGAGCGCCGATCCAATCGCAAGGTCCTCTATCCTTGCGGGCACACCAAAAATTGACATATCTCATGAATGATAAGGATGGCGGACTCAGCTACCAATGGAAGAAGGCTGAAGAGGATTATGTGAATAAGGGGAAATTGTTGCGGCCAATTTTTGCAGAAAGGGAAGAGAAATCGAAGCAAATAGAAAAGAAATTTGAATGTCTCTTTGGCGAAGGGCAATGTCAGTACACCATGAAAGACTATTGTACTGCAGTGGATCAGATGAATACAGAATATCTCGCTTCTGCCAATGGCGTAGAAGAGAGATCGGTGAATGCGATGCTGGATATCTTGCGTAAATGGATCAACACCCAGGCATACTACCAACAGTATTATTATCCTGAGACACAGTTTGAAGTGACGAAAGTAGATTATCAAATGTTGTGGCTGGGAATACTCGAATCTGTAAAACCTCAATTTTTATTGCCGCATCCGGAGTGCTATAAAGATAAGCAGCCATTCAAGCCTTCTACACTACAGGAATTCGATGACGTGGCATGCAATTACCACAGTACACTGGAATTTGAAGGTTTCAGTATTCAGACGGATTGCAGCAGAATGACCACCAAGTTTACCGGTGGACCGATTGATTTTGAAATCAAAGAAGATTTAAACAAGAATGAGATCATGCGCGGCTCCCTGGAACTGTCCGCAGGGAAAAGTGCAGATATCGAGAAAGGGCCTGTGAAAGCGGAAGTTAAGGGATCTGTTGCAGGCAGGGTGGAATTCGACAACCGGGGAGTGACAGATGTGATCGTTAAAGTGGAAGCGGAGGTTGAGGTGGGCATTAGTTCTTTGACGGAAGGACCAGTAAAACTTTCTGGTACCGGAGAGCGAACGGTGGTTGTTGGCGGAGTGGAAGGCAGGATGGGTTGGAACAGTGGCAGCTCCGTAACGGGTAAGGGAATTTTGCAAGGGGTACAGATCAAGTAATCCATTCCTGCGTATTGTTATTTGTTATATGTTAGTGTGCGGAGAGATCTAATCATGGCAGACAGTAACTTGGAATTTTGGATGCAAGGTTCAGTGGAGGGCATTACGCCTTATTTACAACCCGTTGTGCATGCGCTTTTACAAGCGCGAAAAGAAGTGAATGAACTACTCGTTGATTTTCCGAAGGAAAAGCTTTGGATCAAGCCGGAGGGATTGGCATCCGTGGGTTTTCATCTGCAGCATCTGCGTGGGGTGTTAGACAGGCTTTTCACCTATGCCCGAAATGAAACACTCTCGGAAGAGAAGCTACTCCAACTTCGTGAGGAAGGCATACCGTCAACCCAATCTGTTCCTGAATTGCTTTCTGCTTTCAATCAACAGGTTGATACGGCACTTGCGCAGTTGAGGGAAACGAGTGCCGATGAGTTGTTGATGCCTCGTGGCATCGGTCGTAAACAAATTCCCTCTACCGTTTTGGGTTTATTATTTCATGCAGCAGAACACACCATGCGCCATACGGGGCAGTTATTGGTCACTGTTAAAATACAAGGGTTCAGTGAGTAGGTTTTGGATTTTAGTTCTGTTGTTAACCTGCTAATCAATTTCCCGGCGTAAACTCCCACACTTCCTTGCTCCAGTAATTTGAATTTGTACTTCCACCGCCGCCAACGCCGGTGAGGAAATATCCTTTGTTGTTGATCGCGAATGCTCTTCCCGCGATGATATTTCTAATGAAGGCTTGCTGTGTCCAGCTGTCTGTGACCGGATCATAGGCCCAGCATTCTTCACCGCCACCGGCTACATATCCTTTGTTCCCAATTACGAATGAGGCAGGCGAAAAACTGATCTTACCCGGAAAATCTGCTTTGCGAACCCATGTATCTGTGGCAGGAATGTATTCATACCACTCTTTGTTGAATCCGTATGCGCCGCTGCCAACAAATAGTCTGCCATTGATATTGAATGCGGCCGGCCACCAGATGGCGTTGGTGGAGGGAATATCTTTTTTCTGTGTCCAGGTATCCGTACCTGCGTCATACTCCCACCAGTCTTTCAGGATGCCGCCGCCGCCAGGATCGCCCAAACCCGCATAGGCTTTATTACCTGATGATATGCCGATGGCAGCCCAGCGCGCGGTGCCGGGGAAATCTTTTTTTCTTGTCCATTTATTTCCAGCTGGATCAAATTCCCAGATCTGTTTCATGATCGATGGATTGAGCGAAAAAGCCTGGCCCAAACCGAGGTAGGCTTTGTTGTTGATGACCATCGCAATGCCACTTTGAAAATCCAATCCTCCATCCGGTAATCTCGTCCAGGTATCTGTAGCAGCATCATAGGATGCCATATCCTTTAGTGTTGTTCCGCCATTGTAACCCAATCCGTAGTATCCAGTGCTGCCGATGGTAAAGGCAGCGCCATCTGAACGCACATCAAATCCAACGGCATTATTGTCTTTTTTTCTGGTCCAGGTTCCCGGAAGAATGATGAAGTCACTGCCAGTAGAATATGTGTTGGATTGCAGTTGCACACTGATCTTTCCCGTTGTGGTACCCGAGGGCACTTCAGCAATGACCAGTGTATCTGAGTAAAAGGTGATCTTGGTTGCTTGCGTCCCATTGAAACGCACCGTTGCCTGTAATGAGTCTTCCCCGAAGTTTTTTCCGATGATATTCACGAGGTTTCCCGCGGCTCCCTTGGCAGGAGAGAAGCTGCTGATTACAGCGGATGGCCCGGCATCATCCTTATTGCAGGAAGCCGTCATCACAACCAATAACAGAATAACCTTCAACAGTCTCATGTGAGGATTTGCTGTAAAGTAATAAAAAAGCCCTGCAAAATGGAGTGGTTGCTGCGTTGTTGAGTTGTTGAGTTACTGAGTTGTTAACCGGCCTGAAAGAGCATAGCCTGCTTTCACTAAAGTCCCTAAATAAAAATTGCCCCACTGGGGCAACTTTAATATTTAGCGGAGGGGAAGGGATTCGAACCCTTGATACCCTTTCGAGTATACACACTTTCCAGGCGTGCCAGTTCAACCACTCCTGCACCCCTCCGAGGGGAGGCAAAACTACTGAAAAATCGGGATTTGGCAAGGGAATTAATCCAGGACCTTCTCCAGAACTACGAATTCCAGCGGCTGGAGGTGCTTGCCCGTAAGGCCGTCCTCGGCAAAGGGGAACTGCTCGCCGGTTTCTTCAAAACCATACCGTTTGTACCAATTGATCAGCTCCTGCCGCAGGGAGATGACATACATATAGATATGGCTGGCCCCAATCTTGCGCGCATGGGCGTCCGCAGCCATCAACAACTGTTTTCCGATCCCGGCACCTTGTAATTCAGGCTCCACGCTGAACATGCCCAGGTACACACCCCGTTCATTGTTCTGCAGGTTTACACAGCCTTTCATCTGGCCATTTTCGTCAACGTATTTCAGGAAAACACTGCCTTCCTTATCCATCACTTCACCCACCTGGGTGGCGTCTGAACGCACCTCCCCGGCAATCAAATGTGCCTCGGTGGTCCAGCCCTTTGTTGATCTTTCCCCGCGGTAAGCGGAGTTCAACAGGTCCACAATCGCGGGAATGTCTGTATGTGTTGCGTACTCAATCATATATCAGGTCGCTTAGTTCGCAGGTCGCAAGTTCGCAGCTTGCGAGTCCGATAATAAATTTACAATTCTTTCATTTAACTTAATTCCTCAATCTCTCCATGACTCACTTTACGCATATCATCATCGGCGCGGGCTCGGCTGGATGCATCCTCGCTAACCGATTGTCTGCCAACCCCCAACATCAGATCCTGCTACTGGAAGCAGGTGGTAAAGACAACAAGCCGGAGATCCACATTCCCGGAGGCTACGCCAAGTTGCATCGCAGCGAAGTCGACTGGCAGTTCTGGACCGAACCGCAGGAATTCGTGGGAGGGCGAAAGATCTATCTGCCCCGCGGCAAAACCCTTGGTGGGTGCAGTTCTACGAATGCAATGGCTTATGTGCGCGGGAACTGGCACGACTACGATGAGTGGGCAGCGCTGGGCAACAAAGGATGGGGATGGAACGATGTGTTGCCGTATTTTATTCGGTCTGAACACAATGCACAGTTCGGGGCGCCTTATCATGGTAAAGAAGGCCCACTGAATGTTACACATCTCAGCCAACCTTCTGCGTTGACCGCTTATTTTCTTCGAGCCGCTGCAGAAACAGGCATTCCCAATATTTCGGATTATAACGAGGGAGAACAATTGGGATCCCACCCGCTTCAATTCACGGTCAAGGATAACCGAAGACACAGTGCGGCCGCTGCTTTTTTGAAGCCGGTCTTGCATCGAAAGAACCTTACTGTTGTCACACACTGCCATGTAGAGAAGATTCTCATTAAGCAAGGCACCGCTAAAGGAGTAGTGGGCAGGGTCAAAGGCGTGGAACGCATTTTCTCCTGTTCGGGTGAAGTGATCCTGAGTGCTGGTACGTTCCAGAGTCCGCAGATCCTGATGCTTTCGGGTATTGGTGACCGTGAGGAACTTGCCCGCGTGGGTGTTCCGCTTGTTCATCATCTTCCCGGCGTAGGAAAAAACCTGCAGGATCACATATGGTCCGGCGCTACGGGATTGTCATCGATCCCTTCCTCAAACCGCTACATCAAACCGATGGCGCAATTAAAAGCGCTGATGCAATATGTGTTCCGTAAACGCGGACCCCTTTGTGCCGGCCCCCTGGAAGCCAATGCTTTTGTACGTTCTCCCAAAGCGGATGCCCGTCCGGATATTCAGTTTCATTTTGTGCCACTGGGATTGGGCGCTGATTATAGTACGGATATCTACGATCTTAAAACCTTTCCGCACCACGACGGATATGCGGTGTTGTCGATCCTCGTACGCCCTCAAAGCAGGGGATATGTGACCCTTGCTTCCAATGATGCGCTTGCCGCGCCCATCATCCAGCCTAATTTCTTTTCCGTACCTCAAGATCAGGAGACCTTGTTGTGGGGATTGAAGAAGGCGATTGAAATTGCAGAAGCACCCGCGTTTACATCCATTGGACAGGGCGTTAACTTTCCGTCTCAACGCAGCAATGATGATGAATTAAAAGCGCATATAGAGAAAAGCCTCGAGACACTCTATCATCCGGTGGGCACCTGCAAGATGGGTCATGATGCAATGGCCGTTGTGGATGATCAGCTCAGGGTTCACGGTATACAAAATCTCCGCGTCATTGATGCTTCTGTGATGCCCACCATCACCACTGGTAATACCAATGCGCCGGTGTATATGATTGCGGAAAAAGGAAGTGATTTATTAGGCGGAAGGGTGAGTGGTTAGGGTGAGAAATGATGCAAAGCCTCCCCCTAAGATCTCACACTGATCCCTAATGATAGTGTTTCGGCAACCGGTCCGCCACAAACCAATTCGGTGAATAATTCCCCGGTGTCAAATGATTGATCACACGCTGTTGCCGTTGCGCGTGTGAAGGGTTGTCCAGAAATGGTTTGGGCTTCAAAATGATATTTCCTTTGCCGTCCATCGCAACGGTGGGGATCGGTTGCCAGGACTGGGTACTGGCCCGGTAGGCCGTCCACTGTCCAACGGTTTCCCAGGCTGGGATCAACAATGGATCATGAAATTTTTTAGCGCTGGGTCCACCCGCAAGCGCATATGAATTGCCGAATACAAATACTTTGGTCATGACCCAACTGGGACTTCCATAAACAGTGGCATTGCCCATTATTTCACTCACAGATTTCATGAGGGAATCGCCATTCATTCTTTGTTCCGGAAAACTGTCTAACGCAGGGTGGGTGAATGTTGCAGCTGAGTAACAAGATCCCAGTGAAATGATGGTGGTGCTGTCGCAATACCTCCCGATCTGCTGCAATGATTTGCGAATATGTTCTTCATGAATGGTGCGATAATTGACTTCATCCTGACCCACCTCAAACAAGGAAACCCTTCTGCCGAAATGCCCATGACTATCAAACCATAGGTTTTTGATCCGACCTTTTTTTCTCTCCATCAATTTTTGTATCCGTGCAGCTGCTTCTTCAATGGAATCCACATACACCAGATACATCCTTCTGCGATGAAAGATCTTTTGTATGCCCGCCTGTGCCTGAAAACTGATGGAAGCAAAATCAAATGTGCGGATCCGCGATGCGATGATGATGTTCAGCGGTTGCCTGGAACTAAGATCGGGTGCATAATCCTGAGCCCTGAGACAGCTGTAGAGCAGCAGGCCCAGTATCATTACAGTGGATCGTTTCAGCCAGTGTTTCAGACAGGTAAACATGGGCAGTATCCATCGTTTGGTTGTCGCAAAGATATTATTTGGAACAAACTATAGCGACAGGGATTTGCTAAAGGCCCGCCAACAATTGTATCTTTTCCTCAATTCAACTGCTATGCTCAAAACATTTCTCAACAATTGGTGGCTACTGGTACTGAAAGGCGTATTGCTCATTGTCTTCGGTATCATTGCAATACTTAACCCCGGCGTGACATTCACCGTTATGCTGATCTGGTTTGCTGCTTATCTGATCATTGATGGCATATTCTCCCTGATCTCTGTTTTCCGAAACTGGCAGACACAGGAAGACAAATGGTTGTTTGTTTTGGAAGGAGCACTAGGTATCGTGTTAGGGATCCTCATTTATAGAAGCCCAGAGACCTACGCTTTGTTTGCTGTTTTGATGATGGCGTTCTGGGCCATCTTCGCGGGCGTTTCACGCATCGGAATGGCGATTCAACTCCGGAAAGAGATTGAAGGGGAAGGATGGCTGGCTTTAAGCGGCGTTCTCTCGATCCTGTTTGGAATCATTATCATAGCACAGCCCTCAATCGGCGTGTCAACCCTTGTTTTAATCATCGCCATTTTTGCGTTGATCATCGGCACGGCCCTCATCATGCTGGGTTTGCGGGTGCGAAAAGTGCGCGAAAAAGTAGAAGCCGGTGTGCAGCAACTGAAGGCGCGATAATTTTCTTACTTGAGTCCTTCCATCTGGTCCGGAATGATCCGGTCCAGTTTATCCACTTTATTGGTCCGCCATTGCGGATCGTACTTCACGAACCAGCTTAACCATAAACTTCTGGAGAGCCGCATAATGATGGGCTGAAAAAGGATCAGCAGCAATGCGTTGATGCCGAGCCAGTAAAAGAATCGATTGTCTTCGGTAGAAAATCCGATGATCACCCACCATGCTATGAAACTCGCCACACTGAAAGCTACCGTCAACGCATAGCTGACATACCCTGTACCATAGTAGAAGCCCACTTCAATTTCTGTTGGCTGTCCGCATACGGGACAAGTAGGGTTCATGTTTACGATGTTCTTTAGATCGTAAGGATTGGATGACTTAAAGATCTTCCCTGTCCGGCAACGTGGGCAACGGTTATCGAACGTACTGATCAGATAGTTTGGCCTGGCTTCACTCATAATGTTCTATTCAAAAGCTTTCATGATATTTTCCATCTTCATACTCCTTGAACCTTTCACAAGGATCATAGCGCCAGAAGGCAGTTGCTGTTTCAATGCCACTGCGGCCTGATCAGCCGTATCGAAATACGTATACGGATGTTTCACTTTAGAAAAATCATTGCCTACGAGGATCACCTGATCCCAGTTGTATTGTTGCAATAGTTGAACGATCTGTTCATGTTCCATGATACTGTCTTCCCCCAATTCCATCATGCCGCCGATGCACACTATTTTTTTTGGGTGATGCTGCTTCGCGAAATTCTCAATGGCCAATCGCATGCTGGATGGGTTGGCGTTGTAGGCATCGAGGATGAACTGGTTGCCTTTCTTCTCCAGCAGTTGTGACCTGCTATTGGTAGGCTGATAAGCTTCTATGGCTTGCTTGATTTTTTCGTCCGGCACCTTAAAATACGCACCAACGGTTACGGCTACCAGCACATTTGGCAGGTTGTAATCTCCCACCAGTGATGTATGAATGATATCGATGGTGGTGCCGCTGTGCATCTTCACTTGCAGGAAAGGTTCGCTCGTCAATACATTGCCGGTGAACTGCGCATCCTGCGTGCCATAGGTGATCACCGATGAGATGCCTTTGCTCATCGTGTGGAAATAATCATAGTCCCACATCACGAATGCGGTACCATCATGGGCGCGAAGATGATCATAGAGTTCACCTTTTCCTTTGCGCACCCCTTCTACGCCGCCAAATCCTTCCAGGTGAGCCTTGCCGCAGTTGGTGATGAGCCCGTGGGTAGGATTTGTATATACGCAGTATCCTGCAATTTCTTTCTGGTGGTTGGCGCCCATTTCAATCACAGCGATCTCCGTTCCTTCGGGAATGGCGAGGATGGTCAGGGGAACGCCGATGTGGTTGTTGAGGTTGCCGACGGTTGTGGATGTTTTGTAGGTAGTACTTAGCACCGCGCTCACCAATTCTTTAGTGGTGGTTTTTCCATTGCTACCTGTGATGGCCAGGAACGGAATATTGAGTTGGGACCGATGGTAGCCTGCCAGATCCTGGAGTGCTTTTAATGCATCCGGGACGAGGAAGATGCGAGGATCCTGTATGCCTTGATCTTCATCGATCACCACAGCTGCCGCGCCGGCATCCAGTGCTTGTTTTGCGAAGGTGTTGGCGTTGAAGTTGGGGCCTTTTAAGGCAAAGAAAATCTGGCCCGGCTGGAGTTTTCGGGTATCTGTCTGTACGGTTCTGTATTTGAGGTAGAGATCGTAGAGTGCCGCAATCATTTTGCAAAGATAAGTGGTTGTGGTGGGGGATGTGTGTGAAAAATCACAGAGGTAGCGGTGCTTTGGTATTCTGGAAGCCCGGAATCTAAGAAGCCGGGAATCCGGGAGTTTGGAATCCAGGATTCCGGAATTCCGAGGTCCAAGATTATAGGATTCCCAGATTCCAGGCTTCCAGGCTTCCAAGTCTTGTATCTTAGTACCTCAAAATTGTACAACATGAACGTTTTAAATTTCATCTTGAGCTTCTGGTGGCTATTCATCGTAGGCTTTATTTTCTTCAGTGGATTGTTCACCATCAACCAGGGATATGTTGGTGTGATCACGATGTTTGGCAAGTACCAGCGCATCGCGCTGCCGGGATTGCGGTTCAAGATCCCGTTGATCGAGCAGGTGTTCACCAAGGTATCTATCCAGAACCGATCCGTTGAGTTAGAGTTCCAGGCCGTGACCTCAGATCAGGCCAATGTTTATTTCAAAAGCATGTTGCTGTTCTCCGTGCAGAATGCGGAAGAAGAGACCATTAAGAAAGTGGCGTTCAAGTTCTATGCAGAGAAAGACCTCATGCAGGCACTGGTAAGAACCATCGAAGGAAATATCCGTTCTTTTGTGGCCACCAAAAAACAGGCGGAGATCCTTGCGCTGCGCCGCGAGATCGTGGAGTATGTAAAAGCGGAGATCGATCACACCCTGGAAACCTGGGGCTATCATTTGCAGGATCTGCAGATCAACGATATCACTTTTGATAAGGTGATCCTGGATTCCATGAGCAAGGTAGTGGCGAGCAATAACCTCAAAGCTGCAGCTGAGAACGAAGGCCAGGCCTTACTGATCACCAAAACAAAAGCCGCGGAAGCGGATGGTAATGCCATCAAGATCTCTGCAGAAGCAGAAAAAGAAGCAGCCCGTTTACGCGGCCAGGGTGTTGCGCTGTTCCGCCAGGAAGTGGCGCATGGTATGAGCGAGGCAGCATTGCAAATGAAGCAGGCCAACCTGGATACCAATGTGATCCTGTTCAGTATGTGGACCGAAGCCATTAAGAATTTCGCTGAATATGGAAAAGGCAATGTGATCTTCCTGGACGGCAGTTCCGAAGGCATGCAAAACACGATGAAGCAGATACAAGCGTTGATGTTGAAACCAGCGGGAGAATAACAGGTTGGAGGTTGGAGGTTGAAGGTTGGAGTAGGAAATGCCCAATGCCAAAAAATAACTGTATTCATTGCATAAAAAAACCCAGCTAATAGCTGGGCTTTTTTTATGCAGTGAATGCAGTTATTTTTTACGTGAATTCTGGCGTTTCTTACCGAAGTACTGGCCATTCTTGAAGCCATTACCTTCCTGGCTACCTACGCGATCCATTGCGCAACGGAAACCGATGGTAGAAGAGGATTGGTCTTCTTCAAGATGACGGCGTGTACCAGGGCTCAGCCAATAAGGACGGTCGTTCCAGCTACCTCCTTTGTAAACCCTAGACTTATCAGATACCAGCGAAGTTTTACCGTAACCGTAGTACACCATAGAAGCAGAGTCGCCGTCCATGTAGTTGATCACGTTACCGCGCTGATAGTTCCTGCGGTTCTTAGATTCTTCGTCTGTAACATCCGCGTATTTCACACGGCCAAGGCTGTCGCGCTCAAATTCACCCGCTTCATTTTTGTAAAGCTTCTTGAATTTGTTACCACGATATGGGTTGAAGTCGTCAACGTCCAGGTTAGACATCGGACGGAACACGTCAGATACCCACTCGTTCACGTTACCAGACATATTGTACAAACCAAATCCATTGGGAAGGAATGCATCGATAGGACCGGGGATAGAAGCGTTATCGTTCAGACCACCAGCAACACCCATGTTGTCACCAGAACCTCTTTTGAAGTTGGCCATGAACTTACCTTGCCAGCTACCGCTTTTATTTTCACGGAGACCGTTTACGTTGTTACTCCATGAATACACCTGCTTGTTCATCACCAACTCTTCACCGCGCTTGCCGTCTTTTTTCTTCGGCTTGGGGTTCTGGTTGATCAGACCGTAAGCAGCATATTCCCACTCAGCTTCTGTTGGCAGACGATAGTCGGGCAACAGGTAACCATCTTCAAACTTCACGTAGTTACGTGGTTTTCCGTTGGCATCCAGCAGAGGATTTTTCTTAGCGCTGGGTTTACCAGGCTGGGGAGAGTAAAGACCGAGGAGATAAGACTTCGTAGTGAAGTTCTCTTCGCCCTGACCCTGCAGAGATTTCAGTTGATTGGCGTTTACATAGCCTTTATCAACAAGGATCTTTTCGTTCACCCTGTTAGACCTCCACAAGCAGAAGTCATTCGCTTGCTGCCAGGTCACACCTACTACGGGGTAGTAGTTGTAAGAAGGGTGACGGAAATAATATTCTACCAATGGTTCGTTGGCAGCCAGCTCACTCCTCCAAACGAGGGTGTCAGGCATTGCGCCCTGGATCACCTTTGCGTATTGGGGATCGTCGAAGGCGGCTTCGAGCCAGTACAGGTATTCGCGATAGTGGACGTTAGCCACCTCAGTGCGGTCGATGAAAAATGACGAAACGGTAACCCTGCGGGTGACGTTGTTCCAATCAGACATCACATCTTCTTCGGTTGCACCCATGGTGAATGTACCACCTTGTACAAAGACCAGACCGGGACCTGTACGTTGCTCCTTTTCTTTGGAGACATTGTACCCACCCATGTTCTTGTCATTGTAGTTCCATCCGGTTACTTCGGATTGCTCGTGCTTGTTCTTCTTTCCGAACAGGCCATTCTTACAAGAGGATAGTAAGGATACGGCTGCAAGGAGTACAAAAAGGTTTTTCACGCTTAACTTTTGCATTTTTTGCTGGATTTAGCTGATGGATAACGAGTAGTCACACGATTATATTGTACCCGAACCCACTGAAAATTATTACTTAGTGTGCGAATTTATAAGAAATCTGGCTACCTAACTGCATCTATGCCACATTATTAATGTTTACTAAATGCTAATTTTGAACAGATGCATCGGCTGCGCGTACTGATCTTATCGGTTCTTCTTCAACTGGTTCTGTTCTCTACAGGCCTCGCGCAGCGTACGTACACCAACCGGTCCGTTTTGGCTACCGGCACCTGGTACAAGCTTTCCACCGCCCGGCAGGGTATTTACCGGATAGATGCTGCGGCATTGACAAGGTTGGGTATCAGCCTTCCCATTCCTTCTGCCCAGATCCGGCTGTATGGAAATGGCGGCCAGATGTTGCCCGAAGCCAATGCGCCAGCCAGGCAGGATGATCTCGCGGAGGTGGCGGTGTGGATGGAGGATGGGGGCGATGGCAGTTTTTCGGGGAACGATTACCTGCTGTTTTATGCACCGGGGCAGGATAGTTGGAGTTGGGATGAGGGGAACAGGATGTATCGGTTTCAAAGGAATCTTTATGCGGATAGCGCGTGGTTTTATGTAAAGGTTGAAGGTGAAGGTAGAAGGTTGAAGACGCAGACAGCAACGTTAACGCCTAACCTGACGGTCAACAGTTACGATGCGCGGTGGGTATTTGAGAAGGATACGATCAATTTTTTACAGAGCGGGAAGGAGTGGTATGGCGAGGAGTTTGGAACGGCGCCTGGAAAGCAGCAGAGCAGGGATTATTCGGTTCCCCTGCAAGGCGCCGTAGTGGGTGCGCCGGTGGTGGTGTATACCGATGTGGTGGCCCGGGCTGCGGGACAATACTCCCGCTTTGAGGTGCGGTTGAACCGGGACCTGATTCAGGATATTCAAGTTTCTCCGTTGCCGGGTGTGGCGTTTGAGCCTGTGGCTATACCGGCTACTCAGGTGTCTACGCAAGCCGCTACGCAAAATTCATTGTTGTTGAACCTGGCTTTTTTCCCGGGGAGTGTGAATGGGCAGGGATGGCTGAATCGGCTGGAACTAGGTTGGAGGCGCAGGTTGGAGGTTGGAGTGGAGGGATTAGTGTTTAGGGATAGGGCTTCGGTGGGAGCGGGGAATATTGTCCAGTATCAGATTGGAGGCAGCGGGCCGGGGGTTGTAGTTTGGGAGGTAACGAATCCGCTGGAGCCAGTTGCTATGAAGGTCGCAGGCGGCAGTTCGCAGTTCACATTTAATAATGATGCGTCTGTGCTGAGAGAATATTTTGCGGTTAACCCTGACCGTTATCTTACGCCCGTGTTTACGGGCAGGATCGGCAACCAGAATTTGCACGGATCGCCGCAGGTGCCTTATATAGTTGTTACCCATTCATCACTGTTGTTTGAGGCCAACCGATTGGCGGAGTACCATCGGCAAAACGATGGACTGGCCTATGTTGTAGCCGATGTGCAGCAGATCTATAACGAGTTTTCTTCCGGAACGCCGGATCCATCGGCCATTCGGGATTTTGTGAAGATGTTTTATGACCGTGCCGGTGCGGATACCCTGCAAAGACCGAAATATTTGTTGTTGTTTGGCGATGGCAGTTTCGACTATAAAGAGCGGACAGACAGTCTAACCAACCTTGTGCCCGTGTTTGAAAGTTTCAACTCACTGGATCCATTGGTGAGTTATGTGTCGGATGATTTTTTTGGGTTGTTAGACGATAACGATGACGTGAATTCGGTTACCCCTGTCAGTTATCTCGACATCGGCATTGGACGAGTGCCCGCATCAACGGTAGCGCAGGCCAAGGCCTATGTAGATAAAGTGATCGCCTATGGAAAAAGTTTCGGGCCCTGGCGGAACCAGATGAGTTTTGTGGCGGATGATGAAGACATCAATACGCATTTCAATGATGCCGAGATCATCAGCAAGACAGCCAGTGAATCCAGTGAAGCGGTGAACATCGCAAAGATGTATTTAGATGCCTATGTACAGGAAAGTGGGTCTGGTGGAAGCAGGTATCCGCAGGTGAATGAAACCATCAACCGAAGGATGTTCACGGGCAACCTCATCTGGAACTACAGTGGCCACGGGGGTTCCAGCAGGCTGGCGCAGGAAGCTATTTTAGAAGCCGATATGGTGAATGTGTGGAGCAATGCGCAGAAGCTGCCCTTGTTCATTACAGCTACCTGTGACTTCGCACCCTATGATGATCCCGCGATTCAGAGCTTGGGCGATAATATATTAATGCGTCCGCTCACCGGCGCCATCGGCTTGATGACCACTACGCGGCCGGTGTTTGCTTTTTCCAACCGTGTCATCAATAATAATTATCTCGCCACGGCATTGTACCGGCAAACAGATGGGAAATATCTCAGTCTTGGGGAAGCGGTGAAGCGCACCAAGAATTACACCTACCAGACATCGGGAGATGCATTGAACAATCGGAAGTTCACCCTCCTGGGCGATCCTGCATTGACGCTGGGTTATCCTAAAATGAAAGTGGTGACCACGGCCATTAATAATATTTCAGCGGCAGCATACACAGACACTTTAAAAGCGCTCAACCGATATACGATTACGGGTGAGGTGCGAAATCTGCAGGGCGTGTTGATGACGGATTTTTCTGGCAATGTATATCCCGTGTTGTATGATAAAGAACAGGAGCTGAGCACGCGCGCGAATGATCCCGGCAGCAGGGTGGCGGGTTTCCGTCAGCAGTTGAATCCCGTGTTTGCGGGAAAAGCGAAAGTGCAGGGTGGTAAGTTCAGTTATACTTTCATCGTTCCCAAAGACATCGATATCAGAACGGGCAGGGGGCGATTGAGTTATTATGCAGACAATGGCGCAACGGATGGAGCGGGCACAGAAACCAACTGGTATGTAGGCGGATTAGGGAACGAAGTGACAGACGATGGCCAGGGTCCGGTGTTGCGGGTCTATCTCAATGATGAGAAATTTGTGAACGGCGGCATCGTAAATGAGAATCCGGTGCTGATTGTGAAGCTGACGGATTCATCGGGGATCAACACGGTGGGAACGGGCATCGGGCATGATCTCACGGCGATGCTGGATGATGATCCGCGAAAGATCTATATCCTGAATGATTTTTATGAGGCCGATACCAGTTTCCGCAGCGGGACCATTCGCTTTCCCTTGGCGGGATTGGCGCCGGGTCCGCATAACCTGAAGATCAAGGCCTGGGATGTGTTCAACAACTCATCGGAACAGATCCTTGAATTTACGGTGGCGAAGCAGGAAGAACTTGCGTTGAAGCATGTGTTGAACTATCCCAATCCCTTCACCACCAACACCCGGTTTTGGTTTGAGCACAACCGTCCAGGAGAGCAACTGCAGGTCTTCATCCGGGTCATGACAGTCACGGGCAAAGTGGTGAAGACAATCCAGCGCACCATCACTACAACGGGCAATAGATCAGACGAGATCAGCTGGGACGGTCGGGACGACTATGGCGCCAAACTCGGCAGGGGCGTCTATCTCTGGCAGCTGAGCGTACGGACCTCCGATGGAAAGCGGGTTCAGAAACTGGAGAAACTGGTGATTCTTTGACAGAGAATTGTAATATCTAACATCGCCTTTTGTGCAGGCACGGGCCTGTAAATCATCTGGAAAAACAATATTGGAACCATTTTTGACGTTCTGAGCCTAATTGATATGCGTAGGGTGAGGATTGCAGGTCAGCGATCCTAAAAAGGCCCTTCTGTGATCAAGAAAAGGCGAAAAATACGGATCATAGACAAAAACCCTTATTTTTGAAGCCTCCAACAACAATGAATGGCATAACTCTACTCCAAGTTTTTTTTAGTTATTAAAGCCAAACAGGATTTTCATGAAACAATTGATCAAGCGTGTAGCTGCTACGGCAGTTGGAGTGTGTATTGTATTTGGAGTAAAGGCGCAGACCACGGATCCCATCAATGTGGTAACCACTGCGGTTCCTTTTTTGCGGATCTCTCCTGACGCCCGTGCGGGTGGTATGGGTGAGTTGAGTACCGCCACTTCACCTGATGTGAACAGCCAGTTCTATAACCTCGCGAAGTATCCCTTTGCGAGTGCTAAATCCGCTGCAGGCCTCACGTATACGCCCTGGTTGAAAGACCTCGGCCTGAATGATGTATTCATGGCTACCGCCTCCGGATACACGCAGTTTGGCGAAGAGCGCGAACAAGCTGTTTCTGCTTCAATGCGTTATTTCAGTCTGGGTAATATCCAGTTTACGGATAACCTCGGTAACGATCTCAACTCTTTCCGTCCGCGCGAATTCAGTTTTGACCTCGGCTACTCCCGTAAGCTTTCTGATAAGATGGCCCTGGGTGTTGCAC
>JBASZQ010000010.1:0-60909 GCA_049661025.1 Chitinophagaceae bacterium | reverse complement strand
GTGATCATCCACAATAAATACTTTGATCGGACTCATATATGCAATGCTATGTGTACCCTGGTTCCTTTCCCGTTTACCGAATCTACGTGCATATTTCCTTTCAAAGATTCAACCTGCTGCTGAATATTTCGGAGACCAGATCCTTTTACACCACTCATCTGGTTCATATCCATTCCTTCTCCGTCGTGATCTACATTTACCTGCAATTTGCCATCGGTCTGAGTCACCCGTACATACACCGTTTGGGCATATGCCTGTTTTCTGGCAATGTCCAGAAGCTCCTGAATGATCCGGTAAACAGCCATTAAACCATCTCGCGAGAACCGGTCCTCTTGCAGTCCGGTGGAATGGTACTGGATCTCTCTGGATGAAGCAGCACTAAGCTCCGCGCATTTTTGCCGCAGTGCATCGTCTAACCCATTCTTATAAAGCAATTCAGGCATCATTCCAAAGGAGATGCGCCTGAATTCAGTCAGGGTCTGTTGGAGAAAATGGATGCTACGCTCAAAAGCCAAAGCGTTTTCCGCGGTAAGAATCAGGTGATCACGCATAATGATAAACAGCAGGCAAAATACCCAGCTGCCTATTGATCATCATCCTGTTTTTCCATGATTTTTGGGAACTGGGTTTACGATCACAACAAACACCCAAAGCGCTTCAATTATATATCGTCATCTTCCCATTCCAACCGATAGTTGCCGATATGGGATTTGCTCTCTTTCAGTTTTCGTTTCTGCTGACGAAATCGCCAGATGCCAAGCGCAAGCACAACCGCAGCTGCAATCCAAAAGAAAATATCAATCCATGACCGAAATGCAGGTTCTACAAAATTGGTGATGGTCAGTCCGGCAATGGAAAAATAAAGTGCGGTTCGGATATAAGACAACAACGTACGATCTACAGCCATATCGGTTCGCTCTATAGCCAGCTTTTCCCGCAATATGAGATCTTTATTGATCCTACGTTGTTGTTCATCCATACTAACGAATCTTTTTTTCCAATGAATCCCATGCGCCACCATTGTAAACAGTGATGCCAGAAGAAGCCAAGATGCCTTTTGCCATACCGCTACGGTTTCCACTTCGGCAGCAGGTGATGATCACTTTGTTCTTCTTTTTCAAATCAGCTGCTTTGGAACGAATGGAATCCAAAGGTATGTTAATTGCTCCTTGGATATGTCCTGACTTAAACTCACCGGTGGTGCGTACATCTATAATAAGGGCACCCTGATCCATCAGGGATTTATAATCTACCGTTGGCCCGCCGCCGAAAAGTTTCTTTAAGAATGCTATCATTAGATGATTGGTTAGTTGTTATTGGTTATTCATTATACGCTAGTTCAGGCTTCTTTTAGCGAGGTACCAGTCAACCATTTCAAGGTTTGACTTTTTCCTTTCATCTAAAGCTTTTAAGGTCTTGGGGGCGGGCACTATGACCTTATCACCTTCTTTCCAGTTCAGCGGCATGGCACATTTATGCAAATCTGACGTCTGCAGGGCAACCAAAACACGCTTGATCTCTTCCATGTTGCGTCCCACATTCAGCGGATAATACATGATCAGCCTGATCTTCCCTTCAGGGTCAATGAAAAAGACTGCTCGCACTGCTGCTGTTTCGCTTTCGCCGGGCTGCAACATTCCATATAGCTTCGCAATTTTCATGTCGATGTCTGCGATGATCGGGAAATCAAAAAGCACACCTGTTTTCTCCTGCACAGCATTCACCCAGGCGATGTGCGAATGAATACTGTCTATGCTCAAACCAAGCAATTTGGTATTCTTTGCATCAAAAAAAGACTTCTCCTGTGCAAATCCTGACATCTCCGTTGTACAGACTGGTGTAAAATCTGCGGGATGCGAAAACATCACAACCCAGCTTCCATTGTTGTATTCTGAGAACTGCATTGGTCCTGTAGTAGTCAGTGCCTGAAAATCTGGCGCTTTATCGCCAATCCTTGGCATTTGTTGAATCGTTTCCATATAGAAAATTTTGCTTTAGATTTTTTGACCAGTTAGCCTGAGTACATTGGCGGGGCCTTTGTGAAACGGCCCTTCATCCAGTTCCAGATCCTTCTGGTGGCAGGTCATCATGTGCAAGGATTGGAAGTCCTTACACAGAGATGGTGCGTCATAGAGCATCGCAGCATCACGAGGTCCGCCAGATTCCAATTCAAGTTGCTCTTTCGAAAAAGCTTCCATCAACAGAAATCCACCGGGCTTGATGGCTTTTAGAATTTCATGGTGAAACTTAACCCTCTGATCCGGTGGCATGTGAACATAGATCAGCGCAACAACGTCATACTGTTTGCTTGCTTTGAATTGGTCAATGGCCATAAGATCATAGTGAACCTGAACACCTTTTGTTTCCGCTAGGGCAATTGCTTTGTCGCGCGCCACTGCTGAGAAATCAAAAGCATCAACCTTCCATCCTTTGCTGGCGGCATATACAGCATTGCGTCCCTCCCCTTCTGCGGGAAGCAAAATGGATCCGGGCTTATGTTTGTCTATAAACTGCTTAAAAAAATGATTAGGCTCCTGTCCATAAACCGTCTCGTTTTCAGCGTATCGTTGATCCCAAAATAAAGGCACCATGTAAACTATAACTTTATACCTGCAAGGTACCCTTGTTGATAGCGCTATTAAGTGATATTGGTCACTTAATCCCTTGTCAGGCAGCCTCGGCCATCCTTTGATTTGGCGCATCTTTAACAATTCTTCTGGTATTTTCAAATCCTGAAATAAAACCAGCCGGCTATGTTTAAGTATCTCGTTGCATGGGTGCTCATCGTCTATCCTCCTATTCAAAAAAACCAAAGCAACCTGATCCTTCAAGCTTCACTGGATGCTATTAATGATGCAAAGTCTATACAATATGATCATGAGAGGTTGGTAAAAACAGACGGCAATACATCCGTTATCAAGAGCAACAGTTACTTTGAAAACAATGAGGATGACGCGCAACTTGGGATGAAATTCCTGATCAAAGACAACGAAGCGGTATTCATCTATAATGGCAGTGAAGTATTCCTGCTTGATGAAAAAGAAAAGACGATTCGCATTTATCGCAAACCTTCAAATAACAGCATTGAAAATTATTATCTCTATAACTCTTTACTAACGCTGAAAAAAAACCTGCCCCTGATCATCGCGGACGAGTCCATCAAAAAAACATACAAAGACACCTTGATCCTCAATAAGGCCTATGATCTGGTGAAGATCCGAATGTTTAAAAAAAGCATGGAAACCCTTGGTGGATTCTTTCCGATTTCAGAGGATCGATGGTTTGAATACCGATTGGTTCTCGACAAACAATCGCACCTTCCCATAGCGCTGCAACAGCAAAACTTTACGCCCAGTGGCGAACCGGACCAGTTCATCCAGATCAGCTTTCTAAATATGGTTGTCAACAAGAAAGTGGAAGACCAGAAATTGTATTACTCTTCTTATCTGAAAAACTACAAAGAGATTAGCAGCAAATCGGTGTCACTCACGCCGTTGGCTGTAGGATCCCCGCAGGTCAATTTCTCCTTGCCCAGATTTTCCGATGACGCCCTGCAAAGCCTCAAAGCGTCTGATCAAGCAACGGTACTTTATTTCTGGATTGCCAACTGCGGCTATTGTATTGAGGCTGTTCCAAAGCTTAACCAATGGATGAAGCAATACCAACCGAAAAACATCGATATCATCGGTATCAATGCCCATGATGCAAAACCGGTTATAGACCATTTCTCCAGGAAATACAACCCCACCTATCCTTCCCTCTACCAGGGGGCAGAGTTAGCTAAACAATATGGTATCAACGGTTTCCCATCAGTTGTGATCCTCCACAAAGGAAAAATCATCTACAACGGCGGGGTGGATGAAGAAAAGGTTAAGTCGATATTAGACAGGAACTGAACTTACCTGAAGTGTGTACCGGATTAATTGAAATTCCCTAACTTCCAATCCGGCACCTGAAGAACTATGCACCTTACGGAAGAACAAATGCTAACCTTGGCTCCCGATGAAGCTTCAAAAAAATCGGGAAAAGACCTTGCCTCGCTTTCAAAGTGGCAAAACCTCAGCGCATCTGAAATCGCGGTGTGGGGTGAATGCCAGGGCAGCGGCAGCAAACCATACCAGACCAGCATTGACCTCACCAATATCGCTTTCAAATGCTCTTGCCCCAGCAGAAAATTCCCTTGTAAACATGGCATTGCACTGGGTTTAATGTATGCCCGAAATGCCAAAAGTTTTGGCCAAATGGAACCGCCGGCATGGGTGTCAGACTGGTTACAGAAACGGGCCACAAAAGACGAAAAGAAGGCTGAAGAGAAAGAAAGCAAACCTTTGGACGCTGAAGCACAGGCTAAAAGACAAGCCAACCGGGAGAACAAAGTAAAAGATGGCGTTGAAGAGCTAATCATTTGGATCAAAGACCTGATCAGAAATGGGATTTTGAATGCTCCCGAAAAAGGATTTTCTTTTTGGGAGAACATGAGCAGAAGAATGATTGATGCACAAGCTCCGGGTTTGGCAGGCATGGTTAAATCCCTTGGAGAAACGGACTTTTTCAGGGAAGGCTGGGAATCTGCTTTTTTAGAAAGACTGCTTGAACTTTATCTCGTTTCAAAAAGTTATCATCACTTTGATGCAGTTCCAGAATTGATCAAACAAGATATCAGAACATGGGTCGGCTTTACCACTAGCCAGGATGAACTGAAAGCCAAGGCAGGCGTGTCTGATCACTGGATGGTCCTTGGAAAGAGCAGTTCAGTTAATGACAATATCACCACTGAAAAATTCTGGCTATACGGAAATCAAAGCAAAAACTATGCTTTGGTGCTGCAATTCATTGTCAGGGGACAAACCGCAAACTTATTGCTGAGTCCCGGAATGGTCATTGAAGCTGAGCTGGTATATTTCCCTTCCGTTACACCGATGCGTGCCCTCATCAAGAATTACAATACTGTTTCTGTTCAGGTTTCTGCAACGCCTTATTCTTCACTGCAAGCAGTAGCTGAGGACCAGAGTCTGCTTTATGCCGCATTTCCCGTACAAACAGAAAAACCATATATCGTACAAAAACTAACCCCTGTGAAATACAACGGAAAATGGTTGCTCAAGGACGAGCAGGGATTTACCGCCGCGCTTCCAACCCAGTTCAAAGCATTCTGGAAGCTGCTTTCAATCAGCGGAGGACAGCCCATGGATATGGCAATAATTGGGAAAGACAATGAATTTGAACCCATCGGTGTTTGGGCTGAAAATCAATATGTATTACTCTGATGGAACACTGGGGGAAAATAGTGAACCTCGCGCTGCTTGGAACTGAAAAAGCCAAGTTGGAGGAAAAGTTTTTTGATGCCAATACGTCTGATGCTTTTGAACAAATCAGGCAAAGCACTGGTAATAAGGAAGAAGAATTTCTTCAGGCGGCCGCGATGCTCTCCAATTACCGTCGCTGCGGATTCATTCCAATGAGCGGCGATAAAGGCCTGATGACAACCGCACCTGAGGAAGAAAGACCATACGCAAATGCGGAGGCGCATACCACACTGGAAGACATTCTTGTTTCCGGCAACCAAGCCCTGGTGCATTACTGGCTGCAGCAATGCGCAAAAGCTCAACAACTGATCAGGCCGGCACTGCTTCCTGACATCTTTGACCTGGGAAACCAACACAAGCAACTACGCCAGATGATCAGTGCATGTATGGGCCAAAGGGGCAAATGGCTTATGCAATGGAACGAGTCATGGCAATGGTCTGCTCCCACGTCATACGATGATGCATGGGAGAACGGCAGTACGTCTGAAAGAAAGGCCGCGCTCACTAAGATCCGTGAACAGGATGCTGCGAAAGCGCTTTCACTTTTGATGGAAATTTGGTCTCGTGAAAATGCCGCTACCCGGGCAGAATTGCTGGAAAGTATAAAGACAGGCGCAGGTGCCGCTGACCTGCCTTGGCTGGAACAATTGATGGAAGAAAAAAGTGTAAAGGTCAAGGATGTAGCAATGTCCATTCTCAAAACCATCCCAGCGTCCAATATTTTGCAACGCTACTGGGCATTCCTGAAAGAATCCATAACCATCGAACAAAGCAAAGGACTACTTGGATTTGGCACCAAATACAGTTTAGCGATTCACTCGCAACTTCAGGATCCTGTAAAAGAACTTCCAGGCATTGATCCATTGTCCGGGAACACAGGCATGAGTGATGAACTGTATGTGATTTCGCAATGTATCAGTCATATATCACCACAGCTTTGGACCGAGCACTACGGGAAAGACCCAACAAGTTTCCTCGAGCTATTTCGTAAACACGATAAGTACCGGATCTTAGTTCCGGCATTTGGAAGAGCTGCTGTCACATACCGCAACCAGGAATGGCTGAGAACAATTATCCAGTTGGATGAATCTAATTTCTATCCTGAGTCCATATTTGCACTGCCGCAGCAGGAAACGGAAAAATACTATATCGCGTTTCTTCAACACGAGGGAGAAGCGCCCAGGGTATTGCAGATGCTGGATCAATTCAAGGATGAGTGGTCCCTGGGTTTCACACGAGAGCTTTTCAGGTATACTGCCAAAAATCCATATCAGTTCCACAAAGGATTCTATGCGGAACATGCAGATGCCATACCCCTTGCTGCGGTAGGTGAATTGGAAAAATGCACCCCGAAGGAAGAACATCTTAGGCAGTCGTGGATCAAAAACGCAGAAACCATTGAAAGCATGCTTTCACTAAAGGCAAGAACAATTCAGGCATTCAGATATTCATAGAAACATCACATTCAAACTAAGCTATGGCAACAATACTTCGGGAGCACGCTGAACACATATTTGCACAGGAACTGGAGGAACTCCGTAAAAGCGATGAAGGTAAACGTCCGCATAACTGGAAAATGACGCCACAGGCCGTGGTGACTTATCTGATGGGCGGAAAATTGAAAAACGGCTTTGAGGTGACGCCGAAATATATCGGCAACCGAAGGCTTATGGAGATTGCAGTAGCCACGCTCACCACAGACAGGGCGCTTCTTTTGTATGGCCTTCCAGGTACTGCAAAGAGTTGGGTGAGTGAACACCTTGCAGCGGGCATCAGCGGCGATTCAACGATGATTGTTCAAGGTACGGCAGGCACGAGTGAAGAGTCTATACGGTACGGATGGAACTACGCAAGACTACTGGCGGAGGGGCCGAGTGAAAAAGCACTTGTAGAAACACCCGTCATGCGAGCCATGAAAGATGGAAAGATTGTGAGAATTGAAGAGCTGACAAGAATTGGGGCCGACGTGCAGGATACATTGATAACCATCCTTTCGGAAAAAACTTTGCCTGTGCCAGAACTCAACACGGAGATCCAGGCTACCAAGGGATTCAACGTGATTGCCACAGCCAACAACCGGGATAAAGGCGTGAACGATCTGTCCAGTGCCTTGAAGAGACGATTCAACACCGTTATTCTGCCTGTTCCAGATACCATTGATGAAGAGATCGATATCGTTCGGAGGCGTGTGGAAAGTTTTGAAAAAGTGATGGATCTGCCGGCAGAAAAGCCGGCACTACAGGAAATTCGTCGTATCGTCACCATCTTCCGTGAGCTCAGAAATGGTGCCACCCTTGACGGAAAATCAAAACTGAAATCACCCAGTGGTTCTCTAAGTACAGCGGAGGCCATTTCAGTGGTGAACAACGGTTTGGCTATGGCAGGATATTTTGGCGACGGTAGACTCACCTCTTCAGAACTCGCAGCAGGTATCATTGGTGCTGTGGTGAAAGATCCTGTTCAGGATAAGTTGGTTTGGCAGGAATATCTGGAAACTGTTTTGAAGAACAGGGAAGATTGGAAAGATATGTACCGGGCATGCCGGGATCTTGGATAAGCACAGAAGGAAAGTTTGGTTCACCAAACACACTTGATTACTATTCACATGCAAACCGAAGCGCAACATACGGAAGAGGCTAAAGTAAACCAGGATGGTGGTACACAGGGCGTTCATGTGCTGGGCATCAGGCATCATGGCCCCGGATCTGCTCGTTCAGTTCGCAACTATCTTGAAAAGCTGAAACCGGATATCATTTTAGTAGAAGGGCCACCAGAGGCGGATGAGATACTGAAATGGGTATCCCATCAGGAATTGAGACCACCAGTTGCCCTGCTCGTATATCAGCCTGATCAACCCAAACAATCCGTGGTATATCCATTTGCGGAATTCTCACCGGAATGGCAGGCCATTGCCTTCGGTATGGAAAAGAACATTCCGGTCAGGTTTTTTGACCTGCCTATACTTCATCAGTTTGCAATTGAAGCAGAGAATCTGCCCGATACCACCGTGGAGATAACAACGCAACAGGAAGACATTCCTCCTCAAGAAGTGCAAGTACCTCTGGAAGAATTAAAACGAGATCCCATTGCTTACCTCGCGGAAGTGGCTGGCGTCTGTGACGGCGAAACCTGGTGGGAACAAATGTTTGAATTCCGAAAGGATGATAACGATGTGTTTACCGCGATCGCTGAAGCCATGCATTCGTTGCGGGATGAAATCCCGGCGCGGACAAACAGAATGGAACAACTTCGGGAAGCGTACATGCGAAAACAGATCAGACAGGCACAACGAGAGATGTACACTACCATTGCGGTGGTTTGTGGAGCATGGCACGCGCCTGCATTGATCCATATGCCTAAGCAAAAAGATGACAATGAACTATTGAAGGGTCTCCCGAAAGTAAAGACTGATGTTACATGGATTCCCTGGACTTATAGCAGGTTAAGTTATGCAAGTGGTTACGGTGCGGGCATTCCCTCTCCGGGTTGGTATGATCATACCTGGAATCATGCCGGTGATGACGGCTCCCGATGGATGGCAAAAGTAGCTTCACTGTTCAGGGAAAAAGGAATGGATACTTCCGTTGCGCACGTCATTGAAGCGGTAAGACTCGCTGCAGGTCTTGCCTCCCTTAGAGAATATCCCAAAGCGGGACTTGCAGAATTGAACGAAGCTACATTAAGCATCCTTTGCCATGGGGAGCCTCTAATGATGCAGCTCCTGCATCAAGAGCTTATTGTAAGCAACAGATTAGGTGAGGTTCCCGATGATATTCCGAAACCACCCCTGCAAACAGACATTACCAAACTACAGAAATTTCTTCGGCTTCCCGCTACTGCAGATTTCAAGGACTATAGCCTGGATCTTCGGAAAGAAATGGACCTGGAGCGGAGTAAATTATTGCATCGGCTCTCTCTCCTTGGAATCGATTGGGGTCAGCAGTCTTCCGCAGGTGGAAAAGGAACATTTAAAGAGCAGTGGCGCCTCCAATGGCAACCGGAATTTTCCGTGCTGATCATCGAAAAAGGCTCCTGGGGTAACACCGTTGAAGAAGCAGCCAATCATTTCATTATCCATAAAGCGCAGGGATCAGCTTCCATTGCTGAGATCGCAGCGCTTTTGGAAAAATCCATCCCGGCTGAATTACATAAAGGTGCCGAGGCACTGATCAACCAGTTGAATAACCTCGCGGCAACCAGTCGAGATGTTTTACAATTGGTAAGCGCCATACCTCCATTGGTCAATATTGTCAGATACGGGAACGTCAGAAATACTGATGCAGATATGGTACTGCAAATCATTCAAAGTCTATCCCTGAGGGTGTGCATCGGACTGACCAATGCAGTGATGGGGCTCAACGATGAAGCAGCAAGGGATCTGGTCCCAATGATTTCATCCCTGCATGATGCTTTCAGTATTCTTCAGGAAGAAGAGCTTAACCAAGCATGGAGGGAAACCTTGCAAAAAATTTCAGATAGTGACCAGGCCTCACCTATCGTTAGCGGCTATTGCACGAGATTACTTGCCAACCAAAAAACACTGGAAGGAGATGCACTGGTCAAAAAGTTTCACTTTCGCATGTCAGCACATGCAGCACCAGATCAGTGTGCGGCATGGCTCGAAGGATTTCTCAAAGGCAGCGGGACCATCCTAATTGTTGATAACGACCTGTGGAACCTTGTAAATCAATGGGTACACCTGCTTACCGAAGAAACTTTTATTGAAGTACTCCCGCTTCTTCGCAGAACCTTTTCGGAGTTCAATGCGGTGGAAAAAAGGAAACTTGGCGAAAAAGTAAAGCAGGGCGAATCCGCTACGAATGCTTCCTTCCAACCTACCGATATCGATGTGGAAAGAGGGAAAAAAGGAATTCCGGTAGTATTGCAAATGCTGAATGTCTCAACCATAAAAACAAGTGAAGCATGACTGATCCGGCACTTATCAGAAAATGGCGTTTGATCCTGGGCGGCCCGGCTGATGGCACATCGCTTGAACTCTCCGGCCAGGATATCCTGATGGATAAAGCACTGGAAGCACTGTATCAATCAGACAAAAAAGGCGGCCTGGGACCATCGTCTCCAAATGTGACCAGATGGCTGGGGGACATCAGGAGTTTTTTTCCTTCTACTGTTGTTCAGGTGATGCAGAAAGATGCATTGGAAAGACTCAACCTCACCCAAATGCTGTTTGAAAAAGAAACCCTTCAGCAAATTGAACCCGATGTACACCTTGTGGCTACACTGATGACCCTGAGCAGGGTTATCCCGGATAAAACAAAAGACACTGCAAGGATGGTTGTTCGCAAAGTGGTGGATCAGTTGCTGAAGAAGCTTTCACAACCCACACAACAGGCCATTGCTGGCAGCATATCGAAGAGTGTCGCCAGCAGGAGGCCTCGCCACAACGAGATCAACTGGAATGCCACCATCAGGAAGAACTTAAAACACTATCAGCCAGAATATAAAACCATCGTTCCGGAAACGAAAATAGGGTATGGAAGAAAACGCCACTCATTGAAAGATGTGGTGTTGTGCCTGGACCAAAGTGGTTCCATGGGAACATCGGTTGTATATTCAGGGATTTTTGGATCAGTGATGGCATCCATCCCCGCCATCAAAACTAAGATGGTGGTCTTTGATACAGCAGTGGCGGATCTGACGGAGGAACTGACTGATCCCGTGGAACTTTTATTTGGTGTACAACTGGGCGGGGGAACAGATATACATGCAGCAATTTCCTATTGCCAGTCGATCATTACAAGGCCAATGGATACCGTGATGGTATTGATCACTGACCTATATGAAGGCGGTAGCAATGAGGGTATGCGGAAAAAAGCCACGGAACTGGTAGCGGCAGGTGTACAGCTCATTGTTCTGCTGGCCTTGAATGATGATGGCGCACCATCTTACGATCATGACAATGCACAGTTTCTCTCCAATCTTGGCACACCAGTATTTGCCTGTACACCAGACAAGTTTCCAGACCTGATGGCCGCTGCCATCAGCAAACAGGATATTGGTCTGTGGGCCGCCCGCGAGGATCTGGTGTTGAAAAAATAATTGAGGGACCATCAATGCTTTAAGGTCCGTAAGAATCCGTAAAGTCGAAAATTAATGTAACTTTTCAACTTACTGATTCAAATTCGAGAAACATGCACCTATGAATCATTTTCATCGAACCATCCAACACCTGAGACATTATGAAGAGATGCTCATCTATGCTTTCCAGCCAGATATACCATCCGCAGAAATTAGTCAGGTTTCAACATACTTGCGAAACGAATATGCAGCTGAGTCATTGAACTTCCCTCATGATCCTCCTGCATTTGATGAAGTAGCGGCCGTTTGGGCGGCAAAGACGATCTATCTGACGGCACAATTAATTGTTTACCGGCAACTCAATGAACAGGAGATGATCAAACAACTTCCTGAATTCACTGCAAAACTAACCCCGGGCGCAATTCTTTCTGCAGATCTTTGTCTTCGGTTTCTGCCAGAACTTAAAACAATCCTGCACAAACTTGATCCTGACGACTCCATTATCCCTATTCTGCAAAGAATTCTCCATAGGTTTCCATATTCAGCAATAGGTACATATATGGCTCAGGACGAGCAGGAACTTGTACCGATTGTAAATGACCCCTGTATGTTTCAATTGTATACTGACAGGGTGATTGCCAGAAACGACTTGAACAAAGCGTTGCACCCATTAATCAAACCCAGTGTACATGCAGCGCTGGGAAACCATGCTGCTCATTTCTGGAACACATTTTATATTGAATCGAATTTCACATATGCAACCCATTGATAAACTCAACAAGGTTCTGACAGACATAAAAGAAAAGTTTGTAGGCAAAAATGATGTAGTGGATCTACTCGGCGTTAGTCTGGTAGCGAGAGAAAACGCATTTTTATTGGGCCCGCCGGGAACTGCGAAAAGTGCCATTGTAAAACAGTTATCAGAAGCCATTGAAGATGGCAAAAATTTTGAATACCTGCTGACTCGTTTCACTGAACCCAACGAAATCTTCGGACCATTCGATATCAGAAAGTTGAAAGACGGCGAATTGGTGACCAATACAGAAGGCATGATGCCGGAAGCCTCCCTCGTATTTCTGGATGAAATTTTTAATGCAAACAGTGCAATACTGAATAGTCTTCTAATGGCATTGAATGAACGCATCTTCAGAAGAGGTAAGGAAACCAGAAAGCTTCCTGTCCTCATGTTTGTAGGTGCTAGCAATCAACTTCCGGAGGACGAGGCGCTAAATGCCCTGCTTGATCGTTTTCTGATTAGGATTCAAAGTGACTATGTAGATCCGGACCTGTTGAACCAGGTGCTGTTGGCAGGCTGGAAGATGAATGACGACTCCGCACCATCAGTTCAGATTACTTCCGGTGAAATCAAATTACTTCAAGGTCAATGCCGTCAGATTGACTTAACACCCGTTAGGGAAAAATATGTTGACCTTGTCCACAACCTTCGCAATACCGGCATTAAAGTCTCTGATCGGAGAGCTGTAAAATTACAAAACGTAATTGCGGCGAGTGCAGTTTTAAGTAACAGAACAACCGCTAATATTTCCGACTTCTGGGTATTGAAGTATATCTGGGATACAGAAGAGCAAATTGAGATTCTTGCAGGGATTATTGACCAGATTCTTGACAGTGAATCCCATCAAAATCCCCATCCACAAGCTATCGGAAATCGTGTACCTAATGCAGAAGAACTGATCAGGGAGGTAAAACTACTTTCTTCAAAATGGCACTCAACCGAGCTCAGTTTTGAAGAAAAGAACGTAATAAAGGATAAGCTCAGGTACGTTCAGAACCGTAGCCTTTGGATAAAAAACATCGAGCATCAGCAACATATACATAATGAAATAGAAACCCTATGGCAAATTATATTTCAAACGGTATAGTGTATTATGCTCTACTAAGGACCATACAGATTGAAAAACTGGCAAGCTTCAGACACGCATCTGAAATATATATTGGCACTGAAGGTGAATTGACCTGGGTTAAAGGACTCACCTTACAACAGGCTGAAAGTGTCACTGTCCAAAGTATTCCCGGGATAAAACTCTACTATGCAGACGGTGACAAACTGTTTCCAAAATCAAGTATGCTGCCGGAAAGAAATACTCCTTTGTGCAACTGGACGCCAATAGCGTCTGCAATGCAATTGGAGTTCCCGAACCTAAACCACAACTATTTTGGTATAGAACAGCATATCGATATTCAACTTATACCATCATCGGAGGAACAGTATCCCGCAGCCATGCTGACCTCATTTAATACACTGGAGATGTATGTCAAAACAGCCTCTGATGTGAGATTTAGAGATATGTTCTGGTTATTGGCAGGCGAAGACGCGTTAATCACTGGAGTTCCGTTGCTTCCCATTCCCGGCACCGTCTACTGGAGAAAAGGTATCCATCTTATTCCAATGGGACACAGGTTTGAGTATCCCGCCCTCATATCCACCCTGTCTGACGTTTTACAGGTCAACAGCCCTGATTTGGTTGTCTGGAACACAACGGGAAAATGCTGGGTTGCCGCAGATACAAAATTTAGAAAGCTAAGCAGAGACGCTGTGCAAAAAAATAAAATACCCGTTGATGGCAGATATTGAGTTTTTTGCAGAACAACCCAACTACTTCTGGCATTGGGACGACGAAGGTGAGGTTATAGCCATTCCAAAAGGAGGAACCATTGCTTACCGGGAGCATCTAAGGGATATCATGTCTGGATTAGTTGCACAAGGACTTCCACCTTTCGGGGCATTGCTGCTAGCTATCGCTGCCACAAACAATGAAGGTCAGAAGAACATCGAAACCATTTATGCATTAATCATGCAACAGATTGGCCAAGATGAAGCTAATGCCAACATCGTCCAGGATGCCGTTGCCTTCATGCAAAAACTTGCGTTGCTTCCAGTGCACCTTCGTAAAGGGACCAATCGTATTTTGCTGATGCAGACTATTTTTGCCCAATGTCACAGAGTTGTTTCCATTAAAAACTCAGGTAATTTTTTTGGATACTTTCAATCACCCAGATTCACAATATCCTCATTCAAGCAGTTTCAGGAACTGCATTTCAGAAATGATTTCCGGGCCATTGGGATACTCAATAGAAGATTTCCTAATGTTGACGCCATAGTTAATAGAATGGCTGGTCTCCCGTTAGTGGATGAACCGGTTAATGTAGAACCGGATGAGTCAGCAACATCTGAAAATGATATTGCGGCCCAACTCCAAAAGAATCCCAAAACATTTCACATCGGCTCACTCATAAAGACCCTTTGGAGTGGATTGAATATTCCGCATCACAGTGTAAACCCCGGCATACAACCGCTGGGAGGATTTTCAGGGATCGTGAATAAAGGAAACTATGACAAGTTACTTTCTTCGGAGTTTGCGTATGATGATCTTGTATTTCTATCCCGCATAGCGAATAACGAAGCGCTGTTTATACAACGCGAAATACCACCACACAAGCATAATCTTGAACGGATTATTCTTATAGATGTATCACTTAGAAATTGGGGGACGCCGAAAACGATGGCATACGCGCTGGCGATCGCGATTGCCAGTCATCCTAAAACAGATATTCCCTGCAAAGCATATGCTTTAGGCAATCTCTTTACACCTGTTCATTTAACAAGTATATCAGAAATCATTGAGAGCCTGAACCATCTTGACAGTTGCTTAAACTGTAGCAAGGGCTTGGAATTATTTTTGTCGTCAAAAGTATTCCCAAAGGGAGCAGAACTTATACTGATCACACATGCTGAAACAATCAAGTCGCCGGATTTACAAATTGTCATACAAAACAACTATAAACTTTTCCATTATTGGATCCAAACACAGACTGACGGCTCAATTGATCTTTACAGAAGACAACAGAATAGCAAGCGACATATACAACATCTGAAGCTGAATCTTGGCGAACATTGGCATTCAAAGAAGAAATCAACACAGCATTCGCCGATCAGAGAGGATGGCATCCTTCCTATTCTATTGCCACTCCCCCAATCTTCAAGGCTGATAACACTGCACAATCATAATCAACACATTTTCGCACTGACTCCAAACAAGGACGTACTAATGTCTGCGAAAACAAAGGACTTCAAGGATAACGGTTGGAGGCTGATAAGAAAGCAACTTCCCATTGAACCAGGCCAACTTGCAATTGGGCAGATGTCTTCCGGCGAATGGTTACTTTTAAACTTTGAGCCAGGAAACAATCGACTTACCCTTTTCAATCTTACAAATCCTTCGGAACGCACCACATTCTTTACCGCGTGGCAAAGCCACGAAGACAATTGTTTCGCCTTCGAAGAAGATTGCTTTTTATATCTCGAAACGGGAGTGGCAACAACAATGTGGACCATCAAGTGGGGAGATGTCATTACCATTTCGTCAGAAAAGCTAACTACTATCCTTATCCCAAAGATGTTTTCAGGTCCGTCTATGCGGAATAAGCTGAACAGTTTAAGAGTTCCGAACAAAAACATGCTGAAAAAAGTGACGAATGTTTTTATCAACCAGGTGAAAAATCTCGTTTTTAATACGCATGAACTTAGAATTGTCAACGATCAGGTCATCAAGTTAGCCAACAGTCAATTTATCTCCCCCCTTGCTTATGCGGAAAAAATCACAGATAACACCTTTCAATTCTCTGATCAAAGCACCATTACTGTACGGGCAGATGGTGTTGTTGTACTAAAGAGTTCAGACCAAGGGATTGCTGAGATTTACATACCCTTGGTTTTAGATATGAGCCTTGGAGTTGCCACAGCAACCCATTTTTCAGGAAACAAGTTCTTTCTTGATGAAAATAAATCTCAGCTCATTCAAGAGCCATCAAAATTCTGGAAGGAAAACATTCAGGATTTCATATCAAATATTCTGACGGATGAAAATTGAACTCAAATTTTCGGCAAAAAATCATTACCCATTTGGTGCAGTCTTTCTTCCCGGCAATTTGGTAACAAACTGGTTGAACGAATTAGATTTCATGGGTTTTGATGCCAGTGATATTGAAACATACGCTGTTCCCGGTCTTCGTGCCGCTGAAATTTCAGGGTGTGTTGTTATTGTGCATAATGATATTGGCAAAAAGGATGTTCGGTCCAATATGTTTTGCCAATGTGCTGGCAAATACCTTTTCATTCCTGCAAACACAATGCTTTATCCGGCCGTCACAGACGGTGAAATTGAGGCCCTTTGCAAGAGGAAACTTCACTTTCTTCATCCAGAATACGGACTGATTGAACTCTCGGAACCCATTCACTGGGCGAGTCTTATTCGCAAGCCAGAATTTTTACAAATTACTACGGATACACCCAAACAGGGAACACGGTTTCCTTATGAACTTCGCAGTATCAGGCTTATGCCGTCAGATCCGGTAGAGGCGCTAGCTAATTTTGAAAAGGAGAATTTCCCGGCCAGAGAGCCGCTTCCAAACAAGCCACTAAATCTTATAGAAAAAATAAAACTGTATTTGTACAAATTGCTTTTCAGATCTGGGTCAGATGGTGACTGGAAAAAGCCAAGCTGGATAACTAAGATTCCTTTTCTGTTTAAAATACTTGAAAGAACCAATGCGCTGATGAATAGAATGCAGGCTGACTACTCGGCACTCGAGAAAAGAAATGAAAAAACAGTTGATCAGCTGGTGAGACTACTCAAAGACAACCCCGAATTGGGACTCAAATATGCTTTGCCACTTGATGAGAGTGGTATGGGCAGAGGTAAGGGAAACTGGTTTGGGGAATTTATTCTGGCACGCAGATGGACAGATTTTTCACTTTTCGGCATGGACAAGTCTGAAGGCGGTGGCATCGCCGCATTCTCAGATGAGAGTTTCTTCAAACTGCAAAAACAATACAGAGATACGGCAGATGAGCTCATTAAATCTGGCAAATACAAAAATGCAGCGTTTATCTACCTGAAGCTTTTGAAAGACAACTTCCAGGCTGCCGTATGTCTTGAAAAAGGTGGGTTTTATGCAGAAGCAGCAGCGCTATTTCTCAAGAAAATAAATGATCCATCGAGAGCTGCAGAATGTTATGCAAAAGGAGGAATGCCTGACCAAGCCATAGAAATTTATAAGAAGCAAAAACAATTTGAAAAAGTGGGCGACTTGTACGCTTCGATAAAGAAAACTGACCTTGCCAATCAATACTACCAGCTTGTAGTAGACGACCATTTGACATCAAGGCAATTTTTGAAGGCTGCTATCATTTATCGAGTGAAGATGAATGACACAAGCGCAGCAAAAGATATTTGTTTAAAGGCATGGAAGGACAAAGAAGAGATGGATAAATGCATGAAATTCTATTTCAACTGCTTCGCAGATGCAGAAGAACAAGCTGCGGCAATTGAAAAGATATATCAAACAGAAGTTAATCCAGACAACAGAATTATTTTTCTCAATACCATCAAAGAGGAATATCAAAAAAATAAGGAAAACCGAATGCTGCTAAAGCAGATAGGTTATGAAATCATTTCCGCATCTGCAGACACTCATCCGGACATTGTTTCGGTACTCGCTGAATTTGATCGAAAGGATCAGCAACTGCTTAAAGACACATTTCGTTTTAAACAATCAAAAAAAGGGTTAAAGTAAGCGCTCATTTTACCATAAATTACACAAAAGCGCCCGCCTCATTGACCCTTCAGGAATTGAGTAAATCTTCTTTGATTAATTTTACAAGATCCATGTGTCCACTATGATAAGTACTATTCCACGCTAATCCCATTTCTTTCAGATCATAGCTTTTTAAGATTGTTCCCGATGGAATCAGTTTGCCCTCGTGATCCCTGGGATACCCAATGATATGTATGGAATCAGCCAACTCAACTGCCAATTCAATATCGTGCGTACTAAAAATGGTGGTATTCAGCTCATGGCTTCTACCTATTCTGTCAAATGCCTCTTTTACGTTTTGAATATTTCCAACGTCAAGTCCTGAGAAGGGCTCATCCAAAACCATAAAATTGACGGAACACAGTAGCTGCTCAAGTATTGCCGTCCGCTGCCGCTGTCCGCCAGATAATTGATTAGGATAATGATCCTTAACTTTCGTTAAACCCCACTCATCTAAGTAGTGATTGATCTTATCGTTTTTCTCCGGCGCTGACAGCGTTGATTTTCTTAATGCAAACTTTAATGCTTCGGTTACTGTCTTGTTTCTGAAAAGGGTATACTTCTGATCCACAAAACCAACATCTCCTTCACTCACTGCCTTGGCTGGCTGGCTCCCGTTCTCTGGGGGTTTGGAGTGGTCTGGAATCAATACGGATCCTTTGGTTGGTTTTTCAATTCCAGTTAGTGAACGAAATAGGGTTGACTTACCTCTGCCTGACCGCCCTAAAAAAGCAATGGTCTGTCCCTGGTTGGTTCCAGGTCTCACAACATTTCTCTCCGTGAAGTTCACATTATCTATGATGATCTTGTCATCATACGTTACCTGCAAACCTTCCACATGAAGTATGATCTCTTTCTGGGTATATTCTGCCATCATTATTAAAAGGTAGAGTACTTGAATAAAGACTTTCGAACCAGATTGATTACCCAGTCCAACAACAGTCCAACCAAAAGTATTACGATCTGTAACGCCACAATTCTGCCATGATTCATGAATTTATCGCTGTTCTTGATCAACACACCCAGTCCTCCGGCTGCAACAAGTATGGATTCAACGGTAACCAACATCATCCACACAATAGAAAGGTTTTGTTTCAGGACATCTAAAACGTAATCTAATCTTCCTTTGATTACCACCTCCCAGAGAACTTCCCACCTGCTGCACTTAAGAGATCTCGCATGATCTATCTCTTCTTTCGGTATATCTTTCAACACCGCCAAAAGAGAGGTGATAAAGTAAAGACTCATGAACACAACAAGCACACTCACCTGCATGGTTCTGGCATCTGATACCAGTATCGCCAGATAAAAGGTTATACCCGTTAATGGTAGGTACCGAAGCTTGCTGCAAAAAACCGCAATGGGCTGTATCAAAGGAATCGGAGAAAGATACACGATGACTCCCGATATCAACATGGAGATAAGGATAGCCTTGAAACATAACGCCAATGAGCTTGCAATGTGCACTACCAATCCCTCATTATAGAGATTTTTAAACCCTTCCCAAACCTGAACCGGCGTAGGGAAAAGATGTTTTGTCCCGGTTGAGGAAGAAAATATCCAGTAAAAAAGGAACAAGCCTAACCAAATAGCTATAATCACCCATTCCTGTGATCGCGGAATTTTCTCAAAAGGCTTGATCCAGTTTTTAAACATAAAGAATTACTTCAAGATTGATATTACTACCCTTCTGTTCTGGGCTTTACCTGCAGTTGTTGCATTGTCAGCCAGTGGCTCATCCTGTCCTTTGCCGTCAATTTTCTGAAACCTGTTTGCTGGAATCCCTTTCTTCATCAAATAGCTTTTAACTGCTTCTGCACGTGCAACAGACAATGAATAATTTGCCTCCTGGGTGCCGGTATTGTCTGTATGCCCTACCAATTCCAGCTTTGAATCCTCAGCTTGAATCAACAAATTATAAATCTCCTCAAGCACATCTTTTCCTTCAGGCCTGATGATGGCTCGGCCGGATTCAAAATTGATCCGCCATTCACCGGAGGCCACAACACTTGTTGCCTTCTTGTCATAGTTAGCCGTATATGCTTGTCCGGCGTCTATGTTTTCAATAGACTTCAAAAATGTTGTATTTACCGCTTCCTCGAAAGGCACCACTCGCTTAACATTCTTTGTGAATCCAGCAGGATCCAACTCTACAAGATATCTTGACACCTGATCGTATACTGCCTTGTAGCGGTTTGTGGCATCATTAATTCCGTAATACTGGTTAGCATCTGCGAGGTTAAACACCCTTGAGCCACCCATATTATAAGAGATTCCGTTTTTCTCACCCTTTTGCCCTTTAAACATATCATACCAATACGCAGGTGTTTCCATGTTAAATGATTTCGCAACTGCTTCTGATGCCCTCTTCCTCCAATTGTCATACTGCTTCATCTGATTGCTGGCAATGAAAGATGATTTCAGGATAGCGATCACTGTTTCACGATTCTTCTCTGCCCATCCCCTTTCAAATATGATGGTAGTTGCCATCTGGTTGTTGAACTCCCTTGTAGAAACGATATCGGTAAAACCCGTTAAGGCGTCAAATACCATCTTGTCACCAGGTGTCCAGGTGGCACAACCATCCACTTTCTTGTTGATGGTTTTCCCAGTCAACTTTCCATTTACTACTTCCTTTAAAGGAACGGTCCAACCTTCTTTTTGCGACTTAATCAATTCCTTTGCTGATTCTATATAATCATCATTGGCAGAAGCGATGAAATTCACGGCATCTGCATCGTAGGTAGAAGGATCTGGATTGACTTTCAGACTATTTGCAAAAGCATAGTTTACAGTTGTTACCCAGTCTCCATCACCAATCACGGCTGAAATGAGTGCACCTTTCATAGACTGCGGATTCATCTTCCAGCTGGGTGGGCCTATCAATTTATCTTCACCATAACTGAGGCCTACAGGAGCAACAGCTTGTAATTGGTACTTGCCTTTGCCATACTTTTCATCCAGTGCCTGTTGGGCGGAGCTAATATAGAATGGAACACCATCACCCATGATCATGATTCCTGCCGCACCTTCTTTTGAATTCAGCTTCCCATTATCCATCTCATCAATGAACTTCATCTGAAGGTTTCTCAACTCCGTCAACCAGTCCTGCCTTACGATTTCAAGATTTACGCCATTCTTTTCCATCAGGGATCCCTGAGTAGTCAACGGTCCGCCATTTGCCACGATAATACCCGACTGTGCATTCCATGCGTAACCTGCAATTCTCACCAAAGGTTTGCTCTTCACTTCAGTAGACAGCTCCCCTCCGGGAACAGACATCTCAGAAGCATTGCTTATATTATTTACATCTTTATCTGTTACGTCCAATTTTTCCAATTGCCTTGATGCCACCGTTTTGATGCCCGGAGAGAGATAATACACCAACGCACCGAGACCACCCGCAACTACCAGCACAATCAACGTCTTTGACAAAAAGGTTAGCTTAGACCATTTCATATTTGAATCTGATTTTATGAATTAAAAATATCGCCAAATCCCTTGCTTTCCAACTTATCCTCACCCGTCAGTTTATAATTTGGGTTTTGGTAGTTTTTCGATTCCGGAATTTTATAATTCTCGGTTTTGATTTGATCCGCAAGTTTATCGAGTTTTGAATACAGCTCATCACTGTCCATAGAATACTGACTCGTCAGGGAATCTAGATCAATAAGGTTCTCTTTTGTGATGGCCAGATCCATTGCAACGGTATTGGTGACAACATCCAAAGCATATTCCAGTTCCCAGCCTTTTGTGAACAGCATGGCCGATTTGGCCTCTTGAGTGGCCTGCTTGGCTGCAGCCGCAAATGCATACTCTTTTTTCAACATGTCAACGCTCACATCAAAGTCAGCGATCTTTATCTCCATCGCAGTATCCACCATATTCAGCTTTCTGTCAAGCTTTCCAATGACGTGCGCCCTGCTACCATATTTTCTGACAAGGCTAGTGCTTTGGTTCAACATATGACTCACCCTTTGTGCCTCACTTAAAGTCCTCATCATTCCTGTCTGGAGTTCTATAAATTCATCGGTATCTTTTGCAGCAGCACCCTTAGTTTGCTCTAATGTCTGCATCTTAACCTTTGTCGTCTCCGCTTTCTGCTGTAACTGCAACACCTTTTCCTGATAATCCTTAGATTCCTTCTCAGCCTTCATGGCCTCGGACTCCATATTTGATTTAATCGACTTGATCTTTGCTTTTGCCTCTTTGAACTGCGCACGGTTTTGTACCATTTTCTCTTTCTGCTCTTCTAACTCAGAAAATGGATCATACTTGATCAGCATTTTATGCAGCGCTCTTGCCAATCGCTTCATGGCCTTGGTCAGTACCGGAAGCAATATAAAAAAAGCAATCACCAACACAGCTACTGAAATAGCACCCAGGGTTTGTCCGACCCACGTGAAAACAATCGGCAACACATACACATACAATCCCCAGGCGATGGTTCCTAACAAAACAAGCCCCACAATTGCAGCAATTCCCCTTTCGCCTTTGCGCCAGTTCTGCGGATTCAATGAAATCTCGCTTTGCTCAAAATGCTTTAAAATCGGAAGCTCTAATACCTTGTTTGTCTCGTTGGCCATGATGATAGATTATGAATTTTTTACAAACTTTAAAATATGATCCCTTACTAAAGTAAGTTTGGAAATACTTGTATTTCTTGCAAAGTCATTTGCAGCCAGTTTGTGCTTGATCACCAATTCCTGGGGTTCAAATTGTGCGTCTATTCCAGACAAACTTGTGTTTTTCTGTCTGATCTCATTTTCCAATTGCTGGATCTCGTTTTTAAGCTGCGTCAGCCTGATATTTGCATGCTCCAGAGATTTAGTCATTTCGTTCTTCTGAGAGGTTCGCTTTTCATTCAGTTGTGTTAACCTCTGCTGGCCCTGGCCCACATATTGACTATGCACCTCATTGATTTTACTGATATAGAACTCCGCATCATTCACCAGTTTCTGAACCGTGAGTGTACTGTCCATTGCCTTGGCCATTTTAAAAGCCATGTTGTATGCCTGCTCACTGTTAAAACCTGCTGCATTAACGGCCATATAAAATTCGTAAAAATCATACCCAGGCATATTGATAGATGCTAAGCCTTTATCATACACTTCCATCACCTCTGCAACATCCGTATTGCCGGAAACTCCACCATCCAAGGGTAAGGATGGAGAGGAAGTTGAAACAGGATTGGCGTCAATTTTTGGAAAGGATACATTGGTTTGCCCAGAAGATGATCCTTCTGTCTCGTCCTTGATGAAAAGGTTCTTCCAATTTTTAATCATATAGTCAGCAATAATTTTTCTGTGTACTGAAGTTTCTAAATTAATACAATTGGTTTAGAAACCACTATCAACACAGTTGTATTTCAATACACAGAGGGTTAGACGAGAAACTTGTTTAAAAAGCAGTATCACCAGGAGAAAATTCTACGATTTCTGCCTGAAAAGGTCAACACACGATTTTTTACTTACCTATGCCGGATTTCTGAAAGCGTCAGATTTTATAAAGGGCTGTTCTGAAGATGGAGATAAGCTAAATCCGGATTTATAAAAGATGGTAGTCCCGACAGGAATCGAACCTGTATCTAAAGTTTAGGAAACTTCTATTCTATCCATTGAACTACGGGACCAACTCAGGCTTGCCCTGAAGGGACGCAAAAATAAGGGTATATCTTCACCGAAAAAAGCGATTTTAGGCTAAAGATGCCATCAACGGCGTGATTTTGACCAATTTCCTTGATCTCACTCTGACAAACGACTCACCCCTCGCCAGTGCTATTCACCCTTGGACAATGATCGGCAGGAAAAAGCTTCTGCGAACCCTTATCTTTGCGCCATGAAATGGTTTGATAAGTTTATCCGATATAGATTCTGGATCAGCCTGGTGGTTTTGGCCGTTGCCGTGCTGGTTCATGTGCTCAGTGGTTTCTGGCCCGCGTTTATCCTTTACCTGGCCGCCGTGATCATGCTTTTCACTCACTTTTTCTTTGGTCCGCTCAGGCTGATCCAGGCTGACCTGGAAGCCGGGGATTTTGAGAAAGCCGAAAAGGTCTTGAACCTCGTCTGGTTCCCCAACCTGCTCTATAAGCCTGTTCGTTCCGTGTATTATACCCTCAAAGGCAATATTGCCATGATGCAGCAGGACTTCGATTCCGCCGAAAAACACATGAATAAATCCCTGGACCTGGGCCTTCCTATGAAGGAAGCTGAGGGAGCCAATAAACTCCAGTTGGGGATGATGGCCATCCAGAAAGGTGACATGAAAAAAGGCGAATCCCTGATCCGAGCCGCCCTCAAAGCGGGTATTCCCGATAAGGAAAGCGCCGCGCTGGCCTACTTACAAATGTCCCAGATCATGATGCAAAAAAGGGAATTCAGGGCTGCAAAAGACTATTTCCGCAGGGCAAAAGCCCAAAAACCCACCGCTAAGCAGGTGGTTGACCAGATCAAGCAGATCGAGAAATACATCTCCCGGATACCTGGATAAGTAGGCAATTTGACAATTCGGTAATGCGGCAGTGCGGCAATTGCCCTCAATGCCAAGTACCCAATAACTAATGCCTCCCCTTGCCCAGTGCCCAATGCCTAATGCCTGCATATGTCCGCCTAAAGCGGACATATGCATTACATACCACTAAGTGGGTATAGGGTGACAATGGCTTGTCCGTTAATTTGCACCCATACAACAGCCGTTGTTAACCTATACACCTATCTGCTTACTTGCTTGGTATTTGCCAAAAAGTGCTTCTACTTTGGCCCTCCTGAATGTGAAGATGCTTTTTAGTTGATTCCTGACAAACATCGTATTGGCAATATCGCCTAGCCACCATCCTGGCAATTTATAATGCACAATGTCCGTCATTTCAACACCTCCGGGGATCTCCCTGAAATGGTGCTGGTGATGCCATAGGGCATACGGACCCACCCGCTGCTCATCCACAAAAAATTCCCGGTCCTTCACGTGGGTGATCTCCGTCATCCAAAACATCGGTATACCCAAAACAGGCTTAACCGTGTAGGTGATCACCTGACCCGCATACATCTCGTCCCGAAACATACTGTTCGTAAACTTCAGGTTGAGGTATTCCGGCGTCATCTCAGCCAGGTTTTTCGGATGCGAAAAAAATGCCCAGGCTTCATCTAATGATACCGGCAACGCTTGCTTTTCCCTTAACTCATATACTGCCATAAAGTAGATCCTTTTCCTTTAACTTGAACCTTCGTTTAAACACGCAAATCGCCCTTATGTTGACGCTTCCGGAAAAACTATTGTCGGCCTACGAAAAAGAATACGCCCAACTGAACAGCAGCCAGAAAAAAGCTGTTGACACCATCGAAGGTCCGGTAATGGTTATCGCCGGCCCCGGAACAGGTAAAACCCAGATCCTCGCCCTGCGCATTGCAAAGATCCTGTTGGAAACCGATGCGCAACCCCAGAATATTCTCTGCCTCACTTTCACCGATGCCGGCACCGTGGCTATGCGACAACGCCTCACGCGTTTTCTAGGCAGCGATGCGTATAAAGTCAACATCCACACTTTCCATTCTTTCTGCAATAAAGTGATCCAGGAACAGGGCAGGGTGTTGCGCAAGCAAGACCTCGAGCCACTAAGCGAGCTGGAAAGAATCCAGTTCATGAAAGAATTGATCGATGGGTTTGCGAACGATGACCCCCTGAAAAGAATGAAAGGGGAAGTGTATTTTGACCTTGGTAACCTCACAAGGCTTTACTCCAATATCAAAAGGGAGGCCTGGGAGCCAGAAAACATTATCCGCCATATTGATCACTACATCGATGTAACAATACCAGAAGAATATACCAATAAACGCAACCCGGAGAAAGGCCTCACCGTTAAAGGCAATGAGGAAATTGCACGCTTCCAACGGTCACGCGCAGCCGTAAAAGCGTTTTCCCGATACCAGCATATCCTCGACAAAAACAATCGGTATGATTTTGACGATATGATCAACTGGGTGATCCGGCTGTTCACCAATAATAAAGAAGTATTGCTCTCCTACCAGGAATCCCTGCAATACATTATGGTAGATGAATACCAGGATACCAGCGGTTCCCAGAACCGCATCGTTGAACTTCTCACTTCCTATTGGGAACAAGACCCTAACCTCTTTGTGGTAGGGGACGATGACCAGAGTATCTATCGCTTCCAGGGCGCCAATATCGAGAACATGTTGGCCATGCGGCAAAAGCTGGGCCGCAACCTGATCACCGTTGTACTGACGGAAAACTACCGGAGCGTGCAGCCCATTCTTGATGCAGCGGGCGGACTGATCAGCAAAAACCAGAAGCGGTTGATATTGAAGATCGATGGACTCACCAAAGATCTACGGGCCGCGAGGCCAGACCGGCTTGGGCTCAATATCATCCCTGAAGTAAGGGTATACCCTAATGAATTCTCCGAAAACCTGCACATCACGGAATCCATCAAACAACTGATCCGAGAGGGTGTAAAACCCGGACAGATCGCCGTGCTGTACCGGGAACATAAATTCGGAGACGAGTTCCAGCGCTTCCTCATGGAAGGCGGCGTTCCCTTTTACGTCAAGCGTTCCATAAACCTACTGGAAGATCCCTTCATCCGGCAGGTGCTCAATTTCTTCCGCTACATCAATATGGAAAATGATCTCCCTAACGGTGGCGAATACCTGCTGTTTGAGATCATGCATTATCATTTCTTCCAGCTCATTCCCTCGGAAATTGCAAGGATCACCAGAGAAAGAAAGGGATCTCTTCGGGAGCATATTGAGCATATTTCCGCAGCCCAGCAAGGGTTGCTGTTTGCCGCAGATGAAACCTCGGCAAAGGTCAAAGCCCTGGCCGACCTATTGAACAACTTGCAGAAAGACTCCTTTAACCTGCCGCTGCAACGCTGGTTTGAAAAACTGATCAATGAAGCCGGCATCCTCGCATATGTAGACCAAAACGAAGACAAGATCAGGCTGATGGAAAAGCTAAGTTGTCTTTTTGATCATATCAAAGAGGAAACACACCGCCAGCCACTCATGACCCTCAAAGAATTTGTGGAGATCATTGACCTGATGGAAGCCAATAGTCTTTCGCTGCCCCTCATCCAGACCACCGGTAATGATACGGGCGTGAACCTGATGACCTGCCACGGCAGCAAGGGTCTTGAATTCGGTTATGTATTCCTGCTAGGTGCGCGTTCAGACATCTGGGAACAGAAAAAGAAAAACAACAAGGGCTTTCCGATGCCGCCTTCCATGTTTGAAGGAGGGGTTGATGAAGCGTTGACAGAAGAAGAAGATCGCGAAGAATTGCGCCGCCTTTTCTATGTTGCCATCACCCGTGCGGAGAAACACTTGTATATCTCCTATCCAAGGGCCACCAATGAAGGAAAGCCCGTCATCGCCTCTATGTTCCTGGAAGAGATAAGGGCCACCCTGGATATCCCGGAACAAGTGGTGGAGCCCGACCAGGAAATGACCTACACCTATCAGCAACTTCGTTTCGGTGTGGTTGCGAAACCAGTGATGGCCGCCGTCGAGAAAGGGTATATCGATGGGCTGCTGGCCAAATTCGTCATGAACGTTTCTGCATTGAATAATTTTTTGGAATGTCCACTCGGCTTTTACTACACCAATCTGGTGAAGGTGCCCGGTGCAAAATCAGAAAGTGCATCTTTTGGTACAGCAGTACACAAAGCCCTGCAGATCATGTATGACGAAGGCAAAGGGAAAATGCAGTTTCCACCAGTTCAACGATTTCTCGACCAATATCGTAAAGAACTGCTGAAGGAAAGAGAGCATTTTGATGAGGCCAGTTTCAAACGCTTCACAGACCACGGCCTTCAGGTACTCACTGCATTTCACGGCCATCGCTTTGAGGGCAAAACACCACCACAGGTACTCCTCACTGAATACAAACTGGATGGCGTTGCACTTGATGAAATCCCCCTCCGCGGCTTCACTGACCTCATCACTTTTGAAGGTAACCAGATCGTGATCACTGACTTCAAAACGGGTGACATGGAAAAATCGAGAAACCGTTTCAGGCGACCAGGTGAACACAAAGATTATCCTTATGGTGGTAATTACTGGCGGCAGGCCGTGTTTTATAAAATCCTGGTTGACTTGCTACCCAAAAACTGGAAGGTGCAATACGTAGTTTTCGATTTCGTAGAACCGGATAAGAAAGGAAAATGGAACCAGCAGCGGATCGATATCACACCGCAGGATGAAATAGAGGTCAAACAGCAGATCCATGAGGTCTGGAACAGGATCCGTCAGCATGATTTTTACACCGGATGCGGTAAAGAAGATTGCAGCTGGTGTAGGTTTGCCAAGGATAACAAGATCTATCTGCGCCTGGAAGAAGAAGAGGCGATGTAAAGACGGTTTTAACAAGCACATTCCATCGGTGAAAAGGAAACAACGTAAGTTTGCAGGCCTCTGCAGCAGGCAGATCCAGAAGCTCATGACACATCGATTTTCGGCTAGTATTTTTTTCCTTGTTTTGACGGTATTTTTTTTCCGCTGTGGGCAGCCTGTGCCGCCAACGGGTGGCAAGAGAGATTCACTGGCGCCAAGGCTCGTACGGGCCATGCCTGCAGATTCTGCCTTGAACATGCGCTCCAACAGAATTGTATTGGAGTTTGATGAATATGTTCAATTACAAAACCTGCAACAACAGTTGGTGGTGAGTCCTGTTCCTACCTCGTTGCCGCAGGTGGATGCCAAGCTGAAAACAGTGACGATCAAGTTGAAAGACTCCCTCCAACCCAACACTACCTATGCACTCAACTTCGGGAATGCCTTGCAGGACATCAACGAGAACAACCCGCTTCAAAACTTCACTTACGTTTTCAGCACAGGGTCCCAACTGGATACCGCAAAGATTTCCGGACGGGTATTAATGGCAGAAACGGGAAAGGCAGACAGTACCATCCTTGTTGTTTTGCATAGCAACCTTTCTGATACCGCCTTCCAGAAACTGACGCCCCAATATTTTGCAAGGCTGAACAAAGAAGGGTTCTTCACTTTTCGGTTTGTAGTACCTGGCACCTACAATATTTATGCAATCAAAGATGCCAGTGGAATGAAGTACAGTTCCCCAAAACAGGTGATCGCATTCCTGAATCAACCCGTGGAAGTGGGAGACAACAGTGAGTCCGTAAAATTGTACGCGTATGAGGAAAAAGATACTACAACCCGTCGCGCCATTACTGGCCTGCCCAAGGTAGCTACTTCAAAAGACGATAAAAGACTGAAATTCCAAAACAACCTGGAGACCGGGACCCTTGATATCCTTGGAGACCTGTTGTTGCGCTTTGAACGGAATCCCAGTAAATTCGATACCTCAAAAATCAGGCTTACGGATGAGCAGTTCAACCGTATCCCTGATTATCGTTTGCGCCTGGACTCAAGTACAGCGAGCATTCAGTATGCCTGGAAACCCGGCACTAAATACGCCTTGTTCCTTGAAAAAGGCCTTGCCGAAGATTCTCTAGGGAACCAGGTCCTGAAAACGGACACTTTGAAATTTGAAAGTAAAAAAGAAGCCGACTACGGAAGCCTGTTGATCAGGGCCAATAACCTCGATACGTCTAAACGGCCGGTGCTGATGTTCTTTGTGAATGATACCAAAAAAAGGAGCCTGAAGATCAACCAGGCCCGCATCAGCATTCCGCTGATACAGCCGGGAGACTACGAATTGAGAATCCTTTTCGATGCCAATGGAAACGGCGTTTGGGATCCCGGAGAATTCAGCAGGAAGATCCAGCCCGAAATCGTGATCCCGAGAAAACAAAGGCTGAATATCAGGCCCAACTGGGACAATGAAGTGGAGATTGATTTGCAAGAGGTCATGAATCAAGGTTAAATTTGCAGCATGTTCTTTTCCTCACAACTTCTGGAGAATGCAGTTGGCGAATTCGCCAAGCTGCCCGGCATCGGCAAGAAAACCGCCCTCAGACTGGTGCTGCACCTCTTGAAACAGGATGCTGACCAGGTGGACCAGTTCAGTGAAGTGATCAGCAGGATGCGCAAAGAGATCCGGTTTTGCCAGCGATGCAACAATGTGTCCGATGCAGATATTTGCTCCATTTGTGCTAACGTTTCCCGCAAACAAGAACTGGTCTGTGTGGTAGAAACCATTCGTGAAGTCATTGCCATTGAAGCCACCCAACAATTCAACGGCACCTATCATGTGCTCGGCGGTGTGATCTCGCCTTTGGACGGCATCGGCCCGGATCAGCTCCAAATCGAAGGACTGTTGAACCGGGTGGTCAAGGACAATGTGGAAGAGATCATCTTCGCCCTAAGCCCCACCATCCAGGGAGACACTACGATCTATTACATCCAGAAAAAACTAAAAGACCGCCAGGTGAAGATTACCACCATTGCCCGCGGCATCGCTTTTGGCGGGGAATTGGAATATACCGATGAGATGACCCTTGCCAGAAGCCTTCAGAACAGATTGCCGATTGAGAGTTATGTTTCCGGCAAATAAAAATAGTTCGCAGTTCCCAGTTCGCACAGTTCGCAGGGGCCCTGAGACCTGCGCGACCTGCGAACTGCGAACTATTTTTGCTATCTTTGCGCCACAGGCAGATTTGTTTATTGTTCGGCCTGTAGCTGTAAAGACAACTGAACTAATAAACGCATCGATCTCTCTCCAGTGGCAGTTTCCCTTTACAGCATCGGTTTAAAAAAATTGACATGAAGACGATCCAGGAATTGTTGAAAAACAGGATCCTCGTGATTGATGGCGCCATGGGTACTATGATCCAGCGCTACAAACTTGAGGAAGCTGACTACAGGGGTGAGCAGTTCAAAAACTGGCACATTGATGTGAAAGGAAACAACGAAATACTTTGCATCACAAGGCCAGATATTATCCGAGCTATTCATAAAGAATATCTTGAGGCCGGTGCAGATATTATTGAAACAAACACCTTCAATGCCCAGGCTGTTTCGATGGCCGATTATGATATGAGTCGTTTTTCGCGCCAGCTTAATCTTGCCGCAGCTGCCTGTGCAAGAGAAGCCGTGGAGGAATTCAAACATTCACCCAACTACGATTCTTCAAGGGGCGGTCCATTTGTGGCAGGAGCCATCGGCCCACTCAATAAAACCCTTTCCCTGAGCCCGGATGTGAACAATCCCGGCTACCGCTCCATCAGTTTCGACGAAGCAGCGAATGCTTACTACGAACAGATAGAGGCATTGGCAGACGGAGGTGTTGACCTGTTGCTGATTGAAACCATTTTTGATACACTCAATGCCAAGGCTGCCATTTTTGCCATCAGGAAATATTTTGCGGACGTTAAAAAGCCCATGCTGCCCGTGATGATCAGCGGTACCATTACCGATGCTTCCGGCAGAACCCTGAGCGGCCAAACCCTTGAAGCCTTTTACACTTCGGTTATGCATGCCCGTCCGATCAGTATTGGACTGAACTGTGCGCTCGGTGCAAAAGAAATGCGTCCGCACATCGAAGAACTTTCACAGATTGCTGCGTGCTATACATCGGCATATCCCAACGCTGGCTTGCCCAATGCGATGGGTGAATATGATGAACGACCAGACCAGACCGCACACTTCATTGAAGACTGGGCCAAAGAAGGATATGTCAATATTGTTGGTGGATGCTGTGGCACAACGCCTGATCATATCAAACACATCGCGCAGGCTGTCAAAAATATCACCCCCAGGCCATTGCCTGTTGTTGAACCCGCACTTTGAACATTATGAGTGAACTGATCCATATCAAACCATATATGCGTCTTGCTGGCCTTGAACCACTGGTGGTTAGGCCTGAGACTAATTTTGTGAATGTTGGTGAACGAACCAATGTCACCGGCTCCAAAAAATTCGCACGCCTTGTCAGGGAAGGCATGTATGAAGAGGCGCTCAGCGTGGCACGCCAGCAAGTGGAAAGCGGTGCGCAGGTACTGGACGTGAACATGGATGATGCCTTGCTTGATGGTGAGAAAGCCATGGTGACCTACCTCAACCTCCTGCAAAGTGAACCGGATATTGCCAGGATTCCCATCATGATAGACTCATCGAAGTTCAGCATCATTGAAGCGGGACTAAAATGTGTGCAGGGGAAATGCATCGTAAATTCCATCTCGCTGAAAGAAGGTGAAGAGAAGTTCCGCGAACAAGCCACAACCTGTTATAATTATGGCGCAGCTGTTATTGTGATGGCATTTGATGAAAAGGGGCAGGCAGACACCCTGGAACGCAGGGTAGCGATTGCAGAAAGAGCTTACCGCATTCTAACAGAAGAAGTAGGTTTTCCACCTCAGGATATCATCTTTGATTTGAACATCTTTGCCGTGGCCACGGGCATGGAGGAACATAATAATTACGCGGTAGACTTCATTGAAGCCACACGCGTGATCAAGCAAAAATTTCCGCTCGTGAAAATCAGCGGAGGCGTGAGTAACCTAAGTTTTTCATTCAGGGGCAATGGTCATGTGCGTGAAGCGATGCATTCCGTGTTCCTGTTTCATGCCATCAGGGCCGGTATGGATATGGGCATTGTGAACGCGGGCCAGCTGGTAGTATATGATGAGATTGATCCCCTGCTTCGGGAACTTTGTGAGGATGTGATCCTCAACAGGAAGGCCGATGCTACGGAGAAACTCATCAGTCTGGCTGAGACCGTGAAGGCCAAAGGCAAAGTGGAAGTAAAAGACGAAGCCTGGCGCAACGGGCCTGTGGAAGAGAGGCTCAAACATGCGCTCATCAATGGGATCACAGACTACATCGATGCAGACACTGAAGAAGCAAGACTCAAATATCCTCGGCCACTGGATGTGATTGAAGGTCCGCTCATGGATGGTATGAATGTGGTGGGTGATCTTTTCGGAAGCGGAAAAATGTTCCTTCCTCAAGTGGTGAAGAGTGCGCGCGTGATGAAAAAAAGTGTAGCCGTATTAACGCCATATATAGAATTGGAAAAAGCCAGCCAGTCGTCAGCAGGCAAGATCCTCATGGCCACTGTAAAGGGTGACGTACATGATATTGGCAAAAATATTGTGGGCGTTGTGTTAGGATGTAATGGATATGAAGTTGTTGACCTGGGCGTGATGGTTCCCGCAGACAAAATTCTCGATGAAGCTGTTAAACAAAATGCAGATATTATTGGCCTGAGTGGGCTTATTACACCTTCCCTGGATGAGATGGTACATGTGGCGCATGAAATGAAGCGCCGCGGCATGAAACAACCGCTGATGATCGGGGGTGCTACCACTTCCCGTACGCATACCGCGGTAAAGATCAGTCCGCAGTATGATAACCAGGTAGTGCATGTGCTGGATGCTTCACGAAGTGTGAATGTGGCGAGTAAACTGCTGAGCAAGGACAACAAAAAAGAATTCCTGGTTCAGCTGGAGGATGAATACAATAAGATCCGTGACGACTTCGCGAAAAAACAACAGGCTAAGGTGCTGATCAGTTATGCGGATGCGGTAAAAAATAAATTCGAGATCGATTGGACAAGCTACAACCTTCAACCACCCACCTTTTTAGGAACCAAAATATTTGATCAGGATAAAATCGAAGATATTATTCCCTACATCGATTGGGTTCCATTCTTTATAGCCTGGGAACTGCACGGAAAATTCCCAGACATCCTTGCTGACCAGAAAGTAGGTGCGGAAGCTACGAAGCTGTACAAAGATGCACTTGACATGCTGCTGCACATCTCCCGCGAGCAATGGCTTCAACCCAAAGCGGTCATTGGCTTCTGGCCATGTAACAGCAATGGCGCAGATACAGTGATGCTTAAAGACGGCACCGCGCTGGAGTTCCTGCGTCAGCAATCCAAAAAAGCGGCAGGGCAGCCAAACTTCTCCCTGGCCGATTTCATTGCGCCTGCAAGCAGTGGTAAACAGGACCATATCGGCGCATTTGCGGTGACCATTCAGGGGATCGATGAACATATCCGCAGATTTGAGGCGGCACATGATGACTATAGTAAGATCATGCTACAAGCGCTGGCAGACCGGTTGGCAGAAGCCTATACTGAAATGCTGCATGAGAAAGTGCGCAAACAGTATTGGGGTTATGCTTCTACAGAAGCATTGAGCAATGAAGAATTGATCAAAGAAAAATACCAGGGGATCCGCCCTGCGCCAGGTTATCCCGCCTGCCCTGATCATACGGAGAAGCGAAAACTATTTGCGCTCCTCGATGCGTCAGCCGGAACAGGTATCCAGCTTACGGAATCCTTGGCCATGTATCCCGCTTCATCGGTTTGCGGATGGTACATTGCGCATCCAGAAGCTAAATATTTCGGACTGGGCAAGATCAATACTGACCAGCTGAAAGACTACGCTGCAAGAAAGGGTATGCGCGAAGATGAAGCCCTGAAATGGCTGAGGCCGAATATGGAATAATTAAAAATGAAAAAGTAAAAAGATGGTTTCCCGTATTTCCTTTTTACTTTTAATCGTTTAATTCACATCTAATGAGAATCATTTCTTACAACGTCAACGGTATCCGTGCGGCCATGAACAAAGGGTTTATGGACTGGCTGAAAACGGATCCTGCAGATATCATCTGCGTCCAGGAAACCAAGGCGTTGAAAGACAACGTAGATCATAAGCAGTTTACGAATCTCGGCTACCACGATTACTGGTTCAGCGCGCAAAAAAAAGGATACAGCGGTGTAGCCATTTTCACGAAGATCAAGCCTGATAACATTGTTGTAGGGAACGGTCATCTGGAAAGTGATGACGAAGGCAGGGTGATCCAGCTTGATTTCGGAAACATAAGACTGATCAATGCCTATTTCCCGTCTGGCACATCGGGAGATCATCGGCAGGATTTCAAATACATATGGCTTGATAAATTCCTGGTGTACCTGGATGAACTGCGTAAAACGCATCCCAACCTCATCCTTGTTGGGGATTATAACATCGCCCATAAAGAGATAGACATTCACGATCCCAAAGGCAATAAGAAAACATCAGGTTTTCTGCCGGAAGAAAGGTCATGGATGGACAAGTTTCTGGCCAGCGGATGGGTAGATACTTTCCGCGTGTTCCATCCGGAACCACACCGTTACAGCTGGTGGAGCCAACGCTTCCCTTCGGTGAGGCTCAGCAACAAAGGCTGGCGGATCGACTATATCGCTGTTACAGAACCGCTGCGTGCTTTGCTGAAGGATGCCGAGATCTACCCCGATGTGAAACACAGTGATCACTGTCCGGTATATGTTGAACTGGACGTGAAAGGTTAAGTTTTCAATTTTGCAATGCATGCTGATCTATAACGTCACTATACAACCTACCTGGAGCATTCATGACACATGGCTATTGTGGATGCGCGAGATCCATATCCCCGAGATCATGAAGACGGGTATGTTTACCCACCACAGGATTCTCAGGCTAATTGAGGTTGACGAAACAGAAGGCCCCACTTATGCATTTCAATACTTTGCTTCGGCCAGAGATAAATATGAATTCTATCTGGCAAACCATGCGAAAACCTTAAGGGATAAAACTTATGAAAAATGGGGCGATCAATTCATCGCCTTTCGCAGTTTAATGGAGGTTGTGGAATGAGTGTGGATAAGAATTTCAGGCGCCTGACTGCCTTAAGTGCATGAGATAAATCATGATTTTAACGTCGCTCAAACCCACGTCAGACCTGCATTTCAACTATTCTTACGCTGAAAATCAGTCCTGTAGCGGGTTTCAGCCTCAAGGTTCTAACGTGCTAGTGACCGTTTGAGCAGTTCAAACTTGCTGAAAACCGCTACCACACTGGATTGTAAAGGCTAAAAAAATATTTTTTTGATTTACAAAAACGGATATATTTGTCCGCACGAATAAAAACTTCATCTATGAACAAAGCTGAATTAATCTCAAAAATTGCCGAAGACGCAGGCGTTACTAAATCACAGGCTAATGAAGCACTGGATTCTTTTATTGAAGCAGTTACCAAAACACTGAAAGGTGGTGGTAAAGTTACCCTGGTTGGCTTCGGTACTTTCTCTGTAACCAAAAGGGCTGCCCGTAATGGCCGCAACCCCCAGACTGGTGCAGTGATTAAGATCAAGGCTAAGAAAGTTGCAAGGTTCAAAGCAGGTAAAGAACTTACTTCTAAATTATAATCTGATCCTGCGACAGAAAAAAAGCAAGGCATCTTGTCTTGCTTTTTTATTTTTGTAAAGAATATAAAAACATATAACATGGGTAGAGGCGATAAGAAAACCAAAAAAGGCAAGATCTTCAAAGGCTCAAATGGCAAGTCACGCCCTGCAAAGGCGCGTCCTGCTAAGAAGGCGGAAGAGAAGAAAGGCTAATAGCAAATAGCTAGTAGCTAGTAGCAATTAACATTTCTTATTCTTTACGCAGTGTATCTTAGGTCAATGACCAAATGGCTACGCTGCGTTTTTTTATGCCTGGTGGTGACCAATCTCCAGGCCCAGGGAATTCTCCAGTATAAGAGAAATAAGAAAACGAGGGCGAGTTTTATCAAAGGAAGTATCATCAGTTTCATGGTTGAACAAGGATACTGGCGAAAAGGACGTATCTCCCGTTTGAAAGCAGATTCCATTTTCCTCCTTCCGCTTGTAATCAAGCCTCAGTTTACCGGGCCAGACAGTACCTACTGGGAGGAAGAGGCGTATTCATTTTCAGAGATCTACGCTATGCCCAAGAAAGGAATATTGATCGACTTTATCGATGGGCGATTTACCGTTAATGGAGATGGAGGACATGTACATTGGTACTGGATCAAATCGGGGTATTTATTCCGGCTTGCAGCACTCAGTTTTGCTGGCGTTTATTTGGCAAATGGATTGATCCAGAATGATCTATCCCTGGAAGCCAGTCTTGCTCCGATGGGCATCGCAGCGGCGCTGTATACTGTGGGGTGGACGATGAAGAAGCTATATCATCCTTATAATAAGATCGGAAAGAAATACCACTTCGTTTACATTGAATAATGCCCAATGCCCCATGCCTATTGCCCCATGTGCCTCTTATGGCGCTAGGCGCTGAATGATCCACTCGTCCTCTTTGTGGGTATACAGAATCCTGTCGTGCAACCTGCTGGGTCGTCCCTGCCAGAATTCAATGGAAAAGGGGATCACTCTGTAACCGCCCCAATGTGATGGGCGGGGAATGCTTCCAGTAGAAAACTCACTGGTATACCGCGCTACATTTTGTTCAATTACATTTCTTCCTGCAATGATCTCGCTTTGAGGTGAGCTCCAGGCACCGATCCGGCTACCTTCCGGCCTCGAATGAAAATAGGCATCGCTTTCCGATGGATCTACTTTCTCAACCTTTCCCGTGATCCTCACCTGACGTTCCAGTTCTTTCCAGAAAAACAAAAGGCTGGCATATGCATTCTCGTGCATCTCCTGACCTTTGTGACTCATATAATTGGTAAAGAAAACGAAGCCCTGGTCAGAATAGTCCTTCAATAAAACGATTCTCGCTTTGGGTATTCCATCTTTCCCGGCAGTGGCCAGGGTCATGGCATTAACTTCATCGATCTCAGCCGACTCTGCTTCCTTCCACCATCTGCCAAATTGAAGAAATGGATCCGAATATACATCTGCCTCGTTGAGGCTTTCCAGCATGTATTCCTTTCTGATGTCTGCGATTGCCATAATGATTAGCTATTTGCTAATAGCTATAAGCTACTAGCTTACCAATGTGCCCACCTTCTCACCCATCACCACCCGCTTTAAATTGCCAGGTTCATTCATATCAAACACGATGATCGGAAGTTTGTTCTCCATACAAAGTGTGAATGCGGTCATATCCATCACACGCAGGTTATTATCGATACACTCCTTAAACGAAACCTTGTCATACTTAGTAGCCGTAGGATCTTTTTCCGGATCAGCTGTATAAATTCCATTTACCCTGGTTCCTTTAAGAATCACATCAGCATCTATCTCTATCGCCCGAAGGGAACCCGCGGTATCTGTAGTGAAGTATGGATTGCCCGTGCCGGCACCAAAGATCACTACCCTGTGTTTTTCAAGGTGCCTGATCGCTCTCCGCCTGATATAAGGTTCTGCAATTTGCTCCATCTTAATGGCACTTTGCAAACGCGTATACACGCCGAGTTTCTCCAGCATCGCCTGCATAGCCATACCATTGATAACGGTGGCAAGCATGCCCATGTAATCACCATGTGCCCGCTCAATGCCTGTTTGGGATTCATTCATCCCCCGATAAATATTTCCACCACCAATAACGATGGCCACTTCAACACCAAGCTCAACAATCTCTTTTACATATCCGGCGTAGGTTGTAAGTACGTCTGGATCCAGTCCATATCCTTTATCGCCCATCAATGATTCACCTGAAAGCTTAAGCAGAATTCTTTTATATACCGGTTGCATGAGGCTAAGGTACTAAAAAAAGGTTGGAGGTTGAAGGTTGGAGGTTGGAGTAGGTGCGGAAACCCCTGCAACCTCCAACCTTCAACCTAAAAAAAATCCCTCCGATTACTCGGAGGGACTGTATTCATTTCCACATTACCGCACTGCCGCATCATCACATTAACCAAGCGCTACACGCTTGAACGCAACAACCTTCACATCACCTTCTGCACTTTTCAGGTAGTCGCCTACGCTCCTGCCAGCATCCTTAACGAATGGTTGAGCAAGAAGGGTATTCTCTTTAAAGTATGCGTTCAACTTTCCGTCGGCGATTTTGCTGATCATTTCCTCAGGCTTACCAGCCATCTTGGGGTCATTCTTGATTTGCTCAGTCACGATGGCCTTCTCACGGGCTACAACTTCTGCAGATACAGAGTCTGCATCTATTGCTACGGGATTCATCGCTGCAATCTGCATCGCCAGGTCTTTGCCCGCTTCGCCTACTGCCTTTGAAAATCCTACCAGCACGCCCATCCTGTTTGCACCGTGGATATATGAAGCTACAAAGTCTGCATCGATACGCTCAAACTTTGCAATACCGATCTTCTCGCCAATTGAAGCAAGTTTATCGTTCACCAGATCAGAGATCTTTGCACCATCGATAGACTGTTCGTTCAGCTCATCCACACTCTTCACGTTACCCGCGATAGCAGCGTTCATGATAGACTGAGCAAAAGCAACGAAGTCTGCATTCTTACTTACGAAATCTGTTTCGCTGCTTAAGCAGAAAGCCAAACCTGTTTTGTTATCTGCAGTTGTAGCAGCCAAAACCACTCCTTCCTTCGCATCGCGGTCGCCACGAAGTGCCGCTACTTTCTGACCTTTTTTACGAAGCCAGTCGATAGCCGCTTCAAAATCACCATTCGTTTCCGTCAATGCTTTCCTGCAATCCATCATACCGGCACCGGTAGACTGACGGAGCTTGTTAATATCGGCCGCAGTAATTGTTACTGTTGACATATTTGTTGAATTAATGCTGTGAATAGATCTTATTTCCTTGTAGCTGGCCTACGTCCGCCACCGCCTGGTCCTGCAACCCTGCGTTTAGGCTGACCACCTTTGGGACCGCCACCACCACGCCTGTCACCACCTTTATCTTCATCTTCCAGCGCGAAACGAGAACCTTTCTCCTGCACTTCTTCTGTCTCTTCCGTATCATCCGATTTCTCAGCCTGCCTTTCAGCGAGACCTTCTGCAATGGCAGCGGTGATATAGTTAGCGATGATAGCCAATGACTTGGTTGCATCATCGTTTGCAGGAACAGGGAAGTCTACTTTGTTAGGATCGCAATTTGTATCAACGATACCAAAGGTCTGGATACCAAGGCGCTTCGCTTCAGCAAGTGCGATGTGCTCATGACCGATATCGAAAATCAGGAGGGCAGCAGGAACGCGACCCAGCTGAGAGATACCACCCAGTACTTTATCCATCTTCTCCCTGTCGCGGCTCAGTTGCAGACGCTCTTTCTTGGTAATGCTGTCAAAGCTACCATCGCCCAGCATCTTCTCAATGCTTTGCATCTTCTTCACGCTCTTACGAACAGTGTTGAAGTTGGTCAGCATACCACCCAGCCAACGCTCTGTAACGAAAGGCATATTTACACGCTTAGCGCATTCAGTAATGATCTCCTTCGCCTGCTTCTTTGTACCCACGTACATGATCTTCTTACCGCTCTTTGCAATGCTCTTCAGGGCAGCAGATGCTTCCTGCAAACACTCAACGGTTTTGTTAAGATCGATGATATGAATACCCTTTTTCTCTGCGTAGATATAAGGGAGCATCTTAGGATTCCACTTCTTACGGAGGTGACCAAAGTGTACACCGGCTTCCAGTAACTGTTGTTGTAATGAAGTGTTATTTTCCATTGTATTTGTATATAATGTTGTTGAACAATTTGGTTGAAGCAATGATTAACGTTTGCTGAACTGGTAGCTCCTACGGGCTTTCTTACGACCTGGTTTCTTCCTTTCAACACCACGTGGGTCACGTGTCAGCAGACCAATCGCTTTCAACGCAGGCTTAACCTCCGCATTCAACTCAACCAGCACACGGGCAATACCCAGCTTCGCTGCTTCAGCCTGACCTTTCTTGCCACCACCGGCAGCATTAATCTTGATGTCATACTTGCCCACCGCATCAATGGTCTTCAACGGCAATTCCACCTGGTTCTGGAGATACACCTGGGGGAAATAAGCTTTATAATCAAGGTCGTTCACAGTGATCTTACCGTCTCCCTTGGAGATGAAGATGCGGGTTACCGCTTCTTTCCTACGACCAACTGCATTTTTCTGTTTTTCCATTGTAATTAGTTTGGACAAGTTGAGAATTTAAATTCAGCAGGCTTTTGTGCAGTATGCGGATGCTCTGCGCCGGCATACACAAAAAGTTTTTTAACCATTTTGCGACCCAGGCGGTTCTTAGGCAACATGCCCTTTACGGCCCGCTCAATCACCGCATCAGGACGACGCTTCATCAGGTCGCGCGCTGTTTCCGCTTTCTGACCGCCAGGATATCCTGAGAATGTCAGGTAATCTTTCTGGTCAAGCTTGTTTCCGGTGAAAATCACTTTGTCTGCGTTAATCACAACAACGAAGTCTCCACAATCAACATGGGGCGTATAGTATGCTTTGTTCTTGCCACGAAGTACCGAGGCAATCTTGCTACATATGCGTCCCACAGTTTGATTGGTCCCGTCCACAACGTACCAATTACGCTGTACGGAAGCTGCATTTGCATGCTTTGTGGTGAAATGTAATTTGCTCATTCTGTTTGTTTTAATCCCCTAGGGGAACTGTTATCAATACCACCGCCAACCCAGTGGCCCTGTTAAGGGAGGGCAAAGGTAGAAGAAAACAGGTTCAAAAAGAACAAAAAAGGAGATAAATTTTAGAGCACCCTTCATAACTTATTGATTTTCAATGAAAATTTTGCTTGTTTTTTATGGTCTCCCTCTGTAGGAAGAAGATAAAGGGAGAAGTCGAAAGGATTTTCCCTCCAACCTCCAACCCTCAACCTCCAACCTGCTGTATATTTGCCCATGACCCGACTCGTAGTTGCATCCTTGATCCTTGCCGTCATCGCTTTCGCCTCTTTCGCCCTTTTCCAGCAAACAGAACAGACCCATTCCGTAAAAGTCAACCTCCCCCCCATCAAAGCGATGGGATATTTTGCAGATACTAACCGGTTGAATGAATGGATGATCCCCTACCAATCTTCAGATGTATGGAACAATGGTAAACTGATTCATAACGTTGACACCTTAGTGATCAACCGATTGGGTGCCTTTGAAATGGAATTCACCCGTAGCAATACCCAAGCCAAACAGGATTTCGCGATCCTTGTGCTACCAGATAAAGACTCTATATTCCAATCCCACTTCCTCTTACAATACCATGTGCCCCGATGGAGAAAGATTTTTTCTTCCTCACTGCTCAGTCAAACCACCGCAAGTCTTGATTCACTAAAATCATTCCTGGACAATCCCGCACGTCTCTACGGGTTTGATATCAAAGGCGAGCAAGTGGCAGACACTTCCTTTCTATTCGCCAAAAAAACCATCGCTAAAAAAGACTTTGCGATGGAAACCAGGAATTTGTTTGACATGCTGATCAAAGAAGCAGAGAAAAGAAGTGCTGGCTATACGGGTGTTAGGATTTTTCACTTCCAGGACCACGGAAATGAACGTACGATCTTCGCCAGCATCGGTATCCGGAACAATGTAGAAACGCCAGAGGGAGATGTTGTAAGCCTGAAGAAAATGCCCTTTCAGCTAAACCTCCTTACCATTGACTATAAAGGTCCTTACAGCGGAATAGCTAAGGCTTATCAGGCTTTGGAAAACTACCGACAAGACTATCGATACGTAACAATGGCTATCCCTTTCCACAAGTACCTGGAGAATGGATACGGGTTTGATGACAGCACCACGGTGCATATGAAGGTGTGTTACCCTGTCTATTAGCTAGTAGCTAATAGCTAATAGCGTCTCATTATTTCTTGCGATAAGCATGTATCGCCTACCCGAGACCGTTATCTCTCTGATCTTTTTGGAAACACCTCGCAAAGATAGCCCATCCATTTGCTGGTAACGGAATGAACCGGATCCTGTATTGATTAACAATGAGCCGTGGTCAGCATCGTTCCGGCCCATAGCAATCACATCCGCATCAAAATTGCCCGCCAGTACCAGGTCAGGTTTCCCATCCTTATTCAGGTCCGTGATCACCGCATCATTGTAATTACTCAATTGCGCCATGGCAGGCATCGGCTGTAGCCGGAACCTTAATCCGCCTTCATTGATCAGGATCGCATTAGAAAAAGTTTCCGCAGTAAAAACCGGAGCCTTATTGAGCAATGCACGATCAATGATCTTATCCACTGGTGATTTCGCAAATTGCTCCGCATACAAAAACCGCTTCTTCAAGCCGGGCATCTGTTTATCCAACTCACTTTTATTGGCAAAGGGAATCTCCTCGCCACGGAGGTAATACGTGATGAACTGTTCTTTCAACCCGTTCCCATCAAAATCATCATAATACATACGTACAGGTTCCTGAAGGGTTGGTCTCACCCTGGAATTCTCACCCTGGTTGCCAACAACTAAATCCATGTCTCCGTCTCCATCAAAGTCTGTTGCCTTTACGAAACTCCACCACCCTTTTGTAGGCAGTAAAGTCTGTTGACGAAACACTGCATCATCTTTGATGAACGCAACCACCCCACCCCACTCCAATGCCAATACAAGATCCTGGTCTTTATCGCCATCCAGATCTGCTGTTGTTGCTCCTTTTACAAAACCAATCTGCTTAAGCCCGGGGGCAGATCCTGCCGTCACATCCCTGAATCCTCCTTTACCATCGTTCTGCATCAGGTATGACGTAGGTACCGCTCCGTAGGCAAAACTGACGGCACGTCCTCCAAAAAACAAGTCTGTCTTTCCATCATTGTTGATGTCCATCGGAACCACGCAAGACAATGTGGAAGCAACGCCTTTTATATGTGTCTTCGTAAATGACTTTCCTTCGTTATTGATATACACCCTTGGCCATTTAAGGCTATCGGCGCCGTAATATTCATTGCCGCCGCTCACTACTACAAGATCCTTCCAGCCATCCCCGTTAACATCATTCCAGATCGCATCCACATCTTCATATATACTATCCGAACTCAAAACATCAGATACCCAAGGCTTAAAACCACCAGAAGCATGTTGCACAAATAAACCGGCTTTCTGACCTCTTGCCCCACCAACAAACACATCATCCATTCCATCATTGTTCAAATCGCCAACCGCGAGCGCCGGGCCCTCTGTAGACAACATATGCGGAAGCAAAGGTTCCCGGTTAAACTCCACATAATCATTTTCTTTATGCGCGTACAAAAGTCCCAATGAAGCGGTGACATCTTGAAACGCCCTTCCACCTTCAACCTTCCTCCTTCCACCTTCTGTCCCCCACCTTCCAACTTGAAAAACAGGCAGTCCCTCTTTCCAAACAGGCTTCCATGAAACAGCTCCCGAAGGTACCCATCGCTCATAAGTCTGGTCTGGCCAAACAACCAATAAAGAATCGGCTTCTGATTTACCCATGCCAACAACCAACGGCACCTCCATACTGCTTTGAAAACCCCTGACGGCCTGCTTCTCGTACAACTGCACAGTATCTTTCTTGTACACGAGTATGCGTGCACCTAATGCATTCCGGTTACCCGGCTCCCCAACAGGAGCTACAGTCACGGAACGATTGCCTGAAGATTGGTTTTGATAAATGAAAGCGGCATCCTGGATATTGTTGACAATGAGATCAAGATCCCCATCATTGTCCAGATCCGCATAGGCGGCACCGTTAGAAAAGCTCGGCCTGTCACCTTTGACCCTCTGCCCCTCATCTTCAAACCTTAACGCCGATCCATTCACCAGAAATTTATTCGGCAACTTGATCTCAGGAAATTGATCGATGAACGCAAAGTCTTCTTTGCGCATCTGGTCTTTGCGGATCTTATCCTGAATGCTTTCATTGGAAATATAATTGACATAGTCGATATCATTCAGCCGCTTGGGAATGCCATTCGAAATAAAAAGATCCTTGTTGCCATCATTATTAAAATCCACCCAGAGTGCAGACCAACTCCAATCTGTCGCTGCCACATTTGCATAAAATCCAATCTCAGAAAAATAACCATCGCCCCTATTCAACTGCAGGTTGTTTCTTGTAAACTGGTGATTGTATCCATATTTGAGTTTCATGAGATACAGGTTGTACTCATCGTCACCCAAAGATCTTTTCAGGATGTAGGGATCTTCGGGAAGCATATCCAACGTAACGATCTCCGGTTGAAGATCATTGTTGATGTCTGCAATATCAACACCCATGGAAAACTGGCTGGTATGATCAATTCTCTCATTCAACTCATCCCGAAAACTTCCATTCTTTTGGTTGATATATAGATAGTCGTTCTCGTGAAAGTCATTGGAAACATAAATATCTGGCCAGCCATCGTGATTGATGTCCGTCACGCATATGCCAAGACCGTAACCAATATTGGAGCTGTTGATGCCAGACTGCCTGGTCACATCTGAATATCTTCCATCGTTGTTCTGATAAAGCCGGTCTCCGGACAAACTATCATAACTGTTTTTGAATTGATCCCTTGGCCTGAAAGTGCTGTTGTACCGAAGGGAATGATTGAGGAGATACATATCGAGGTCACCGTCCTTATCAAAATCAAGGAATGCAGCTTGTGTGCTGAATCCAGAGAATGCCAGACCGCGTTGTGCAGATTCATCTTTGTAGACAGGCACGCCGTCTTTCCCGATCGATTGGCAAACCAAAAGCATGTTATGACTCCGTAGGGATGCATAGTTGCCAACCCTACAAACATAAATATCCAGCATACCATCGTTATTGATGTCTACAATAGACACCCCTGTTGACCAACCTTTATCCATGGGAACAGCTGCAGCCCGGGTAACATCTTCAAACTTAAAATTGCCTTTATTGAGGTACAATCGGTCCCCTTCCTGGTTCGCTGCAAAGTACAGGTCAATTTTTCCATCGTTGTTCAGGTCTCCCGCACCCACCCCGGCACCATTGTAGAAGTACATATACTTCAACATATTCAAGGATGCATCCGGAGCTAGTTTGTTGGCAAAGCGAATTCCCGTCATGGAAGAGTCGAGCAACTCAAACAACGGAGCCTGCACCTGCTCCTGCCTACAGCCCAGCGTAAACAATAACATAATAACCAATAACCTATAGCTGCCCACAACTTTCATCTGCCCCTTAATTGATATGAAATCGGTTGCCCATTGTTCAGGAAGAATATGATCAGTTCACGATTGCCGAGTTTCACATCGCTGATCACACGGGTCTCGCCAGGAACATCCAATCCCGATTGTTGCATATCCAGTACTTCCCATTGCCTGCTTCCCTTATTGATCAATACCTGGCCGTAGCTGGCATCAATCCTGGAAAACTGGGGTTGGAAAGAACTGAGATTCCCACCGAGTATCAGGTCAACTTTGCCATCCCCATTCAGATCTTTTGCTAGCACAGCATTCAAGGAAGACAGTTGAACAATGGTGGGCAATGCAGAAACGGTAAACTTACCCTGCCCTTCGTTCCATGCAATGTATGAATGTGCATCATTGACAACGCGCACATCGCTGGACTTGATCAGGTTTTCAGGAAAAAGATCCTGTACTGATTTGATGGCATAGTCCTGGTGTTTCAGGTTTTGTTTCTTGAGGATTGGGATCTGGTCCGTTACCTCCCGCTTTAGAAATACGGGCATATCTTTTTGCTGCAGCGTACGCGTGAGTATTTTCTCCGGGATCACATTGTTACTGAAATCATTCACCCACATTTTAACCGGATGCGCGGAATCTGGTTTCAGGTAAAAATTGCTGCCGAGATTTCCGAGTACGAGATCTTCATCGCCATCCCCATCAAGATCAGCAGCCGTCACGGTTTGCCACCAGCCCATTCCTTTAGTGATAGCGCCTTCAACCTTCCACCTTCCACCTTCAAACTTGTATTTCATAGGCTCCATCCACTCTCCAACAACCACCAATTCTCCTGTAGCTACAAAAGTTGCACTACTGATCATTCCTGCATTGAACAGGGGACCGAGCTGCTCTTTAGGCATTGCGGTGAAATCACCTTTTCCTTGATTTACATATACCATTTGTTGTGGCAAAGCACCATAATTCACTGGCATTGACCTGCTACCTGCAAACACATCCAGATCCCCGTCCTTATCTATATCGCGAGCCAGCAGCACACTGGTATTGCCCATGTTCTTGGGCAACGCATTGGGTGAAAGACTGAACCTTCCTTTACCATCATTCATGTAAAGTCTGTTCTGCATTTCCTTGCTGAAGGAAGGTCGATTGTTGCCTCCGGCGCCGAGCATCAGATCCTGATCACCATCGTCATCGGCATCAAAAAACACTGCAGAGATATCTTCAAACCCTTTGAGTTGTGCTGATAAACCGGCATCGGGAATAAACTGCCCGTTGCGTTGGATATACAGCTGACCAGGCTTCTTGAGCGTACCCGATACATATAAATCCTCAAGACCATCGCCATTCACATCTGCGGTAACGGCGGCCGGACCAAGCCTCGATAACATCCAGGGTACATTGCGTTCCATGTAAAAATCAACCTGGTCATCTTCTTCATGCGCTCCAAGTTGAAGTAAATCCTGCATCAACATAGAAGGCGCAAATTCCGGCGCTACCCATGGAGCAGTACTTATCTTCTGTTGATCATAAACAAGTAATGTATCGATGGGTGCCTGAGTAAACAGACTGGTTGTTTTGTTTGGCCAGATGATCTGTATAGAGTCTATGCGTTGTTGCGTTCCCAGTCCGAAACTGAGATCATAATCCACACTGGATTGAAAGCCACGGGAAGGGATCAACTCCTTCATATGTACTTGTCCGCCACTATATACAGAAACCTTACTGCCGATGGCCCTGGTATTGGCACCTATGCCCTTCAATCTGATCTTCGTGTAGTGATGACCGTTACGCTCCCTGCTGTGGTTCCGGTAAAGCAGTGCGGGTTGATTCACATTGTTCACTACAAGGTCAAGGTCCCCGTCATTGTCCAGATCAGCATATGCGGCGCCATTTGAAAATGTTTGATCTGTAAGGCCCCAGGCCGTACCTACGTCTTCAAATTGCAAATCCCCTTTGTTGCGATACATTTTATTTCGGATGGGAACCGATGGCATTTTGAGGATGATCTCTTCGATCTCTTCTTTCTTGCCCGTCATGACCATTCGCTGTACCACATCGTTTGCAAAAAAATCTATGAAGTCCTGATTGGTCACATCGTTATAGATCCCATTACAGATATAGACATCGTTCCAACCATCATTGTCAGCATCAAACATCAGCGCACCCCAACTCCAGTCAGACGCAGCCACACTCGCATACTGTGCAATCTCTTTAAACTTGCCGGTACCTGTATTGAGCTGAAGCGTGTTCTGCATGAACTGGTGATAGAAGCCTGATTTCTCCTTGTATCGCTGCACATCCACATTTTCAAATGAAGTGGTGGTCTTCAAACGGAAATCATCATCGGGAAGCATTTCCGTGACAAACACATCCTGGTATCCATCATTGTTGATATCAGCCATATCTGCACCCATGGAAGAATGACTGAGGTGTTGAATCCGGTTCTCCAACTCTTCTTTAAAGGTTCCATCTTTCTGGTTGATGTACAAATAATCCCGCTCAAAAAAATCATTGGATACATAGATGTCCGGATAGCCATCGTTGTTGACGTCTCCAACGGTTACGCCCAACCCAAAACCGATCAGGCTTCCATAGATATTGGCGGCTTCACTAACGTCTGTAAATTTTCCATTGTCGTTCCGCAAGAGTTTATCGCCTCCACCTTTCAGGAAATCTGCTACTGGCCAGTCTTTGGCGCGGAGGTCCCTTTTGTTGGAATAGTTGAGGGTATTTACCGGAATGAAACTGTTGTTAAGAATATAGGCATCCAGGTCGCCATCGAGATCGTAGTCGAAGAATGCCGCATGGGTAGTGAAGCCATCGTCATTCAATCCATATTCTTTGGCTTTCTCTTCAAACTGAAGATTGCCTTTATTGATCCATAGTTGGTTTTCGAGGCCTACACCTTTCTGGTATCCCGCATTACACACATAGATATCCAGCAGCCCATCTGCATTGATATCAACCATCACAACACCCGTACTCCATTGCCCTTTATCCTTAAACCCTGCGCTTTCAGAAATATCTTCAAACCTAAAAGCACCTTTGTTGAGGTAAAGTTTATTCGGTCCCATGTTGGCCGTGAAGAAGACATCGGTGAGACCATCGTTATTGATATCGCCGGTGGCTACGCCCGCGCCATTGTAAAAGTTCCGATAACTGAATATGTTGAAGTCTCTTGAGTTAGAGATGTTATTGGAAAAGTTGATGCCGCTGTTATCTACTTTTTCGAACAGCAGTTCAGGTGCGGGTTGTTTGCATGCACCCGTAGCCAATGCCAGTAAAAGATATGGTAGAAATCGCCTCATGTGCTAAAAAAACGAAAAGGCCAATATACATTGACCTTTTCGCATGATAAAGTTAAACAATCAGACTAGTAACCAGGATTCTGAGTCAGGTTCGGGTTAACAGCCAGCTGTTGGTTAGGAATGGGGAAGATCAGCCTTTCGTTTCCAGATTTGTTTGGACGGGTAGGTCCAACACCATTCAGGAAAGTACCGAAACGCACCTGATCATTTCTCCTCCAGCCTTCCCAGTACATTTCACGTCCACGCTCATCGAGCAGGCTTTGAAGAGTAAGGGTTGCGAGATCAGAGGCACCACGCTTAGCACGCAATGTGTTTACAATAGCGCGAGCTGCGGGTTCCTGGCCTTTGCGCAAGAGGGCTTCTGCTTTCATCAGCATAACGTCTGCAAAACGGAAGATCACGTATTCGTTTTCTGCGTTACCATCGATGCCCTGAGCGAAGTCAGGAACATACTTAATAACGCGGATACCGGTAACCTCAAGGTTGTTTCCTGTTTCACGAAGAGCAATTTCTCTCGTGAACGCAAGAGGAGCACCTTTCCTATCTGTAAGTGCAGTACCATTCTGATCAAATTGCTGACCCACCAGGAAACCAGTACGAAGACCAGTTACGTTGGTCAGGCCGGGGTAAGAACCACCGCGCCTTGTATCGGCAGCTTCAAATTTGTCATAGAAATCAGCCAGGGTCGTGAAACCGTTCCAGCCACTAGGCCTTTGGTTATAGTGCAGTGTGCAGAACCAGTTGAACCTGTTGTTTCCACCCCTTACACCAATGGTGTTTTCCAGGGTGAAGATCAGTTCCTTAGAAGCTGAGTTATTGTTAGGGGCGAAGTTGGTGAAGAAGTTGTCAGACAGCGCATACCTTGAGTTACCAAGGATCTGATCTGCCAGCGTGATCACCTGATCCATGTCTGCTGCTGCAAACGTGGGGGCTACACGGTTAGCATAAACACCCCTGTTCAGGTAAGCCTTCATCAACAGTACGCGAGCGGCATCTTTGTTCGCGATCCAGGTGCTGCTACCTGCGTTTGGCAGGTTTGCAAGAGCCTCATTGGCTTCTGCAATCACTTTATCAGCAGCTTCCGCACCTTTCAGTGTTACCGGAAGTTGTTTCAGATCTTTCAGGTCAGCCCTGAAAGGAACCTGATCATACAGATCCAACACAAGGAACACAGACAGTGCGCGGATGAACTTAGCCTCTGCTGCTTCAGTAGCAGAAGGGCTTTGTTCCAGTACCGCTGTTGCGGAAAACTGTGCAGTCAACAAAGAGTTGAAAGTATTCCTTACAATGCTGTGATCTGCATCCCACTGGTGATTGTGAATCACGCGCCATACACCGTTATCATCCCAGTCTGGACCACGGGTTGGGCCGAGGGCTTCGTCAGAAGAATGCTCTTCCAATGCCCAAACAACATCCTGAGTTTGGAGTCCACCCAGGGAGTTATAGGCACCCTGGAGCAAACCCGCGGCGGTGGCTCGCTGGAAGTTAACAGAATCTCTCTGTGTTTCTTCCAGTTTAGTACAGGACACAGCAACTGCTGCGCCAAGTACCACGGTTAAGTATTTAAGTTGTTTCATAAACTGTTTTCATTAAATGATTATAAACCAAACGTCAGACCTAAGAGAATTGTTCTAGCAGAAGGATAAGGAATATACTCAATACCCGCAGAAGGGATACCGTTTACATTCTTATCTACGTTAACCTCAGGATCAAAGCCAGTGAACTTAGTGATCACAAACAAGTTTTGACCAGTGACGGTTACCGTTACATTCTTGAACGCATTACCCAGGTTTCCAATCCTATATCCAATCGTTGCGTTAGCCAGTTTCAGGTAATCGCCTTTCTCCAGGAAACGGGTAGAAGGAGCGATCGCGTTAGACAGGTTTTCGCCAGTACCAGGGATAGCAGCTGAGATATTCCTTGTACCCAGGTTACCCACGTTGATCACGGAGTTCGCTGTGTTGTTGTACAGGTAATGACCAGCAGCACCGTTCATGTTAGCAGATGCAAAGAGCTTCTTCCACGTCAGATCTGTAGTGATACCATAAATCCTCGTAGGGTTGGGTGAACCTGAATAGAAAAGTTTCTCATTATCGGCATAAATGCTCTGACCTGTTGTTTTGTCGAATCCTTCAAACTTCCTCAGGTAGTAAACGTTCAACGGTTGGTCTGCAACGATCAACTGTGAAGTTGCACCAGAGATACCCTGACCGTTCAGCGCACCTGTCTGATAAGAACCGTTCAGGTCTTTAACCTCATTCTGAAGGAATGCGATGTTACCACCGAGGTTCCATGAGAGATTTTCTGTTCTAACGATGTTGAAGTTCAAAGCCAGTTCCAAGCCCGTATTCACGATGTTCGCTGGCAGGTTCTGCCAGATCACACCTGAAGCAGGAGCAGGAGCAACGGGTGTTGCTGCAAACAGTGGATCGGTTGTCTTCCTGTTGAACCAGTCAACGGAACCAGTGATCCTGTTGCTGGCAAAACCGAAGTCCAAACCTACGTTTACCATGGTGTTGGTTTCCCATTTCACATCAGGGTTCTCGAAGTTGTTAACCGATGTATTGTCGCCAATTCCAATGGCTACCGTACGCTGAGAAACGCCAGATGGGAACTCCTGGTTACCGGTTACACCCCAGCTTGCCCTGAGTTTCAGGTTGCTGATGGCTTTGCTGGAACTAACAAAACTTTCGTTTGAGATGTTCCATGCACCAGATACCGCGGGGAAAATACCGTATCTATTGTTGGCACCGAATTTTGAAGAACCGTCCCTACGAACTGTTCCCATCAGGATGAACCTGTCTCCGAAAGAGAACTGGGCACGAGCGAAGAGCGACTGGATCTCATTAATTGGGGGTGCATATGAAAACACGTTCCTGTCTGCAGCTGGAGAGTTCTGCATGTAGTTGGTGTAATCCAATTGAGGATAATCGAAGAACCTGTTGGCTTGCATACCGCTGCCTTTGAAGTCATAGCGCAGGTATTCATAACCAATAACCGCATTCATATTGATGTTTTTGGTCAATTGCGGTGTGTAGCTCAAGGTGTGGGTAAGGGTCTGGTTTACGGAACGGTTGTTACCGATCTGGGCAGAACCAAGGTTACCTGTGAAATTGAGCCAGTTCCTGATAGAAGAACGCCTTTCAGCAGTGCTATAGTTCACGGCATACAACATACGATACTCCAAATTCTTGAGGATCTTGTAGCTGGGTGAAATATTGGCAATGATGTTGTTTAGGCTTGTTTTATCGCTGTAAGCAGCGATCATGGCCAGCGGGTTAATAGTGGTTGCACCAAGCTGGTTGTTTACCCAGATAGAATCATTGGGTTTTCTCAGCGGGTGCGTGGGGTTCCACTGCAGTGCCTGGCCGATCAAGCTACCCTGGAAACCAGAGGTATTACCGATAGGAGCCTGATCAGTAAGTGTATTACCGAAAATGATATTAAAATCAAGACCCAAACGCTTGCTTTCTGTGAATTTGAAGCTGGAAGCCAGATTCGCAGTAATCTTTTTGAAACCAGACTCGATGATGATACCTTCCTGGTTCATGTAACCTACTGACAAGCGATACTTGCCATTTTCGTTACCACCGGATACTGCAACGTTGTAGTTCTGTGTGAATGCAGAACGAGTGATCTCATCCATCGCATTTACATTTCCACCATAGTCACCGGAAGTGAGGTTGTATTCTTTCAATGCATCCCTGTAACCAGCGGCATCCAATACCTTGATCTGGCGAAGCATGTTGGCTACACCAACCTGTGTAGTGAAATCGATCTTAGGAGCACCAGAGCTACCTTTCTTCGTAGTGATCACGATAACGCCGTTTGCACCACGTGAACCATAAATGGCCGTGGCAGAGGCGTCTTTCAGGATGTCCATTGACGCGATGTCAGCAGAGTTGATGAAGTTGAGCGGGTTGTCACCAGGCGTGGTGCCCAAAGCATTGTCCAAACCGGGCTGCGTGCTACCACCTGAAAGGGGAACACCATCCACAACGATCAATGGAGCGTTTCCGGAACGGATAGAGGAGATACCCCTGATCCTGATGGTAGACGCACCACCGGGAGCACCAGTGTTGTTGATCACCTGCACACCCGCAACCTTACCTTGGATGAGGTTGTCAGGAGATGCAAATACACCCTGGTTAAAATCTTTGGCTTTAACAGAGGCTACCGCACCGGTAAGATCCCTCTTCCTTGCCGTACCATAACCTACAACAACAACCTCGTTCAGGTTGGATTGTGTGGGCGTGATACTAACATCAACGGAGGAACCGGAAATGGCAGCTTCGAGGTTGCCATAACCAACTGCGGAGATAACGAGCGTTCCCGCTTCCTGGGGAACATTGATCCTGTACGTACCATCGGAACCGGTGGAAGTGGCAATATTAGTGCCCTTCACAGTCACTGTGGCGCCGGAAACCGGAGCACCAGTGTTGTCTGTCACCTTACCCGTGATGGTACGTTGCTGAGCGAAGGTCTGTAACGCCAGCAATAGCGTAATAAGTAACGCTGGCAGTAAGCGTTTTTGGGTCATAAACAGTATTTAAGAATTAAAAGTCGCGGACTAAATTATGTATTCTTTACATATTGTTAGCAAAGCGTTAATGAATTTTTAAGCTTTATTTCTATAAAACCCACATTTCTCCATGCTAAATCGATAAACTTCAAAATTGTGCAAAATAATTGCAGTCAAACTCCAAAGGACCGTTAAGTAGGACATCACAAAAACCTTTACTGCTGCACCATTCAATTAATAAAGTCAGAAGTCGATCCCCACAAAGGTCTTCTTCTTCATATTGGAATAACGGCCATGGTTAAACGTATATAATTTGCCCGGCCGGTGCGGCACGTTCTCTTCCATCTCGTCCACATCCACCAGTAATCCCGTTGTAAACAACTTCTTGCGGAAATTCCTTCTGTCCAGCTTCACCCCCAGTATCGCCTCATACAAGTACTGCAATTCACGAAGGGAAAATTTATTCTCGAGGAGATTAAAGATGATGGGCTCTTCCTGGATCTTTTTCTGCAATGCAGCCAAACAGGTATTCAGGATCTCCATATGGTCAAAGGCCATCTCGTGAATATCTGCCACGGGATGCCAGTGTAACTCATTGGCGAGCTGCCGCAACTGGTGATGCCGGGCATTGACCAATGAAAAATAGGCGGTAGACACTACCCTGCCGGCAGGGTGACGGCCAACTGAGCTAAAGGTGTGCACTTGTTCCAGGTAAACATTCTCCAGACCGGTACGGTCTTTTAGTACCCGATATGAGGCTGAATCCAGATCCTCATCCAGTTCCACCAGATCCCCCAGCAAACTCCACTTATCCTGGAATGTTGGCAGATCACTCTTGATCAGCAATACTTTCAGTACATTTTCATCGAATCCGAAGATTACGCAGTCTACAGATACCGCAAAGCCAAAAAAATGGCTGGTATCAACGGGCGAGCAATTAATGTTGGGCTTCTTCCTTGAAGGCGTCATCGTTGGTCATTAAATAAGGTCGGAAAAATTATTCCACAAAATTGAAAGCAGCAAATATTATTGTGTCTAATATACACAAGTAAAAATTCAAAATTCAAAAAAGACTCCGGTTTTGAATTTTGACTTTTTACTTTTGAATTTTTTATTTCCCCATGTATACCCCAGCACAAACCATTGACCTTCAGCAGCTCACCCAGTCCCTCTTGCGCGGGCTCCCAAATATATCGACAGGGCAGATTCAGCCTTTGCGCAACCTGCTCCGGTTTCATGAATATCGATATTATATCCTGAATGATCCGCTCATCTCAGATGTGGAATATGACAGGCTTTACGCCGCCTTGTCGGCCATGGAACAGGCTGATCCTGCACTGACTACACCAGACAGTCCTACACAGAGGGTGGCAGGCGGACTCACGCCTTCCTTTCCAACGGTTCAGCATCTGGTGCCGATGCTGTCCCTTGAAAATTCTTACAATGCCGATGACCTCTTGGATTTTGATCGTAAAGCCCGGGAACAATCCGGTCTGGATGCCATTGAATATTGTGTGGAACCCAAATTCGACGGGGCAAGTATTTCGCTGATATACGAAAACGATCAGTTCATCCGGGGGGCTACACGTGGTGATGGCGTGGAAGGGGAAGAGATCACTACCAACTGTAAACAGATCCGCTCCATCCCGCTCTCCGCAGCGTTTTCAGCGCTGGGCATCCATCAGGTAGAGATCAGGGGCGAGGTACTCATGAACAAAAACAACTTTGCAAAATACAATGAGCAATTGCTGGCCCAAAACCTCCCGCCCCTCGCTAATCCTCGCAACGCAGCGTCCGGCGCCCTCCGTATCAAAGACCCGAAAGAAGTGGCAAAACGAAATCTCGAAGCGTTTCTTTATCACATCAGCTATGTGATTCCCGAAAAAGATCAATCACTTCCGGATGCACTGGATACACACGCCGGTGCATTACGATTGCTATGGGATCTGGGGTTTCGCAGTCCGGAAAAAGAAAAAAAGATCTGTAGAAACATCCGGGAAGTCATTGATTACTGTGCGGCTTTTGAAGCGGGACGCGATGATCTGCCTTATGAGATCGATGGCATGGTGATCAAGGTAAACGACCTTGCCCTGCAGGAAAAACTGGGCATGACCACTCATCATCCGCGCTGGGCCATCGCTTTCAAATTCAAAGCCAGGCAAGCCACCAGTATACTGAGGGCCGTTGAATTTCAGGTAGGCCGCACCGGTAGTATTACACCCGTTGCGAAAATAGAACCAGTACCCCTGAGTGGCGTAACAGTAAGTTCTATCTCCTTACACAACGAGGATTTTATCCGGGAAAGAGACATAATGATAGGCGACCAGGTACTGGTGGAAAGGGCCGGTGATGTCATCCCATATATTGTGAAGGCACTAACGGAGATCCGTACCGGAAAAGAGACGCCCATCGTTTTCCCAACCCACTGTCCGGTTTGTGGCGATCCTTTATTCAAGCCAGAAGAAGAAGCCGTTTGGCGTTGCATCAACATCAATTGTGAAGCACAGGTGGTTGAACGAATCATCCACTATACCAGCAAAGATGCCATGGACCTGCGCGGATTGGGTGAAGCCAATATCCGAAAGTTTCATCAGCTCGGTTTCCTTAAAGATATCCCGGGGATCTACCACCTGCCCTTTGAAGAGATCGGCAAAATGGAGGGGTTTGGAGAAAAATCCATCACCAACCTCCGCGAAGCCATTGAAAAATCAAAATCGCAACCCCTGCATCGCCTCATCTATGCCCTGGGGATACGTTACGTGGGAGAAACCACTGCTAAAACCCTCGCGAACGCTACGGGCTATCTGCCTGATATGAAACTATTGGGACTCGAGGAACTCAGGTCCCTGGAAGATGTGGGCGTAAAGGTTGCCGAAAGTGTGTATCAATTCTTCCATAACGATGACAATCTTCATATGCTGCAACGGCTTGAAGAAGCCGGCGTTCAGCTGCAAAACCAGAAAAAGCAATCTCAGGCGGAAGGAATTCTTTCCGGTAAAACCTTTCTTTTTACCGGAACCCTGAATAAACTAAAGCGCAGCGAGGCAGAGGAAATGGTAGAGGCCAAAGGAGGCAAGCTGCTCAGTGGTGTGAGCAGCAAACTCAATTACCTGGTAGTAGGCGAAGACGCAGGGTCTAAATTGGAAAAAGCCAAGAAACTCGGAACTGTCCAGATCCTCTCCGAAGACGATTTCCTCAAAATAGCTATTAGCTAATAGCTATTGGCTAGTATAACGCAAATGGATAGCCTAAAACTATTGTTAATAATATGCGTTAAATGTTAAAATAAGATACCATGAATGGTTTCTTGTAGTACATTTAAAAGACTAAAACACCGCTATGATTAAAAAGATACCTGGTGAAGTTTGGAAAAACCTGCAGTTCCCCGGATGGAAAGAACTGAGGAAAAAATATGCCGTATCCAATATGGGTAGGGTTGCGAGCTACACAGACGATGTTCATGAAGATGGCAAATTGCTCAATGGCTCTTTAACCACTGGTTACAAAAGCCTGAATCTGCATCGTCCCAACAGCAAAGGCACCATTTATATTCACAGGGAAGTGGCAAAGCTTTTTTCGAAAAAGCCGAGCCCCAAACACAAGTATGTGATCCACGCCAACCATAATAAGTTGGACAATAAATCATCTAACCTCAAATGGGCGACCCAGGAAGAAGTAGCGGATCATCAGCAAAATTCTCCTGCTAAAATTGCCTACAAGAAAGTACAGGCAGCGCGCAGCAACGGATTAAAGCTTGATGCAACGCAAGTGAAGAGTATTAAAAAAGTACTTGCAGATCCAAAACGTAAACACACATTCAAACAACTCGCAGATAAGTACGGCGTCAGTGAAATGACACTTTATAGGATAAAGAGTGGGGAGAATTGGGGGAAAGTGAAATAGGTAATAGGTCAACAACTTAACAGCTTAACAACTCAGCAACTAAACAACTCAACAGCTTAACAACGCAGAAAACAACATACTAGTTAGTAAAGCTGCGTTACTGAATTACTGTGTCACTGAGTTGCTGAGTTGCTGAATTACTGAGTTACTGAGTTACTACCAAGTTATAGCTGCGCTCTATTCAAAAAATCAATCACCGGCTTCAACGCCTTAAACGCCTCACACACCTGCTTCACAAATTGCGGTGATTCCATTTCCTTGTTATCAAGTTTCTTCATCGCGAGATAACTCTTCAATTTCAAAAACTCCGCTGCCGGATTTTCCGCTTCGTACCCTTTAGGAACGCGTGAAAGCGAAACATCCTTTCCATTATACAAAGCAGCATATTGCTTCCGGAAGGCTGGGGCCTTCAGCAACGCAGTCAACTCGTCCAGATTATAGTCGATCTCCTGCCGCACTGCAGACAGCACCGGAGCGCCCGGCATCCACAACCCCCCACCAACAAACCCTTCATCCGGCTCAATATGCAGGTAGTAGCCGGCCAGTGGAGACTTCTTCCCTCCGGAAGTGATTGAAATACCGAAGTTGGTTTTGTAAGGCGATTTATCTTTCGAAAATCGCACATCCCTGTTGATGCGAAACAAACAATCTTTCGGGGTGAGATGCGCAATGGCCGGTTCTGTTTTTCCAAAACTGCTAATGATCGCCTCCACCAATGCCTCGATTTCTTCTTTAGCTGTTTCGTACAAAGCCCGGTTCTCATCAAACCAGGCTTTGTTGTTGTTCTTTTTCAGCTTGCGTAAAAAAGTAAGTGCTGTCATATGAATGCTATTAGCTACTAGCTATTAGCTAATAGCTTTGTTCTTAATAAATATTCCGCAATCTGCACTGCATTGGTAGCTGCTCCTTTACGGAGGTTGTCTGACACGATCCACATATTCAGCGTCTTCGGCTGTGTTTCATCCCTGCGAAGTCTTCCAACAAAAACTTCATCACGTTCGTGCGCATCTTTCGGCATCGGATACTGCTGTGTGGCAGGATCATCTACCAACAACACACCAGGCGCATTGCTCAACAATGATTTTACTTCCGCCATATCAAACTCATGTTCAAATTCAATATTCACACTTTCACTGTGTCCGCCCATCACCGGAATGCGCACCGTTGTTGCCGTAACACGAATGCTCTCGTCACGCATGATCTTCTTCGTTTCATTCACCATCTTCATCTCTTCTTTCGTGTAGCCATTGTCCAGAAACACATCTATCTGGGGAATAACATTGAGATCGATGGGATATTTATATGCCATCGGATACGCTTCAGTACTGCCTTTCACCAGTTTATTGCGTTCACCCATCAGTTGATCAACAGCTTTCTTTCCGGTACCCGTAACACTCTGGTAAGTGGATACCACAATGCGGTTGATCTTATATTTCAGATGAAGGGGATTAAGCGCAACCACCATTTGAATAGTGGAACAATTTGGATTGGCGATAATCTTGTCATCTTTCGTCAAGGCATCAGCATTGATCTCCGGAACCACCAACTTCTTGGATGGGTCCATCCTCCATGCAGATGAGTTGTCAATAACGGTAATTCCTGCGGCTGCAAATTTTGGTGCCAGTTCAAGTGATGTAGATCCACCTGCGGAAAATAATGCAACGTCCGGTTTTGCAGCAATGGCATCCTCAGCACTGACCACCTTGAATCCTTTACCCTTATACACCACTTCTTTACCAATGGAGGCTGAAGAAGCAACGGGAATCAGTTCATCCACTGGAAAATTTCTTTCTGCGAGTACCTGTAACATTTTTGTTCCTACAAGGCCGGTAGCGCCTACTACTGCTACTTTCATTTTGACGTTTTTTTCATTAAATGGTTAAAAAAAAGGCCTTCCAACTTGGAAGGCCCGGATCATTATGTTGACGCATAAACACTCCTTAACCTTCCCGAAGGGATGGTTTTTTGGTGCGTTTATTTTGTTTATTCATTGTCATCTCGTCAAAAATAAAGCTGATTCACTGTTCCACCAAAGTTTTTTTCTGTCAGCCAATCGATGAAAACACTGACGGAACCCCATCGCCTCCTTACTAGTTTTACCTAAATGGATGTGATGAGAGGGGTCCTGTGGTTGTTGAGCGTAATTCCTTTTTTACATGTGCATGCACAAAACAATATGCGGCACGCTGTATTGATTCATGAACTATTACCGGATCCAATACCATCCCGTGGTCTGCCCAATGCTGAATTCATCGAACTAAAAAATGTTTCTACTACCGATATCCAGCTTCGCAACTGGCGGGTCAGCAATGGTTCAACTTTTGGAAAGATCACCACCAGCTTCATCCTGAAGCCAGACAGCCTGGTCATCCTTGTTTCATCGGGATCCCTGGCCTCCTATCAGGCATTCGGATCTTGCATCTCTCTTACTCCCTTCCCCGCCCTGAACAATGAGGAAGATACTCTGCTGCTATTCAATGAGAAGGACTCGCTCATTCACGCCATCGCATATAATAGTTCCTGGTATCGCAATCCTGTAAAAAAAGAAGGTGGCTGGTCCCTGGAAATGATTGACCCTTCACAACCCTGCCTGCAATCCATGAACTGGACGGCATCCACATCGTCTATTGGGGGTACACCCGGGAAACCCAATCACTTGGCTGGTTCCATTAGAGACACCACCATGCCATGGATCCACCATGCTTTCATGGCAGACAGTCTGAATCTATACATTCAAATGAATGAGCCGATGTACGATGAACTTGTCTCTATCACTCCGCAATTGGACATTGGCTTTCAGCAGTGGCTACCGCCTTTGTTTCAGGTATTACAAGTCAGGCTCCGGCAAGCGTTTCCAAAGGATTCACTGCTGACCATCTGGCTAAAAGACCTGAAAGACTGCAGTGGTAACACTTCTCCCCCACTATCCGCAACCGTCGGACGATTCGCCACGAAGGTCAGTACACAATGCGTGATCAATGAAGTATTGTTTGATCCACCGGCAGGAGGATCAGACTATATCGAGATATACAATCGTTCTTCGGAGTCGATCGATGTTGCGCAACTTATGATGGCCAACAGAACTTCCAACGGTTTACTGTCGGTTCCCCAGGCCATCACCGTTTCTCCTTTGCCGCTGCTGCCGAACCAATACCTTTTACTCACTGAAGACAGCAGTTGGGTTCAACGCTATTTTTCACCTGGACGGATCCTCATGCTGGAGACGGCATTGCCAAGCTTTGCTGATGATGAAGGGACGGTGGTGATCCTAAATACCCAAGGTAGTATTGTTGATGAACTCCAATACACTGCCGGCTGGCATCATCCACTGATGAGCACGGCACAGGGTGTTTCACTTGAGCGGATCAATCCAATGGGCAGTACACAGGAACAGGATAACTGGCATTCGGCCGCATCCACAACACGTTTCGGTACGCCGGGTTACCGCAACTCGCAATCTGTCCCCTACACCCTATCCAGTGATAAAATCCTGACGCCAAGTTCACTCGTCATTTCTCCCGATCAGGACGGCTTTCAGGATATCATGCGGTTACAATATGTCCTTGA
>JBASZQ010000009.1:0-122116 GCA_049661025.1 Chitinophagaceae bacterium | reverse complement strand
GTTGGACACTGTGTAATAGGTGACTACCAGATTTGAGTCTTTGGAAACCTGCTGTTGGTCTGAATTTTCTGTTGTACTGGCGAGATGGGTGTAGGCTACGTACCCTTTGTTTTTCCGGACAATGTCTTCAATGCGAGTTGTTGTTCTTTGTACATCATTAACCTTGAAACGAATGTCCGCCGTTCGGATGAACTTGGTAGAATCTGGTTTGTCTTCTTGTGAAGCATCAGAAGAGAGCTTGGTGGAATCTGCCAGACTTTCATTTAAGACGGCTAGTTTTTCTGTTGTTTCAGCGTTTTGACATGAGATGGCCAGGAGGCACAGCAATGTGCCGGTGAATAGGTAGCGAGTCATATAGATGATTTTAGATTTATTTCCCGGACGGGGAAAAAGTAACCTGCATTTTCTAACAATTAACAATTGACAATTGGTAATTGGCAATTAGCACTGGTTGTTGGAAACTAGAAACCAGTGCCAATTGTAAATTGTCAATTACCAATTGCTAATTGTTAGATATTGGTTATTCCCACTCCCACGCATCATCATTGATCAACTCCGCAACAATCGCCGTCCACCCTGTCTGGTGCGTTGCGCCAATGCCTCTGGAGGTATCTCCGTGAAAATATTCGTAGAATAAAAGCAGGTCCTTGTTTTCCGACTGCTGATAGAATGCAGCGTGGTCCTTATGTACGGGCCGGTTTCCTTCTTCATCTTCCCGGAAGATGGAGATGAACCGCTTCGCCAGTTCACCAGAGATATCCCCGAGGTTCATCTTATTCCCAGAACCCGTTGGATATTCAAGTTGTACTTCATCCCCATAAAACTGGTGATACTTTTTCAGCGCTTTGATGATCAAATAGTTCACCGGCGCCCATACCGGTCCGCGCCAATTGGAGTTGCCGCCAAACATGCCCGAAGTGGATTCCTCGGGATCATATTGAATATACAATCCCTGGTGATCAAGATTAAAATGTAAGGGATTTTTCTCATGGAACTTAGATAAGGAACGAATACCACCCGGGGCAAGAAACTCCTGTTCATCCAACATGCGCTGCAGAATGTGCACAAGCTTCTCTTTACTGATCAATGAAAGAAGAATGTCGTTGTTTTCTTTCTTCTCTTCATTGGGCAGGTAACGATTTCTTTCCTTCCGGTAATTCTTAAACCAGTTGGTTCTCTTTTTGAAATCTGCAAGTTTTTCAAGTGTGGAGGATTTGATCACGGATACAGCATACAACACGCTGAGACCCACTACGGACCTTACTTTCACGCGAGTCCAGGATCCGTCTGGCGCATTGATCACATCGTAAAAGAAATCATCTTCCTGGTCCCAGAGATGTGCTTCATTCAACGAAGACGCAATCAACACAAAATGCTCATAAAACTTTGTGGCCACATCTTCAAACGTATCATCATGCACGGCGATCTCCAGCGCAATATCCATCATATTCAACGCATACATGGCCATCCAGCTGGTGCCATCCACCTGGTCCATCGTGTATCCGGGAGGTAATGCACTTCGGTTGACAATCGCAATATTATCAAGCCCAAGAAAACCGCCTTCAAAAATGTTATTTCCGTTATTGTCTTTTCGGTTAACCCACCAGGTGAAATTGATGAGCAATTTTTGAAACACGCGTTTTAGGAAGTCCACATCGGCCCTGCCATGAACCGTTTTTTCAATACGGTAGATATTCAGACAGGCCCATGCATGCACTGGAGGATTCACATCGGAAAAATTCCATTCATATGCTGGAAGTTGTCCTTCAGGATTCATATACCACTCCCTCAACATGAGCGTCATCTGGTTCTTCGCAAATCCCGGATCTGCAAAGGCCATGGGAATGCAGTGGAAAGCCAGGTCCCACGCTGCATACCAGGGATACTCCCATTTATCCGGCATCAGCAGGATATCGCGGTTATTGAGGAAAAGCCAGTTGTGATTTCGTCCACGCATTCTTTCCTGCGGAGGCGGAATACCATGCGGATCACCCCTGACCCATAAATCCACATCATAATAGTAAAATTGCTTACTCCACAACAGGCTGGAAAGCGCCAGGTGCATGATCTTCCGCAGATCCTGATCTTCCGTTTCCGGTGCAAGGCAGGTGAGAAATTCCATCGCTTCTTTGTAGCGCTGGTTGATGACTTTATCTGCGGGTTGTAATGCATCTTCTTCTACCTGCTGATTGCAAAGCCGTAGATAGATATCCGCTTTTTGTTTAGCCTGCAGTTCCAATCTATACACTGGCGCACATTTGGTTCCTGAGGTCTGCTCCGCTACAGGGATAGATGCTTTGTTGACGATGTATTCATGAAAAGCATCCTTGAATAACTGATGGCCACTGTCTGTGTTGAACAACTTCGCTTTATTGGTATCATTCTCTGTGAAGAGTAATTCACTCGCCGGGCTGAAATATAAATGATATGTGCCGAGGGAAGCGTGCTGCGCCTCTACATACAACTTGTTGGTGCTGCCTTCTTTTTTATGGATCGATGGCTTTTGGGCGTTGGGGTTGAACGACCAGTTATTCCTGAACCAGAGGGTTGGCAATACCGTGATGGGCGCGGGATTGTTACTGCGGTTGATGACCGTGATCTTGATGAAAATATCTGTATCACTGTTCTTGCTATATTCCGTAAATACATCGAAATAATTCCCATCGTTCATCACACCGGTATCCAGCAATTCATACTCAGGATCAAATTTGGATTTGCGTGCATTCTCCTGTACCAACTTATTATACGGAAACTCGGCGTGCGGATACTTATACAACATCCGCATATAGCTATGCGTTGGGGTGTTATCGAGATAATAATACAACTCCTTGCAGTCTTCACCATGATTGCCTTCATTGTTGGTGAGACCAAACATGCGCTCTTTCAGGATCGGATCATTGTGGTTCCACAAAGAGAGGGCAAAACAAAGATGCTGATTGTAATCAGAGATACCTGCAATGCCATCCTCACCCCATCGGTAGGCGCGGGAGCGCGACTGATCATGCGAGAAATAGTTCCACGCATCACCGTTATCACTATAATCTTCCCTTACGGTTCCCCATTGTCTTTCACTGAGGTAGGGTCCCCATACCGCGATGGGCACCGGGCGGGAAGCGTGTTCGTCAAGTCTTTTCTGCTCTTCAGTAGTGAATAGTTTTTCCTTCATGGTTATGTTTATCCGCCTTCGGCGAAGCCTTCAAATACGGTCATGCCGCCATCAATGAAAATGCTGGCACCTGTGATGTAGTCAGACATATCTGAAGCCAGAAATACGGCTAGGTTACCGATGTCCTGCGGTTGACCGATGCGGTTGTATGGAATAAGGGTCATGAGTGCCGAGAGTGCTTCCGGCGTACTCCATGCGGCCGTGTTGATCTTGGTTTGGATGGCACCGGGGCAGATGCTGTTGACGCGGATCTTCTGTGCGCCGTATTCCTGCGCTAGACTCTGCATTAGCATCTTGATCGCGCCTTTGGAGGCGGCATAGTTCACATGGCCGGCCCAGGGGATTAGTTCGTGAACAGAACTCATGCAGATGATCTTCCCGGCGGCTACACTTCTTTCTTCCACCACACCGCGGCGCAAAAACTCACGAATGGCTTCCCTTGCGCAAAGAAATTGCCCGGTAAGGTTTACATCGATGACCGTATTCCATTGATCAATGGTCATCTCATGAAATGCCGCGTCCTTCTGCAAACCGGCATTGTTGACCAGGATATCGATGGTCCCAAACTCAGCAAACATTCGTGCGAACATAGCCTGCACTTCTGCTTCTTTACTTACATCGGCCTTGATGGCGATGGCCCTGCTGCCGCCAGCCCTGATCTTCTCCGCCACAGCTTCCGCCGACTCTGGGCTGCTGACATAATTAACCACCACATCCGCCCCGGCTGCACCAAGCGCTATGGCCACAGCTTCCCCAATCCCAGAACTGGCTCCCGTAACCAGCGCTGCCTGGCCCTTTAAAGAGATCTGCATGTATTTTTTCTTTTAAAACTAACTTCTATTCCCAAACAATGTTCAGGATATCTGTCTCAAGATGATAAATTTGCATTATGGAATGGAGCAAGTACTTTTTTATCCTTTCAAACATCGGCGGCCGATACATTGTATTTGCCGGCCTGTCGTTCCTGGTACTTTATGTGATCTACCGGAACAAAACCCGCCTGAAAAAAATACAAAGTAAGTTCCCTTCTAATAAAGACTATCTCCGCGAGATCGGGTATTCACTCATGACCATTGCTATTTTTGCTGCCATACCGTTGGTGATGCTCAATACATCGATCCGTCCATACACTACCTACTATACAGACATCAATCAGCACGGAAAGGTTTATTTTTTTCTTGCTTTTCCATTGATGCTGATCATGCATGATACTTACTTCTATTGGGCACACCGCATCATGCATCATCCTTCGATGTTTAAATGGGTGCATCTGGTGCATCACAAATCAACCAACCCATCACCTTGGGCAGCGTATGCTTTTCACCCGCTGGAAGCGATGGTGGAAACCGCCATCGTACCCATCTTTCTCTTCACCATTCCTATTCACACCTACCACTTGCCGGTGTTCTTTTTGTTCATGATCATCTATAATGTATACGGTCACCTGGGGTATGAATTGTATCCGAAAGGATTCAGCAAACATCCCATCGGCAAATGGATCAACACATCAGTTAATCATAATCAGCATCATCAATTCTTCAAGGGCAACTACGGGTTGTATTTCCTTTTCTGGGACAGGATCATGGGAACCATCCGTCCGGATTATGATGATCAATATGAAAAAGTGAAAGCATAATGGATCAGAAACCAGTGATCATTTATTGTTACGATGCCTATTGTGGCTGGTGTTTTGGCTTCAGTAAGGTGATCAAGCGTCTGTTTGAGGAATACAAAGAAGTTTTTGATTTTGAAGTGTTGTCTGGCGGAATGATCCCTAAAGAATCTGCGCAACCCATCGGTCGAATGGCCAGTTACATCAAAGAAGGCTATAAGCGTGTGGAAGAACTGAGTGGTGTGAAGTTTGGCGAAGATTATCTCTGGCACATTAACAATCCTGATCGCTCGGATTGGTTTCCACATTCAGAAACGCCGGCCATAGCCCTCGCGATTTTTCGCGATTATCACCCGCACGATACCGTCCTTTTTGCAACGGACTTGCAGGATGCTTTGCATGTAGAAGGTCGTGACCTCACCGATGGTGAAGCATACCGGCATCTGTTAGAGAAATATGATATTCCTGCTGATGCATTTTATGAGCGCCTGACAAGCGAAGAATATCTTGACCGTGCCAGGCATGATTTTGCCATGGTGAAGCAGTTGCAAGTCACCGGATTTCCTGCGGTATTGCTACAGGCCGACGAATTGAAATTCTATCTCCTCGGTAGAGGCTATACAGATTATGAAACGATGAAACAACGCTTTGACCAGGTGATCAATGAATTATCACTGCAGGTGAAGTAACCTCGCTGCATTGCTGTAGTACACTTTCTTCAGGATATTGTCAGGCAGGCCTAGCCCATACATTCTCCAAAACGCGTGATACTTTTTATGGTAAGGAAAGTATTCATCATTGGTTTCTAATACGCGAAAATAGGTAGCGTATTCTTCAGGCACCCATGAGTCTTTCCCAAACAGGATTCTGTCCTGGTATTTTTCAAAAAACGACCTAGCCATTTTTGGCTGCCGACCAAGCTCAGCAATCACAGCACCAAACTCCACTACAATGTTGGGGAGTTTATCCATCAACTGCGAGAGTCTTCCGAGGTCATTGGGAAGCCATCCGAAATGCGCAGCGATGTAAGTGGTTTTTGGGTTGTTGGCAAACATGGTTTGCTGTTCTTTGATCAGGTCTTCCCAGGGTACGGGATTGTCATTCCCCCTTACCCGATTGGGATGTGTCACCAATTCAAGCCAGCGTTCATTGTTTTTATCGATGGGGTCCCAGAAAGATTTCGGATCTGCGGTATGGATCAAGACCGGTATTTTTAACTCAGCGCATTTCTGCCAAACCGGATTTAGCCTGGGATCGTCTACCCGTACCCGTTTGCCATCTTTATCTTTCACAGAAAAGCCCAGGTTTTTATACACTTTCAAGCCTTTTGCACCATTCTTCACGTCCTGTTCCAGTTGGACGGCTGCTTTTTCTGCCCAACCGGGATTGCCTACGCCCGACCAATCCACATTCGCGAAAACGATGAATCGATTGGGATAATGGTCGCTGATGTTTTTTACGGACTGCCTGATCTTATCGCCGCTATCGCCACTCAGGTTGACCATGATGGCCATATTGAGTTTGTCCATTTCTTTGATCAGCGTGCCCAGGTCCATGGTGGGCATGTTGAATTGATGATTATGGATATCGATGAATGGAAATTTTGCCCTCGTGGTTTTATGTTCCGGCACCACCAAAGTGGAGGCAGGTTCATATTCTTCAAAGTCCATCTTGGGTCTTTGCTGAGCTTGAGTGCAATAGGTGAGGCTGAGCAGCAGGCCTGCGGCGATGAGTTGATTGCGCATGTAAGGGATTCTAATGCTCAAATTAGCGAAATGGTTATAATGATACAAACCGTTGAAATAATTAACATTCATCAGCCCCTGAATGGCGTAGATTTAAGATTATAAACCATATAAAAATCTTGTATTATGGCCATTGTAAAAGTGATTGAAGTCATTGCTCACTCAGAGAAGAGCATTGATGACGCAATGAAGAGTGCAGTAAGTGAAGTGTCGAAAACCGTCAGAAATATAGATTCTGTTTACGTGAAAGACATTAAGGCGCATGTGAAGAACGGCAAGATCTCCACATTTGGCGTGATCTGCCAGATTTCCTTTAGGGTGGATGATGAAGTGCCTGTGAAGACTAAGAAGAAGTAGGGCGAGCGTTTAGGGTGAGGGTTTAGCTAACCCCTTCTAAATTCTCACCCTACATACTCACCCTAAGTTTTACTGTGCGTTTAGCAACAAATTAGCTCCTTGTTTCGGTAGCACAATGATCTTCGCGTTTTGTGATGCGGCAAGTTCTTTATACGCTTTGATCTGCTCGTATTGCAATTGTTTGTCTGACAGACTTTCGCTGATGATGCGCTGGTAATCTGAAATACCTTGCGCTTCCACACGTTTGCGTTCCGCTTCCTGTTTTTCTTTCTGTAAAACAAACTGCATTTTCTGCGCTTCCTGCTCGGCTTCGATCTTTCTTTCGATCGCTGCTTTTACAGGTCCGGGTAAAGTAATGTTCCTCACCAAAAGGTTTTCAAGCAGCAGTCCACGTTTGCGGAAGTCTTCATCAATCGTTTTGAAGATCCTGTTTTGGAATTCATCCCGCTTAGTAGAGTATAACGCGATGGCCTCGTAATAAACGGCGTTGTCGCGTATCCTGGTACGTGTGATAGGGCGAACGATTTTGTCTTCATAGTTTTCGCCGATCTCCCGGATCAACTTTGGTGCATCCGCAGGCACCACTCGATAGAGTACGGACAAGTCGATGGTAACTTCAAGACCATCCGCCGTTAATACCCGGATCGCGTCGTCTCCTGATTTCGTTCCTTCATCATGAATACCACTCATGGTATAGTTCAGCGTCTTTATATCCAATTCTTTTACACTAACCAGTGGATTTACAAAATGGAGTCCAGAATTGAGGACATCGTTCTGAACTTTACCAAACAGCGACTTAACGCCTACATGACCTGCATCGATCTGTACAAAACAGGAACTTAGCAGACCGATAGCGATCAATACAAAAGAGAGAATACGAATGCCTTTTCCGATTTTCTGTAAGGGTTCCTGACCCCGCAATAAGGCAATGCTGACGAGGAAAATGACGAAGCCAAGGAATAATAAGAACATAAAATTGAGTTTAATGATAATGAGACGAGTGAAAGAGGGCAGGGGTTGTAGGCTTGCCGTTTAAAGGGAGAAGATAAGGGGAGAAGTGCGAAGATGAGGTCGCAGTCTTCCAACTTCTCCCTTCATCTTCTCCCTTTCTCGCGTCAGCTAGAGTGGTCTGCAACAATCACCCACTCTCCCTTAATCTTTCGGAATAGCAGGGTATAGTAGCCACCCACATTTCCCGCAGAGCGAATCAGACCCCACTGGCCCACCACCTGGTAGTATTCAGCGGAAAGCCTGGTTACGTGTACGATCCGGAATGTCAGCTTCCCCATGCGGGCTGTGTCTCCATAGTTTCTTTTGTAGCTGGCAAGGGTATTGGCATATCCATAGGTTACGCCTGACTTTCCGATATACATCAGTGAGTCGTTTTCCCAGTAGCCTTTCATGAAGCCGTCCAGATCTCCCCGGTTCCAGGCTTTGTTCTGGTTGTCCAGGATTTGAAGAATCTCTTTTTCATCTTTATTCGCCTGGGCCGAAACAGCCAGACTAAGGCATAAAAAAATTCCAGACAGGATCAACCTGCCTGGAATGGCATATCGGACTGCATGTTGCATATTACGCGTTTAATTTCTTCATGTATGCTGCGCCAACCTTAACTGCTTCAAGGGAACTGCCGTTGTCATATCGTTCTTGCTCTACGATATAATACTTCATGCCAGCCTTTTTTGCAGTGGCCGCTACTTTTTTGAAATCAATCATCCCTGTACCCAGATCTACAGATGCATCACCCTCTCCTGCGGGGAAGCTTTTACCCCTGTCCTTTACATGACAAAGCCTCCAGCGATTGGGATACTTTGAGAGCCAGGTATTGGGATCCTGACCTGCCGTCACCACCCAGTAGATGTCCATTTCAAAATCCACGAGATTGGGATCCGTGTTATTCATCATCACGTCCTGCGGGTATTGGCCATCTTGTAACGTGAACGAATAACCGTGGTTATGGTATGCGAACTTTAATCCGTTTTTCTTGCACACTTCCCCAGCCTTATTGAAGGCATCAGCTGCTTTTTTGAAATCGTCCAGGGTTTTCTGCGGACCCAGCCAAGGACAGATCAGGTATTTCATACCGATCTCACCGGCCTGCGCAGCTTTCTTCTCCAGGTCCTTGTACATGTCAAAATGCGAAGAAACCATTTGCAAGCCGAGTTGGTCCAGATAAGCCTTATACTCTTTGTTGGTCATGCCCCAGAACAATCCTTTCTCGCCTTCATACCCCTCCACAAAGGAATATCCAAATGAAGCCACCTGCCTGAGCACAGACTTAGTATCTCCTCCGATCACATCGCGAAGTGTATACAACTGTAGACCAAATGGCTTACCGCCTTTGGTGCCAGCGAACAACTCCTGACTGAATGCTGCTGCAGCGGTCATCAACCCTGCATTGTACAAAAACTGTCTTCTTGAAAACGACATAACTGTATTTTAAATGCCTAGTGCCCAATGCCCATTGCCTACAGCGCCCAAGCTTTGTCACCTTTTTTATAATCAATGCAGCCTTCATATTTACCTGGAATCGGCACGTAACGAAGGGCTTGTGTAGCACCTACTTCCGAACTAAAGTATCCAAGCAGTGTCAGCTGTTTCATCAGACTGAAATAATGCGCAGGATCTTCCGGCTTTTTATTTTTGGCGTAGGCCACTGCTTCTGTATCGGTTTTGCTGAGCAGCTCTTTGCGCTGTTCTGGCGTGATCTGCATAAAGTCTTTCTTAAAGGCAGCTTGTGCACCTTCATCGATCTTCGACAATCCTTCCAGGAAAACTTTCTGGTCTTTCTCTTCGTAACAATCCACCACCATGGTGTTCATGAATTCGCCCACCTTGGCTGCTTTGGCACCTGGTGTACTCGTTGTTGGAAGAATGGTTTCAGCCACTTCATCCAGAAAAGCAATTTGTTCTTTAGTGAGTGGAAGTGCCACAACAGATTTCTTATCTGCTGTTTTACAACCTTCTAGAAATGCTGTTCCGCCAACCACGGCACCACCCATCAGGAGGGTTACCATGTTCAATGCTTCGCGTCTGTTCATAATGAATCGTTGTGTTGTGTAATTTAAAATAATATTGTCAAATGTTCCCTTTTTTCAGTTCACTGACCGCATGGTCCGCCGCCCTTGCCGTAATGGCCATAAAGGTCAGGGACGGATTCTGCGTGGAGGTTGACACCATACAGGCCCCATCGGTCACAAAAACATTGGAGGCGTGGTGAAACTGGTTCCATTTGTTCAATAATGAGGTCTTGGGATCATTGCCCATCCGGATGCCGCCCATTTCGTGGATATCCAGTCCGGGGGCTTGTTTGGTGTCCACCGACTGGATATTTTTCACGCCAGCTTTTTCCAGCATCTCTGCACCTTGGGTCAGGAAATCTTTCAACAGTCGCTCATCGTTCTCTGTATAGCCGATGTCCGTTACCAGCTGTGGGATTCCCCAGTCATCTTTCAGTTCCTTATGAAGGTAGAGTCGGTTGGATTCCTGCGGAACCGTTTCGCCCTGCATCATCATAGCTACCTGCCAGGGGCCTACCTCAGACAAACCATCTTTGTATGCCGCACCGATGCCGTTCTGCGCATTGTTCATCGCGCTTCGAGCCGTACCGAAGAAAGTCATGTATCCACGCTGAAAATCGGTTTCCTGTTTTTTGACGTTTCTGAAGTTTGGCATCATCGGTTGCGTTGGCCTTCGGCCGAAATAATACTTGTCTTCAAAGCCTTCCAGGCTGCCATAGAGATTTCCTCTGTAATTGTGAAACGCCACATACTTACCGAGTAATCCATTATCATTACCAAGTCCGTTAGGGAAACGTGCAGAGGTTGAATTCAATGCGATGAGATTGGTATTCAAACAGGCTGCATTCAGGAAAATGATGCGTGCATAGTACTCCGTTACTTTTTTAGTGTCTGCGTCCACAACCCTTACACCAGTGACCTTACCTTTTTGATCATCATAGATCACGGACTGCACCACACTGTTGGGTTGTATGGTGAGGTTGCCTGTTTTCATGGCCCATGGTATGGTAGACGAGTTGGAACTGAAATATCCGCCAAAAGGACAACCACGCTCGCACAAAGATCTGGCCTGACATTGGCTCCGGCCTTGCTGAATATGTATGGGCGATGGTTTGGTCAAATGCGCGCAACGGCCCTGCACCACGTGCCAGTCTGACCTTGCCGCCATAATTTTGTCCGCCATCGATTTCTCCGTGCAATTCATGTCCCAGGCAGGAAGAGATTCACAGTCTGGCAGTGTATCCAATCCATCCTTGTTGCCGCTGATGCCTGCGAATCTTTCCACGTGACTGTACCAAGGTGCCAGCTCGTTATATGTGAAAGGCCATTCTCCGAAACCATCTCTTGCCGGTCCTTCAAAATCATAAGCACTCCAACGTTGTGTTTGCCTTGCCCACAACAAACTCTTTCCGCCCACCTGGTATCCGCGAATCCAATCAAACGGTTTCTCCTGCACATAGGGATGCTCCTTGTCTTTCACGAAGAAATGGTCCGTGGCTTCATTGTAAGCATAACATCTGGCCACCACAGGATTTTCCTTCACCACTTTGTCCATTCGTCCCCGGTGTTTAAAGTCCCATGGATTCATAGTGGCCGTCGGATAATCCTTCAGGTGTTCAACCATACGGCCGCGTTCCAGCAAGAGGGTTTTAATACCTTTCTCGCAGAGCTCCTTTGCGGCCCAGCCGCCTGAGATACCTGAACCTACTACTATCGCGTCAAAATTGTTCATCTTTTATTCAAGGTTGAAGGTGGAAGGTTGAAGGTTGGAGATACGCTGCTGCAACCTCCGACCTACAACCTGCAACCTGTTAAAGATTTTGCTTCTTTAGTTCACGGACCGCAAAATCCACTGCTCTCGCTGTCAATGCCATATAAGTGATCGATGGATTCTGGTTAGCGGATGAGGTCATGCATGCACCATCAGTGATGAAAACATTCTTCACTTCATGCATCTGGTTCCATTTGTTGAGTACCGATGTTTTGGGATCGATGCCCATACGTGCCGTGCCCATCTCGTGAATACATAAACCTGGTGCTGATTTGGTATCGTTATATGACAACACGTTTTTCAGTCCGGCCATGTGCAGTGTTTCCTCTGCAGAGGCTTGCATGTCTTTACGCATGTTCATTTCGTTCTCACGAAAATCACAGCTGATATCCAGCGTGGGCAAGCCCCATTTGTCTTTTTTTGCCTTGTTCAGTGTCACCTGATTGTCTTCATAGGGAAGATGTTCACCCCACGCACCGATCCACATGCTCCATTGCCCTGGCTCAGTTACTGATTCTTTAAACCCTTCCCCTATACCCTCACCCTGCGCCCTGCCTCTCGATGCTCCTCCCTGAAATCCGAAGCCACGCACATAGTCTTTGCGTTTTGTTTTTTCATCGAGGTTTTGAAATCTCGGTACGTAAATGCCATTTGCTCTTCGCCCATACGTGTATTTGTCTTCAAACCCTTCGTAGGTGCCGCTTGCGCCAATACGATAATGATGATCCATTAAGTTGCGCCCTATCTGACCACTGCTGTTGCCGAGGCCGTTCGGAAATGCATCGGAAACAGAATTCAAAAGGATATGTGTAGTGCCGAGGGTAGACGCATTCAAGAAAATGATCTTGGCGTAGAACTCTTCGGTCTTCATCGTTTCCGCATCAATGATGCGTACGCCTTTCGCTTTTTTTGCTTCTTTATCGTAGATCACTTCCATCACCACACTGTTTGGACGCAGCGTGAGATTACCCGTGTTTTGCGCCACAGGAATGGTTGCGGAATTGGAACTGAAGTAACCTCCGAATGGACAACCGCGATCGCACATATTCCTGAATTGGCATGGACCTCTTCCATTCCAACCACGTGTGAGGTTGGCAACACGACCAATAATCATCTGCCGGTCTGCGCCTTTTGATTTTAGTGTTGTGGAGATGTGTTGTTCCAGGCAATTCATTTCCATTGGTGGCAGAAACTCTCCGTCGGGGAGATGTGGAATACCTTCTTTGGACCCACTAATACCAACAAACTTTTCTACGTAGGAATACCAGGGAGCGATGTCTTTATAACGAATGGGCCAATCGATTGAAATGCCTTCTTTCGCGTTGGCTTCAAAATCAAGATCACTCCAGCGATAACATTGTCTGCCCCACATCAGTGATCGTCCACCCACGTGATAACCACGGATCCAATCGAACGGTTTCACTTGATTATATGGATGCTCCTGATCGTTCACAAAAAAATGCGAGTTGGCTTCATTGCAGAATCCTTTGATCTGGATAAACTGCTTTTCCTGCATCTCTTTGCTCATCTGGTTGGCATGCTGAAAATCCCATGGCGCCATGGATGCAGTGGGATAGTCTTTCACATGCTCCACCTGCCGGCCTCGCTCCAGCAATAAGGTTTTAAGCCCCTTCTCGCAGAGCTCCTTCGCGGCCCAGCCGCCTGAGATTCCCGAGCCCACGACGATAGCGTCAAAATTGTTCATCGTTTATTCAAGGTTGAAGGTTGAGGGTGGAAGGTTGGAGATAGGCCGCTGCAACCTCCAACCCACAACCTCCAACCTGCTAAAGATTTCGCTTTTTAAGTTCACTTACCGCGTAATCCACCGCTCTTGCCGTCAATGCCATATAGGTTAATGATGGATTTACGCAAGACGATGAAGCCATGCTTGATCCATCGGTGATGAATACATTCTTCACCGCATGCATCTGGTTCCATTTGTTGAGTACCGATGTCTTGGGATCCTTACCCATGCGTGCCGTACCCATTTCATGGTTGGCATTGCCGGGAAACGACATACTGCCATTGAATCGGATATTTTGTATGCCGATGTTTGAAAACATTTCCTCGGCCTTCTCTTCATAGTCTTTCTGCATCGCTTTCTCGTTCTCTTTAAAGCTCGCATCAATATTTAGTGTCGGCCTTCCCCAATGATCTTTTTTATCCGTATTTAAGGTGATGCGGTTTTCTGCATACGGCAAACATTCACCAAAAGCCGTAAACCCAACCGTCCAACCTCCCGCCTCCGTAATCGCTTCTTTAAAATCTACCCCTATCCCCTCACCCTTCTCCCTACCCCTATACGCTCCTCCCTGAATACCATAGCCTCGCAGGAATTTTTCTGTTTGAGCATTCAAGTTCACAAACCTCGGAATGTAGACCCCGGTTGGTCTCCTGCCATAGTAGTACTTATCCCTAAACCCTACAACCTCCCCACTAATCCCCCTGCTCTTATGATGGTCCATCAGGTGCCTGCCCACCATATCATGATCATTACCCAATCCATTCGGAAAGCGATTAGAAGTAGAGTTGAGCAACAGAAAAGTGGTGGCTACAGTTGATGCATTAATGAAGATGAGGTTTGCCTCAAAGATGTAAGTCTTATTTGTTTCCCGATCGATGACTTCAACACCGGTTGCTTTTTGTTTCGCTTCGTCATAAATGACACGGTTTACAATCAATCCGGTTTTCACCGTCAGTTTGCCTGTGGCCATCGCTGCAGGAAGGGTAGAGGATTGTGTGCTGAAATAGGCACCGTACGGGCAACCGCGGTGACAAAGGTTTCGGTATTGACATGCGCCTCTACCGGGCAGTTGTTGGGTGAGATTCGCCGTTCTTCCGTGTATGAGTTTTCTATCGGAATATTTTGCTTCAATTTTATTTTTCAAGTCTGCTTCTACGCAGTTGAGTTCCATCGGTGCCTGGAATAATGAATCCGGCAGATGCGGGATGCCATCTTTTTTACCACTGATGCCCACAAATTTCTCTACATAATCGTACCATGGGGCGATGTCTTTATACCGGATGGGCCAGTCCACGCCATGCCCGTCTTTTGCATTCGCTTCAAAATCAAGATCACTCCAACGGAAACACATCCTCGCCCAGAGCAGGGAACGTCCACCAAGCACATCGGCCCTCACCCAGTCATAGCGCTGGATCTCCGTGTAGGGATTCTGTTTGTCGAGAACGTAAAAATGCTTGTTGTCTTCTTTGATGGAGTAGTGCCTTGTTTGTATCGGATACGTTTCCTTATCAGCAATACTTCGGTTATCCCTATGCGTTAGGTCCCAGGGATTCTTTGTTGCAGTTGTGTAATCCTTGATGTGTTGCACATCTTTTCCTCTTTCAATCAAGAGCGTGCGCAGACCTTTTTCAGTCAATTCCTTTGCGGCCCAACCGCCTGTGATTCCTGAACCTATGACGATGGCGTCGTATTGCTCCATTCTTTCTACGGAGGTGGAAGTTTGAAGGTGGAAGTTGGAAGAGGCTCTTCAACCTTCCAACTTCCACCTGTTTTTAAAGATTTCCTTTTTTCAACTCAGACACCGCAAAATCCGCCGCCCTGGCTGTAAGCGCCATATAGGTGAGTGATGGATTCTGGCAGGCTGCTGATGTCATACAAGCCCCATCGGTCACAAATACATTCTTACAATCCCAAACCTGGTTGTGCTCATTGAGAACAGAAGTCTTGGCATCTCGGCCCATCCGTGCAGTGCCCATTTCATGGATGCCCATGCCTAGGCCATAATCACCATCTCTACCCTCTACTTTTTTCACACCAGCGGCTTCCAGCATTTCAATGGCATCAGCCACCATATCCTTACGCATTTTCTTTTCGTTCTCTTTGATCTCTGCATCAAATGACAATACGGGAAGACCCCATTTATCTTTAACCGTTTTATCGAGGAAGATGCGGTTCTCGTGATAAGGTAGTGTTTCACCAAAGCCACCGATACCCATGGTCCATTGACCGGGCTCGGAAAGTGCTTCCTTCAGGTCAGCACCAATGCCGAGTTCTGCCACGTTGCGGCTCCATCCCTGACGGCTGGCCGCACCCTGATAGCCGAAGCCACGCAGGTAGTCGCGCTTATCTCCATTGATGTTCCTGAAGCGCGGAATGTATACACCATTGGCGCGGCGACCGAAATAATATTTATCATCGTATCCTTCTACTACGCCACTTGCGCCTGCACGAAGGTGGTGATCCATTACATTGTGACCGAGTTCTCCACTGCTGGAACCTAAACCATCAGGCCAGATCTCCGTTGCGGAATTCATCAGGATCCAGGTGGAGTTGAATGCCGATGCATTCAGGAAAACGATTTTAGCGAAGTACTCGTAGGTTTTATTTGTTTCGGCATCTATCACGATCACGCCTTTTGCCTTCTTCGTCTCTTTGTCGTAGATGATTTCTTTTACGATAGAGAAGGGGCGAAGCGTGAGATTGCCTGTGGCCTCTGCTGCAGGAAGGGTAGAAGATTGTGTGCTGAAATATGCACCGAATGGGCAACCCAGCCAGCATTTGTTTCTGTACTGGCATTGTGTTCTGCCCTTATGCGCCACCGTTAAGTTAGCGGTGCGGCCAATGGTCATCAACCTTGCACCTTTATAGTGTGCTTTGATCCTTGCGGCAACATCTTTTTCCACGCAGTTCATATCCATGGGTGGCAGGAACTGTCCATCAGGTAATTGAGGAATGCCATCCCGGTTGCCAGAGATGCCTGCGAACCTTTCCACATGATCATACCAGGGTGCGAGGTCTTTATATCGGATGGGCCAGTCAACGGCGATGCCATCTTTTGCGTTGGCTTCAAAATCGAGATCACTCAATCGGTAGCTCTGCCTTCCCCACATCAGGGAGCGGCCACCTACATGGTATCCCCGGAACCAGTCGAAACGCTTCACCTCCGTATACGGGCATTCTTTTTCATTCACCCAGAAATCCAGATTGGTTTCGTTCAGCGGATAGTCGCGTTTCAGCACGGGATAATCTTTGATCATCTGCTGCGTACGGCCACCGCGGTGAGGATATTCCCAGGGTGCTTTGTTGGCATTGACGTAGTCTTTGACGTGTTTTACGTCTCGGCCGCGCTCAAGCATCAGCACTTTGAGTCCTTTCTCAGTGAGTTCCTTCGCGGCCCAACCACCGCTGATTCCCGAGCCAACTACAATGGCGTCAAAAACATTCTCTGGCATGGAGTATATTTAAAAGTAAAAAGTCATTAGTCGAATGGTCATTAAACATCACAGATCTCAACGCCTTTCCGCAGTGCCGCAATTTTATCCGTCCAGCTGGGAATGAATTCCTGCGCCACAAATCCTTTAAATCCGGTTTTCAGGATCGCGTCCATGATGGCCGGATAATACAACTCCTGGGTGGTGTCAATTTCATTTCTGCCAGGTACACCGCCGGTATGGTAATGGGCGATGTATTGGTGGTTGGCTTTGATGGTCCGGATCACATCGCCTTCATCGATCTGCATATGGTAAATATCATACAGCAGCTTGAAGTTGGGTGAACCGAGGCGCTTACACAATTCCACTCCCCACGCGGTTTTGTCGCACTGGTAGTCTTTATGATCCACTTTACTGTTCAACAGCTCCATCACCAGTACTACCTTATGTTTTTCTGCGAGGGGCAGGATTTTCTTCAATCCTTCCACACAGTTGTTCAGTCCTGTTTCATCGTCCTTTCCGCGTTTGTTTCCCGAGAAGCAAATAAGGTTGGTATAACCGGCTTTTGCCACCAGGGGAATCATTTCGGTATAATTTCTGACGAGTTTATCGTGAAACTGTTTATCGTTGAAGCCATCCACCAGATTAATCTCGGCACCGTTACACATGGAAGAGTGCAATCCGTATTTCTGGAGCATAGGCCAGTCTGCCGGTCCCACGAGGTCAATCCCTTTGATGCCGATTTCTTTGGCAGACTTGCAGAAATCTTCCATCGGAATAGAAGAATAACACCAGCGGCAGACGGCATGGTTAATATTCCCTTTTAGTGCGGTGGAGGTTTTTGCTTTTTCTTCGGTATGGTCAAAAGAAGATAACGCGCCGATGGCAACGGAGCCCATCATCATATTCTTGATGGCTCTGCGTCTGGAGGGAATTTGGGCCATGATCAATAGTTGGACTTGTAATATAACAAAAAGTAGCTAATAGCTATTAGCTACTAGCTAGTAGCTAGTAGCGTTTCTTTCTTCCTCCCCTTCATATAAAAATACAGTCCAATGAAAGCAACAGTCAGGATCAACGGGATGGTGAGCGTTGCATTGAGGACTTCCGGCCCGGCTGCATGCCTGGCTGCTGCATAAGCGGAAGCTTCCGGTGATCCGGGTGCTGCCTTTTGATATGTATCGAGTGCTGCACCTGCGGGCAATTTCTCAGCTACGATCCTATCATAGAATCCGCCCATAATGATCGTGTATATCGACACGGCAAACATACCTGCACCGCCCATTAGGTTAAGACCCACTGCACCGGTACGCGGAAGATTTTCTGCCACAAAACCGAGCATGGTGGGCCAAAAATAACATACACCCATACCAAAGATCAGGGCACCTACAAATATCATGGAGCCGCTGGTGTGGCCCAGCATATAGATCCCAACTGCCGAAAGTGCTGCGGAAATCACCAGAACACCCTGTGGCGAGAAGCGATGCACAACGGGCTCGGCCAAACCACGGCCCACCACCATTACACCAGTGGAAACGGTGAGGATCAAAATTGGGTTATCGGTGACATTACGCAACAGTACATCGATCCACTGCCCGGTAAACAGTTCCGTGATGGCTGTACCAAACATGCAGATGATCATGAAAATGAAAAGGGGGTTTAAAAGAGAACGATACATTTCGCCGGTGGAGATACCTGCGGCTACGCGCTCTGTAACAGGGAACTGTAATTTAGAGAACAGGAAACCATAGATCAGTGTTGGGATGATCATCAGTGCTACCTGCACCTGCCAACCAATGCCTGCTTTGTTCAGGAAGAATACCAATAAGGTGCCGATGAAGATCCCGCCAGGGAACCAAAGGTGAAAATGGTTGAGCTTGGTTGTTTTATCATTGGGGTAAAGCGCCGCTACCAGAGGGTTACAGGCTGCTTCAACCGTACCGTTGGCAATGCCGATTAACAAGGTAGAAAGGAACAATGTCCAGAAGCCGCTCGCAAAAACGGTCAAAAGGATGCCGAGAAGGTGAAATACAAATGCAGCAACCAGCAATTTCTTCATACCGATGATGTCTACCACGATCCCGCCAATGATCACGGCAAGGGGAAAACCCCAGAATGCAGTGGCAGCGATGGTGGCCAATTGCGCTTTGTCCAGGCTGAACTGAACGCCAAGGCTGTCCAGGATACCGGCCCTGATACCAAATGAAAGGGAAGTCACCAGCAGCGCGAGGCAACTTGCCCAGAATAGTTTTCCTTTTTCGATTGAAGCAGTCATGTTGAGGTTTTGAGCGAGGAAATTATGCATTAATACGATAACTTGAAAATTCTTACCTTGCTGTTATGTATAGGAAGAATCCTGTATTATCTCATTCACTGCTTCCGTATTTTCTGAACCTCATTGCAGGTGGTGACGGAAGTCTGCCCGACCACTAATGGCTTTTTCCTGACGCTCGTTTCTTCTTTTTTTAATGGAATCCCACTATGAGATACAGTGCGGAGTCATTCATTTTATTCATTGACAAATAACATGTTATGTCAGATCAAATGTATTATGTAGATAATGAAATCGGCCAGCTGAAAAAACTCCTGATACACAGTCCCGACGGCGGGATCGGCAAAATCATACCAGGCACTTTCGCAGATAATTTATATGATGATATCGTTCACCTTCAGAATATGCAGAAAGAGTATAATCACTATGTGAAACTCCTCTTGTATTTTCTTGATCCTGAAAAAATTGAATATATCAGAAGCTATCAGTCGGCCAGTTCGGAAGAAAAAAAATCATGGTGCTTTATTCCGGGGAAGGAGGAATATTTCAACAGTGATAAAGTGCTGGACACGCAGCAGGTTCTTGCTGAGATCATGAAAGATGAAAAAGTAAAACTCAGGTTGATATCAGCGATCTGCTCTTATGAAGAAAGCAGTTTCTTTATCCAGCAAAGGCTGGAGCAGGTGCATGACCCGGCGCTGCTAGCCAAAATTTTCATCACCGGGATTTTTCCCGCGCATGAAAATGGCACACAGGAGGATATGTTCATTTTCCCACCTGTACCCAATTTTATCTTCACCAGGGACATCGGCATCATGGTGAAGGATCATATTCTGCTCAGCAGGATGGCTACGGCAGCCAGGAGGAGAGAGTCATTGTTGACGAAGTTTCTTTCCCTTTATTTCTTTTTCAAAGACAGTCCGGAGAAGGTCATGGAGATCATTGAAGACAGTGATTTCTTTCTATATGAAGAAGAGGAGCGCAAACACCGGGTCATCAGTATTGAAGGGGGCGATGTGATGATGATTCATCCGAAGCACTTTGTGATCGGCTGCAGCATCAGAACTTCTCCCAGTGCGATCAACGAGATCATCCACACCATATTCAGTAAACCGGAACTGGGCATAGAGAAAATCTCAGTAGTCAAGATCCCCCGCAACAGGGCTCAGATGCACATCGATACCATCTTCACCCAGGTGCGTAAAGATGTCTGGGTGTTGTATGGCCGGTTTTCCGAACGCATTCTTCAGGATGAACACGTCAGCAGGCACAGTTATGTGAATCTGTTGTCTCATCAGCAACGACCGCTTGAAATGGAGCAGGTGGAGATCATGCAATTTTTCAAACCTGCAGCGGAGGAATATGTAAAAACCAAAGACTATAGCAGCGCCGTTAAATTACCGGGTATTGAATCTTTACTGAGGAGCATCAGTATGGAAGATTTTGGTGTGCCATCGTCACAGGTGAAGGTGCTCTATAGTGGCGGAAATGTATTTCCACATGACGAAAGGGAGCAATGGACAGACAGTTGTAATGTAGTAGCCTTGAAAGAGGGCGTGGTGATTGGGTACGACAGGAATAACATCACTGCAGATGAATTTCGAGCGAATGGCTTCAAGGTAGTGACTACTGCAGAACTTTTTGAGCAATTTGAGAATGGATTAAAACCTCAGGAGGTGGAAAACACCCTGATCCTTCTTCCCAGTGCGGAACTTTCCCGTGCCAGGGGAGGAAGTCATTGTATGAGTATGCCTTTGTTACGCGCTAAAATGTAAAACATGAACAACAAGAATAAACAGACAACATCTCAGGTATTGATGATCCGTCCGGCTGCATTTACTTACAATGCGGAAACGGCCGTCAACAATGCTTTTCAGAAGAATAATGCCTCGGAAGATATTCAGCAAAAGGCATTGGGGGAATTCGATGCATTTGTAAATAAACTACGTGCATCGGGAATCAATGTTAACGTGGTTCAGGATAGTGTTGAGCCGCATACGCCAGACAGTATCTTCCCGAATAATTGGATCAGTTTTCACCAGGATGGCACCATCGTTTTGTATCCGATGTTTGCCAAGAACCGCAGGGCGGAGCGAAAGCCGGGAGTGACCGATACTATTGGAAAATTATTTGACGTAAAGAACAGGTTGGATTTTACGTCCGAAGAAGCAAATGGCAGATATTTAGAAGGAACCGGAAGCATGGTACTGGATCGTGAGAACAGGATCGCCTATGCATGCCTGTCTGCCCGCACGGACCAGCAACTCTTTATGGATTGGTGCAAGCAAATGCAATACGAGGCCTGTAGTTTTGTGAGCAAAGATGAACGGGGAGGTGAGATTTACCACACCAATGTGATGATGTGTGTAGCTGATCGATACGTGGTGATATGCCTGGACAGTATCGTTGACCCGCAAGAGCGCAAAAGGGTTATCGATACCATTCAAAAAACGCAAAAGCAGGTAGTTGAGATCAGCTATGGGCAAATGAACCAATTTGCCGGTAATATGCTGCAACTGGAGAATCAGCAAGGTGAGAAGTTCCTGGTGATGAGTAGTAGTGCCTACCATGCATTGAGCGCGGAGCAAGTTGAGCAGCTGAAAGCTTTCAATCCCATTATACATTCGGACCTTACTACCATTGAAACCAATGGAGGAGGAAGTGCGAGATGCATGATTGCCGAAGTGTTTTTGAAGCCGGTCAACAGGTAGATTCCTACATTTTTGCTTATTGCTTATTGCCTTTTGATTTTTTATCTACCTTCAAAGCCCTTTAAAAAAATACACAATCCATGAACCGTAAACTTAGAATGGGAATGGTAGGCGGAGGCAAGGATGCCTTCATTGGAGCCATTCACCGCCATGCCGCTTTTATGGATGGCCTGATCGAATTGTCTTGTGGTGCATTGAGTATCAATCCCGAAGTGGCGAAAGATTCTGCGAAATCCCTGTTCCTCCCCGAGGAGAGAACCTATCTCACGTATGAAGAGATGATTACGAAAGAGGCGGCTCTTCCAGCGGACCAGCGTATGGATTTTGTAACCATCGTAACGCCCAATTTCGCACATTTCGCGCCAGCGATGATGGCGTTGGATCATGGGTTTCATGTGGTCATTGAAAAGCCGATCACCTTTACGCTGGACGAAGCGAAACAGTTGAAGAAGAAAGTGGAGGAAACAGGATTGATCCTGTGTTTGACGCATACGTATTCCGGTTATCCGATGGTGAAGCAGGCTAAGCAAATGGTCAAGGGTGGCGCATTGGGTAAGATCAGAAAAGTATGGGTGGAATATCCGCAGGGCTGGCTGAGTAAGCTTTCTGAAAGGGAAGGCAATGCACAGGCGGCGTGGAGAACGGATCCTAAGAAAAGTGGTAAGAGCGGATGTATGGGCGATATCGGCACCCATGCGGCGCACCTCGCGGAATATATTTCGGGTCTCAAGATCACGAAGATCTGTGCAGACCTAAACGTGTTGGTGGAGGGAAGGATGCTGGACGATGACGGTGGCGTGTTGTTGAAATTTGACAACGGTGCGGCTGGGGTGCTGATGGCATCGCAGGTGGCTGCCGGTGAAGAGAATGCACTGAAGATTCGTATTTATGGTGAGAAGGGCGGACTGGAATGGGCACAACATGAGCCGAATACATTGTTGGTGAAATGGCTTGATGCGCCTACCCAAATTTTAAGAGCTGGAGGAAATTATGGCGACAGGCTATCGTCCTATGCCGTGCTCAATACGCGCACACCCGGCGGTCATCCGGAAGGATACCTCGAGGCCTTCGGAAACATCTATCGCAACTTTGCCAGAACATTGACGGCAAGGATCGATGGGGTGGATCCTATTCCGGAAGCGCTTGACTTCCCAACGGTGGATGATGGTATAAGGGGAATGGCGTTTATTGACAATGTGGTTCTTTCGTCGCAATCAGAGGTAAAGTGGACAGAACACAAGGTGTAATGCGGCAATGTGGCAATGCGGTAATGCGGCAGACGCTTCGCGAGGCATGAGTCATTGGGCATTGGGCATTGTCGGCCTGCGCGGAACCACTCGGAGTGACTGCCGGCGCGCCGCAACGCAGGGCGCGCCTTCCAACATTACCACATTACCGCACTGCCACATTACCGCATTATTCAGAATAATTAAATAATCATGAAGACTATCAAGGGTCCTGGCATATTCCTCGCACAGTTCATGGGTGATGAAGCGCCGTTCAATAATTTAAAATCGATTTGTCTCTGGGCCGAGTCTATCGGCTTCAGGGGTGTGCAGCTTCCTACATGGGATCCGAGGTGTATCGATCTCAAACAAGCTGCAGAAAGCAAGACCTATGCCGATGAGATCCGCGGAACAGTGGAAGAGTGTGGCATGCAGATCACTGAACTGAGTACGCATCTGCAGGGCCAGCTGGTTGCAGTGCATCCGGCATACAATGAATTGTTCGATGGGTTTGCGCCGGCGGAACTTCGTGGCAATGCCAAGGCCCGCACGGAATGGGCGGTCCAGCAGCTCAAGTATGCCGCAAAAGCATCCCAGAACCTCGGGCTCAATGCCCATGCTACGTTCAGCGGTGCGCTGTTGTGGCATACGGTATATCCATGGCCCCAGCGTCCGGCCGGACTCGTGGAGACCGGATTTACGGAACTCGCAAAGCGCTGGAAACCTATTTTGGATGTGTTTGATGAATGTGGTGTTGACCTTTGTTATGAGATCCATCCCGGTGAAGACTTGCATGACGGCGTGAGCTATGAGATGTTCCTGGAGAAAGTCAACAACCATTCCCGCGCCTGCCTGTTATATGATCCCAGTCATTTTGTATTACAGTGTCTGGACTATCTGCAATACATCGATCATTATCATGAGCGGATCAGGATGTTCCATGTGAAAGACGCAGAGTTTAATCCCACGGGTAAACAAGGCGTCTATGGAGGATTCCAGGGATGGGTGGAAAGGGCTGGCCGATTCAGGTCATTGGGTGATGGACAGGTTGACTTCAAAGGCGTATTCAGTAAGCTGACGCAGTATAATTATAGTGGATGGGCCGTGATGGAGTGGGAATGTGCGTTGAAGCACCCTGAAGAAGGGGCGAGAGAAGGCGCCATGTTCATCCGTGATCATATCATCAGGGTGACTGACAAGGCCTTCGATGATTTTGCAGGAACCGGCAGTGATGAAGCGTTCAACAGGAGAGTGTTGGGGCTCGACTAAGTAAAAATTAAAAAAATCACCCTTTTTTGATTTTTAGTGCTGAGTTTTTACTTTGAAACCTAACTTTAGCATCGAAAAAAATTGAAATTACATACAATGAGAAAAGTACTATTTGTCCTGGCAGTGTCCGCAGCATTGTATGCCTGCGGTGGTGGTTCTACAGAGAGCACAACGCCCGTAAGCAACAATGAAGAGAATAAGAATTCGCAGATCGGTGGAGAGGCTCCTGCAACAACAACGCCGGCTGCCACTGCTGGTGATTCTGCAGCAAAACCAGCTGAAGCTGCTCCTGCTGCCGGTAACGGAAAAGAACTTATTGCAAAATCAGACTGTCTGACTTGCCATAAGGAAGATGCAAAAGTCATCGGCCCGTCGTATAAAGATGTTGCTAAGAAATATGAAGCAACGGATGCCAATGTGAAGTTGCTCTCGGGTAAGATCATTGCTGGTGGCCAGGGTGTTTGGGGTGAAATCCCGATGTCTCCCCATCCTCAGGTATCACAAGCGGATGCTGAATCGATGGTACGTTACATCTTATCCCTGAAGTAAGCACATGAAAAAAACGATTGCGCTTGCAGCCGTCTTCGCAGGTCTGGCGGCATGCCAGGTCTCTGCTGAAAAAACGGCGGCCCCTACAGATTCGGTAACCAGTACGGCAACCATTGTTTCTGCGCCCGTTGCGGAAAATACCCTCACTGACCAGGAGAAGGCCGATGGCTGGATGCTGCTCTATGACGGAACCTCAAAGGCTGGCTGGCATGTGTGGCATAGCAAGTCAGATGGTGCGGCCTGGAAGGGCGACAGTGGTACCTTACGTCTCGATCCCAAAGGGATGAAAGACTGGCAAACCATTGGCGGTGGTGATTTGGTGACGGACTCTGCATTCACCAATTTCCACTTCAGCGTAGAATGGAAAGTGGCAGACAGTGGCAACAGCGGAATCATATTCCTGGTGCAGGAAGATGCCAAATATGAACACACCTGGCATACCGGACCGGAGATGCAAGTGCTGGATAACAACGGCCATCCGGATGCAAAAATCATCAAGCATCGCGCGGGCGATCTCTATGACCTCATCAGCAGCGCAAAAGAAACGGTGAAAAAGGCTGGTGAATGGAACAAATCCGAGGTGATCTACAACAAAGGCGCATTGGATCTGATCCTGAACGGTGAAAAAGTGGTTTCAACACGCCTGGATGATGAGAACTGGAAGAAACTCAAAGCCGGCAGCAAGTTTAAGGACCAGCCAGGTTTTGGTGCTTTCACCAGTGGACATATTGCGCTTCAGGATCATGGAAATAAGATCTGGTACAGGAATGTAAAGATCAAGAAGATTGTGTGATGATATGAACCTGTGTAATCATGAAATATTCAGGCCCTGCGGTTTTTCCCGCAGGGCTTTTGTTTTTTGCTTTAATTTAGTCCCCACCCCCCAAAACAAAACAATGAAGAAGATCTCATTTATCTTGCTGATGGTTATGGCTGTTACATCTGTATCTGCGCAACAATGGAAGCCTTTGTTTGACGGACAATCCCTCAAGGGCTGGCATCTCTTCAAGAAAAAGAGCGTAACTCCTGCATGGGTTGTTAAAGACGGTGCCATCTTCCTCGATGTAAATGGACCAAAAGACGGCAGGGGTGATCTGGTGACCGATGAAGCTTTTGGTGATTTCGAATTCAAATTTGAATGGAAAATAGGAGCTGCTTCAAACAGTGGCGTGATATTTTTTGTACAGGAAAATGAGAACGCTGGTGCCACGTGGCATTCCGGTCCGGAGTTCCAGTTGATCGATAATACCGGCTATCCGGATAAACTCAATCCCGGGCAGATGTCGGCTTCATTGTATGATATGATTCCCTGCCCAACCGCTTACATCAAACCCACAGGCGAGTGGAATGAAACCATCATCAGTTTTAAAAAAGGAAAACTGGAGTTTATTGTGAATGGCAAAACACCAGTGAGTATTGAAGTGGGTGGTGCCGAGTGGAATAAACTCATTGCGGCAAGTAAGTTCAAGGATATGCCAGCCTTTGCAAAGATCACCAAGGGACATATCGCCCTGCAGGATCATGGTGGTGCTGTATGGTATCGGAATCTGATGATCAAAACATTTTAAAGACACAACTTACATTACTAATCAACGAACATGAGACTTATTGTTGCGATTGCTTTATTTGTGGCCGCGGGATTTGGCCTGTATGCCTGCTATGCCAAGAAGATCGAGAAACCACGCGTATTGGTTTTTTCTGCTACCAAAGGATTCAGGCACAGTTCTATTGGTGTGGGAAAACTCGCACTGCTCAAGCTTGGCAGCGAGCATAATTTTACCGTGGATACCACGGAGGATGCCAGCGCATTTAATGAAGACAACCTGAAGAAATATGCAGCCGTTGTGTTCCTCAATACCACGGGTGATGTGTTGAACAACACACAGCAAAATGATTTTGAACGCTATATCCAGGCAGGCGGTGGATTCCTCGGCGTGCACGCCGCTGCAGATTGCGAATATACCTGGCCCTGGTATGGTAAACTGGTGGGTGCTTATTTCAAAAGCCATCCCGCAACGCAAAAAGCTAAACTCATTGTAAAGGATAAATCTAATCTTGCAACCAAGCATCTTCCGGACGTTTGGGAGCGTACCGATGAGTGGTACAATTTTAAAACGCCACCCACTGAGCAGGAAGTTAAGGTGTTGATTGCTATCGATGAAAGTTCATACCAGGGCGGCGAAAATGGCGCCTATCATCCGATGGCATGGTACCATGAATACGATGGTGGCCGGGCTTTTTATACGGAGTTTGGACATACGGATGAGTCTTATGCAGACCCTAACTATTTGCAACATGTATTGGGTGGTCTGGTATATGCCATTGGAGATGGGAAGGCACTTGACTATTCAAAGGCCACTACGTTGCGCCTTCCGGAACCAGATCGTTTTTCTAAAAACATCATTGCTACAGGTTATGATGAGCCTACAGAGATGGCCATTCTTCCTAACCTGGATGTATTGGTGGTGCAGCGCAAAGGGCAGATCCATTGGTATAATAAGGCTACCGGCAAAAACACGCAGGTGGCCAAGATGAATGTATATCACAAGACAACCGTTCCCGGTGTGAATGCCGAAGAGGGCGTGATGGGCATTACCGCTGATCCCAATTTTGCAAAGAACAATTTCGTGTATGTATTTTATTCGCCGATGGACAGTTCGGTGAATCGGTTATCAAGATTTGTTTTCAAAGACGGCAAGTTTGATCTGAAGTCTGAGAAAGTGATCCTTCAATTTTATTCGCAACGAAATATCTGTTGTCATACCGGAGGATCACTTTCCTTCGGTCCGGACAGAACCCTGTTCTTATCTACCGGCGACAACTCTACACCATTTGATCAGAACAATTCCAAGTATCAACTGAATGGTTATGGACCCATTGATGGGCGAGCGGGCTATGAGCAATGGGATGCACGCAGGAGCTCCAGCAACACCAATGATTTACGAGGTAAGGTGCTGAGGATAAAAATTGCTGAAGATGGTAGCTATGTTATACCAGAAGGTAATTTGTTTCCTAAGGGAACAGACAAAGCCCGTCCGGAAATTTTTGTGATGGGTAACCGAAATCCTTATCGTATTTCCGTTGATCGCAAGACCGGATTTTTATATTGGGGCGAAGTAGGTCCGGACGCAGGCGCTGATTCAGCAACTAAGGGACCGAGGGGATATGATGAATTGAACCAGGCCCGGAAAGCGGGATATTTTGGATGGCCTTTGTTTGTAGGGAAGAATTATCCTTATCGCAATTTCAATTATGCAACGGGCGAAGCCGGCGCACCTTTTGATGCTGCCAATCCTATTAATGATTCTAAAAACAATACGGGTCTCACCAACCTCCCACCTGTTTCTCCCGCTTTCATCTGGTATCCGTACGCTGCTTCAGAAGAGTTCCCTGAGCTCGGAACCGGTGGACGTAATGCGATGGCAGGTCCTATCTATCATCCTGAATTCTATCCGAAAGAAACGAGGTTCCCGGAATACTATGCCGGAAAATTATTTTTCTACGATTGGATCAGGGGCTGGGTGAAAGCGGTAACCATGGATGCGGAAGGGAATTATGTACGGATGGAACCTGTGCTGCAGAATATAAAATTCAATTCGCCCATTGATATGGAGATGGGACCAGATGGAAGATTATATGTGTTGGAATATGGAAACGGATGGTTTACCAAGAACCCGGATGCCGGATTGGTTCGGATCGATTTCAACAGTGGTAATCGTAAACCGGTGTCTGCATTTAAAGTAGACAAGACATCCGGTGCATTGCCAATGACCGTGAATGTTTCTGCGGAAGGTTCCAGGGATCCGGATAACGATAAGCTAACGTATATCTGGCACTACGGTAGCAAAACCAAGACCACTACTGAGCCGCAGACTACACTGCAGCTTACTGCTGCTGGTGATTACAACATGTATGTAGAAGTGAAGGATGATAAAGGCGCATCTACCAAGAGTTCTAACGTCAACGTATATGCGGGAAATGAAGCGCCGAAAGTGAGTATACAACTGGAGAATGGAAACATGTACATACCCGGACAGCCGGTTAAATATAAAGTTTTGGTCAATGATAAGGAAGACGGAACAAAGATCGATCCGGCGAATGTGTTTGTAAAGGTTGACTACATCAGTGGCATGGACAAAGCACAGGTAGTGGGTCACCAGCAGGTTAGCGCGGCGCTGGAAGGCAAGGCTATTGTGGAGAGTAGCGATTGCAAAACCTGCCATAAGCTCAATGAAAAATCAATCGGTCCTGCTTATACGGCCGTATCTAAGAAATACGCATCCAATCCTAAAGCGACAGACTATCTCGTGGGTAAGATCATCAAAGGCGGAGGCGGTGTATGGGGTGAGACAGCGATGCCTGCGCATCCGGATCTGAAAGCTGGAGACGCAAACAAGATCGTGAACTGGATCCTGGGGCTAAGCAAGCCACAGGCAAAATCACTGCCTGCCCAAGGAAGCATCACGCCGTCTGCTAAGGACGTGGATGGTGGTAAAACCATGCAGATCACTGCCAGCTATACAGACAAGGGTGGGGCGGGCCGTAAGCCGCAGACAGGTGTTGAAGCGGTGTTCCTCAGCGGGCCCGTGTTGACTCCGGCTTCCATCGTCCAAAAACAAGACATCAACGTGATGGAGTTTGGTGGCAGGCAATTCATGATGGCTACCGGTGCTTCAGGATGGATGGCCTTCCAGGTGGATCTGTCTGGGATCAAGACCCTTGAATTCGGTTATAGTGGCCAGGGTAAGCTCACCAAAGGTGTAAGACTGGAAGTATTTGCGGAAGAAGTGACCGGGAAGAAGATTGGTGAAGTATTGATCGATAAGATGGTTGCGATGCAAGACAACCGCGTGACGATGGAGGTTCCTGCGGGCACCAGGACTAAACGGTTTGTGGTAAAGATATCCAAAGTGGATGGAGAGGAAGCTACTGTGGTTCTTACGGCTATCTCCTTGAAGTAAGGTAGTTATTCTGTTTTAAAGGTGGAAGGTTGAAGATGGAAGACGTTCTTCAACCTTCCACCTTCCACCTTTCAACTTTCTTACGGCCTGCGTTTATATTGACAAGAAGAACAACCATCAGGATCAAAAGTCCCCCAAACTCCCGGGTTTCCTCGATCCAGGGTTTTTCAGCTTTCATAGAGGTGACAAGGCTTTCAGCTGCGTGTTCATTGGCCCAGGAAAGAACACCGTTCTTATCCATCAACAGGTAAACAGCATAAAGTCCATAGAGACCCAGGCCCAGCCACATCAGTCTTTTGTGATAGATACCTTTGTAGGCTTTCCAGCATAGGAACGCCCCAAACAAGTAGATGGGAATCCAGAGAAGAGGGTCAGGATCATTGTATTGCAACCCGGCGAACAAAATAAAGAGGAAGGTGAAAATCAGGTTGAAGGACTTCATTTGCCGAAAGTAAAGAGAAACTGGATTTGAAAAGTTTTAAGGGGCCATGCAGCAGGTACAAAAACTTTACTGTCATCATGATCTCTGGATGAAAGCAACGCTCTTTCATAGCAATTCAATCACAACGCTTTACACTGACTTTTTGGGAAACACCAAATGTGTATTTGATACACATAAGACATTTTTATTGAAAATCCCTTAAAAAAACTTTAAATTTTCAGAACAAAATCTCTACTTTTAAAAACTCTAACAAAAAACGATTTAGCAAAGGATTTAAATTTTAACCAACTCTAACTGTGTTGTCTTATGAAACAAAAACTCCTGAAGGGCATGGGGAAGGCGATCCCAATGCTCATTCTAATGATGCTACTCTGTACCGTAGCATTTGCCCAAAGAACAATCACGGGAAAGGTCACAGGTCCGGATGGTAGTCCCATCTCGGGTGCTACAGTTGCGGTGAAGGGTGCTTCAACAGCCACTTCTACTGGTGCTGATGGTACTTTTGTGATCAATGCTCCCAATTCAGCTGTGCTGGTGGTTTCTTACATCGGATTTGATGTATTAGAAGTTTCCACTGCCGGCAGAACAGACTTCAACATCGGTCTTAAGGAAAAAACCAATAGCCTCAATGAAGTTGTGGTTACCGGTTATACCTCTCAGGCCAAGAAAGACATCACAGGTTCAGTAGCAGTGGTAAATACTGCTGACTTGAAATCTCAACCAGCGGGTAACGCAGAAACTCAGCTTCAGGGTAGGGCTTCCGGTGTTACAGTAACTACTGACGGAAGACCTGGTCAAGGTGCTTCTGTTCGTATCCGTGGTTTTGCATCTTTCTCTACTGGTAACGAGCCTCTCTACATTGTGGATGGTGTACCTACCGGTGGCATTAGTGGTTTGAACCCTAATGATATTGAAACGATGCAGGTATTGAAAGATGCGGCTTCTGCTTCTATCTACGGTGCGCGTGCCTCTAATGGTGTAATCATCGTGACTACCAAGAAAGGTCGTCAAGGTGGTGCTAAAGTTGCGTACAACATGTACTATGGTACACAGAATCCTGGCAAAGGTTATGATCTCCTGAATTCTCAGGAATATGCCAACGCTGTTTGGAACGCATATAATAATGCAGGCCAAACGCCTCCAAACACACAGTATGGTAATGGTGCTACACCTGTTCTTCCTGATTATATCCTGCCTGGTGGCAAGAAGATCGGTGAAGTGGATGAGAGCACATACAACCTGAATTTGGATGACGTTAACGGTTCTACGCTGATCGTTAAAGCAAATAAAGAAGGAACCAATTGGTACGATGTGATCACTGATAACGCTCCCATCATGAACCACAACCTTACAGTTAGTGGTGGTGCTGACAGGAGCCGTTACATGATGTCTTTCGATTATTTCGATCAGAAATCAATCATGGCGTTCAGCTTCTATAAGCGTTATTCTCTTCGTGTGAATACTGAATTCAATGTGAAGAAGAATATCAGGATCGGTCAGAACTTGCAAGTTTCAACTACAGAACAGAATATTTCAGGTAACAACGCTGAAGGTTCTGAACTTGGTTTTGCATACAGGAACCAGCCCATCATTCCAGTGTTTGATATCGCTGGCAACTACGCTGGTTCAAGGGGTCCAAACCTGGGTAACTCAGGTAACCCCTACGCAGTAAGGGAAAGGTCAAAAGACAACCGCGGTCAAAACCTCGGTCTGTTTGGTAATATATATGCAGAGGTTGACTTCGCCAGGCATTTTACAGCACGTACAAGCTTTGGTGGTCAATTGAGCTATGGTAACAGTTACGGCTTCAACTTCATTACATATGAAAACGCCGAGAACAATACCAACAATAGCTATTCTGAAAGTTTTGACAGGTTCCGTCAGTGGACCTGGACCAACACTTTGCAGTATAAGAACAGCTTTGGTAAGCATGATATCGTTGCATTGGCAGGAACAGAAGCCATCGAAGAATGGGGTCGTTCTATCTCTGCAGGTCGTGCAGGTTACTTTATTCAGGACCTGAACTTCAGGGCGGTGAATAACGGGTCTACCATTACTACTGCCAGCGGTGCTCCTTATAACCCATCTTCACTGTTCTCTATCTTCGGTAGTGTGAACTACACTTTCGCAGATAAGTATCTCGCGAGCGCTACGATTCGTCGTGACGGTTCTTCTCGCTTTGGTCCTAACAATCGTTACGCGATCTTCCCGGCCTTCTCTGCTGGTTGGAGGATTTCACGTGAAGATTTCATGAAAGATGTAAAATGGATCACTGACTTGAAACTCCGCGCAAGCTGGGGTCAAATGGGTAACCAGCGTATCAACCCTGCAAATGCTTACAATGCGTTTGTTGGTCAGCCTGGTTCCTCTGGATATGACCTGAACGGATCTTCTAATACCGTTGTACCTGGTTTCCAACAATCATTTGTGGGTAACCCTGATGGTAAATGGGAAACAAATACTACTACCAACATCGGTTTCGACGCGACATTGTTCGGCGGTCGTACTGAAGTTATCCTGGAGTGGTATAACAAAGCTACTTCTGACCTGCTGTATCAGCTTCCTGCTTTGGCTACTGCCGGTGCAGGTGCTGCAAGCAATCCTGCCTTCTTTAACGTAGGTAGCATGAAGAACACAGGTATTGATCTGATGATCACTCAGCGTAATCTGTTGGGTTCTAAATCTAAGTTCAACCTGGACGGTACTTTTACTTTCACTACTTATAAGAACGAGATCACTAAGATCGCGGACAACATTGACTTCTTCGATTCCCGCGGTTCAAGGATCGGTAACTGGTCAAGGAATCAGGTTGGAAATGCCATCTCTTCATTCTTTGGTTACAAAACTGCCGGACTCTTCCAGAGTGCTGACGATGTAACGAAGTCTGCTGTTCAGGATGGTGCTGCTCCTGGTCGCTTTAAGTACATGGATATGGATGGTAACGATACCATCAATGACAGGGACAGGACTTTCCTCGGAAACCCTAATCCTGACTTTACTTATGGTCTCCAATTGAATGCCCGTTATGGTGGATTTGATCTGGGTATGTTCTTCTATGGTGTTCAGGGAAATGATGTTATGAACTACGTAAGGTGGTGGACTGATTTCTTCCCTTCATTCCAGGGTAACAAGTCTAAAGATTTGTTGTACAACTCATGGACTCCTACAAACACTACAGCCAGGACGCCGATTAACGAAAACGTTTCGAATTTCTCAACCAATAACGCCGTTAACGATTATTACATGGAAAGCGGTTCGTTCTTCAGGTTGAAAAACATTACGCTTGGTTATACGCTGCCAACCAACCTGGTGAATAGGGTGAAGATCGACAAAGCAAGGATTTACTTCCAGGCTACAAACCTGTTCACGATCACCAAGTACACTGGTCTTGATCCCGAAATCATCGGTGCATCAGACAGAGAGTTAGGCTTTGACGAGGGTATCTTCCCAACTGTTAAACAATTCTTGGTAGGTCTGAACATAAACTTTTAATTAGCAGAACTGTTAATCTTTAAAATATTCTATTTAATATGAAACGAATAACCTATTCAATACTATCCCTGGCCGCCATCGGTGTGATTGGCTGGTCATGTAGTAAGAGCTTCTTAGATAAGAAGCCTCTGGGTCAGCTTGATGCAAACACGCTGGCTAATAAGAAAGGTGTGGAGGCGTTGCTGGTAGGTGCTTACTCCGTACTGGATGGTTTCATCAACGGTGGTGGTATCTTCCTCGGCGGCTGGCAGTCTTCTGGTACCAACTGGGTATATGGTTCTGTTGTAGGCGGTGACGCACACAAAGGATCTGATGCTGGTGACCAGCCAGACATCATTCCCATTGAGTCATTCTCCTCAACGCCAACCAATGGCTATTATGAGCAGAAATGGGCGATTGTTTACGAAGGTGTAACCCGTTCAAACTCTGTGTTGAAGCAGTTGGCAGCCGCCACTGATGTTTCTGATGCAGACAAGAAAAGGATTACTGCAGAAGCGCGTTTCCTTCGTGGCCACTATCATTTCGAAGGAAAGAAAATGTGGAACAATATTCCATATATCGATGAAACAGTTACTGATTTCAACGTAGCCAATACTACAGACGTTTGGCCTCAGATCACTGAAGACCTGAAGTTTGCGTATGATAACCTGACCGCTACCATGCCTAACAAGGGTAGGGTTAATAAATGGGCTGCTGGCGCCATGTACGGTAAAGCACTTCTTTTCCAAAAGAAATATGCAGAAGCCCGCGCTGTTCTCCGTGATGTGTTCAACAATGGTACAACAGCTGATGGTCGTAAATATGCCCTGCTGACTAAGTTTGCAGATAACTTTAACGCGGAAACTAAAAACTCTACTGAGTCTGTATTCGCTGTGCAATACTCTGTTAACGATGGTACTGCAGGTGGTGATAACGGTGGCTGGGGTGAAGTATTGAACTTCCCTTACACTGGTGGTCCCGGCACTTGCTGTGGTTTCTTCCAGCCTTCTCAGGACCTCGTAAACGCCTACCAAGTGGATGCGGCTGGTTTGCCTGATCTGGATAATTACAACAAGCGCGAAGTAAAGAATGACTTCGGTATTGCTGCTAACGCTACATATACTGTAGATACACAGCCTGTTGACGCTCGTCTCGACTGGACTGTTGGTCGCCGTGGTATTCCTTATTTGGACTGGGGTCTGCATCCTGGGGTGACCTGGATCCGCGACCAAACTTATGCTGGTCCTTATGCTCCAATCAAGAATACTTACTACAAAACTCAACAAGGTGTTTTGACCGATAAGAACTTCTGGACTTCTGGTGTTACTGCAAACAACTACACTCTGATCCGTTTTGCGGATGTGATCCTGATGTTGGCTGAAACAGAAGTTGAAGTAGGTACATTGGAAGAAGCTCGTCGCCTCGTGAACTTGGTTCGTGCAAGGGCTGCAAACCCAGCTGGTTTTGTACAAGGAAGTGCTGCAACCTATCAAGTAGGTCTGTACACTACACCATGGACAGATAAGGCAGTTGCTACAAAAGCAGTGCGTTTCGAAAGGCGCCTGGAATTGGGTATGGAAGGTCACCGTTTCTTCGATCTCGTACGTTGGGGTGTTGCTGAGCCTACGCTCAACACATATCTTAAATATGTAAGTGGTCGCGCTGTAAATGGATGGACTCCTCCGGTGAACAAAAGGAACTTCCTCGTGAATGCTAACTTCACAGCTGGTAAGAACGAGTACTTCCCCATTCCTCAGAACCAGATCGATCGTTCTTCAAAGGATGGTACACCAACACTTAAGCAGAATCCTGGATTCTAATTGAAGAATAGTTCTTACATTTTTAAAAGAGGCAGCGGTTACGCTGCCTCTTTTTTTTTACATTGTACTCCATTTTGTAAATGCATTGAACATGAGAATTTTGATGGTGTGCCTGTGCGTGATATTGCTTGCCTGTAATGCGAGGAAAACAGTATTCAGACAGTTAGACGCCTCCGATACAGGCATAGATTTTAGCAATACGATCACACAAACAGACTCGATCAATATTATTGACCAGGAGAATGTCTATAATGGTGGTGGCGTGGCTACTGGAGATTTCAACAATGACGGTCTGCAGGATCTCTATTTCACCGGCAACCTGGTGCCCAGTAAACTCTTCTTGAATAAAGGCAAACTCAAGTTCACGGATGTGAGTGCCATTGCAGGTGTAGAGACCAAGGGCAGATGGGCCCGTGGTGTGGCAACAGTAGATATTAATAACGATGGTCTACTTGATATTTATGTTTGTGCAACGCTGAAGAAGAAGCCCGAGGATCGGGAAAATCTTTTGTATGTCAACCAGGGTGTTAACAAAGAAGGCATTCCGACATTCAAAGAGATGGCCAAAGAATATGGGTTGGCAGACAATGGCCAATCTACCATGGCCGCATTTTTTGACTATGATAATGACGGCGATCTGGATTGCTACATCGCAACCAATGAGATTGTTGAGGGTGATTTCCCCAATCGGTTCAGGCCTATCATCAATGATGGCTCGCATGCAAATACGGACAGATTGTACAGGAACGACTGGAGTGATTCACTCAAGCATCCGGTGTTTACCAATGTATCTAAGGAAGCAGGAATTACCTGGGAAGGCTATGCACATGGCTTGAATATCTGTGACATTAACCAGGATGGCTGGAAAGATATCTATGTCAGCAATGACTACATCTCCGGAAATGAACTATATATCAACAACAGAAATGGAACCTTCACCAATAAAGTATATGACTATTTAAAGCACTCCTCCGCAAATGCGATGGGGAACGATGTGATAGATGTGAACAACGATGGCTTATCCGATATCATTGAGCTGGATATGAATCCGGAGGATAACTACCGGAAGAAAATGATGATGAATCCAAACAGCTATCAAACCTATCAGAACACGGACTATTTCAGTTATCCATACCAGTATGTGCGAAATGCACTGCAAATCAACCTCGGCAATGCCATCGGCACTAATGATTCCATTAAGCATCCGGTATTTGCCGAAACAGCATATTTCTCCGGCATTGCTGAAACAGACTGGAGCTGGACGCCATCTGTAGCTGATTTTGATAACGATGGATTGAGGGATATCATCATTTCAAATGGTTTCCCCAAAGATGTAACGGACCACGATTTTGTGGCTTATCGGGATGAAGCCTTCATGGTTGCGTCAAAGAAACAATTGCTGGATCAGATACCCGAAGTGAAAATTAATAACTATGCGTTCCGGAATACCGGCGATGCCAAGTTTGAGAATGCCACCCTGGCCTGGGGTTTTGAAACGGCTTCATTCACCAATGGAGCGATCTATGTTGACCTTGATAATGACGGCGACCTAGATTACGTTTGTAGTAATATCAACGACAAGGCATTTGTATATCAGAATACACTGAATGATAAAGAGGAGACAAAGTCTAATTATATCCGTGTGCAATTGAAAGGTGATGTAAAGAATATTAACGGGCTTGGTGCCTGGGTGGAGCTGTATGCAGACAGTACAAAGCAGGTGTATGAAAACTCTCCGTACAGAGGCTATCTTTCTACGGTTGACAATATTATTCATTTTGGTTTAGGGAAAGCAAACATCGTTGACTCCCTGATCGTCAAATGGCCGAATGGGAAAAAGCAGACGATCAAACAACTCAAGATAAATGAATTGTTGACGGTGTCTCTTTCCACCGCGGATCAGACTTATAGTTGGAATGTGGATGCTGTAGATACAGTGGCATATTTCCGGGAAGTGACAGGACTCGTTGATTTTGTACAGCAGGAAAAGGATTTCATCGATTTCAATATTCAGAAACTCATTCCCCATAAGATGTCTCAGTTTGGTCCGGCACTCGCTGGCGGGGATGTCAATGGTGATGGCCTTGATGATGTAGTTGCGGGAGGATCCAAAGGGAATAGTCCGGTCGCCTTTTTACAGCAGAAGAACGGGGCTTTTATCAGAAAGAAAATGATGACAGACGGACTCGAGGTTACCAAACAGACGGAAGATATGGGGCTGTTGTTGATGGATGCTGATCTGGATGGGGACCTTGATGTATTTGTGGCTTCAGGTAGCTATGAGAATCTGCCTTATACACCGATGCATCGGGATTGGATCTACATCAATGATGGCCAAGGAAATTTTACACCGGATACTACAGGACTGCCGATCAATTATACCAGTAAGAGTTGTGTAAAAGCGGCAGATATTGACCAGGACGGAGATCTGGATCTGTTTCTGGGTGGACGCGTTTATCCCGGTTCATGGCCCAAGCCTGTCAGCAGTTTTATTTATCGCAATGATTCAAAGGACGGGAAGATCAGATTCACGGACATTACGGTCGATGTTGCGCCTACCTTGAAAGACCTTGGGTTGGTATGTGATGCCATATGGACAGATACCGATAATGATGGTTGGAAAGACCTGATCCTTGCGGGTGAGTTCATGCCTATTACGGTTTTGCATAATGAAAAAGGCAAATTGAGAGACATCACCGCAGGCACTGGTATATCCAACTACAAAGGTTGGTGGAACAGCCTTGCCGCTGGCGATTTTGACAACGACGGCGATATTGACTATGTGGCCGGTAACCTGGGTCTTAATACTTTTTACAAAGCCACTGAACAGGAGCCCATGATTGTGCTGGCAAAGGATTTCGACAAGAATGGATCCTATGATGCGATTCCCGGGGTTTACATCAAAGATGTTGCGAATGGTAATCTCAAGTTGTTTCCCGCGCAAACACGGGATGATATGATCAAACAGATCATTGGCTTCAGGCAGAAATTCCCAGCATACAAGCCCTTTGCAAAGGCTACGCTAAAGGAGATGTTCACAGCGGAGGAGATGAAGGATGCGATGGAATTCACGGCCAACTATATGCAATCTGCGTTTATCCGCAATGACGGTAAGGGGAAGTTCAGCTTGCAGCCCCTGCCTGCCATGGCACAGTGGTCAATGATCAATGGCATTACTGTAGATGATGTAAACAACGATGGCAACCTTGACGTGTTGGCGTCTACCAATGACTATGGCACCGAGGTGACCGTTGGCCGATATGATGCGTTGAATGGCCTTGTATTGTTGGGAGATGGAAGCGGAAACTTTACGCCAGCGTCAATGATGCAATCCGGCATTTACTTGCCAGCAGACGGCAAAGCCATGATCAGGATCATGCAGCAAAATGGAAATTATCTTTTACTTGCAAGCCAGAATAAGGGTGCAGTGAAGTCATGGATGCCAAGGCATCCGAATAGGAATATAAAACTGTCCTTGACAGATGACATCGTAGAGCTCACCCTTCAGAATGGAAAGAAAAGGAGACAAGAAATATATCATGGCGATGGATTTTTATCTCAATCCTCACCCATGGTGAAATGGAATGAAAAGGTGAAATCCGTTGATGTGATCAATAACAAAAATCAAAAAAGAACATTAGAACCATAATTTTTCTGCTATGCGTGTGTTGACTGTTGCCCTGATCATCTTATTAGTAGCTTGTAATTCAAATCCCGATCAACCTGCTTCAGGTGCCTCAATAAAGCGAGATGCGGATCTTGTTCATCAGTCTGTCAGGCGCTTGAATGATATCGTGATCTACGAAATATTTGCTCCGCCTGTTGCTTCCAGGGTATATGCGTATTCAACATTGGCACTATATGAAGCAGGGCGATGGTCCGATACGAGCTATCCTTCACTGTCATCGCAGTTGCATGGTTTTCCTGCTATGCCCGTCCCGGAGGCAGGGAAGACCTATGATTTCCAGGTAGCAGCGGCAAAAGCATTTTTCGGTGTGGTGACCAAGCTCACCTTCACCAAAGACTCTACACGTGTAACAGCAGAAGCGGTGTTGGCAAAGATGAAAGAAGGCATGCAGGACGAAGTGTATGAAGCTTCACTTGCCTTTGGGGAGAAAGTTTCTGAAGCCATCTGGCAAAGAGCCATTAAAGACAATTACAAAGAGGTACAAGGCATGGCGAGGTATTCACCTTCTGATAAGCCAGGTAAGTGGAAAAATACACCGCCTGACTATCTTGACGCCATTCAACCATTCTGGACCAAGATGATGCCACTGGTGATGGACAGCTCATCGCAGTTCAAACCGGTGCCACCTCCCGCATTCAACACGGATAAGGCATCCCCATTTTATTTGGAGATGAAGGAAGTTTATGATACCAGCAAAGCGCTCACTGAAGAACATAAAATTATTGCAAAATATTGGGATGATAATCCGGCAGCAGTGACGCACAAAGGGCATATGATGTTTGCCAACAAGAAACCCAGCCCCGGCGGTCACTGGATGAACATCACGGCCCTTTCATCCAAAAAAATGAATCACGACTGGATGCAGGCTTCACAAGCCTATGCATTGGTTGCCGTTGCAATGTATGATGCGTTTATTTCCTGCTGGGATGAGAAGTTCAGGAGTGAGTACATCAGACCTGTTACGGCGATCAACGAGAACATGGATAAGAACTGGCAGCCGTTTTTGCAGACCCCTCCATTCCCTGAGTATACGAGCGGACATAGTGTTGCCTCTGCTACCATTGCGGCCGTGCTTACAAAGATCTTTGGCGATAATTTTTCCTTTACAGATGACTATGAAGTTCCCTATATCGGGATCAGCAGAAGTTTCCCTTCCTTCATCAAAGCTTCAGAAGAGGCTTGCATGAGTAGGTTATATGGAGGAATTCACTTCCGCTCTGCTATTATGAATGGAAGAAAACAAGGCAGGGATCTGGGCGCGTTCATTGTTGGAAAGTTAAAAACCAAGTAGTCTTTAATGACTACAGCCATTGATATTACAGGTCTTCGTTTTTTTGATTTCCCGATAATTCAACCAATGTGCGGTAACGATAAGAACTACCGCTGGGATCAGGAAATAAAGAAATTGCTGATGGAAGAACTGTTTGGCTACTAAAAGCAAGATGCCTAATGAGAACATTACCACAGGATAAAATTTGTGGTGGTGTTTTTTGTAACCATGCCATAATGAGTAAACACCAATGGCCATTGCCAGGCCGATCATGAACAACTCAAAGGAGCCGTTGTTAATGATATTGATTCCGAATAAGGGCAGGCTCGACAAAATCAGGGGTAGGATGGCACAGTGAATAGCACAGGCCACCGAGGCTGCAATTCCCAAAGCATCATAGTTGATCCTGATCATAGCGTGCAAATATACAATATATTTGCAACAAAGTTGCATTTATGATGCGAATCAGGAAAATTTTCATACCCGGGTATTAGCCATAACTTTGCACAAATGAGTAAGAAAGCGATCTTTTATCTGGTGTTTTTTGCCGTATTGGTGGTGGGGTTCTACCTCGTGATGTCTAACCTGACGGACATGGGCAAGCCTAAAATGCCGGCTTTGAACACGGTGCAATCTTTCACCTTCACAAGGCAGGATGGCCGGCAGATGACAGAAAAAGATGTAAAGGGTAAGACCTATGTTGCTGAGTTCTTCTTTACCACCTGTAAAGGCATTTGTCCGAAAATGAACCGGAACATGGTAAAGGTTTACCAGGCTTTAGGAAAAGAAAAGGATTTTCTCATTTTATCCCATACTGTTGATCCCGATACTGATTCGGTTGCCAGGATGAAACACTATGCGGACTCTTTAGGCGCCGATGTCAAGAACTGGTGGTTTCTTACCGGCCCCAAAGCAGACCTGTATAAAACGGCCAGAGAAAGCTATATCCTTGACGATCCCAAGAACAGCAGCAAGAATATTTCCGAACAGTTCCTTCACACACAGTTCTTTGCGCTGGTAGATAAAACAGGGATTGTTCGAGGGATCTATGACGGATTGAAACAGGATGAGATCCAACAACTGATTAGTGATTCACAAATGTTACTGAGCGAGTAAGATGAAAGATGCGCTGGATATATTAAAGAGAAATCATCTGAGCAATACAGATTCCAGAAGGGAGATCCTTCAGGTGTTTCTTCGTAGCCGGGCCGCGCTGGCTCACCATGACATCGAGAAAAAAACAGGAGAAAAATTTGACCGGGTCACTGTATACCGAACCCTTCAGACTTTTATAGATAAAGGCATTGTACATACCATTCCTACAGCCGATAACGCCGTAAAATATGCGCTGTGCCGGGAAGAATGTTCCGAAGGCCACCACCATGATAACCACATTCATTTTGTCTGTGATTCCTGTGGAAGCACAACCTGCCTTGATGAAACGGCCATTCCCCAGATCAAATTACCGCAGGGTTATCGCCAGGAAAAAGTTAATGTTATTGTAAACGGCGTATGTAAAACCTGTAAATCGAATTAGCATTTTTTTTGCAAATTCTCGATAATCAATGTATTAACTTAACATCACTGGAGTTAGTGTGTTGGGTATATAACAATACCACGAAAATGGTATAGTTGAACGTTGAAAACTCCCCTACATTCGTAAGGCAAAATTGATCACATCTACCTTTAGATAAAATAGCTACTAATCAGAGCCTTAACCAAAGTCCCGGTGTTTTTACGCCGGGGCGTTTTTATTTAATGCGGTAATGTGGTAATGCGGCAGTGCGGCAATGTGCGACCTAATTGGAGAGTTCTTGCCTTACAAAATCCATCAACGTTTTGATTTTCTCGGGAGAGAAATCAAATGATAATCCTGCAGCCTTATACAACTCGGGGAGTGTCTTGGTTCCGCCGAGGCTCAGTGCATGAATATAGTTGCTGATCGCTTTTTTCTTATCCTGCTTATACTGCATCCACATGCCGATAGCACCCAGTTGAGCGATGCCATATTCAATGTAGTAGAAAGGTACCTCAAACAAATGCAGTTGTCTTTGCCAGCCAATATTCCTGTATGGCATCAATCCGCTGTAGTTGATTGCGGAAGACGAGAATTCATTCAGGATATTCATCCATGCTTCTGTTCTTTCCTGTACAGTGTGGTTGGCATTTTCATAGATCCAATGCTGAAACTTATCGATGGTGGCGATCCATGGGAAGATGGTGATTACGCGTTCAAGGTGATGTCTTTTTGCACGCTTCAGGTCTTCTTCATTGGAAAAGAAAACATGCCAGTGATCCATCGTGAACAATTCCATGGCCATGCTGGCTACTTCAGCCATTTCTGTGGGGTACTCTTTGAAACCATTCAATGCCAGCGGATGAGCAAGAAAAGAATGCACCGCATGTCCACTCTCGTGAACCATGGTGGTCACATCACTCATTTGTCCGGCCGCATTCATGAAAATAAATGGCGCACCACTTTCCGCCAATGGCATATTGTAACCACCGGGTGCTTTGCCTTTTCTGCTTTCCAAATCAAGATGTTTAATACTTTCCATCTTGCGGATGCAATCTGCAAAAAAAGGATCCAGTTCATTCAGGCAGGCAATGCTTTTGTTCAACAGATCCTGACCACCGTCAAATGGCCTTAAAGGTTTTATGCCGATGGGTTCTGCTTCGGTATCCCAGGGCCGCAAACTATCCAGCTGGAGTTTTTCCCGATGGGCGTTGAAGATTTCGTCTACCAGTGGCATAACATGTTGCGCTACTGCTTCATGAAACTGTTCGCATTGCGCAGGTGTGTAATCGAACCGCCCCATCTCCACGAATTTGTAATCGCGATAGTTTTCGAAACCTGCATTCAAAGCAACCTGATGTCTTTTGCGCACGAGGTCAGTAAAAAGATTATCCAGACTATCCTTATCCAGGAGTCTTCTGTCGTTGATCTTCCGGTATACTTCCTCTCGTTTTGTACGGTCTGGATCTTCCAGGTATTTAGCAGCCTGTTGAAGGGTGAATTCTTTTCCATCGATCTCAACCATCATCTTTCCTGCGATCTGTCCGTACTGTTGTTGTAGCACATTGATCTCTGCCTGAATGGGGATATTGGCTTCACGGAACAGTTCGATGTTCTTTTTTACATTCCGCAGGTAAGTGAAATAGGTATCCTGATCAAGCGATGAAAGGAAAGGAGAATCTACCAGTTTTTTATTGAGGACATCACTGTAAGGTTGAATCTGGGGCTGGATTTCCATGTAGAAGAAATTGAAAGCTTCTTCCAATTCCTTGTTAGCGGTATCACAGGTCATACGGATCTGACGCCAGCAGGCATCTTCACTGACAACAGCTTCCAACTCGTTCACGTCCTGTAACCATTTCTCCAACGCTTCTGCGCTGTTGATCATTCGCTCTGTCAGTTCTTTGAAATGGGGTTCCAGTCCGGCCCAGTCGGTGATCACAAAATCAGCAGGCAGGTAATTTCTCCTCACCTTGCTGATGTCAGCAGTATGTTTCATGTGCTATTTCTTTTTCGCTGGCTTCTTTTCAGCAGCCTCTTCTCCTTCCGTTGATTCTTTCTTTGCGCGCGGTTTCTTGGCTGGCTTTGTTTCTTCAGCAGCTTCTTCTGCAACGGCTACAGTTTCTTCCACCTCTTCTTCTTCCATTTCGGAGAGTACAATCTCTATTCCTGCAGTTTTGAGGATGCTATACCAGCGCACCATTTTTTTCATATCAGAATGGTATACCCTATCGAAATCCAGTTCTGGGTAAACCTCTTGAAAATAGGCTTTTACGGCTTTCGCGTCTTTTTCTTCAGGAAGCTTGCCTGCTTTCTTGTCCATCGCCATGAATACTTCGGCAAGATTCACATTGTCTGTAGTGGTATACACTTCGATGCTTTCCAGGTAGGAAAGGTTATGCAGACGGGAAGAAACGAATTTGGTGACTTTTTCATCCAACGCACGCACAACGGCTCCATCGGATTTGCTGGTAACAACTTCATACAATCCGGGGAGGCCGGTAACCGATACGATCTTTGAATATTCCATCTGACAAAGATAAGATATTGAGTTATTGCGTAATTGGGTTATTGAGAAATTGCGGAATGTTGTAATCTCTCAATAACTTAATAACTTAATCTCTCAATTTACAACATGCGATACGTCTTTTTAACCCTGTTGCTTGCGATCAGCTTCATCAGCCAGGCCCAGAAAAAATCGGAGGCTCCAAAAGAACCGCCCAAGGAAAATTATGCCCTGCAAAGCAGTAGCCTGTCGGGGCTACGAATCCGGAACGTTGGCCCGGCCATCGCGTCCGGCAGGATTGCTGACCTGGCGGTAAACCCGCAGAATCACAGTGAATATTATGTGGCCGCTGCGTCCGGCGGTGTGTGGAAGACCACCAACGCGGGCACTACTTTCACGCCCATTTTTGACGGGCAGGGGTCTTATTCCATCGGCTGCATCACCCTTGATCCGTCCAATCCCAACGTGGTTTGGGTGGGAACAGGAGAGAACAATAACCAACGGGCTGTGGCCTATGGCGATGGGGTGTATAAATCAGAAGACGGGGGCAAATCATGGAAGAACATGGGTTTGAAGACATCGGAACATATTGGCAGGATCGTAGTGGATCCCGAAGATGCCAATGTCGTATATGTGGCAGCCTATGGTCCGCTTTGGAGTTCTGGAGGTGAAAGGGGTATCTATAAAACAAAAGATGGCGGGAAAACCTGGGACCGCATCCTCAACGTGAGCGAGCACACTGGTTTTTCCGAGATCCACATGGATCCCAGGAACAATAAGGTGCTTTATGCCACGGCGCACCAGCGCCAAAGAAAGGTATTTACCTATATCGGAGGCGGACCAGAATCCGGACTATACAAAAGCACGGACGCCGGCGCCACCTGGAATAAGATCACGAGTGGTCTGCCATCCGGGGACCTCGGAAGGTTCACCCTGGCCATCTCACCCTTGAACCCTGATGTTCTGTATCTCATGGTGGAAGCAAGAGAAGGCGGTGGGACTTTTATCAGTAAGGACCGCGGACAATCATGGTCCAAGCAAAGCGGCACGCATACATCTGGAAACTACTATATGCGCTTGTTTTGCGATCCAAAGAATATCCATCGGCTCTATTCCATCGATACCTATATGATGGTGAGCAATGACGGGGGAAAATCATTTCAGTTACTGGGCGAAAAGAGCAAGCACGTAGACAATCATGCCATGTGGATCAATCCGGGTAATACGGACCACTACCTGATTGGCTGTGATGGTGGTTTGTATGAAAGCTTTGATGCAGGTGCCAACTGGAACTTTAAGGCCAATCTTCCGCTCACGCAGTTTTACAAAGTAGCTACGGACAATGCATATCCGTTTTATCATATCCATGGGGGTACGCAGGATAACAACTCACTTGGTGGTCCATCCAGAACCATCAGTGCAAATGGAATCATGAATAGCGATTGGTATTTCACCAGCACGGGTGATGGATTTGAATCACAGGTTGACCAAAGTGATCCTACAATCATCTATGCACAATCACAGTATGGGGGATTGAGCAGATATGACAGAAAGACCGGTGAGAATTTTTACATCCAGAAAGAAGAAAGTGCGGATGAACCGGCATATCGATGGAACTGGGATGCACCCTTGGTGATATCTAAATTTGATAACAAGCGGATCTATCATGCGGCTAATAAAGTATTCAGGAGTGATGACCGCGGTAACACCTGGAAAACCATCAGTCCGGATCTCAGCAGGCAGCTGGACAGGAACAAAATGGAAGTGATGGGAAGGGTTTGGAGTGTGGATGCAGTGGCCAAGAATCAGAGTACCGATATCTATGGGCAGATCACTACACTAACAGAATCATCATTGGATCAGAACATGTTGTTTGCGGGTACCGATGATGGGGCGATGCACGTCACTACAAATGGCGGCACCTCCTGGACCGCGTTGACATGGCCCGCCGGCGTACCTGCCAATGCATATGTGTACCAGATGCTGGCATCGCAACATGATAAGCAAACCGTGTATGCCATCTTTAACCAGCATCGGTATGGCGACTTCAAGCCGTATATCTATCGCAGTAAGGATGCCGGGAAAACATGGACAGCTATTCAGACAAACCTTCCAGACCGCGGATCTGTGTATACCATTGCGGAAGATTATGTAAACCCGTCACTGCTCTTCGCCGGAACGGAATTTGGATTGTTCACGAGTATTGACGGCGGGGCACACTGGGTGCAGTTGAAAGCCGGATTACCTACCATTGCCATCAGGGATCTCGAGATCCAGAAAAGGGAAAATGATCTGGTGATGGCATCTTTTGGACGAGGATTTTATGTGCTCGATGACTATACGCCGCTTCGTCATATGAAAGTGGAAGATCTGCAGAAGCCTGCCGTGATCTATCCGGTGAAAGATGCGATGATGTTTATCCCAACCAATACGCTTGGCGTAAGAGGCAAAGGATTTCAGGGAGAAAGTTTTTATACGGCCAACAATCCACCTGTTGGTGCAGTGTTTACATACTATTTAAAAGATGATATCAAGACCCTGAAAAAGAAACGCCAGGAAAAAGAAGCGGAGCTGATCAAGAAGGGGCTGCCCGTGTATTATCCTTCTATTGATTCTCTTCGTGCAGAAGACAACCAGTTGGAGCCGTATGTTCTATTTACGATCAGGGATGAATCCGGTGCTGTGGTGCGCAGGCTGAAAGCGCCAGCCAGCAAAGGTTTACAGCGTATCACCTGGGATTTCCGATATGAATCAACTGGGCCGGTAAATTTTGCCAGTTTCGATGAATCATTTGTGTTCAGTTCTCCGGATCAAGGCCATCGTGCTTTACCGGGCAAGTATACGGTGAGCATGAGTAAGTTTGAAGATGGTCAGTTTGCGGAACTTGCCGGACCGGTTGCCTTCAATTGTGTTGGATTGAATACAGGTTCATTTCCTGTGGAAGACAAAAAATCATTACAAGCATTCACCAACAAGGTGGCCGAGTTGAGACGTGTAGTAAGCGGCACGGAACAATACAGAAGAGAACAGGAAAATAAGATCCGGTTTCTGAAAGCGGCGGTACAGAAAACACCGGCAGCGCCTTTGGAACTGAATACACAGATTCAGCAGTTGGAGAACAGGCTGAAAACGGCGGGTGTTGCGCTCAACGGAGATCCATCTTTGGGAAGCAGGGAATTTGAAACCGCCCCATCGATTAACGGAAGACTGGGAAGGATCACCTATGGATTGTGGAATTCAACGGTGGCATTGCCTGCTTCATTTGAAGAAGGATACCAGGCAACGGAGAAAGCATTCAGGCCTGTGTACGGAGAAGTAAAATCCATTGGTGAAGACATCAAAAAACTGGAAGCACAGATGGAGAGATATGCGGCGCCCTATACACCTGGGCGTTTGCCTGACTTCAAATAGTATGTGCCCCTTGTGAAAGTGAGAAGATAAATGGAGAAGAGCGAAGAAGGCTTCGCACTTCTCCCTTTATCTTCTCACTTATTTAAGAAGCAGTTCCTTAAACGCAAGAGAGTCCCCACTGAACACATTAAAATCAACAGGCGTAGTGATGCCGTTTACGCGGCCTTTTTCGGAATGCTGCCACATGATCCAGTTTCTTTGGATGCGTGGGCGATTGCGCTGGATGTAATGTGCCACCCAAAGCGGATAGCCATCGAACTCTTCTCCCAACACCCGATCATAAAAATCTGCACCAGTATATATGATCGGCCGCACATGATAATGGGATTCGATGGTCTGCAGAAATTCACGAACTCGTTTATTAACATCTTCTTTGCGCACGCCATAGGTTTCTTCCACATCCAGCACCGGAGGAAGATCGCCCGGCTCAAGTTTTACGGTGCGTATAAAATTCTGCGCCTGTTGTACGCCACTTTTTGTAGCGAGAAAAAAATGATATGCGCCTCTTGTGATACCGGCTTCTTTGGCTTTGCGCCAGTTGCGGCGATATTGCCAATCAACCCTGCTCAATCCTTCCGTTGCCTTGATGACTGCAAAGCCCAGCTTCACATCCTTCACTTCCATTTTCCGCACTTCTTCCCAGGAGATCACACTCTGGTGATGGGAAACATCGATGCCATGAATCTCATAGTCGATGGGTAATGAAATACCAAATCCGGGATAGTGTGCAAAGCCCGCCTGTTTTTCCATCCACCAGAAGTAAAGGAAATATCCTCCCAATCCCATCAACAGGGTAAAGGATACAGCGAGAAGGATCTTATTTGGAATTTTTTTCTTTTTACGCGCGGACATGGGCCGGTATGGGACTGCAAATTAGGTTATTTCATGATCCTTTGCACGTAGTTTGCTGAAGCAGATTTCACGCGAACAAAATATACACCTTGTGACCAGGACACGGAAGGAATAAGAAGTAGCTCATTTCCTGCAGGAAGGCTCGCGTTATTTTTATACATCAGTTGACCGGCAGCATTGTGTATCGTGATCTGAGCAGATGGATCTGCGAAGTTTGCCAGTAAGATGGAGAACTGTCCACCCACTGGGTTTGGGAATATTTTGATGGTTTGTTCGTTGTATGAATTATCATCACGCAATACCTTATTGTTTGCGGAAACGAGTTTGAGTAAGGGATCAAAAATAACCGTATCCGGAATGAATCCAAGTTGAAGGATTTCGGTTTGTCCGGACCGGGTATGATCTATAACCACTGTTGTATCTCTGCTTCCGTTTTTAAATTGAATTGGAACGGGCATTTCATAGAAACTCACTGAAGGGTGTGAGGTTGTTTGGTTGAGTTTAAGTTGAACACGGGAAGAGCCCAGCGGGAGCCATCTGATTTCATACTGAGGATATCCTTCACCATAGATCCAGTCTTTGAAAAATTCATCAAGAGAAATGCCTGCTTCTTTTTCAAGATTTCGTTTGAGATCTGGCGTTCTCGCAAAGCCGTAAGCAATGGCCGGGTCATTCAGATATGATCTTACGCCGCGGAAGAATTTTTCTTCGCCAAGTTTCCATTTCAACATTTGCAATGCCCATCCGCCTTTGAGGTAGCTGAGCCTATAACTGAAAATCCTGCTTGGATTAGTGGTATCATTCACAAAAACGGAACCATCTGGCTGTTCGGTAATTACACCAAGATCTCCCTTATACCTGAAGAGAACGCTTTCCAAAGATTCTACCGTTTCGTAGTACATATACACGCTGAAAATCGCAAAGCCCTCATTCAGCCATATGTCTTGCCAGGAGCCACAGGTGAGTTTGTCGCCAAACCATTGATGTGCCAACTCATGAGCGATTAAACCGTCATTGGTGCTGCCCATGAATGAGTTTGTCTGGTGTTCCATGCCCCCGCCAAAGCCTACTTGTGTATGCGCATACTTTTCTGTTCTGAAAGGATATGGACCGATCCGATCTTCCATGAGTCGCATAATGTACCGCGTAGTGGGAACCGTTGCTTTCCATTCAGCGGAAGCTTCAGGATAAACGTATTGTTCCAATGGCAATAGCTTGCCCGATAGTTGGATGGTATCCTGCTGAATTTCATAGTTTGTGGCAGCTAACGCTACCAGATAGGTTGCAATGGGGTATTGATGTTTCCACCACACGGTGCGTTTCCCGTTGGATACTGTTTCTTGTAAAAGTTTTCCGTTGAATGAAGCGAAGTATTGCTCAGGGGTAACAATAACGGCATCAATGGAGTCGGCTTTATCATCGAGTCCATTCCTGCAGGGCCACCAGTCTTTGGAACCATACGGTTCACTGAGGGTCCAGATGATAGGAACACCCGCATGACTTCTCTGGCTAAAGCTACCGAAACCTGACGTGGGCGGTACACCACTATAGCAGATGGTAATGGAATCCCTTACCCCATTTGACAAAGATGAGGGGAATATAATCTCTACCGTTTGATTGCCTGCACGTGAAAAGGAGATTGGCGCGCCATGGTATAGCACACTGTCTACTGTGAGAATATCAACCAGATCAAAACGAATAGAATTGGCTGTGCCGTTGATGGTAAAACTGGGTGTTACCTGCCCCCTGATAAATCGCACCGCAGGATCGATCTCCCAGTAAAACCTATAGTGTTGAACGGTGAAATTGGAAGACGCCGCACTGGTTTCTTTTAATTCAAATGCCTTCATCGCTCTTTGCTGCTCAAATTCAGCAATAGACTTCATGTCTGACTGTGCGTGCGCAACAGAGACAGCCATACAGATAAGAAGAGCAGTCAGTAATCGCATAGACATAAAGTTCGGAAGCTTCTGCTTATAACGCCAGATGGAATCATTAATTTTATCCTTCCGCATGTCCCGGATCAATATTACCGATACCACCAACCTCCTTTCAAAGCTGACGCTCCGCCGTGCATGGAACGCAGCCAAGGTGTTGGGCAGTTTCTACCTGAGCCGCCTCACCGGGAAGCCCGTCCAGTGGGGGTATCCCGTTTCCATTTCATTTGAACCCACCACCTCCTGTAACCTTCGCTGCCCGGAGTGCCCCAGCGGTCTGCGCGCATTTACCAGACCTACCGGCATGCTGGAAAACCAGTTTTTCCGGCAAACTATTGATGAAATGCACAAGGAGTTGCTCTACCTGATCTTTTATTTTCAAGGGGAACCCTACCTGAATCCGGCGTTTCTGGACATGGTGCAATATGCGGCTTCCAGGAAAATTTATACGGCCACGTCTACCAATGCCCACTACCTGAATGATGAAAATGCGCGGAAAACGGTGGAGAGCGGGCTCGACAGGCTCATCATTTCTATAGATGGAACCACGCAGGAGGTTTACCAGCAGTATCGTGTAGGGGGGCGGCTGGACAAAGTGATTGCAGGAGCAAAGAACATCGTCAAATGGAGAAAAACACTCAACAGCAGCAAGCCCTTTGTGGTTTTCCAGTTCTTGGTGGTGAAACCCAATGAACACCAGATTGAAGACGTGAAGCAACTTGCCAAAGAGGTTGGGGTTGATGATGTCTGGTTTAAGACAGCCCAGATCTACGATTATGAAAAAGACCCCAATCAACTGATCCCTACCATCGATAAGTATTCAAGGTACAAGAATAGGGGAGATGTGTATGAGCCCAAGAACAAACTCGCAAATCATTGCTGGAAGCTCTGGCACGCCAATGTGATCACCTGGGATGGGCTGGTAGTGCCCTGTTGTTTTGATAAAGATGCGCAGCACCAGCTGGGCAACCTTAAGGAAATGAGTTTCAGGGAAACATGGAACAATGAGACGTATAAGATGTTCCGCAAACAATTGATGAATAGCCGGAAAAACATTGATATTTGTTCTAATTGTAGTGAGGGCACTAAGGTGTGGGGGTAATTAACAACTCAGCAACTCAACAACTCAACAACACAACAACACAACAACGCTGATTGACAAGATTCAACCAAAGGGTAAGGCAGATCGTTCTGATGTTGATCATCGGCCTGTTGGCTATCCTGATCATTAAAGAGCTGTACATTTTTGTGCCGGGTTTTCTTGGCGCCGTTACTTTCTACATCCTGACCAGGGGCATGTATCTTAAACTGACGGAAAAGAAAAAGTGGAGCCCGAAGTGGACGGCCCTGTTGTTTATTGTTGTGTCGCTGATCGGAATATTGTTGCCCCTCTACTTCACTGTAAGGGTAATGCTTCCCAAGATCAATGAAGTGTTTGGTCATACCGAGGAGTTGATGCAGGGCGTACAGGAACTCAGTGCGAGAATCGCAGAGTATACGGGAACTCAACTGCTCACAAAGGAGAACATGGGTGAGTTGCAGAAAATGGTAGGTAATTTCATCCCTACTTTTCTGAACAGCTCGCTGACTATTCTGGGTAATCTTGCCATGATGTTTTTCATTCTGTACTTCATGTATGTGAATGGGAAATCGATGGAATCCCGCATCAAACACTTTATCCCGCTACATCAGGACAGCATTGATAAACTCGCCAGTGAAACCATGAATATGGTAAGGGCCAATGCCATCGGTATCCCTTTGATCTCCATCATTCAGGGGGTTACGGCTACCATCGGCTACTGGATCTTTGGCTTGTCTGACTGGGGACTTTGGGGATTTCTGACTGGCGTGTTCGCGTTTTTCCCTGTAGTGGGAACGATGATCATCTGGTTGCCCCTTGTGGTGTTCTTATATGCACAGGGCGCAAGCTGGCAGGCAACCGGTCTGATGATCTACAGTCTGCTGGTCACCGGTAATGTGGATTATCTATCTCGGGTGACCCTCATGCGCAAGATCGGCGATGTACATCCCCTGATCACCATTCTTGGGGTGATTGTTGGTTTGGGCCTTTTTGGATTTATGGGTTTTATCTTTGGTCCTTTACTCTTATCTTATCTGATCTTACTTATTCGTATATACACCAGTGAATTTGTGGAAACCACCGGCCATCATTCACAACCAAACGATTTGCATGAGCCTCGAGAAGGACATAAGCCAGCAGAACTTCCGTAATGAAAACCATAAAGCGGTTGTCAACATCATCTATACTTATCATTGGATCACGGAGAAAATCCGTGGCCAGCTGGATGAGGAAGACCTCACCATGCAGCAGTTTAACATTCTCCGAATTTTGAGGGGCAGTGACCCCGAGCCTTTATCAACCTTGCAGATTAGGGACCGGATGCTCGATAAAATGAGCGACACCTCCAGGATTGTGGACAGGCTGCTTGCAAAGGGACTTGCATCAAAAAAGCCTTCCAAAACAGACAAGAGATTGGTGGAAGTTAAGATCACGGCTAAAGGAAAGGCGATCCTCGCTAAGCTGGATAAGAAGAATAAAGTGATGGACGATCTGGTGTCTGAGCTGAACGAAACAGAAATGAAAACCCTCAGCAAGTTATTGGATAAGCTCAGGAACTCTGCAGGAATGCTGCTGATGATGCTGATGTTGTTGGTTTCTTTCTCGCTTTCTGCACAAGAGAAAAAGTATGAGTTCCGGGCGGCCTGGGTGGCCACGGTAGATAATATCGATTGGCCCTCTAAAAAAGGCTTGCCGGTGGATTCACAGAAAGCAGAATTTGTACGGCTCGCGGATATGCACAAGATGAATGGCATGAATGCACTCATTGTGCAGATCAGGCCGGCCACCGATGCCTTTTACCCCTCACCGTATGAACCCTGGAGCGAGTGGTTGACGGGAACACAAGGTCAGCCTCCTGCGCCATATTATGACCCACTGCAGTTCATGATCGAGGAAACCCACAAACGGGGAATGGAGTTTCATGCCTGGTGTAATCCTTATCGGGCAGACTATCTCATCGGGAAGTCATCGATCTCCCCTTCGCATATTACCAGGGTCAGGCCTGAATGGTTTCTGGACTATGGCGGAAAACGATATTTTGATCCGGGGAATAGGGAGGTGCAGGATTATACAATCCAGGTGATCAAAGATGTGCTGGAAAGATATGATGTGGATGGATTGCATTTCGATGACTATTTCTATCCTTACCGTATCGCCGGTAAAGAGTTCCCCGATGCAATATCTTACGCTACTTCCGGAACAACTCTCGCGCGCGACGATTGGCGGCGGAGTAATGTAGATTCCATCATTGTAAGGCTTCATCGCCTCATTCGTGCGGAGAAACCGGGCTGTAAGTTCGGTATTTCGCCATTTGGGGTGTGGCGTAATAGCGACAAAGACCCGATGGGGTCCAATACCAAGGCCGGGCAGACCAATTATGATGATCTGTATGCAAACATCCTTTTGTGGTTAAGGGAAGGGTGGATCGATTATGTGGCACCGCAACTGTACTGGGAGTTTGGCCACCGGGCTGCTCCGTATGAGGTGTTGCTGGATTGGTGGAGCAAGAATACCTATGGCCGGCATTGTTATATAGGTCTGGGCATTTACCGAGCCGGAAGTAATGCTGCATGGAGGGATACTACTTTGTTGGCCCGTCAGATTGATGCCTTGCGGAGCACTCCTAATATCCAGGGGGCGATTTATTTCAGCAGTAAGAGTTTTATCAATAACCCCAATGGCTGGAGCGAGATGCTCAGGACCAAGTACTATGCTGAGCCGGCGGAGACACCGGTGATGCCATGGCTAAAGTAGGCACTGGGCATTAGGCACTAGGCATTGCCCGCCTGCGTAGAAACATTCGGAGTGACTGCCGGCGCGCCGCAACGCATGGCGCGCCTTCCTACATTGCCGCACTGCCGCATTTCCAAATTGCCACATTATTTCCCGTATTCCAACCGATGCGCCACCTCATATGTCCCTAGTCTGAACTTGATGGGCAGACCGGTCCATTTCTCCAGTTTATATTCCTGTACACAGAAGAAGCCAGCGGGCATTGTTTGTAATAGAAGATAGGGGGAGGCCTTAGGTGTAGGGTGGGGTTGGGGCTTAGGCTTGTATAGAGTGTCCACACCTCTATTCTGATCCCAGGTCAAATTTTTTTTAACATATTTTTTCTCCTGCGAAAACCCCGCCAGATGCAGTAAAATCAAGGCAATAAGAAGAATTGAACATCGTTGCGTCCGAATCATCCCACAATTGTTTTATATTTACGGCAAGATTTTTGTGGCAAGCGCGCCCTTTTCCCTAAAATAGCTATTAGCTAATAGCTAGTAGCTAATAAAGGTAGTTGATTATGGCACTCCGGCAGAGTTTACAACAAAAGTTACTCCAAAAGCTTTCTCCCCAGCAGATTCAGCTCATGAAACTGCTGCAGGTGCCTACTGCCAACCTCGAAGAGCGGATCAAAGAAGAAATGGAAGAGAATCCTGCACTGGAACAAGGCGAAGATGGACATGATGAGTTTGATGAGATGAACGACGAGTTTACGGAGAAAGAAACGGAAGCAGAAGAGTTTGAGGAGCCCGATGGGTCAGAGGAAGATTACGACAGTGTAGACATCAGCGAATATGTGCGGGAAGACGATGACGACATTGCCGAGTATAAACTAAAGGACGATAATTATCCCGAAATAGATGAAGGGCGCACCAGTCCCCATTCTGTAGAAACCAGTTTTCACGAGCAACTTCTGGAACAACTGGGTATGCTCACCATTGATGAGCGCAAATTGCGGATCGCCGAGCAGATCGTAGGAAGTATTGATGACGATGGGTACCTGCGAAGAGAAACGACCTCCATAGTTGATGACCTTGCCTTTCGACAAAATATAACTACAAGTGTAGCGGAGATCGAAGAACTGATTCGCCAGATCCAGCAGTTTGATCCTCCCGGTATCGCGGCCAGGGATCTGCAGGAATGTCTCCTGCTTCAATTGTATCGGAAGCAATTGCAAAATGATGACGAGGCCATCGATCAAGCCATCGATATCCTACAGCATTATTTTGACGAGTTTACAAAGAAGCATTATGAGAAAATCCAGCGCGGATTAAACCTGTCCGATGAAGATCTGCGGGGTGCCATCAACCAGATCATCCGTTTGAGTCCAAAACCGGGATCCAATCTCGGTGAAATGAATAAGGCGGAGAGCTATATCATTCCGGACTTTTTCATCTACAACAATGCCGGCAAGTTGGAGCTTTCCCTCAATTCAAAGAACGCACCTGATCTCAGGATCAGTGAAGGCTACCGGGAAATGCTGAAAGAATATGACCGTGGCGCCAAGAAAGACAAACGCCAGAAAGAGGCCGTGCTCTTCATCAAACAGAAGATAGATGCGGCAAAGTGGTTTATCGATGCCATCAAGCAGCGGCAAAATACACTCTACGCTACCATGGAATCCATCATGAAGCATCAGGAGGAGTTCTTCATGACGGGTGATGAGACCTCGCTAAGGCCCATGATTCTGAAGAATATTGCGGAGAAAACAAATCTGGATATATCTACGGTGAGCAGGGTGGCCAATAGTAAGTTTGTGCAGACGGAGTTTGGGACCTACCGATTGAAGTTTTTCTTCTCTGAATCCCTCAGTACGGAAAGTGGTGAGGATGTATCTACCCGTGAGGTGAAAAAAATCCTTAGCGATATGGTGGAAGGCGAGAGCAAGCGCAAGCCTCTCAGTGATGAGAAACTCACAGAGCTACTTCAGCAAAAAGGCTATAATATTGCACGCAGAACCGTTGCCAAGTATCGTGAGCAGCTCAATATTCCCGTGGCGCGGTTACGTAAAGAACTTTAACATGGTTTCTTCTCCTTCCGTTGGTTTCCCCAAAATATGGGTGGTGCTGAGCCGCCTCATTTCATTTCTATTCCATCCTTTGCTGGTGGGTTTGTTCATGGCCTGGTTCCTGATTTATGTGACTCCAGGATACTATCAGTACCTGGATCCTAAAGCTAAGACCCTGACTCTTGCAACGATAATCGTGAGTAATTTCTTGCTGCCGGTGGTCATTGTACTGTTGCTGAAAGGGCTGGGATTCATCGATTCCATTTTCCTAAGGACCCAGAAGGAGCGCATTGCTCCCTATATGGCAACGATCATCTTGTTTTTTTGGTCTTGGTATGTTTTTTACAACCGTTATTCAGCTCCGCAAAATTTAATAGATACCCTTCAGGGGATGTTTTATGCGTCTATTGCGGCCTCGATGTTCAATATTTATTTCAAAATCAGCATGCACGCCATAGGAATGGGCGGATTGGTTGGTATGATGGTGGTGCTGTTGTTTCAGGGTAGTCTCATCGGGATACTGCCTATAGCGCTGGCTGTCTTAGCAGCTGGGATCGTCATCAGTGCCCGTTTAATTACGGGCGACCATCTTCCTGGCGACATGCTTTCCGGCTTCCTGGTAGGCCTGGGATCGCAGTTGTTCGCACACTTCTTAATCTAGGTTGCGGGTGGTAGGTTGAAGGTTGCAGGTCTCAAAGAATGCCAATTGCCCTATGCCCAATGCCTCCTCAAAGTGTTCCCAAAAACGAAACTCCGCTAAAAAGCGGAGTCTCAAACCAACCATTCTTATTAATAGTCCTTAACCGCGGAGTAGTTGGGAATTCTTCAGATATGACGGATCGGGGTAGTACAAAAACACCACATTGCCATTCTTGATCCTGTCGATGATCTTTCGGTTTACTTTCTGAGGTACAGCCGGGCAGCCGTAACTCCTACCGATGAATCCCTTGTTATCGATTACATTTTCGTTCGCATAGTCGGCACCATGCATCACAATAGCCCGGGCCAAAGCACGGTCGTTGATGCCGGTTTCCATTCCCTGAAGGCGCATGGAGTAGCCGTTAGATCCCTGGTAAGTGCCCTGGGTAACGTAAAAACCGAGGGAGCTTTTATGGGAAGAAGGTTTATTGGAGAAGCTTTTGGCGTATTCCTGTCCGGAATTTCTGCCATGGGCCACAACAGTTTGAAATAATACGTCCTGGTTTTTCAGGTCAACTACGAAGAGTCTTTTCTCCTTAGAGGATTGTGTAAAATCCACGATCGTGAGGATGCTGTCTTCGTTGGCTATGCCTTTTTCCCTGAGTTTTGAAAAGCCTTTCATGGCGTTCATGAAGGCATCAAAGGGAAGTCCTTTTTCGGCGAGGCCGGTATTATAGAATAATAGGCTAGAAGTAGTGATGGCGTTAGACAAGATCGCGGCGGCTGTAACGGGGAGCGCATCTCTCTTTTGACCAGGCTCCGTGTTGGCGGTACGTTTCGCAGTCATGACCACCGGAGTGAGCATGATGGCGGCGAGCACGGCCATTACCTTTATGGATACGGATTTTTTCATTACGCTGGCTACTAGGTTTGACATTTTAAAAACGGGACTCATGTGCGGTTATTGCCTTTTTTAGTTTTAAAAAATGGGCTTTCTCGCAGCAGTTTGGTTTTGACAGCGTTAAATATTAAACAGAGCCTTAACGCCGAAATTGGAGCACAAAAGTAGGTCCAATTCTGTTGGCAGAGCGTTAAAAAGGCAATTTGGGGTTATGAAATGACGGATGTGGTTAATGCGATAATTCGGCAATGCGGCAGTGCGGCAATTTAGGAAGGCGCGCCATGCGTTGCGGCGCGCAAGCAGTCAATCCGAGTGTTTCTTCGCAGGCCGGTAATGCCCGGTGCCCAATGCCCAATGCCTCGCGAAGCGTCTGCCGCATTGCCGTACTGCCACATTGCCAAATTAACCCGCAACATAGTCCAGCCTACACAACGCATACGCCTCATTCAACCTGCCACCCTTCAGGCATTGGGTCAGTTTTTGCAAGCGGGGGAGGTAGAGATCGTATTCTTTTTGGTAGGCTGCGCGTAGGTTTTCCTGTTCCAGTTTAGAAAGTTTACCGTCAAAGGCGGCGGCAACTGTAAATAGATCCAGGAGGAAAAAGCGTTCATTATCAGGCAGTTTCGCGAGGGTTTCCAGAAAAAGGTTCCAGTCATCGTACTTATTTTCTTCACTAATGCGGAGAAGGTCTGCGAAGTGAAGGAGAAGGATGATCATATTAGGATGATAGTTCTGCGTCATGACCACGGCATTACCGATGGATCTCAGGCAACCAATTCTGGCTTCCGGGGATAATTGAAAGATGGTGCCCTCGTTGATAACGGTTTCTGTGATCTCCTCAGCCAATGCATAGCCAAAAAGCCTTAACCGTGCTTCCATCACCACCCTTTTGATCACCACTCCATTCCAAAACGCTTCAACCAAAAGCGCTTCCCAGGCAATGGGAATACCCAGGAGGGTAGGGCCAGTGGTAAGGGTAAGGATTAACTTTATAACAAGGTTGGACAGGATGATTTTGCCTTTATAGACTAAGCTGAGTATAAAGAGGTTTTTTTTCGATATCCTTTGAAAGGGATCGATGCCGAGGATGGTCAGCTCCGGATCGGGGATTTCAAGGGCGGTTCTGGCCAGAATGTTCTTCACACCAAAAAGCCCATCGAGATAATCCTTTTCCCGGGCTTGCATATTTATAATGGCACTGACTTCGTGAACGGCTTTCAGCGAAATCAGGAAGAGTAGGTAGAATTCAATCAGGGTGAAACCAAGTATGGCGGCCGCGAGGATACAATAATGGGTCCAGAACCCGGCATTGGCAAAGTGTACATCGAGCCAAACGATAGGAAATACCGTAAGAATCCCCACAACGGCAGAAAGGAAGATGCCTTTCCGGGAGATTTTCCTGACTTTCAGGACCAGTTCATCGTCGGTTTGGTCGAAAGGGTGATGATGGGGCTGGCGGATGGAAAAACGCCCCAGGTAGTATAGGCCGAATTTCTCCAGTAGTCCCGGAGGTCGGGTGGGAACCTTGATCATGTCCAATATTGGAATCCGGAAATCCAGGAAATCTGGAATTCAGATATTTTGAAGTAAAAGTTCTGGAATCCTGATTCTAAAATCCAGGATGTCAGGATTTCAGAATTCCAGGATTCCAGGATTCCACCTCAGCTTCCTCTCGCACCGCCGGTTTTGATCGGCTTTTTCGCGGGACCGCTGGATTTGGATTGTGGTTTGGCAATGAATTTCGATCCATCGGCACTTTTGCTCTTGCTTTTGGTGGCCGACTTATTCTTCTTGTCGTTAATATGAAAACCCATGCAAGTGAATTTATCCTAAATATAGCGTTTTAGGCCAATAATCGCTCTTCAATGATCTCTTTGAACACGTGTTTCGGGAAAGCGCCGGGCTGGAGCATAGGGTCTCCTTCCACTGGGATGAACAGGAAAGTGGGGATACTCTGGATGCCGAAAACGGAGGCCAGTTCAATTTCCTTATCCGTATCTACCTTATAAATGGTGAGTTTGCCTTCATATTCCGCAGAGAGTTCTTCCAGCACGGGAGCCACCATTTTGCAGGGACCGCACCAGTCGGCATAAAAATCGATGATGATGGGCAGGTTGTCTTTGCTCTTCCATTCTTTTTCGTTTTCGTAATCGAAGATCTTATCCTTAAAATCCTGTGTGGTGAGTTTGATTGTAGCCATGTCTGTGATTATTGGGCAAAGGTACCGATTGACGAGGGGATGACCTGTGATAACCGTCACTTTCATGAAAGGTTGAAGTTGGAAGGTAGAAGTTGGAAGAAGCGCTTCCATCTTCCAACTCTTAAAAAGCGTGTAATATTTTTTGAAATAACGCCGCACATAGCTATTTTTGCTGCCCTTAACAGGAAATTCCTCAGTAGCTCAGCTGGTTAGAGCATCTGACTGTTAATCAGAGGGTCACTGGTTCGAGTCCAGTCTGAGGAGCAAAAAAGTAAAAACGGTTATACGGGCAACGTATAACCGTTTTCTTTTGTGGACAGTGATGGCGAATCAATTGTTCTGTTCTGTCCTCGAGATGTACCATGCCCACAATAACAAAATTGGATGAACAACCAGAAGTCTCAACCATGCAATGGCTGGAGTGACTTCAAAAGGTCCAAGCTGGAATTTTCCTTTCTGTATAAAATAGATATGGCTTGGTATGAAAGCGATCAACATGAGAATAATGCCCCATGCTGCAGCTTTTCTTGTGGCTTTTGGTATCAACATCAGCGCCAATAAAATCTCGATGATACCAGACAGAATGTTTATTGTTTTGGACCATTCAGAAAGGTAAGGAGGAATGAGAGGGTAGTAGAATTCCGGATTTGCAAAATGGTTATATCCGGCAAAAAGATAAAACAAGATCATAATGACCAGCAGCAGTTTCTTAACATTCATAAACAGAATGATTTAATTTAAGAAGATACAGTATCATTTTTCAAGTTTCTGGTGCCTTTGTATAATTCAAATTCAAAAAGACGGGCATCGATGGTGCTGGTATAAAACTCGATACGTCGCTTTGGCTTTAATCCAATTCTTTTGCCTAATTCAAGATTGCCGGTAAATACATAGCCCCAGTACCCGCCGCATTTTTGTTTCATGAAGTCGCCAATGCGACTGTAGGTTGCTTCCAGTTCGGTTACATCACCCAATCTTTCACCATATTCCGGGTTTACATAAAATACGCCTGATTCTCCTTCTGGGATCTCCGTATCGGCAAAATCGCAAACGGAGAATTCAATCAGTTTTGCTACTCCGGCTGCCGCTGCGTTCTTACGACTATTTTCGATGGCTCTGGAACTGTAATCCGTTGCGATGATCCTAAGTCCGGGTATTTCAGTGATCTGTTTTTCCAAAAGCGCATCTTCCTGTAAGTAGACAGATTCTTCATAACCCCGCAAGTGCATAAAGGCATAGTTGGTGCGGAACAGACCCGGCCGCCTGTTGGTAGCAATCATCGCTGCTTCAATGGCCACCGTTCCCGAACCGCACATCGGGTTAATAAAAGGGGACTTTCGATCCCAGCGAGTAGCAAAAACGGTGGCTGCTGCCAATGCTTCCAGCATCGGAGCTTGGCCGGGTATCTTACGGTAGCCATGTCGGCCTAGTGAATCACCCGTGCTGTCTATGAAGATCTCTGCGTGTTCATTCTTCCAGAACAAATGGATCACGGCTCCCGTCAATGCGGACCCTGTTGATGGTCTGACACCCGTTTTTTCACGCATCCGGTCTGCGATGGCATCTTTGACACGGAGGTTGGCAAACATGCTGTTGTTGATCGTAGGATTATTGACGTTGCTGGTAATGGAGAAATATCCTTTCTCAAATAAAATCTCCTCCCAGGGATAGTCTTTCAGATGGCTATAGATATCATCCGAATGCGATGCTTCAAACTGTTTTAAGCTGTACAATACCTGGCTTGCACACCTGAGATTAAGATTCAGTTTGATACATTCGTTCAGGGAAGCAGTGATTCGAACCCCCGTTACAAATGTTTCTTCTGGCTCAAATCCAAGTTCTTTGATCTCCTGTTCCAGATAAGGGGCAAGCCTTTTAGGACAGGTGACAATGACAGTCGCTTTTTCTTTGAATACATGCATGATGATGCTAAAGATAGATGTTTAGTCTTCGCGAAGTCCAAATAGCGATTGGGTGTTTTTGTCTAAGGGGTAAAAGCAGCATAGCTTTATGTTGTAATCTTTCGAAAGCATGACTCCAAAAATATGGTTGGGCATAGATTCCTTTTTATCACAACAGGAGCGGTATCGAAACCACCGTCTTGCCCTTGTGACAAACAATGCTGCTATGGATGCAAGCGGGATTTTGTCCAGGGTGGCTATGCTTAACCATCGGTTTAAGATTAATAGGTTGTTTTCCCCGGAGCATGGGATTAATGTGAAAGGGGACGATGGAGTTCGGCAATTCAGTGGAGAGGATGTTGTTACCGGATTGCCGGTGACCAGTCTTTACAGTGAGAAACTGGCACCAGAAGAAGAAGACCTCGCAGATGTGGACCTGGTATTATTTGATATACCAGACGTGGGCTGTCGCTTTTACACTTATCTGTGGACGATGACCTATGTCATGGAAGCTTGTGCCCGGCTTGGGAAACCCTTTATTGTATTGGATCGTCCCAATCCTATTGGTGCTTTGCTGGAGAATTCGGAAGGACCGATGCTGGATGAAATGCATTGCGCATCGTTTATCGGGAGATGGAATATTCCGATGAAACACAGTTGTACGCTTGGTGAATTAGCTTTGTATTTCGCTGCCACAAGAATGCCTTCTTTACAAATCGATGTTGTGAAAGTAGAGGGGTATCAGCGTTTTCACACTGCACCTGATGCATTTCCATTTATTCCTACATCGCCTGCAATCCAGGATATTCAAACGGCCATGCTGTATCCGGGCACGGGTTTGTTAGAAGGAATAATGGTGAACGAGGGGAGAGGTACAAATTATCCATTCCGTCAAGTCGGAGCGCCATGGATTAAGGAAGATGACCTTTGCAAAGCCTTGCAGGCAATTCTTCAACATGCGGAGGTAGAGCCGGTGCAGTATGTACCCAAATTGGGCGTTTACGCTTTTGAAACCTGCAAGGGCGTGAAACTGAAGGTCACCGACCCTGCTCAGTTCAAAGCCGTATCAACCGGAATTGCGATTCTGCTTACAATTTTCAGATGTTATCCGGAAATGGTTCAAGAAAGATTCTACACTACAAATGCGAATCCAACTGGTGCGAAGCACCTTGATAAACTGCTGGGGTATGAGCAGGCTTTCGAAAAATTGAAAATGCAGGAATCGCCTGATGTAGATATCGCTGAAGATTGGATGCGTGTAATGAGTCCTTACCTGTTGTATTCGTAGCGAGTCTTAATTTTGTTTACCATTGCATCTTGTTCCACCAGTATTTTACTCCGCAGCCGGCCTTACGAAAGATCCTGAACAATTTCATGATCTTCCGTTGTGATTTTGATCCGGCAAAACCTGCCCCCGTATTGCCGATGCCTCCATCCCCGGAACAACGTGTGTTCTTTTATCCTTATGACCGTGTGCAGGCTGATTATTTCCTGAGTGGTAAGACGCTTACTTTGAGTCATGCTACCGTAGTGGGCCCACAATTGGAAAGGCTGAATGTTGCATTAGGTCATCATCATCTAGTCATCAAGGTTGGGTTTCGGCCCGGAGCACTGTCAAGATTCTTGCGTATGCCGATGACGGAACTATTGCAGGTAGAGGCATTCAATGCATCTGACATCTTCGGTAATCAAGTGGATGCATTGTTATGTGCGTTGCAGAATGAACCTTCTGGCACGACGATGATTTCGTTGATTGAGGATTTTCTACTGCAAAGAATTGCCGACACAAAACCGCTTTTACCGGTAGACCACGCCCTCGAACAACTTGTTACCATGAAAGGGCATGTATCAATCACACAGTTGGCCAGCGATGCCTGTCTTGGCAAAAGGCAGTTTGAAAGGATCGTAAAAGAAAGGACAGGATTTTCACCTAAGTATTTTGCCAGGCTGGTTCGTTTCTCCCACGCGTGGAACACAAAAGAATCTAACCCGGAGAAGTCGTGGACCAGCATCGCCCATCATTGCGGTTACTTTGACCAGATGCACATGGTCAGGGATTTTAAGGAATTTACCGGTGCCAATCCCAGCAAAGCAGAATGGGAGATGCTACAACTGCCGATAGGCTTTGCGGGTAACCTGACCTAGCCAGTTGACATGCCTTAAAACATGTCGCTTTTTTACTATTCATCGTATCGCGTGTAAACTAGGTTTGCAGAACAAAAGCAAACCATTATGATTTCACATAGCCGTCGCGAGATGCTAAGCCGTATCCTGCTCAGTATGGCCGGAACAAGTTTACTTCCACTGGATTCTTTGGCCAATCATTCACCACATGTTTCCACAGGGGATTCGAAAGACCCGCTCCCATTTTATGTGCCGCCAACCTCACCGTTACAGCCTGGCCCTGGTGGATTGGATATACGTGTGCTCGTGCGCAGCAGCCAGACCAACATGCAATTTTCCTGTGTGGAGTTTGCAATGGCACCTAAGAAGATGGGACCAGCACCACATTATCATCGCAAACTTGATGAACTCACTTATGTATTGGAAGGTACCGTAAGTGTGTTGCTAAATGATACTTTACATGAGGTTCCGGCTGGTGGATGGTTTCTTCGGCCGAGAAATATTGAACACAGTTTTTTCAATGGTTCCGATAAGCCATTCCGCGCTCTGGATATGTACTTCAACCAGAATTTTGAAGACTATCTTGAAGAATTATTCCACAGTATTCTGCCGGATATGCGTAAACACCATCTCACGCCAAATGATCCCGGCATCGCCAGGCGAATGCATGATCTGCATGAACGGTTTGACATGGTTGGCTATCCAGAGAAGCGGCAAGCTGTCATCGATAAATATGGATTGGTTGCTTAATTCGTAAATGCCGGTAAACTTCATCTTACAAGAGGTGCAAGCTACCAGAGAGAATGTCATCAAATGGATGGATTTTCTTATCATTATACTGTAAACCAAACTACACATGCGTTTTTTAAAGCAACTGGCCATTACCGTTATATCGGCACAACTCATTCATGCCTCGGCACAGGCACAGCAGGATCCTGTGGTGGCCGCCATTATCAAAGAAGCCACAGAAAATTCTCAACTCATGCAACGCAGCCATGAGCTGATGGACGGCATCGGTCCGAGGCTGGTGGGTTCTACCAAAATGGTGCAGGCGAGCGACTGGGCGATAGCGCAATACAAAAAATATGGCATTGAGGCGAGAAGGGAGAACTATGGAACCTGGAGAGGATGGGACCGCGGTGTTACGCATGTGGATATGCTCAGTCCCTGGGTGAAAACGCTGGAGGCTACGCAGCTTGCCTTTTCACCTGCAACAAAGAAGCCGGTCAAAGCAACTACCATCATTCTTCCCGATGTGGCAGACTCAATCGCCTTCCAACAATGGCTGCCCAATGTGAAAGGAAAATTTGTGTTGGTGGCTATGCCGCAACCTACAGGCAGACCAGAATACAACTGGAAAGAATTTGCCACCAAGGCATCCTTTGATAAGATGCAGAAGGAGAAGCAAGACGCCACCACTGCCTGGCGTAAACGAATTAGTAAAACAGGTTATAACAATCGCCAGCTCGCGCAGGCATTGGAGAAAGCAGGTGCTGCAGGTATCATTGGCAGCAACTGGAGTCAGGGTTTTGGCGTGAACAAGATCTTTGATGCCTACACTAAAAAGATTCCCACGATTGATGTGATGCTGGAAGACTATGGACTGATCTACAGGCTCACGGAATCCGGCAAAGCACCTGAGCTCACCATCTTTACGCAGTCGAAAGAACTCGGCGAAGTTCCCACCTTCAATACACTTGCAGAGATCAAGGGTACAGAAAAGCCGAATGAATATGTGATGATGTCTGCCCATTTTGATTCATGGGATGGCGCAACCGGCGCAACAGATAATGGCACGGGTACCATGGTCATGATGGAAGCGATGCGCATCCTGAAAAAAGTATATCCCAATCCGAAACGTACAATCCTCGTAGGTCATTGGGGTAGTGAAGAGCAGGGCCTGAATGGCTCGCGCGCATTTGTGGAAGACCATCCGGAGATCGTCAGCAATCTGCAAGCTTTGTTCAATCAGGACAATGGTACGGGCCGTGTGGTGAATATCGGTGGCTCTGGTTATGCCAACGCCAAGGATTATTTGGGCCGATGGCTTGCTGCAGTTCCGGGCGAGTATAAAGATTCCATCAAGACCACCTTCCCCGGCGCGCCCGGTGGTGGCGGTTCCGACCACGCATCATTTGTTGCAGTAGGTGCACCCGCATTTTCGCTGAGTTCATTGAACTGGTCCTATTTCAACTATACCTGGCATACCAACAGGGATACCTATGATAAGATCGTGTTTGACGATGTTCGTAACAATGCGATCCTGACGGCTATCCTGGTATATATGGCCTGTGAAGATCCGCAGCGCAGTTCAACAGAGAAAGCGCCGTTGCAAGGCAACCAACGCTGGCCCGCGCAGACGAAGTCGAAACGCAGGGGCGGATACGATAATTAATGATGAATGATAGACCCTACCATTTACATTGATTACCTAGGCACCTTCGCTTTTGCGATCAGTGGAATTCGATCAGCGGAAGGAAAGAACTTTGATTTATTTGGTGCATATATCGTAGGGCTGGTAACAGCCATTGGTGGGGGAACGCTCAGGGATCTTTTCCTAGGCGTTACGCCTTTTTGGATGGTACAGCCTTCTTATCTCATCATCACAGGCATTGCACTTGCAGCAAGCGTATTGTTTTATAATGCCACTATCCATCTTCGCAAAACCATGATCTTGTTTGATGCCATCGGACTTGGATTGTTTGTGGTGGTGGGCATCGAGAAAACCCTGCAAATGGGATTCCCGTTCTGGGTAGCCATCGTAATGGGTATGATCACTGGTTCAGTTGGTGGTGTGATCAGGGATGTATTGGTGAACGAAGTGCCATTGTTGTTTAGGCGAGATATTTATGCATTGGCCTGTGCTGCCGGCGGGGTGGTGTATGCTTTGTGTTATTATTACGATGTGTCACTGCCTATCACCAGGCTTGCTGCCGCAGGAACCGTCATAGCAACGCGGTTATTGGCGTTGCGTTATAATGTTCAGCTTCCGGAATTTAAGGGGCGGACAAAACCGGAGTAATTATATGCGTTTCATGAAGTAGAAATGCATCGATCTGTTTTGTTTAAAGCCTAATCGTTCATACAATGCAATGGCGCGTTCATTGTCTCCCCGCACATGCAGAAAAGGTTGTTTGCCTTGAGCCAGGATGATTTGTAATTGGTGTTGCAACAAAGCTGCTGCATACCCCCTACCGAGATACTCAGGATGTGTACATACCGCACTGATCTCTGTAAATGGCTCTGGGTGCAGGCGTTGGCCGGTCATCGCCACAAGTTTCCCATCGGCAAAAATACCATGGTAATGTCCAAACTCAATCGTTCGTTGGTCGAAAGGGCCAGGTTTCGTCAATGCAGTAAGGGCAATCATTTCATCCACTTGGGAAGTGTTAAGGGGGGCCGGAATAAAGGTGGGTTGTTGCGGCTGAGTATTCAGCGGATAGAGAAACTGTGTACCACTGATCTGTGCCTTAATCTCCCAACCTTTGGGCGGACTGATGGGATCGGGAATGGCATAGAGGATTCTCCTGCCTTCGGGCAATAATGTGCGTAATTCTTCAAAGCCTTGTGTATAATCATCTGGAAATCCCACAAAAGGAGATACTTCCGGATCAAAGTATTTCACGGTATCTGTGCCTTGTGAAAAATGACTGTCGCCAGTACTTAGTGCATGAAAAACCGGGTTGTATAAAATCTCTTTCAAGCTGCGGAATTGGACTGCGAATGTATTGTTTTACCATTACTAATAGTGCTATCTTTTGGTTCAATTATGAAAAAGAAAATGAAGCCTGTATTCATATTGGCTGGATTTATCAGCTTGATCGTTTCCTGCACAACAGCACCGGAAAAAAGCTCATCGGTACAAAACAGTTTGTCTGATACTGAGCAAAAAGAAGGATGGGTATTGTTGTTCGATGGCGTATCTACCAATGGCTGGCATGTGTATAACAAAGAGAAAGCTATAAAGTCGTGGACAGTATCAAATGGAGAGCTGGTTTGTAATGCCATCCAGGATACGGCTAAAACCGAAGTGCAAGATCTGGTGACAGATAGCAGCTATGCAAATTTTGAGTTGGTTTTTGAATGGAGTATTACAACAGGGGGCAACAGTGGCGTATTTATCAATGTTGTGGAACAGGCGGATCTTCCTACGATATGGACCTCGGGTCCCGAGTTCCAGTTGCTTGACCCTCTGCATGTGGATTACAAGGATGCGAGACGGCGCTCCGGAAGTCTGTTTGGTTTCTTTGCTGCCAAAGATTCCATACCAGAGAAACCAGCGGGAGATTGGAACAAAGGACGGATCGTGCAGAAGAATGGGATCGTGGAATTTTTTGTAAACGATCTGCCTACAGTTCAACAGGACTTCACCTCGCCAGCATGGCGGGATACCATCGCCAAAACATACTTTAAGAATTTCCCTTCATTTGGTAAGCAAACTAGTGGACATATCGCCCTGCAAGACTGGAACAAAGGCGTGCGATTCAGGAATATCAAATTACGTCAGCTCTAAGCGTTATTTCAGTTTGAACTTGTACACAAACGGTGCTTTGTGCGCAGCTCCCGTCATCCGCACGGCTACTTTTTTGAGAATATCCAGAGCAAGGATCTTCCGCTGGAAGCTTGTTCTCAGGATGGGTTTATCAAGTATGGTTTCATAGACTAGCTGCAGCTCGCCCATGGTAAAGGTTTCCGGCATGAGATTAAATGCAGCGAGTTGTTCATCCAGGTCCTTACGCAATCTGTCCAACGCAGACATAATGATGATCCTGTGATCCTGGATCAGAGGCGGGATCTTTTCCAACTCATGCCAGCTGCAGTCAACTGCGAGGTCATCTTTTTTGGGTACAACCTTATTGATATCCACCAATGCATAGTACCCAACGGAAATAAAGCGGCGCAGGAGGAAATGATCCTTCTCGGGCTTCATTCCCCTGGCTTTCATGATGCGTGCAAAGGACTTGTCTGCCCGCTGCATAGAACCAAAGGTCTGAAACTGCTGGAGGTAAATGTCTTTCAATCCTGTTCTTTCTTTGAGACTCCTTTTGGCCGCCTGATCAAGGTCCTCCGTTTTTTTGATAAAGCCGCCGGGCAGGGCATGATCGTTTGTGTTCTTGTATTGCAGCAACAAAACTTTTAGCCTTCCTTCATGAAAGCCGAAGATCACGGTATCAATGGCGATGCCGGAAAGAAACTGCTTTTCAAACTCCGCAGAGGTCCATTGTTTAGCAGAATTGGTATTGCTCATTGTCAATTAAAATACGTTTTTGTTGATGCATCCGCCAAAACTATTTATATTGTCTCATAAAAGAGACAATAATGAAACAACGATGGCTTTTTATTTTGGCGCTGGCATTTACAACGAGTGCGTCCGCACAAATGGTTACGGGTGACAACGTAGCGGTGACCCAAACCGAATCCGGTAAAGTCAGGGGATTTATTCACAACTCGATCTACACCTATAAAGGCATACCATATGCGGAGGCCAAGAGATTTGAAGCGCCGCAGAAGCCGAAGCCCTGGAATGGGGTGAGGAGTTCGATGACATGGGGGCCTGTTGCTCCCTTGCAGGTGCCCACAACGCGTGTGCAGGATGAATCAGAATTTTTGTTTCACCACGACTGGGGTTATACGAATGAAAACTGCATGGTGTTGAATGTATGGACGCCGGGGATCAATGACGGGAAGAAACGCCCGGTGATGTTCTGGATCCATGGCGGTGGATTTGCCGCGGGTTCTTCACAGGAGCTACCTTCTTATGATGGGGAGAATCTGGCGAAGCGAGGTGATGTAGTGGTTGTTTCGATCAATCATCGTTTAAATATTCTCGGATATCTTGACCTTTCCGCCTATGGAGAGAAATACAAACAGTCTGCAAACCTTAGCATCATCGATATGGTTGCGGCGCTGCAATGGGTGAAGGATAATATCTCCGGTTTTGGCGGTGATCCCGGCAACGTTACCATCTTTGGCCAGTCCGGTGGAGGTGCAAAAGTCAATACCTTAATGGCTATGCCTTCAGCAAAGGGATTATTTCACAAAGCCATCAACCAGAGTGGATCTTTCAGAAGTACAATGCTAAATAAAACCGTCACTCAGGAAATAGGTGCAGAGGTACTAAAGCAATTGGGACTGGATGCCAGCCAGATCGATAGTCTACAAAAGGTGCCTTATGCACAATTGAATGACGCGGGTAATAGAGCCTTGAAAGTGGTGAACGATAAGTACGCCAAAACTGGTGGTACGGCTTTGAATGCCGGCTGGGGTCCAAGTCTTGATGGAACGGATATTCCTTACCAGGTCTTTTCAAAAGAAGCGTATGAACTATCGAAAGATATTCCGTTGATGATCGGTACGGTGAAGAACGAATTTATGCCATCGTTGTTTAGCAACATGAGTAATGCACCGATGGATAAAGTGATGGAGTATATAAAGAATACCCAAAAGGATAAAGCGGATGCATATGTTGCTGCAGTAAAAAAGGCATATCCGGATGACAAAAAGCCCAGCGACCTGATGGATGTGGATGTACGCTTCCGTCCTGGTGCCGTGAAGCAAGCAAAAGAGAAATCTGCATTAAATGCGGCACCAGTATATATGTATCTTTTTACCTGGCAATCACCGATCATGGACGGCAAATACAAAGCATTTCATTGTATGGAACTGCCTTTTGTATTCAACAATATTGCACGTTGCGAAGAGATGACAGGAGGAGCTAAAGACGCTTACGCATTAGCTTCAAAAATGAGTGATGCATGGATCAATTTTGCACGTACCGGTAATCCTAATCACAAGGGGCTACCCACTTGGCCTAAGTTTGATCAGGCAAAAACAGCTACGATGCATTTCAACACTACCTGTGTGGTGAAACCGCAGATGGATAAAGAGCTTTTTGATCTACTGGGTTTGTAGGAAGCGTTTTGCTGCTGATTCCGTCAAAGATCAAATAAACAAAATGCTGTCTTGCCGATAAAATTGACGCCTTCGTCAATTTTATCGGCAAGCTGCGTTTAGCGCCCTGCAGAATTTTTAACTTCAGCTAAACCTTAACAGATATGCAAACCAGACAAGTTCTTTCTTTCGGCATGGCCATGGCCGTATTGGCCTCATGTAATCAAAGTGCATCTGATTCTACAGTGAAGACAGATACTTTGGTAGTTACTGACACTGTTACAAAAACAGAATTGGTTACCGTTCCAACCCCTATAGACAGCGCAACTGTTTTTGCGTACTATGCAAAAGCACATTCTGCTTCAAAGAGCACGCACCAGGTTGCACACAAATCAAAAAAAGGCAAGATGGTTCGGGTGGATTCATATGAGCCTGTTATGCATCACGATGCAGAATTGTTAACTCCCCCGCCAACTGCCGCACCTGCTTCAACAGATGCCAAACCTGCCGAAACCACGGAAGTAGTTGTTATCTACGATGCACAGATGTATTATTTCAAGCCTGATGAGAAAGCAAGTTTCCCTGGTGGTGAAAAAGCCTTTGACGAGTACTTAAACAAGAACCTGGAGTATCCTGATGAAGCGATTGATAAGATCATTGAGGGTACCATATTTGCCTTGGTTTACCTTGACGAAAAAGGGAAAGTTGATAAAGTAGAGTTTCCCGGCGACCAGTTGAAATATGGCTTGCAGCGTGAAGCGCGTCGTGTACTAGAAGGATCCCCCAACTGGAATCCTGCCAAGCATGCTGGAGTTCCTGTGAAGTCTAAGTTCACCATTCCCATCGTATACGAGATCAAGTAGACATTAATATTGAAAATGGCAGGGCCATTCACATCCGTGGATGGCCTTTTTTTTGGGTATATTTATAGTCAATCATGCCAATCATGCCTGTCCTGCGTCATTATATATACCTGTTTTGTTGTTTGTTGCTGTTAGGCAATACAGCCCTTGGGCAGTCAACCAATGAAGATTCTATCCCTCCCAAAAACCCATTTGTGGTGACGATGCAACAGCGGGGTGCAGATGAAGCGGTACGAAGCAGACAGATCTTTGAGCGGGAGCAGATTTCCAGGAAGCAAAGAAGACTGTTGGAAGAGCTCACTCGCGAGAGCCAGCAATTGAAGTTCCTGCTTCGTAAAGAAGTGGATACCACGGCTATTAAGAAGGAACTGGGGCAAACCCGGGATTTGCTGGAGATTGTCAGGGATGGCGTATTTGTAAACAAAGGCACTTCGCAAACCCATCGCAACCTTACTGTTTCTTCCATGCTGCTGGATGAGCTGGTAGATCGTCTGGGTAACACCAAGCAAAACCTCGACAGGTATTTGCGGATCATGAATGATACGCGGGAGAGGCTTGATTCATTGCAGGCAGATTCTGCATTGTATATATTCCCCGATGATTCGCTGGCGGTTCGTAAGTATATGGATAAGCTGGTGGTGGTGGTAAAGGATTTCGGCCCGCTGGATAGCAGCCTGAATACCATGTTGAATTCGGCAACCACCCTACAAATACAATCGAGCTTCCTGCTTCACGAATTGCGTGAGGCCCATGACGATGTAGATGCGTACAGGAAGGAGTTGAGTCAACAGACATTTTCGAGGGAATTCCATAACATATGGGGTGAGATTGGATACAACAGGCCTCTTGGTGAGATCATTTCCATTTCTGTGGCCAAGGAGAAATTGCTACTGAAGTTTTACATGGCCAATAATCCGGGTAAAATAACCATTTTCGTTTTCCTCGTTCTGTTGGTAGCCTGGCTGATATCTGCCATCAAAAAAAGATTGGCGGAAGAAGAAGGGCTAGATCCAAAGGAACGTGGACAGTTGGTGGTGCAGTATCCCTGGATGTCTGCCATTGTGATCGTGTTTTCCGTATTTCAATTCATCTTTTTCGAACCGCCATTTATATTCAGTGTTATCCTTTGGTTTATCGCATCCGTATGCCTTACCGTTATTTTCAGAAACTTCATCACGCCGTTCTGGATGCGGTTTTGGCTGGTCTTCGTCTTGTTTTTTGTGTTGGCAAGCCTTGACAATTTCATTCTGCAGGCTTCCAGGACAGAACGATGGTTCATGTTTTTCCTGTCTCTTGCCGGAATTATGTATGGTAGCTATATATTAAGGAGCGATAAAAGAAAAGAGTTGAGGGAGCGAAAAATACTATACTTCATCGCCTTTGTGGTGTTGCTTCAAATTGCAGCTTTGTTGGCTAATACATTTGGCAGGTTCAATCTTTCCAAAACGTACATGGCTACGGGATATGTGGGATTGATTATCGCCATCCTGTTTCTTTGGACGGCTAGACTGATCAACGAAACACTTAAGTTGGCCTCGCATGTGTATAAACATCCGGACCGAAATCTGTTCTACATCAACTTTGAGAAAGTTGGGGATAAAGTTCCAGGCGTATTTTATGTATTTCTGGTAGTGGGTTGGTTTATCCTAATTGGAAGGAATTTCTACTCCTTTAAGCAGATCACGCAACCGATCATGAATTATATCACCGATGTACACACCATTGGTGGCTATGAGTTTTCCATTAGTGGAATTTTAATCTTTGCTACCATTTTGGTTTGCTCCATGTATCTCTCCCGGTTGGTTTCATTTTTTGGATCGGAACCCGTTGCATCCCATGAAGCCAGTCATCGGCCCAGTAAAATTGGCATTGGCAGCTGGCTGTTGCTGGTGCGGATTTTCATCATCAGTATGGGCCTCTTTATTGCACTGGCTGCAGCTGGCATTTCACTGGATAAGATTACAATCATCATTGGTGCATTGGGTGTGGGTATTGGATTGGGTCTGCAGAGTATTGTCAATAATCTTGTGAGTGGACTGATCATTGCGTTTGAGAAGCCTGTTAATGTTGGCGACAATATCGAAGTAAATGGTAAGCCGGGCGTCATGAAAGAAATCGGCTTTCGGAGCAGTATGGTGACCTTATTGGATGGATCGATCCTGATCATTCCAAATGGCGACTTGTTGAGCCAGCACCTGATCAACTGGTCAAAGGGTAAGAATGTCAGGAAGATCACTTCTAAGGTGAGTGTAGTAATGGGTACCGATGTAGAGAAGGTTAAATCTATAGCCCTGGATATTGTGAAAAATGATAGCAGGGTGATGACCTATCCTGCACCTACCGTTGGGATTAAGGAGTTTGCGAACGGCGCCATCGACTTTGATATTTCCTATTGGATCAAGCACATCAAGGAATCCAACAATGTGAATGCGGATGTATTGGAGCAACTCACCAAGTCGTTTGACGAAGCGGGGATCAGGTTTGCCCATACTCAACAGGAGATCGTTATTCAATCGATTTCGGACAAGCAAAATAAAAACGATGACAATACTCAGTAGCATCCTTATCGCATTTGTGGCATTGGAGCATTTGTATATTTTATGGCTGGAAATGTTTGCGTGGGAAACGCGCGGGCCAAAAGTTTTTAAGGGTTCCTTGAAACCAGAGATGTTTCCACCCACGAAAGTACTGGCTGCCAACCAGGGATTGTATAACGGATTTCTTGCCGCAGGACTAATCTGGTCATTGTTGATCAGTGATGAAAACTGGAAGGTTTATGTGGCGGTTTTCTTTTTGGGTTGCGTAATTGTTGCAGGCATTTATGGTGCGGCTACTGCATCAAAAAGAATTTTCTATGTGCAGGCAATGCCGGCGATCATAGCGCTGATTGTGCTGTTGGTGTCCAGATATTACTGAGCTCTTTGTTTGCGGCACCTGTCATTCACCGCTTTGCCAGTTGTTCGCGGATCATGTAGTCATAACTATGCTTCAGGGCATCAAAAACATCCGTAGCCACCTTATCCATTTCCACAACCAACCATTCCGTGTCTGGTGCGGCTTTGATAATATCAGGGAATGCTTGTGTGCCTTTGCCCACGGCTGTCATGGGTTCGGGATTGTCATCTGCCAGATTCGGATGCCAACGGGCCGGACCATCCTTGATGTGCATGAATCTCACCCGGTTCTTTAGTTGGGCAACAATCTTTGCGGGATCATGTCCGGCTACTTTAACCCAATATGTATCGATCTCAAAAAATATAGAAGGATCCAGTTCCTGGTGCAGCCATTCATAAACATACTTTCCATCAACCTTGTTCCTGAATTCCCACCAATGGTTGTGCAAGCCAAAGCGCAAACCATTGTCTTGCGCAAACTTTCCCGCCTGATTGTAGATGCTGATTAATTCCTTTGTTCCCTCTAATGTGCTGTAGCGCTTGTCTTCCGGCCATCCATGCCAGATCATGTCTTTACAATTGAAGGCTTCGGCAGTATCCAGGAATATTTTTTGTTGGTCACCGATAGGCAGATCAATATGTGCAGAGGATACGGAAAGACCATTTTCTTTCAACAGTCCTGCTGCCTGGTCCAAGGTCATTCCTTTTGGCCAGAATGCGGTCTCCACATGTTTGAATCCGATGGCAGCCAGTTTTTTGAGCGCCTCTCCAGGGTTGACAGCCATCTGATCCCTGATGGTATAGAGCTGAACAGACAATTTCCCTTTGGGTGTGGTTGGCGTACATGCTGAGAACTGATGTAGGGTAGCCATGCCCGTTAGTGCCAGAAAATGTCGCCTGTTCATATCAACTGTTTTATTTGATGGGTGTACAGTGTTCAGAAAGAATTTTCACTTTCCCATTGTGTTTCACGATGGTCACACTGCAACGCTGTTTGTCGTTAAACGCCTCCCCGTGATACATCCCCTTGCCTTTCCAGATGGTATTGACCACAGCGGTATTCCCCTCCAGCAGGATGGTCTGGCTTTCCCGCTCCATATTCTGCAGGGTGTATACATCGGAGCCTGCCGTTTCCACCAGGCTGGGCCGGTTGAAGGTATGTCCCGACTGTGTAAAGTACAGGTAATGTTCAGAGAGCACGGAGTCTACGATGGCTTTCTTTTTGTTTTTCCAGCCCTCATCAAACTTGCTGATCACGGCAACCACTTCAGCTTCTGTTAATGGCGCTTCTGCAGGAACTTTGGTTTTGTTCGCACAGGCTGAAAGGATAAGACACGCAAAGAGTAAAAACGAAATATGCATTTTCATCTGGCCTAAGGTATTAAATGATTGGGTGCGATGTTCAAATTACCTGCATTCTTTCTTAACTTACCCATTGTGTATTCAATGTATTCAATATGGCGAACAGACATTCATTCAAGCATGTCAGTTATTTGTGGGACGAGGAGAAAGCTGCGGCACTTCATGGTGATGAGGTAGGCTTATTGGTCTATCGCTCTAACTTATTGGGCGCTGATTTAAGGCTTACCAATTATGGCGGCGGTAATACATCCTGCAAAGTGAAAGCGATGGATCCGATTTCTGCAAATGAGGTGGAAGTGATGTGGGTCAAGGGATCTGGAGGCGATCTTGGGACGATGAAAAGGAGCGGACTGGCAGCACTGTATGTAGACAGGTTGCGAAGTCTGGTCAGTGTTTACCGGGGCAAAGCCTTTGAAGACGAGATGGTGCAGTTGTTCAACCACTGTATCTATGACCTTGATTCAAAAGCACCATCCATTGATACGCCATTGCATGCATTTCTACCCTTTAAACATATTGATCATTTACATCCCGATGCGGCCATTGCCATCGCCGCATCAAAAGATGGCCAGGCCATCACCAAAGAATTGTTTAAGGGGACTATTGGTTGGGTGCCCTGGCAGCGGCCGGGGTTTGACCTTGGCCTGCAATTGAAAAAATGTCTGGATGAAAATCCCGGGATCAGAGGCATCATGCTGGGTTCCCATGGATTGTTCACCTGGGGAAATACAGCCTATGAGAGTTATGTGAATACGCTTGAAGTCATTGAAACCTGCGCAGAGTTTGTAGAGCAAATGACGCAGGCTAACGGTCTGGTGTTTGGTGGCGAAAAGCTGACGGCACTGCCAGAATCAGAAAGACGAAAGCAGGCCTTGACGCTGGCGCCCGTGTTGCGTGGACTGTGTTCTTCACAGCAATCCATGATCGGGCATTTTTCCGATGATCCCCGCGTATTGCAGTTTGTAAACAGCCAGGATCTTCAAAGGCTTGCGCCAATGGGAACCAGTTGTCCGGATCATTTTCTTCGAACAAAGATATCACCCTTAGTGCTGGATCTCGCACCAGATGCGAACCTGTCAAACCCGCAGGAGGTGCAGGATAAAATAGCGCCTGCGTTTAGAGCTTACCGTGCGATGTATGCGGAATACTATGAGGGATGTAAACACGAGAACAGTCCACCCATGCGGGATCCCAATCCTGTGGTGATCCTTTATCCCGGTGTGGGGATGTTCAGCTTTGCGAAAGACAAGCAGACAGCGCGAGTGGCTGCGGAATTTTACACCAATGCCATCAATGTGATGCGAGGTGCAGAGGCTATATCGTCTTACACTGCTCTGCCCAGGCAGGAAGCATTTGATATTGAATACTGGTTGTTGGAGGAAGCGAAGTTGCTACGCATGCCTAAGCCGAAACCGCTAAGTGGTAAAATTGCCTTGGTGACGGGAAGTGGTGGTGGTATCGGAAAGGCCATCGCCAAAAAATTTGCTTCGGAAGGCGCTTGTGTAATGTTGAATGATGTGAACGGAGAACGACTCCGTGCTACTGAACATGAATTTTCTTTGCAGTTTGGTTGTGATAGCGTTCATGCCATAGAAATGGATGTGACCGATGCCTCTTCGGTTATACGTGCCCTTGAGGAAGCATCTTTAGCGTTTGGTGGGATAGACATCGTTGTAAACAACGCAGGTATCAGCATTTCCAAACCCATCGCAGAGCATTCAGAACTGGATTGGGACAGGTTGTATGATATTTTGGCGAAGGGTCAGTTCCTGGTGAGCCAGGCTGCTGTGGCCGTTATGCGAAAACAGGGCCGGGGTGGGGACATCATCAATATCGTTTCGAAAAATGCTTTTGTGGCAGGACCAAATAATGTAGCTTATGGCAGTGCCAAGGCAGCTCAGGCACACATGAGCAGGCTTATGGCGGCGGAGTTAGGTGCAGACAAGATCCGCGTGAATATGGTGAACCCGGATGCGGTCATATCAGACTCGAATATCTGGAGTGGTGGATGGGCTGAAGGCAGAGCAAAGGCATATGGGATCACGGTGGAAGAACTGCCGGCCTATTACGCGAAACGCACTTTGCTCAATGAATCTATTTTACCCGAAGATATTGCCAATGCCTGTTTTGCTTTTGTGGGCGGATTGTTACAGAAAAGCACGGGAAATACATTGAATGTAGACGGAGGTGTGGCTGCGGCCTTCCTCCGATAAACGATTGCCATGCGTATAGAAGTTGAAAAAATACAAGCACACAATGCTGGATTGCTTGCGGAACATGAACGTAGGTTCGCTTTCACATCTGCAACTGTTACCGGAGTGGAAGGTGTTATAGAGAAACTGATCAAGTTTCAGGTAGCAATTCCTTCCTGGGCCCTTGGTACAGGCGGAACCCGTTTCGGCAGGTTTCCAGGACCTGGCGAGCCCGGATCTTTGGAAGACAAAATGGAAGACGTTGGTCTCTTGCATGCTTTGAACCGTTCTAGTGGTGCCATCTCTCTGCATATCCCCTGGGATATTCCGAAAGACTATGCCGCCATACGGCAACGCGCAACCGAATTGGGGCTTCGTTTTGATGCAGTGAATTCCAATACTTTCCAGGACCAGAAGGAACAAGCCCATAGTTATAAATTCGGGTCCCTGCAGCATGTAGACGCCGCAGTTCGCCAACAGGCTATCGATCATAACATCGATGTCATCAAACACGGAGTGGAACTGGGCTCCAAGGCGCTAACCGTTTGGCTGAGTGATGGTAGTTGTTTTCCCGGGCAGTTGAATTTTCGCGGTGCCTTTCAACGTACACTGGAAGGGCTTCAGGAGATCTATGCTAAACTTCCGGCAGATTGGAAAATGTTTGTGGAGTATAAGGCCTTTGAACCCAATTTTTATTCCATGACAGTGGGGGATTGGGGCCAGAGTTTATTATATGCGAACAAACTCGGTCCCAAAGCATATACCTTGGTTGACCTCGGCCATCATCTGCCCAATGCCAATATTGAACAGATTGTTGCATTATTGCTGATGGAAGGAAAGCTGGCGGGCTTTCATTTCAACGATAGTAAATATGGGGACGATGATTTGACGGTTGGCAGCATCCGTCCTTATCAGTTGTTCCTAATCTTTAACGAGCTGGTGGAAGGCATGGATGCACGCGGCATGGACCATGCGAATGATCTGGGATGGATGATAGATGCATCACACAATGTGAAAGATCCTTTAGAAGACCTGCTGCAATCGGTGGAAGCGATCATGATCGCTTATGCGCAGGCGCTGCTAATCAACCGTTCTGCATTGAAAGCTGTACAGGAAAGCAACGATGTGGTGATGGCACAGGAAGTGCTGCAACATAGTTTCCGTACGGATGTACGCAGCATCGTTGCAGAGGCTAGGCGCCGCGCTGGTGGAGCATTGGATCCGTTGGGGTTGTTTCGTTTGCTGAACGTACGTACTGAACTAACGAAAGAGCGTGGCTTTAATATCGCAACCGGACTCTGATGTCAGCCATTCCTGTCATAGCCATTTTCGATGTGGGTAAAACCAACAAGAAACTGTTGCTGTTTGATGGGCAGTACAATGTAGTGTATGAGCATAGTGAACAGCTCCCCGAAACCATTGATGAAGATGGCGATCCGTGTGAGGATGTGACAGTGTTGACGAAATGGTTGAAGGAAAGGTTTGCTCATGTACGGGCTGATGACCGATTTGATATTCGTGCACTGAATTTCTCTGGCTACGGTGCCAGTTTTGTGTACATTGATGAAGAAGGCGAAGTGACTGGCCCGTTGTACAATTACCTGAAGCCGTGCCCGGATGCATTTTGGAAGAAATTCTACCACAACAATGGGAAGATGCATGAGCTCTGTGTAGAGACCGCTTCACCACCTTTGAAAAGCCTGAACTCAGGCTTGCAATTGTATCGGATAAAACTTGAGAAGCCAGCGTTATACAAGCGTATCAAGTATGCGCTTCACCTACCGCAGTACCTGAGCTATGTGTTTTCAGGCCAACCGCTGTCAGAAATTACCAGTTTGGGATGCCACACCCATCTTTGGGATTTCAGGAAACATGATTATCATACATGGGTGGTGAAGTCTGGCCTGGTGAAGAAGTTCCCGCCTATTTCAAAGGCTCCAGTTGCCAGAACCTTTGAAGGCATACCAGTTGGACTTGGATATCATGATAGTTCAGCCGCGTTAGTGCCTTATCTGCAGAAACATCATGATCCTTTTGTACTGGTTTCTACGGGCACCTGGTGTATCAGCATGAATCCGTTCAATGATACACCATTGACCATTGAGGATTTTGGGAACGATTGCCTCTGCTATCTCACACCGGAAGGAAAACAAGTGAAATCAAGCCGACTGTTTGCCGGGCCAATGTATGAGCAGATTGAAGAAGTGTTGCGCAGTCATTATGGTTTAAGTGGGAACAACATAAAAGATATTGCATATGATCCCAAGAAGATTCCCATACCAACGATCACAACAGCAACGAATGGTAATACAACAAAAACAATTGAAGAGTATGATGGGTTAGATGCAGAAGAACACTATCATTTGGGGATCAAACATATCATTCATCTCCTCAAGCCCAAAATAGAGCGCGTTCTCACTCCGGATGTGGAACAGATTTTCGTGGATGGTGGGTTCAGTCAGAATAAAGTATTCATGGATATGTTGGCGGACGCATTTTCTTATCTGCAAGTCACTGCTGCATCCATGCCTCAGGCCTCTGCCCTTGGTGCTGCATTAATGATGGGCAAGTTCTGACTCCAACCTCCAATCCCTAACCTGCAACCTCCTACTTCATCGTTGCCAAATACGCCACCACATCCCTGATCTCTTTCTTGTTTAACAGCAAGGTCATCTGTGGCATGCTTGACGGCGTGCCTTCTTTACCATAGCCCGGTGCAATGCGCGCGCTCGGATTGATCAATGCCTCCAACAATTGCTCCTGTTTCAATCGCGTAGCAATGCCATTCAACTTAGGGCCAACGTTTCCGCCGTAGTCGTCAATAGCGTGGCAACGGACACATTGTGCGGAAGAGTTGGACCAAAAAATATTAGCGCCGCGACCAGGATCTCCGCCATTGAGCGCACCAGCATACATCGCTTTCAAGGAGTCTGATGAAGACGCGCGCATGATTTGCCCAAAACGGGTTTGGAGTGCAGATGATTTTGTAGCATCCAGGGCATCGGATAATTCTAACCATACTGCATTCGGTAGTTTCCCGGCCTGCATTTGATCAAGTAGTTTAGTCAATACTTTTTCCGAGTAGGTCAAGGGCAGTTTGCCGAGGGTGGTCAGTGCAGCTTGTTTTTCTTCCGGAGTGCGGTTACTGATCACATCGTCAAGTAAGGATACCATCAGGTTTTTGTCGAGATCTGCTTTCGATAATTCATCCAGACCGGCCACGCGAACGGGCTTGTCTTTATCTGCGATGGCTGTCTTGATGACTTCATCAACGGGTGCACCTTTCAATTGCACCAATGATTTCACGGCGGCTACGCGCACATCTGCAGATGCATCTTTTTTCAGACTAGCCATCAGTGGCGTAATAGCCGCATCTATCTTCAACTTACCCAATGCACGGGCGGCATGGGTTCTTACGGTAGCGTCTTTATTGCCTAGCATTTGCGTAAGTACGGCCAGTGAATTTTTCTGTACGGGTTCCAATGCGCGCTTGACCTCGCCACGATATCTACCATCTACGCGGTCCAGTACGGAAGGCTTTGCCCAGGTGCTCAGCGCATCCATGGCTTCATTGCGCATGGCAGCAGGTGCGCCCTCAAGTGAAATATAGTTGATGAGGTTCTGCATGGCCTGATCTGTACCCACTCTCAGGTTTGCATTGATCGCGCGGCGCACAAAGGCTTCGTTGGAAAATCGATGGTCGTTTAACGCATTGCCAAGATCCGCAAGGGCATCTTTGATGGATAAATCATCATTGATGGCACGTGCTGCTTCTGTAACCACAAATTCATCAGCGTCTTTGAGGAATACTTTGATGCCAGGATCCTGCAAGCGTCTCAATGCAATCACTGCTGCAATGCGCACGGCTTTGTTGGGGTGAGAGGATAGTGCGATGATGGGTGCAGCGTTACCGATCCTCGCCAGGGCCAATGACCCAGCGTGACGTAAATAATTATCGACATCATTATTGGCAGCCAGCATGTCAATGATCGGTTGAATGGCCGGCGCATAAGCAATCCTGCCAAGCGCTTCTGCCGCATAGAACCTTGCCCTGCTGTATTCATCTTTCAACAGAGGCAACAACTGCTCACCGGCATCTTTGTATCGCACATCGCCGAGCCAACGGGCGGCCTGCGCACGAATCTCAGGATCTCCGTCTTTCAAATAGGGCAACAGCAATGCGGCATGCTCGATGTCTTTACGTGCGAATTGGCTGATCCCCCAAATAGCGTGTACGCGCGACAGTTGATGTGATTTGTCGGCCAATGTAGTTTTAAATGCTTCCAGGCCTTCATTGCCACGGGTAGCTAAAGCAAGTTGTGCTTTCTGCCGAACCCGCATGTCATCGTGTTTCAACAGTGCTTTAAGGGCATCCACTTTGTATGTTGAGAAGTCTGCACGGATCTCTTTTTCTGTATTCTTCCTTGCTTCGAGATTAGGATTTGCCACATCCAGCTTCCAGATCCTGCCCCTGTCTTTTGTACCCCATCCATCGATCCAATCCGCTACATACATGGATCCATCAGGTCCCCAATCCATTCCTGTTGCCAACACATTGCCCAAAACTTTCTTGGTTTCCACAAACTCAAAAGATGCACCCTTAGGTTTCAGTGTGAACGCATGGATACCTGAACCGGTGGGCGTTCCCACAAACTCTGCTACAAAAAAATGATTTTTATATTCTGGCCCCAGTGCAGTACCTGGATTGTAAAGCATACCGGTTGGACCGTTCACATAGTTCTTGATCGTTGGCAGGATATATGCAGGTTGTCCTTCCCATCTCGGTACATACATCTTCTCATCCATCCACACTTTGTATGTATTATTCTCAGGGTCCCTGTATTTACCAAACTGCCAATTGGTTCTCCATCCTATGTCTGCACCATCTACCACATAGACAATACGCTCACTCTCGCCTGGATGATCACCATCATTGTCTTCACTGATCAGGTTGCCATATTCATCAAACACAAATTCATGGGTGTTGCGATTGCCGTACGCGAACACTTCAAAATCGCTGCCATCGGGATTACTTCTTACGATCACGCCACTGTTGGAGTGATTGTAATCTTTGCCGTCGATATTTTTCCCATGAAAACCGATATCACCAATCTGCCAGTAGATACGACCATCCGGTCCGAGTTCCACACCAGACATTCCATGTCCACTGAAGCCGATGTGAATGCCATAGCCATGAGACAACGAGGTCTTGCTATCCATCAAGCCGGCCTTATTTTCTTTGATGCGCCAGAGGTCTGGGCCGATGGCTACAAACAGATCATCGCCATGTTTCATAACACCACCTGCAGCATCTGTGGTTTCATCATTGAAGTCTTCCACCACCAGCTGTGATTTATCAGCGATACCATCCCCATTGGCATCTTCCACACGATAGATATGTTCTTTCTGAACGGTCATGTCGCGCCAATCATGCGAGCTATCCCCATTCAAATCAGGCAGCCAATGATTTTCTTTACTTCGCTCAGGAGAAAGTTCGCTGCGCAGAAAAGCACGCTTCTCTTCTATATCTGACAATGCGATAGACCTGATCTCCCAGTCCTGATGTCCCCGGATATCAAATTCCGCTGCTTTCTGCCTGTTGGTGCGGGTGTAATACACGCGGCCCTGATCATCGATATCAATAGCAACAGGATCAGCCACCAGTGAGTCTACAGCCCAGAGTTTCAATGTAAGTCCGTCCGCGAGTTGTGGCGTAACAGAACTTTCAATGCTTTTAGTAAGGGTAGTTAACGCAACGCTATCCATTGACTTGATGCGCAGATCAGCGTCCGCCATTTTATCCACTTTGGTATTGCAGCTCAGGATGAAGAGCAGGAGGAAGGGGAAGGCTTTAGGGAGAGAAAATGTCTGCATGGCGAAATTAGTTACCGTATTTAAGTTCTTCAGTTTTGATATCTGAACCGTTGATGGTGACCTTTATGAGGTTCCTGTAATCTGTATCCTGGATCTCGGTAAAGCTGGGATACCCGCCAAGGGCCCGGGTTTGCGCGAGAATGCTATTGGAGTGGCCAACTATCAAGACGGTTTTACCTTTATATTCACGAAGGATCTTTTCTGCCAACAGTTTCGGGTCAGAGGGATCATAGATGATGGGTTCCAGTTTCAGCTGCAGAGAAAGAGGTGCGGCAGTTTGTAGTGTGCGTTTGTAATTGCTGCTGAAGATGGCAGCAATATTTTTATCGGCCATTATTTTCTCCAGATCCACCGCGCGCTGCAAGCCGAGTCCGTTCAGGTTGGGGTCCTTGGTGTTTACGTCCGACAAATCTTTTTCTGCATGACGCACGAGATAGATGGTGGTAGTCTGTGCATGAACCTGAACACCCATAAATGCGACGATGGTCAGAATGGCGAAGCGAAGAAGAAGCTTTTGCATGTCTTTTGGTATATCTACCCAAGATAAGCAACCACCTTCAATAGTGTCATCCTTTCGAGCCCGGTTTTTTAAGAACGGCAACCGTTAGTCTGGAGATGCAGACGAGCTTACCATGATCATCATGGATCTTGATCTCCCAGACCTGTGAACTGCTTCCCCTGTGGAGCGGTGTGGCTGTGCCAGTTACCGTACCACTTCGCACACTGCGCAGGTGGTTGGCATTGATCTCCATGCCCACACAGATGAATTGATCCGGGTCAAGGGTCAGTGCGGCACCCACACTGCCGAGGGTTTCTGCCAGGGCTACAGATGCACCGCCATGCAATAGGCCATAAGGCTGATGCGTCCGATGGTCAACAGGCATGGTGGCTTTAAGGTAGTTCTCACCCACTTCAGTAAACTGCATGCCCAGGTGCTCACCCAAAGTATTTTTGCCCAGCGGCTGAAGATCTTCCGGACGAAGATTATTGTGAAACCAGATATTCATGGTTCAAAGTTACATGAATGGCCATGTAGATGTGAAATTATCAATACCTTAAATCATGCTTGGAGTTTTGGTTCAATTGCTCATTAGTTGGGGTATTCTGTACCTATACAATAGAAAGGGTTTGTGGGTGTTGGGTTTAAAGCCTACTTGGCTAAGAGCGCGATTAGTGATCATTTTCCTTGTGTTTGCTTTTTTGTGTGCGTCCAGCGCATATGTAGTGAGGAACTATGTAGGCAAGGAAACATGGGATTGGAATCCCGGGCTTACGCCTGAACTTTTCTGGAACGGCGTGCGTTGGAATCTCCAGTCAGTCTGGTTTGAAGAACTGATATTCCGGGGAGCTATTTTCTATATTTTACTGGATAGAATGAAACCAGTTGCTGCCATAGCTATTTCTGCAGTTGCTTTTGGGATTTACCATTGGTTTAGTTACGGAGTTTTCGGTGAGCCGGTGAACATGATCTTTGTCTTTCTGACAACCGGATTAGTTGGAGTAGTCTACGCTTATGGTTTTGCTAAAACCAGAACGATGTGGGTTCCATTTGCCCTTCATTTTGGTTGGAACTTTACCAATAATTTTGTCTTTTCCTCCGGTCAGATTGGTAATGGTGTATGGATGATGACACACCAGCCTGTTATTCAAGTCTCAACCTGGGCTTATTACCTCGCTGTGTGGAACCCTATCGTGATGTATATAGTGGGTGGTTTTTTATTGATCAAATTACTTCGAGCGGATAGTTTCTGATCAATTCGATTGTTTCAGATATTCATCGTAAACCCAAAAGTGCTTCCTTGTCCCAGTTCACTTTTCACCCATACTTTACCGCCCATAGCACTAATGAACTCTTTGCTGATGGCGAGCCCTATGCCAGATCCCTTTGCATCAGATCTGCCCGGCACTTGGAAATAACGTTCAAATATTTTCTCCTGGTATTTTTCTTCGATGCCCGGCCCCTGGTCTTTAACGGAAACCTGGATACCTTCTCCTGTTGTGGCCGCATCTACAGTAATGGTTGACCCTGAGGGCGCATAGGTGATGGCATTGCTTAAAAAATTATTAAGTACCCAGATGAGCTTGTCTTTGTCTGCCTCAACTGTTGGCAGCGAATGTCCACCGTTGTTAACTATCGTGATCTGTTTCTGGGTGGCTACAGGTAATACTGCTTCAATTGAGTTTTCAATAACAGATTTCAAATCTACCTGATCTAATGCCAATTTGATTTTTCCTGTTTCCACCTGACTCATGTTCAGCAATTCACTTAGAATTTTAAGCATGCGCTGGTTATTGCCTTTGATGGTGTTCACCAGTTCCTGTTGGTCTGCGGTAAGCTTGTTGATCCTTTCGTCTTCCAATAATTTAATACTGAGATCTGATGCAGCCAATGGTGTTTTCAATTCATGGGATACCGTTGCAATGAAATTTGTTTTGGCTACATCCAGTTCTTTGAATGAAGTAATGTTTTTGAGTACAATGACCCTGCTGGAGGATTTTTCCTGCGCCACTTCCACCATCTCACGCATGAAAAAATTCTCTTTGCCATCAACCACAATCTTGAACGGAGCCTGCCCTGAACTTTCCATCAAATGCCGGAATAGGTCATTCCGTTTTCTGATATCGTTTTCCTGTTTGCCAACAAGATCTGGAGCGGTCATATTGAGCAATTGCAGTGCTTCCGCGTTAGCAAAAAGGATCTGACCGTCTTTATCAATGCCAATACTGGCATCTTTCAGACTGTTGATCACCGCTTCGGCCCTTGATTTTTCAAACATCAGCTTATTGAGATTGCTGTTCTCAAAATATTCCAGCCGCTCTGCCATTACATTGTATGCGTCTGCAAGGGATGCAAATTCATCTTTGGATTCTACATGAATCCTGTGTGCGTAGTTTTTATTACTGATGGCCTGAATACCTTCAGTAATCTTGTTAATAGGATCGGTGATCACAGAGGGAAAATTATACGCAAACGTAAGTCCAACAATAAGAATAACACCCACGATCATCACTTGTAATGCCAATGCGCTCTCTGCGGATTCCTCTGCCCTCGCATTCTTTACCTTGAGCGCATTCATATTGATAGCGAGGATCTGTTGGATGTCATCTGATAAGACGGGGATCGATGGGTTTCTGCTTTTGCTGAATTCTTCAAAGTCTTTCACCAGTTTCTCCGTGATCTCTTTTTCTCCTGGTTCTGTGATGTTTAATGCCTGTTTACCGATGTATTTCGCGAGGGAATCCAGTGCCGAAGCCTGACCCATCTGAAATGCATCTAACGCAAGCTGCATTTTATGGCCATAATCGATCGACTCATAATTCGCCTTGATCACATTTCTCGATTCATTCTTGATTTTATTCAGGTAGTAAAGGCTTGAGCCTCCTAGAATCACTACCAGTACAAAAAGGAAAATGGTTCCCAGCCTGATCTTATTTTTGACGCTTTGTATCATGATGCTGATTGGAAATGTGGTCAGGAGAGGATCACCAGATCCACATCGTTATCTGCCAGCGAATTGAGCAGCCTGTTAAAGTTACCTGTTTTAAGGATGAGCTGCCACAGTTTGAAATGTGGCTTCCCGATGCATACGGTGGTGATGTTTTTCGTTTCAATGGTTTCCAGAATAGCGTTGGCAATGTTATTGCTTTTGATCTGGATCACTTCTGCACCCAGTTCAGTGGCATTTTTCAGATTGTTGATCAGGTGCCGCTGTTTATCCAAGGGAATGCGGTCAGCATTTTCAGCCGGTGTCTGCACGTATAAAGTGTACCACTGACTGTTATAGTAGGATGCCAGTCGCGCTGTCTTTCGAATGATCCGCTGTGCCGCAATATGGTTTGAAGAGATACATGCCAGGAATCGCTCATGCTTGAAAGCATTTTTCTGGTAGGTAATGGAATAATCCACCTTTCTTTCCACCTGGCCGGCCACTTCTTTCAGCGCGAGCTCCCGCAGTTGAAGGATCTTGTCTGGCTGGAAGAAGTTTGCCAATGCCTGCTGGATCTTGTCGGGTCCATAGATCTTTCCCTCGCGCAGCCTTCGGATGAGTTCATCAGCCGGAAGATCGATATTGACTACTTCATCAGCCTCCTGTAAAATTTTATCAGGTACGCGTTCCTTTACATCAACGCCCGTGATTTGCTTTACTTCCTCGTTAATGCTTTCAATATGCTGAATGTTGATCGCAGTGATCACATTGATGCCTGCATTCAGTACATCCATTACATCCTGCCAACGTTTTTCATTCTTTGATCCGGGAATATTGCTGTGTGCAAGTTCATCGATCAGCACCACTTTCGGATGCGTCAGGAGTATGGCAGGAACGTCCAGTTCATCCAGCTTTTTTCCTTTGTAAAACACCTCGCGCCTTGGAATCATCGGAATACCATCCACCAGTGCCTCTGTCTCTTTGCGCTGATGTGTTTCAATAAATCCAATCCGCACATCCACACCGTCATTCATCAGCTGATGTGCTTCCAGGAGCATGCGGTAAGTTTTACCCACCCCAGCACTCATGCCGATGTAGATCTTCAGCGTACCCCTGCCTTTATCTGTTGCGGAGATCCGTTGAAGCCATTCTTCCGGTGATGGTGTTGCCTTGTCCATACTGATGAGTTAGAAACTGACGGCAGCGGTGAAGGTCAAGCCCTGGTTTCCCTGTTGTACATTATTGTTCTTTACAAAGATGGCGTCTTTGCTTTGCAGCCAGCGATACTCCACGCGCAATACTGCGTTGGGAATTACCCACCAGTCTGCATTGATGGATGCCCCAAAGGTTTTGAATCCATTGGGTGTTCCTGTACCGATGATCACCTGGTTAGGATCGCTGAAGTATTCGCCCCTCGCGGCAAATGCCCATTGTGCCGATGGTGTATAACGCAAGATCACCACCGGGCTGTACCAGGTATTAGTGCCGGACTGCCCTGGCTGTTGTTGTTCTGTACCAAGATCAAAACCCGCTGTTAATCCCCAAGCCGAACTCATCTGGAATATACCGTAGAAGTTATGGTAGATCCTGATCAGCCGGTTGCTGTCTGGTTTGTCTGTGCCGATGAAGTTGCTGTAGTTTAGGGTAACCGTAAACGTTGGTTTGAAGCTCAATTGGGCACCACCACTTAAAAGTGTATTTCCAGGGACCCGGGTGATCCTCTGCCAGCCATTCAATGCCAGTACAGCAGCATTCCACTTCCCATCGTCACTTCCATAACTGAGCTTGGCGCCGCTTTCAAAATAGGGTGAGTTTTCTGCCAGTAGACTTCTCGTTAAGGTCCAGTTGTCTTTTCCTACGGCAGATTCAAAACCGATATGAGACGGCATGATACCGAGATCAAGCCAGAGATTTTTTTTCTTGCTCAGTTTCACGCCAATGTTTGCTTCCAGTAAATGCTGAAGGGTTGCTGGTTCCGCGGCATAGTTGGCATTCATATAGGTGCCAGCAGCAAGCGCGAGATTTGCCCTCACTCTGCCGCCGTCATACGCGGCCTTTGCATAAGCCAGGTTAACGGTGAATTCCCTGTCCCGGTTAAAATTGTATATGAAAGAAGGTCTGTTTTGTGAGGCAGGTTTGGTAAAGTCATAGCCTGCATATACATCGGCATATGCAGAAAAACTGAAAGGTGATTTTTTTGCTGTGGAGTCCTGTGCAGCAGCCATTCCTTGTATGGCCATCCACATCACCACCATCAAAACGCGCTGTTTCATGGGTGTAATTTATTGAATGTTATCGAGTGAAATATTTAATGCCAGCACATTCACCACATCGGGTGCAAGAAGATATGTTGACGTGTGGACAATGATGAGTTCCTGAATTTTTTTAGGATCGGTGTTGCGGGCCTTAGCTACGCGCGCCACCTGGATTTTTGCTGCCTCAGGTGAGATGTGGGGATCCAGACCACTGCCGGAAGCGGTAACCAGTTCTGCTGGTATCTCCGCCTTTTTTACGTCCGGATTATGCGCCAGAAAGCTATCAATCCTGGCTTGCACGGTGGCAAGATAATCTGGGTTCGACGGACCTTTATTTGATCCGGCGGAACCTGCAGCATTGTAATTCACAGCAGATGGCCGTCCCCAGAAATATCGATCCTCAGTGAATGACTGGCCAATGTTTTCATAACCCACTACTCTTCCTTTTGAAGTCAGGGTTTGACCTTTGCCAGTGCCCGGAGCAAGTTTACCAACCAGTGTGACGATACCGAAATACAATCCTCCGCAGATGACGAGCATCACAAGTGTGATTCTGATAGAAGGAAGCAAATAATTTTTCATCATATTACATTAAAAGAATGAAGCAATGAGCATGTCAATGAGTTTGATGCCAAGGAACGGAACGATCACGCCACCCAATCCATAGATCACCAGGTTGCGACGTAGCAGCGCGCTGGCACCTATTGGTTTGTACTGTACTCCGCGAAGTGCCAGTGGGATTAGCAGTGGGATGATGATGGCATTAAAGATCACAGCTGATAAAATCGCAGATTCCGGACTTTTCAGTTGCATAATATTAAGACCCTGTAGCGCTGGAATAGATGCCACAAACAATGCCGGAACGATCGCAAAGTATTTGGCCACGTCATTAGCAATAGAGAATGTGGTGAGTGTGCCTCTTGTGATTAACAGTTGCTTGCCGATCTCTACTACTTCAATCAACTTGGTAGGATCATTATCCAGGTCAACCATGTTCCCGGCCTCTTTTGCAGCCTGTGTTCCGCTGTTCATCGCTACGCCCACATCGGCCTGTGCCAGTGCTGGTGCGTCATTGGTACCATCACCCATCATCGCAACGAGTTTACCGGATTGCTGTTCCTGCTTGATATAGTTCATCTTGTCTTCCGGTTTGGCTTCGGCAATGAAATCATCCACACCTGCTTTTCCGGCGATGTATTTTGCGGTCAGTGGATTGTCACCCGTCACCATCACCGTCTTCACACCCATCTTGCGCAAGCGCTCAAATCTTTCCTGAATGCCGGGTTTGATGATATCCTGTAATTCAATCACGCCTTTGACAACTTTGTTCTCTGCTACCACCAACGGCGTTCCGCCATTTTCGGCAATACGCACCACCCGCTCTGCAATTTCTGAAGGAAAGCTGTGTCCCGCTTTTTCAACGATAGCCTGGATGCTGTCTTTTGCACCTTTGCGAACCTGGTAATCATGGCCGATGTTGATCCCGCTGCTTCTGGTTTCTGCAGTGAATCCTACAAACTCCATCGATGCATCTGCATTTAATACGATCCCAAGTTGTTTACCAAGTTCCACGATAGATTTTCCTTCGGGTGTTTCGTCTGCGAGTGAACTCAGGACGGCAAGACGGATGAAGTCTTTTTCTTCCAAACCGTTCACTGGGTAGAAGTTAGTGGCTTTCCTGTTACCAATGGTGATCGTGCCGGTTTTGTCCAGCAGCAAAGTGTCTACGTCTCCGGCTGTTTCTACAGCGCGACCGCTCTTCGCAATCACGTTGGCACGTAGTGCCCGGTCCATGCCCGCGATACCAATGGCGCTCAACAGGCCACCAATGGTTGTGGGGATGAGGCAAACAAACAAAGAGATGAAAGCCGCAATAGTGATGGGTGTTTGTGCATAGTCAGCAAACGGCTTGAGGGTAACGCATACGATGATGAAGACGATGGTAAAGGATGCAAGCAGGATCGTCAGCGCGATCTCATTCGGTGTCTTCTGCCTGTTGGCGCCTTCCACCAGCGCGATCATCTTATCTAAGAATGATTCACCGGGGGCGGTGGTGACTTTGGCAATAATCCTGTCCGACAAAACCTTTGTTCCGCCAGTTACAGAAGATTTATCGCCACCTGCTTCCCTGATCACCGGTGCAGATTCGCCGGTGATGGCGCTTTCGTCAATGGTAGCAATCCCGTGAATGATTTCGCCATCCATCGGAATAACATCTCCGGCTTCACAGAGAAAGCGGTCGCCGAGTTGAAGTTGGGCCGATGAAATGAGTTGTACTTCCTCGCTGAATACTTCGCCGATGGCATTGATTTTTTTCGCTGGCGTATCCTGTCTTGTTTTTCGCAGAGAATCCGCTTGTGCTTTACCTCTTGCTTCTGCCAGCGCTTCTGCGAAGTTTGCAAAAAGAAGGGTGAGAAAAAGTACGGTGAACACTGCAATGTTATATCCAAGTGAACCCTGTGTGGTATCGCCCGTCATCGTTGTATAGATGACCACGGCAAGCATTACAGCCGTACCGATCTCCACGGTAAACATCACCGGGTTTTTGATCATTGTTGCCGGATTGAGTTTCAGGAAGGATTGCCTGATGGCGGGATTGACGAGCTTGGGATTGAAAAGTTTTGTATCTGATCTGCTCATGTTATAAGATTATCTGTGGATAGAGAAATATTCAGCAATGGGGCCGAGGGTTAATGCAGGGAAGAAAGCCAGTGCCGCGATGATAACGATTACTGCAAAAGTCATCAGTCCGAAAGTGAAACTGTCTGACCGTAGCGTGCCTGCAGTTTCGGGAATGAATTTCTTACCTGCCAGGATACCAGCGATAGCGATGGGTCCGATGATGGGTAAGTACCTGCCAAGGATCAGGACAATACCTGTGGTGACATTCCAGAAAATATTATTGTCGCCCAAGCCTTCAAAACCGCTACCGTTATTTGCGGCTGCTGAAGTGTACTCATAGAGCATTTCGCTGAAGCCATGACTGCCGGGGTTGTTGAGCCATGCAGATGGTTGTACCGCCCAGGGCATCTGTGGATACTGCACCACGATGTATGAAGACAAAGCCGTGAAGGCCAGGATCAGCAAAGGATGAAGGATGGCGATGATTGAAGCGATCTTCATTTCGCGCGCTTCAATCTTCTTCCCAAGAAATTCCGGTGTTCTGCCCACCATCATACCGGAAACAAAAACAGCGATGATGAGGAAGATGAAGTAGTTGAGCAGGCCTACACCACATCCTCCGTAGAATGCATTGGTCATCATGCCTAACAACTGCATGGCGCCTGAAAGAGGCATGGTACTGTCGTGCATACCATTCACCGAACCCGTGGAAATAATAGTGGTGACGATGCTCCAATAGGCTGTGTTGGCCGCACCATTCTTTAACTCTTTACCTTCCAATGCTCCACTGCTTTGGTCAATACCCATTGCGGAGATGGCAGGATTGCCCTTGATCTCGCCCACCATCGTTGGGATAAGCAGGCAAAGAAAGCCTGCTGTCATTACTGCAAAGATCACCCAGGCCAGTTTTTTACGTTTGAGGTAAAAGCCAAGTGCGAAGATCAATGAAAGCGGAACGAGAACCTGTGCGATAAGCTCCACTGCATTGGTGAGACTGTCAGGATTTTCAAAAGGGTGTGCGGAGTTGGCGCCAAAATAGCCACCACCGTTAGTGCCGAGGTGTTTGATGGCAATCATTCCGGCGGCAGGACCTCTGCTCACCTGAACGGAATCACCTTGAAGCGTTACAATGCTGTCTTTCCCGTCCCAGCTGGTGGGTGTTCCTCGAAATGCAAGAAAGATGGCCAGCACCAGCGAGATGGGGAGTAAGATGCGGGTGATCGACTGCGTAAAGAATACCCAGAAATTACCCAGGAGCGTTGTGGTTTTGTTTCGCAACGCGCGGAATAGGATAAATGCCGATGCAATTCCTGTTGCTGCGGACACAAACTGGAAAAAAGCGATTACAAAAACCTGCGTGAAATAGGTGAGGCCAGTTTCGCCGGAATAGTGTTGCAGGTTACAGTTAACGATAAATGAAATGGCCGTGTTGAAAGCGAGGTCTGCTGTCATGGAAGGATTGCCGTCTGGATTCAAAAACAAAGATCCTTGTGTGAGCAAGGCAACGAAGCCATAAACAAACCATACCATATTAACCGTAAGGAGCGCCTTGAGGTGCTCTTTCCAGGTCATTTCCTTTGTTGAATCAATACCACTCAACCGATAGATCCAGTTTTCCAGTGGTTGCATAAAATGGCGTTTGCCACCTTCTCCACCTAGCCATTTGGCAATCGATTTGCCTAGAACAAGGGCGAGTGTTAGGGTAGCCAGAAAGATGAGAATAACGCCGATGATATCTTTGGTAAACATGCGTTCAGAATTTTTCAGGTTTGATCAGTGCATAGCACAGATAGATGAATACGAGGATGCTTAAGATCAATAGGATGGTCATCATAATTAAATGTTTTCGAAGAAGTCAATGGATCGGTAAAAAACGACGAATATCAATAAGGCCAGTACGAGAAGACCGATAGCAAGCAGCATGGCTTTTTTTCTTACTGATGCCAAAAGAAGTGCCGAATGGAAGCAGCTGGGTGGCGCAGGGGTTGAAACTCAGAACAGACAAGGCTTTTATAGTTTATACACAACAGCAGTAAGAAGTATAAAAAGTAAAAAACCCTCTCATTTTGAGAAGGCCATTCTTATTTTGAAAGGGTGAGCCTATTTGGGGATTCCGTACTCTTCCAGTTTGCGGTAAAGGGTGGCAAGGCCAATGCCCAGCAGGTTGGCTGCTTTCGTTTTGTTTTGGCCGGTACGCTCAAGGATTTTCCGGATATGTTGTTTTTCCATCTCAGCCAGCGACGTGGTATTTTGTTGAACCGATGGATTCCGCAAATGTGGTGGGAGGTCATCCAGGTCAATCACGGCGTTGTCTGACAACACAACTGCTCTTTCCATCAGGTTCCTGAGTTCCCTGATGTTTCCGTTCCATGGATATTGCAGGATCGCTGACATCGCTTTGTCTGAGAGTACAGGTGGTTTTTTCTTTTCCTGGGCAGCAAACCTGCTGATGAAATCTTGCGCTAGCAATGGTATATCGGCTACCCGTTCCCGTAAGGGTGGTAAATATAAGGTGAATGTATTCAGCCGGTAGTACAGGTCTTTTCGAAACCGGCCTTCTTTGATCTCGTCTTCCAGGTTTCGATTGGTGGCGGCGATCACCCTCACGGATACCCGGGAAAGTTTACTGTCGCCCACTTTGAAAAACTCACCAGACTCCAGGAAACGAAGCATTTTTGCCTGTAGGTCAAGTTGCATTTCGCCAATTTCATCGAGAAACAAACTTCCCCCATCTGCCATTTCCACGAGTCCTTTTTTGTCTTTGGTGGCACCGGTGAATGCACCAGCTTTATGACCGAAGAGTTCTGATTCCAGTAGATCACGTGGGAAGGCACTGCAATTAATGGCTAAGAAATCAGCTTTTGATTGTTGACTTCTGGCATGGATATATTTTGCCATGACTTCCTTGCCCGTCCCGGTTTCCCCGGTGAGCAGAACGGCTGAATGGCTGGCAGCAATTTTATCTGCCAGGCGTATGATCTGCTGCATGGCGGGATCTTTGCTCACGGGTTTTGCCGCGGCAGAAGTGGCAGGAATGGTACTGACAGCGACCATTTTTTGACTCTGTGCTTTTTGGATTCCCTGTGCCACCAGCGGAATGATCCTATCGTTATCATTCCCCTTGGTCAGGTAATCAAAAGCGCCGTTTTTAATAGCGGATACCCCATCGGAAATATTGCCAAAAGCAGTCAACAGAATGATCTCAGCAAGAGGCATGAGTTGTTTAAATCTTTTTACCTGGACCACACCATTTCCATCGGGAAGTTTTACATCGCAGAGCAGGAGATCCACATTATGTTTTTGCAGAAGATCCTCTGCTTGTTTCAATGTTGCAGCTTCCAGCATGGTGTACCCTTCCAGCGCGAGTATGCGCAGGAGGAGTTTTCTAAGTTGTTCCTCATCGTCCACAACAAGAACGGTCCCCTTCATAAGGAAGTGTTGATTGGTGAGGCAAGTTAGCTAAATTAGGAGCAGAAATCATGGAGCTTTATCAATCTCAAACTAAACCGGCATTGGAAGTGCGCGACCTTAAGGTCAGCCTCGGCGGGCAAGCGGTGCTGAATTCTGTTTCGTTCTCACTGGCATCAGGGGAAAGTGCTGGTGTCATTGGCGCTTCGGGATCCGGTAAAACAACCCTGATCAAGGCCCTGGCAAATCAGATTTTTTACAGAGGCACCATCACCTACCATCCTGAGAAGCCAAAGTTATCTATCATCTCCAGGCAACATCGATTTAATAATTTATCTAACCAATCTGATTTTTATTACCAGCAACGGTTCAATTCTTTTGATACGGATGATTCAAGAACAGTTGTGGAAGAGTTAAGGGTGAGGGGTCAGGAAGAGGTGCGCATAGCTGAAGTGTTGAAGAGCGTTGGCATATCACACCGCGCAGATACCAGATTGATTCAACTGTCTAACGGTGAGCATAAACGATTTCAGATTGCGGAAGCAATTTTAGAAGAACCTGATTGGATCTTGTTGGATAGTCCATACATCGGACTTGACGCTGCTGCAAGGGAAATGCTGAATGAACTATTGAATGCGCTGATGCAGAAAGGCATACAATTGATCCTTGTAACGGGCGGGGGAGAGTTGCCATCGGGCATCCATAAAACGTATTTTTTGGAAGGTGGTGTATTGGTGGAAAACCGTGAAAGAAAGGGAGAAGGGAGTAGGGCGGAGGGCGTAGAATTCCACGTGAAGGAGATTCCGCCGGCATATGGTTTTCCTAAGTTTGAAGAGGCGGTTAGGATGGAAGATGTCACCATTCAATACGGTGATAAAGTAATTCTTGATCATGTCAACTGGACGGTGAAGGCTGGTGAATGTTGGGCCGTGTTGGGACACAATGGATCAGGGAAGTCCACACTATTATCGCTGATCAGCGCAGACAACCCCCAGGCATTTTCGCAAAAGATCTGGTTGTTCGGCAAGAGAAAAGGTTCAGGTGAATCCATATGGGACATCAAGCGTAACATTGGATATATCTCTCCGGAGTTGCATCATTATTTTGAATCCGGTGCTGCTGCAAAAGACATCGTTGCTTCGGGTTTGTTTGATACGATGGGTTTGTTCAGGGTGCTGCACCCCGATCAGGAATGGCTTGCGCTGCAGTGGATGGAGGCATTGAAGATCCAGCACCTCGCTGACCGGTCATTTATGCGCCTTTCAGACAGTGAACAAAGGAGAGTACTGTTGGCAAGGGCCCTTGTGAAGAACCCGCCGATGCTGATCCTGGATGAGCCTTGTCAGGGTATGGATGATGAAGAAACCGCGGCATTTACGGCGATCATCAATGCGGTTTGCCAGCGAACCGGGAAAACGCTGATCTATGTATCGCACTATGAAAAAGACATCCCTCCCTGTGTTACACATCGGCTGTACCTCAGGGAGGGAAGGGTTGTTATTTGAGTTCGATGAAAGCGCGCTCTAACGGCGACTGTGCATCTTTTTGCAGGACGATGATGCCGGAGCTGCCCGCGGCAATTTGGGTCTCCTGTTTTGATTTATCCATTGATACCACAATGCGGTAAGGGGCTGCAAGGCTGATTTTTGTGTCAACGAATGCGTTGGCCAATGGCCTGCGCTCCTTTATCTCTTCTTCTGTTGGCTTTCGATCTTCATACAAAACCGCAACTGTTTTTCCAGTGCTATCGGCCAGTTCAACTTTGATGGGTGTAAACATGCCTTCCTTGCTGCGCTGAAGGATCAGGGTTGCGGAGTTACCTTCAATGGAGTCTAAAGTTGATTTTACCTGAAAATTAACACTAGGTATGTTTTGCCTTTTTGGAGCGAAGATTCTCCCGAATTCAGCGACGGGCTCCAGTACGCCTGATACGGCAAGGACTAGAATGGTGATGGCACCGAGGCCGGCAAACATCAGTTCCTTCTTCCAGGAACGGGTGACTTTGTCTTTGGAATACAATTTGAGGGAACCCCAGTTGTTGGTGATGTGAAAGATCGCAAAACCCACAAGCAACAATCCGAAGATGGTATGCGCCATTTCTACAGGATGCGCTTTTTGCTTCAGGTACATCAGAATACCTGTGGTAGAAAGGAACAGAAAGATGAAAGCCAGGCTAAGACTAATGAAATTTTTTCTTTTCATATGTTGGTTGATAAAGGAAGGGAAAAATGTTTCGGCCCCGAATGTACAAGAGAGATCAGAGAAAACACTAAACCTTTAAGGATTACTTAACGGCCAATTAACAGCGTTTTACCAACGGTGCCTGTGATCCGGGTATCAGGGGTTAGACGTTAGAATCCGTAAAACCATGCTATGGGGTCAACAATTCATTATGCTTCCAGGGTAATATTACCCTTTTCCTTGTTTTTCACCGTATCTGTTGTTCGAGCACAAGAATCGCCTTTCTATGAGTTTGGCCTTAACCTGGGCCGCATGGTTTACCAGGGGGATCTTACACCTTCACCCATCGGTTCATTCAGGACTTCCCGCACTTCATTTGGTCTCAGCGCAGCAAAAGTGCTTCCCTATTCTTTTTCAATAAGGGCAAGTTTTGTACATGGTGGTCTTGCAGGGAACGATGGGATCTATAAAACGCCAGCATACCGGCAACAGCGAAATTTTCGCTTTACAAGTCCGGTCAATGAACTCACTGCTCATTTAGTGTGGAGTTATCCCGGTGTTCCGCGATATGAGAAGGGTTTCTCTCCCTATGTATTTGCAGGTGCCGGATTATCGCTCTACAATGTAAAGCCCGATGCCACTGGCTTTAATGCTGAGTTTTTCGGAGCCGAAGCGGTAAGCATACAGGCTGGCCTTGATGCTGATGCACAACAAGGTACGCCTGGTGTTTTACCGATTGTGATGGCGGGTGCAGGCATCAAGTATTTTTTTCAACAAAGCTGGGGAGTCAATCTGGAAGCATCTTATCGAACTGCCTTCTCTGACTACCTGGATGGATTCAGCCAAAGTGTTAATCCTGAGTTGAATGATCACTATATGAATTATTCTGCAGGCATTTTATATCGACGCGGGAAAAAAGGTTCATCGGTTGATTGTCCCAAGATCAAGTATTGAGATCTTCCGTAATTTTCCTTTTTTCGTAAAAGTTATGCTGCAGAAAGGCATCCAATACTGGTACGCAGCAGAACCTAAACAGCAGATATGAAATTTTTAACGTGGCGCATAGCATCAATATTGATGCTGGTATGCCTGATCTCCGCAACCCCTTTTCGCAACCCAGAGAACGGGGTATTTGTCTCCAGCTTCGAGAATGTATTGGGCACTTCATTTGACCTGAAAGTATGGACGGCTGATGAGCAATTGGCAGATCTTGCAGAACAAACCGCACTAGCGGAGATCGACAGGCTCAATGCCATTCTGAGTTCTTATGATCCATCCAGTGAATTCAGCTTGTGGATGGGAACGCAACATCAGGATGTAAAGATCTCAAAAGACCTTTTTAATGTATTGCATGCATTTGATGCCTGGCGTTTAAAAACCGATGGTATCCTTGATCCTGCGGCGGGAAAGATCATTGCGTTGTGGAAGGAAGCTTCTTTACAACAAAAGGTGCCGGACGCAGCCATGCTTTCTTCTGCTGTTCAGGAAGTGGCGCAGCAACACTGGACGCTTGATCAACAAGCGCAAACAGCAAGGCATCTTACCCGTACACCACTGGTGATGAACAGTTTTGTGAAATCATACATCATTGCGTCTGCACTTGACAAAGTGATGGAGATCCCGGGTATCACCTCAGCATTGGTGAATATTGGCGGTGACATTATGATCAGGGGCCGGGAAACAGAGCGGATATCTATTGCTGATCCTTCAGCGGACAATGCTCCAGCGCTTACAGAATTAAAACTGGAAAATCGCGCGATCGCTACCAGTGGAAATTATAAACGGGGTTTCAGGATCGCTGAGCATTGGTATTCCCATATCGTTGATCCACGCACAGGTCTTCCTGCAGACAAGATCGTGAGTGCAACGGTAGTTGCTCCCGACGCGTCAGTTGCCGGTGCGTTGGCGACTGCATTCAACGTGATGGATCCAGCTGCTGCAGCGCAACTGGCTCATCAACACGAAGGAGTGGAGTATTTACTGGTTACCCATAAGGGTGAACAGATCAGGAGTGATGGGTGGGGTCAGATGGAGATCCAAACAAATACTAAGAACATTCCGGGCATCACGCAGAAATCCTGGAACAATGGATATGAACTGGCCGTCAATCTTGAACTGATGAAATTTGAAGGGCGTTCCAGAAGGCCATTTGTGGCCATTTGGGTGGAGGATAAAGACAAGAAAACACTAAAGACACTTGCCCTATGGTTTAACAAGCCCCGTTGGTTGCCAGATCTGAAAGAGTGGTTTCGGAAAAACAGTGATACCTACCAGAATGTAAGCAAAGATGTGTTCAGTATCGGCACTGCTACCAGACCTGCAGGAACGTACACCATCAAATGGGATGGGAAGAACGAAGAAGGAGCCCTGGTGCCTGAAGGAAACTATACAGTATACATCGAAGTAGCGCGGGAGCACGGCACCTATCAGTTACTGAAGCAAGAAGTTGTTTGTAAGAGCAAGCCCCAGCAATTTACTTTGAAGCCCAATGAAGAGGTGGCTTTAGCATCCGTTGAATATAAAAAGGCGACAAACTAGGTGTATGAGTGAGTTGCAATCTGCTTCCCGGCAAAAACTGCGGCGGAATGTATCTGCCGTCTCGAGATGGCTGCATATTTATCTGTCGATGGCTAGCTTTTTCATTCTGTTCTTTTTTGCTATTACCGGTATCACGCTCAACCATACGGAATGGTTTGAAGACCAGCAAAAAACCACCAATGTAAAGGGTAAACTGGATACAACATGGGTTGCTGTGCCAGACACAAATGCCATCAGAAAATTGGAGATCGTAGAATTTATCCGGAACAAACATCATGTGACCGGCGCCATCAGCGAGTTTGTCATTGATGAAAACCAGTGCACGATATCTTTCAATGGACCAGGTTATACCGCCGATGTATTTGTGGAGAGGGTGTCTGGGGCATATGAGTTATCTGAAACCCGTACAGGTTTGTTTGGTGTCTTAAATGATCTGCACAAGGGGAGAGACAGCGGTAAGGTATGGAAATGGGTAATCGATATTTCTGCGGTACTGATGGTTCTTGTTTCATTCACGGGACTGATGATGCTCTGGTTTTTGAAGAAAAAACGCGTAGCAGGATTCTTAACGATATTGGGCGGTGCTATATTAAGCTGGATCATCTACCGTTTGTTTGTGCCATAAAAAAAATCGGGCAGTATACACTGCCCGACATCACTTATGACACCATCTATCAGTAACCGAATATGTTTTTAAGTTTTCCCCAGAGTTCGTTGTCAAATGAGGCGTCGCCTAACGGCACATTGGAGGCGCCTTCACCCATTCTTACAACAACAAGTTTCTGAGAGGGAACTACATATATTTTCTGATCATTTCTTCCCCATGCGAAATACATATCTGCCGGCGCGTTTGGAGCGATGGCTCCTGGTTGCACATCAGCCACCACGGGTAGCATATGAGAAGCCTTTCCATTTAGCCATGTCAGATAGCCATAGGAGAGGTTGAGATCTTGTGAGGAGTTGATTTGTTGATTAAAGAAGCCTGTATTATTGAGGATCGAGGTATTACCCCATTTACCATTATTGAGCATCAGGATACCAAAACGTGCCATGCTTCGGGCGTTGCTATTATAGACATTGACATAGTCTGTGATCTGATTCCAAGAACCCGTCATGCCTATTTTATTCCTGATTTTTTCCTGGAAGTAAGCCTCAAATGATTTTCCTGTTGCCTTAGCAAGAATCGGTTCAAGCAAGGTGTAGGATGCATTGTGGTATTTCCATTTGGTACCTGCGTCTGCATTATAAGCCAGGCAGGAGGGCAGTGTGCAGTCATCATCTTCTGCAATAGGTTTTAGGCCAGTAGTCATTGAAAGGTGATGGCGAATGGTAATGAGGTCTTCCTTTTCTTTGGGAAGAGAGGTCCATCCAGTTCCGAGGTGTTTTGATGTTTTATCGCTCAGGCTTAGTTTGCCTTCCTGTTGTGCGATGCCGACAAGCATCGCTGTCATCGTCTTGGCAGCAGAGGCCCAGTACCAAACACTGTCTTGTTTGAACGTTCCAAAGTATTTTTCTGTAACGATCCTTCCATCTTTAATGATCAGGAAAGCCTTAGTATTTTTTGTGCCGAGGTAGGAATAGAGATCATTGATTGCAGCATTGTTCCATCCTAAACTGTCTGGTGAAATTGTTTTCCATGCGCCTGAAGCTGGAGGAAAATAGGGATCATTGGGACTGGGTTCCGGTTCAGGGGTGTTCTTAGTACAGGACATGATGATTAGCATCATCATAGGGTAAAGTAAAAATTTATACATACGGATTTTTACCTAAATTAATTACAATATTCCTGCCATGCCAGCATTTTGCAACGAAAATTAATTGCCGGTTATTGTGTATATCATAAAGAAATATAATGTTGGTTGATCCTCAGAATTTTAAACTTACAGTTGTATATGATATGAAACAGTTATGGCATAAAAACCAATGTGGGCAAGGGTTTTGGACGATTAATGTTATTACATTGAAAATCAATGAGCATGTTGATACCCATCGTATTAGAAGATGAATCTGTGATGCTGCGCCCTTTGCAACACAGTGATTTTGAGTCACTTTATGTAGTTGCTTCTGATCCTTTGATCTGGGAGCAGCACCCCAACCCTAACCGCTACCAGCGAGCAGTATTCGAGAATTATTTCAAAGGGGCGATGGAGTCAGGAGGTGCTTATTTAATCATTGATAAGACATCCAATCTAGTCATCGGATGTTCAAGGTTTTACGATCATGATCCTGAAAATAAAACAGTCATGATCGGCTACACTTTTTTCTCCAGATCGGTCTGGGGCAAGGGACATAACCAGGCAACAAAGCATTTGATGATGAACTATGCCTTTCAGTTTGTTGATGAAATACTGTTCCATGTTGGGGAGTATAATACCCGATCAAGGATAGCGATGACAAGACTGGGCGCGGAGTTATTGAGAATGGAGACCGTTGCATACTATGGTGAGCCCGAAAGGGTGAATTGTGTATTCAGGATCCGCAAGAATGATTTCTACAAAACGCAATAGCTTTGGGCATGCATGTAAAATTATTTGTGGCCATCCCTTCTGAGTTCCCAAGGGATGTTTGTCCGGACGGCGTAGAGTTGATTTATACAGGTGTCGGAAAAGTAAATGCCGCCATAAGCGCTACTCAACACTTGATGAACCTGAATCCACGCTCAACCATCGTTCTTAACTATGGTTCCGCGGGCTCATCAGCCCATGCCATTCATGCTTTGGTGCGTTGCAAAAAATTTCAACAAGCAGACATGGATGCAAGACCATTGACAACACATGTTGGACACACGCCTTTCGATGATCTCCTGTATCCACACATAGAGAAAGATATCCTGGTGTTCAGTGAAGACGGAGCCTTATGTACAACGCAGGATACTTTCCAGCAAACACCAACGTATGAAGTGAATGATATGGAGGCTTATGGTATTGCAAAGGTTTGCCGGATCATGGGAATGGATTTCACTGCATATAAATTTATCAGCGATAGCGGGGATGCACACGATTGGGAAAACAACCACCATTTGGGTGTTGAAAGTTTTCTCCAGGTGTTGCAGTCTATTTTAAAATTCGATGATAAAGCCAATGGTGGGTAAAATCGTCCCTTCAATGTTGGAGAGAATTACCGGAACGGCATTGCTACCATCCTGACGGATCGGCTGGCCATCGGTGGTCACAAAATCCGTGTTGGTATCATTTCTTTTAAACGTGTACTGAGGAACACCTGCGGCCTTTGAACCGTAGAAATTTTGCACGTCAAGGAACAGGTCCAATGTTGTTCTTTTGAAGTTCCATTTCTTATCGATCCTGATATCGCCGGCATTAAAGGCAGACAAGCGTAAGGTGTTTACCTGTCCGTAGTTGAATATGCCAGTCCCCAATGTGAGGTAGTTCAGTTGGCTTTGAGGCAGATCATAAGGACTATACGGCGCGGCGCCTTGGTAACGGAACTTCAGCCCAAACTCCCAGTTACCTTTGATCTTATATCCCATCGTTATACTGATCAAATGCCTGTTGTCCCAGCTTGCCGGTGCAAGCAGGCCGTCCAGTCCACTGAATTCACTTCTATACAAAGTGTAACTCAGGATACCGAAGAAGTTCTTTGTCAGTTTCTGCTGCGCCAGAAATTCTATGCCATAGGCTCTTCCTGTTCCGTCCTGTTGTATCGGTTCATTACCCACGGCGCCCAGCTCGGTTCCCTTGTTGGCTAGACTGATCTCATCATTAATGCTGACGGGGTAGCTTGAATACTTTTTGTAGAATCCTTCAACGGTAAACCTGGTGGCATTGCTGGGCAAATATTCTACCCCTGCAACAAAATGTTCACTCCTGATATAATCGCCAGGATTCATCGCTGTTGAAGAGGAAAGGGTATTGATGAAAGCCATTTGTGCATAGGAGGGCAAGCGATAGTAGATACCATAGCTTGCGCTCAGGTTCCATTTATCTGTGAGCGCGTAACTGGCAGAGATCCTTGGACTCAATTGTTTGAACAAATTGGATTCACCATTTTTGGCGGTATTGGCATCAACACGGATACCGCCACTCAGTGCAAGCCTTTTATTGAGCAGCCTCGTGCCTGCTTGTACAAACGCCCCATAACGTAGAAAGTTCGCATCCGTGAATGAGGAGAATGTTTCTGCAGGTTGAACCAGATTTCCCTGATCATCAACGATGGCAGGTCTATAAACTTGGGTGAACTCGTTATCAAACTGAACGTATTGGGCCACTGCACCATAGGAGATTTTTACACTGCCCATATTGTTGGTCACATCAAACCGAAGTTTGTTTTCTGTTTCGCGGCTCTTGATGCGCAGCGTTTGTTCATTGGGATTTGGATTCTGGTTGTCTTCATATTTATCTGCGCTATTATCCAGGGTGTTTCTGCTCAGGGACAAGTTCATGAAACCATTGCTGATCAAGTAGCGCAAGGAGGCGCCTACAGTATATGACCACTGGTTGATGATGGGATTGCTGTTGATGGTATAGAGTTTCTCAGGTGTTGCTTCTTTAGGTGCCGCAAAACTGAATTCATCTATCGCACCAATGCCGAGAAGATTCAGGGTGAGTTTTTGATTGATCTTTGTAGTTGTCTTGAACTGAAAATCCCAATAGTTTGGTCGGATAGGAAGATCGAGCGCCTTGAACAGCAGCTGGAGGTAGCTTCTTCTTGCTGATGCAAGGAAGGTTGTATTCTTTGTCAATGGTCCGTCGAAAGTAGCGGCAAATTCTGTACCACTGAGCCTGAGATTTCCCTGTAACCGATTGTTGTTGCCGTTCTTTTGTTTGAATTGAAACACCGAACTCAAGGCGTTATCATACCGTGCATCAAATGCAGAAGTACTTAACCTGACGTCTTCAATGAAACTAACATTCAGGATACCCTGAGGGCCACCGCCACTGCCCTGCGTGCTGAAGTGATTGATGATGGGTACTTCGATTCCATCGAGATAAAATACGTTCTCGCTCGGCGCACCGCCACGGATGATGATGTCGTTTCGGAAGCTCCCACCTGCTGCTCCTCCCCCAATACCGGGCAGGGATTGGATGGCCTTGCTGATATCGAAATTGCCACCCGGGTTGGCTTTAATGTCTTCCGTAGTAAGCCGTTGAATGCTCAATGGACTTTCCAGGGTGGCAGCTTTGGCCGTGTTTTTCCGGGCATTCACTACGATATTCGTCAGTTGGGTGACGGCCGGCTCCAACTCAACAGAAAGCACCATTTCATTACCCGCGTTTACAACCGTGTTTGCGATGCTTTTTTCCTGCACACCTACGCCGGTAAAGGTGATGGTGTAGGAGCCAGGCACCAGACCGGTGATCCGAAACTGGCCTTTGGCATCGGAGAGGGATGAAATATTGCCCGGGTTCAGGGTAATGGAAATCCCTTCCAGGGCTTGCTGGGTGTTCCTGTTCACAATGGTTCCGGAAAGGCTGGCAGACCCCTGTGCGTATATGGTTGATGCAGATGTAATCAGAAGAATAATAATAGCCGTCAATACCTTCAACATTTTCACTTTTCTCATGTTTTCGTATGGTTCTGGCAAAGTTAACAGGCTAAGTACTGAATAGTTCAACAAAGAACGCTTCTCGCCACACTAACATTGAACATAAGACCCTTCAGGTTGTTATTTGGCGGAATGACAACGGCAGATCAGGACAGGATCATCGAAATGGCTTGGGAAGACAGAACTCCTTTTGAAGCGATCAGGGTTCAGTTTGGTCTCAGCGAAGCAGATGTGATTGCTTTAATGAGAAAATCATTGAAGCGCAGCAGTTTTGAACTATGGCGCAAACGTGTGAACAGTGGTGTAAGCCAAAAACACCTTGCCAAGCGTGCTTCTGCCATCAACAGATTTAAATCCGATCAGCAGCGCACTATTACACTTAACAAGATCAGTAAACGGAAATGAGTATTCTGCATATAAAAACAGACGACCTGAATGCAATGACAAGGTTTTATCGAGCCAATCTAATCAATAGCATTTCAGGATACAAACCGGCCATGCTTATCGGAACAAAGAATGCCGATGGCGATCTGAACCTTGCTATTTTTTCTTCTGTGGTTCACCTTGGTGCAGATCCGGCGCTGATAGGTTTTATCCAGCGCCCTTTGGGTGTTTCCGGAGATACATTTCGGAACATCATGGAAACGAAACAGTACACGATCAATCACGTTCACAAAGCGATCGTTGAAAAATCGCACTATACATCGGCTAAAACAGATGCTTCGGAGTTTGATCTCTGTAAGTTGACCCCGGAGTTTATCCCTGATTTTTCAGCTCCTTTTGTTGTTGAAAGCAGCGTGAAGATGGGGCTTGAATTTGTGGAAGCAATTCCGATAAAACACAACAATACAACACTTGTGATTGGTCAGGTAAAGCATCTTCTTCTGCCCAGTGATGTAGTTGCAGAAGACGGCAATGTTATCTTAGCAGCTGCTGACACAGTTTGTATATCCGGATTGGAAAACTATCACCAGGTTCAACCACTTGCAACATTCCCCTATGCAAAACTGGAAAACATTCCGGCCTTCACCTGATCTCCATCCGGATCATCTCTTAGATGAAATCGATGCCGTTCATTATGGCCGCACCCGCAATTTTCTGCATGGCAGTGTTACGGCCCTCTCGCCATATATTTCCCGCGGCATCATTAGCACAAGGATGGTCATGGAACGAGTCATTCGCGGAGGGTACAATCCTTATCGTCATGAAAAATTTCTGCAGCAACTGGCGTGGCGCGACTATTTCCAACGGGTGTTGCAGGCCAAGCCAGAGCTGGATCGAGTGGCTATTAAGCAGCCCCAACTGAGTATTCGCCAGCCTTCTCAGGTTTTGCCAATGTCCATTGTTCAAGGCAAGACAGGAATAGAATCCATAGATCAGGCCATTCAACAATTGTTTACAGACGGCTGGATGCATAATCATGCACGTATGTATGTGGCATCAGTAGTTGCAAATATTGGCGGATACAGTTGGCAGACCGGAGGACGGTGGATGTACTATCATTTACTGGATGCTGACATTGCGAGCAACTATTGCAGCTGGCAGTGGATCTGCGGAGCATTTAGTTCTAAAAGATATCTCGCCAATCAAGAGAATATTAACAAGTATACGGGTAGCAGGCAAAGTGGTAGTTTTCTGGATACAAGTTATGAATCGCTGGAATTAATGGATGTTCCGTCGGTTTTGCAGGACAACACTCCGCTTGAGCTAAAGACGATGATGCCGAAAGGTGACGGTCCTATTAAAGCGTTGAAATATCCTGTGGCACTATATAATATGTACAACCTGGATCCAAATTGGCACCAGGGAGAAGACATGCATCGGGTGTTGTTATTAGAGCTTTCCCATTTTGATGCATTTCCCGTATCAGATAAAGTGCTGGCATGGGTTATGGGTCAGGCAACATTGATACCGGAAATTCATGTGTATGTAGGAGAATTCAGCCAGTTTGTAAAGGATCATCCGCGGGCAGACATATTTTATAAAGAACATCCTACCTTTAATTATCATGGTAGGATGGAATCGAGAGACTGGATGTTTCCCGAGGTAACCGGCTATTTCCCTTCTTTCTTTGGTTACTGGAAACGATGCCAGAAATATCTATAATCATTATTTATGCCTGCATCATTTTTAGCATACACCACCAAAGAGTTTAGTCGATACAAATCCCTGGGCGATAAAGCAATTGCGCAGATCCCTGACGAAGGACTTTTTTGGCAGTACAATCCCGAGTCCAACTCCATTGCCATGATCGTTCAGCATTTGTCTGGGAACATGTTGTCACGGTGGTCCGATATTTTTAGTAGCGATGGAGAGAAGGCATGGCGTAACCGGGATAGGGAATTTGAACCAGTGATCAATACCAGGGAGGAATTGGAGGCCGCATGGGCAAAAGGTTGGGACCAGTTGTTTGATACGCTCAACACCCTGACCGCAGTTGATTTGGAGCGAATTATTTATATCAGAAACGAGCCACATACAGTTATGGAGGCAATCATGCGCCAGCTTGGGCATTATCCGTCACATGTTGGTCAAATAATATATGTCGGCAAAATGTTCCTCAATAGTGGGTGGGAATCTTTATCCATACCGCGAAATGGGTCTGATGAATTTAATCGGAAGATGATGTCCGATGGTGATGCGGGAAAATAATATGTATCATTATCTAAACTTTAGGTTTTAGGGTGTGAAATATCTATGCTTGTTTAATAATTTTAATAACTAAACACTGTTTTATGAAATTCAAACTATTGTCTCTGGCCGTTATTTCACTGGCTATTAGCGGAGCGGCCGCAGCCCAAACAACCATTAAGCCGCACATAGGTGTAAACCTGACAGATGTTGCCATCAGCGCAGACAATGTGAGTGCTTCGGGTAAGGCAGGCGTACTCGCCGGATTGAGTGTTGCATTTGGTAAGAAGTTGTATATCGAACCAGGCCTTCAGTATGTGGCAAAGTCCACCACGTACACCAGCACCCAGGATCCGGATTTTGATCAGGACTACTCATTGAAGGGATTTCGGGTACCCGTAGCCGTTGGTATCAATTTCCTTGGTAGTCAAAAGTCCCTGGTTACATTCCACGGTTTCGGTGGCTTGTCTGCATTCTTTGTTACCAGCGACAACTATGATTTTGATGTCAATAAAGCCAATTTTGGTTTATTCGCCGGTGCCGGTGTTGATATTTGGAAGCTTTTCCTGGATGCAAGTTACGAGTGGTCATTGTCTGAGTTGAGCAAAGACGTGGACAACATTGAAGTTGGTAAGACGAGGTCTATCTATATTAATGCTGGTTTCAGGATCAATCTCTAAGAGAAAAATTTCTCAATAAAAAAAGCCTCCGATTCCGGAGGCTTTTTTTGTTAGTCCTTGTCTTGCGTTGGCCTGGGATATTTTACACCTGCTGCCATCAGTTCTTTGTGCAGTGTAGTGAGCAGTTGGCTTTTTACCCTTTTTGCCACCGCTATATTTTTCACCCAGCAGGAGATTTCAAACTGCAATCCATTTGACCTGATGTTCAGGAATTGCACAGCGGGAACAGGTTTAGGCATGATCTCCTTGATTTGCTGTGCAGCCGCAGAAGCGATCTTTTGTACCGCCTCAGGATCATTGTCATGATCTACATTGAATTCAACCTGAAGCTTATATAATTTGCTGGTTAGTGTCCAGTTCTTTAACACCTTGCCGATCATTTCGTTGTTCGGGATGATATATTCAGCGCCGTCATATGTATCAACCGTAGTGGAACGAAGGCCGATGTCGGTTACGCGTCCACGGGTCCCATCTTCCAGTTCAACAATATCTCCAACATATAATGGCTTTTCAAACGCGATGATGATGCCTGAGATCAGGTTTGCAAAAAAGCTTTGTAATCCGAAACCAATACCTACACCCAGTGCGCCCACAAAAAGATTCAGGTTATTCATAGGGATGCCTGCAATTAGCATACCGAGGATAAATCCTGCTGCAATAATAAACAAGCGAAGGATGATCACAATGCTCGCAAGGCTCGTCTTATCTGTTGTATCTTCTGTCCGTTTTTCATCAAGGAAAAGACCATCCAGCATACTGGAAATATAAAAAGTAATGAAGAGGGTTGTGAAGAAGATAAGAATGCTGCCAGGCGCATAACTGTATCCCGCCACATTGATCTGCTGGTTAAGGAGACTAAAGAAATTATGCCGCAGAAACTCCATGGCATTGATGTTGTGCAGGAATTGGTTGAACCAGAAAATCAGTGCGAGAAATCTTACAAGGTTCAACAGCTTATTATAAATGATATCTACCCGAATGGTAGTACCCGTATTTCTTCTGTTGTAGATATTCGCAAGGATCGCGAAGAAATCGATCAGGGAATATATCGCAACGTAAAGAATGATAGCAAGGAAAAACTGTTCGAGACCCGCCAACAGTAGAATTCGGCCCAATGGATAGTGCCCGGTGAAATTGAGAAACCACCCCAATATGTAAAGTATAAAAGTGATCACCAATATCACCCTGAAGAGCCACTTATTTGTAAGGTTGGTCTGGTTGATTGCCCTGAAGACATAGTATAATGGTATCAAACCAACCAGGCTAAGTGACCATACCCATCTTCCAAAGTAGGTCACCGAAACCATCAGATTCATCGCCTTCAGGATGATATAGATTCCCAGCAGTGCATAGAACCAGCTTCTTTTCAGATTGGGTTGTTCTTTTAGGAATATCAGGGTGGTGGTAATGGAAAGTGTCACCAGAATAACTTCAGTGAAAATATGTGGTGAATTAATGAAGATGATGGGTGCCATCACCAACACAAAACTACTAGTGGATGCCCCGGTGTACTTATGTACAAATTTGTACGCTTGGTTAGGATTGTCGTCCTCAAACTCTTTTTTGTGCTTCTTAAAATACCATATCGGTAACAGCGTAATGAGTAAAAGAATAATCCTGAAAAGGATTACCCTTATGTAGGCATTTTTCCCATAGAATTTAAGAGACTCCAGATTTTGCTTAAGGGTATTCATAAATACTTCGCCAATGCCTTCTTTATAGGTACTACTGTTGATCTTCCAAAAGGGTGGATGCGTTTGCTGAAATAGTGCAGAACTCCTTTGCCCCAGTTCTTTTTCCACACTCAGCAAGAGATTGCTGATGCGGAAGTTGATATTGTTGAGATTGTTTTCTGCGGATACGGATTTTTTGAGAACATCTTGATACTGTTTTTCGGTTTTGACGACATTTTCTTCAAGACTGTTGAATTCTCTTTCATAGATACTCCACATCGAACTATCATTTCTGATCTCATGCCAGATGCTGTCTGTCTTAAGCTGCTCAATGCTATAATAATTTGCTGCGAGGAGGTCATTTTGTTTTCTTACCGATGTTCTCCATTTCTCTACATCCCTCTTCATTTGCAGGAGTTTGGCCTTCACATCATCCAGGGATCGGATCCGCATAACGGCACCGTGAAATGCAAAGTCACTAGTAATCAGGTCCAGATCCTTACTCATGCGCACCAACTGTTCATGTTTATAGGCCGTATCAATACCAAGGGTGAGTTCACTTTGAAACTGAATGATCGCATTCTCGCCCTGCTGTAGCCAGTTGGAGGGGTTCAGCAGTCTTAGTTTTGTTGTTTGTTGATGATACAAACTACTGTCTTGCGCTTGTACGCTTGCAGACAGGCTTATCAACTGGATAGCGATCCACCCTGAAAACATGATCTTTTGCATAGATACCTATTTACAGTTCCACATCTGGAATATCCGGAACATGGAGTTTTTTGACAGACTTTTTATATTTCTTGTCTTGCTTGCTATTGCTCTTAATACCGGCATTGGTGAGTGCACCGCTCAAAACAATTTTGATCCAATAGTTAAATACACTTCTCTCCCTGATACGAGCAGTATATACAGATCCGGTTTTCGATGTATTCTTTCTCTTGATGATTCCATTGGCTACCCAGCTGATAAAACGCGTGACAATGGTTTTCTTTTCCTGATCTTTCTTGTTGAGGAACTCCACTTTGAGATCCCGGTACAACATCTTCATCTTGCCGTGTGCTATATACTCACGACCAATAGCTTTTAATTGCAGGGTGTCCAGATAACCGCTGGTGACTTTTGCGGAAGCAAGGGGAACTATAACAGCATTCAGCTCTTTGAGGTCCATCGCACCCATATTCACGGCATACAAGAAGCCAGCAAGTGAATCTGAATAGGATTCCCTGAAGCGAATGCTTAATGGCGCTTTACCGAGAAACATTGTGCTTGCCGAAAGCAATAAACTGTCTGTAGGCCGGGTTTCATAATTCCTGATATTCCTAATCCGGGCATTCAAGTTTGTAAAGTTGATGGTGCCTAAACTGTTGGTCTTGTCATTGAATTCTTCATAGGTCAGATCTCCGTTTATGATCCTTATACTATCAAGGTGAATTCTTTGCCGAACCCTTTCCAACATGTCTACTGGTAGTGGCTTGATGATCCCGCTTTGGAAGGGAAGCCTTTTATCCTTGTAAATATGCAGCGATGGATGGTTGATCTCTATCTGTCCGGCATTGTACAACGAATCAGCAGCAAGGCGGTCAAAATCAAAATTTCTGATCCTGATCTTGCCCGTAGCTACTTGCATATAGTCTTTCTGCCACTGTTGCATCCTGTTGAAGGAATCCCGGTCCATGGACGGATGAAACACCAATGAGTCGATACTGATGGTTTTGTTTCCGTTGGTGAATCCAATATTGAAAATCTCTAGATGTGTTTTTTCATCGATCTTTTTGAAATTAATATCTCCCGCGTGTAGTGTAGGATTGTTTTTCATCCTGCGTAGTACATGACCTCGAGAAAGACTGTCAAGCAGAATATCACTTCCACCAAGACTGAATCCGTTTACCTCGATCTCTTTTCCTTTTTTATTGAGTAGATGTAGGTTTAGCTTAATGCCATCGATGTTTTTAATATTTGCATGGAATACTCCGTTGTCTTCTCCTTTTGCTTTGAATAGTTTTTCAATATCAATATTCAGATGACCATCTGTTGTAAAAAGCTGAAGACTGTCGTTCACATTTAGCCTTAACTGATTACTCCTGATGGATGTCTCGCCCAGGCCAATCTGTGTATTATCAATATCTTTTTTAAGGTCCTTGAGGCTAATGTCAATTTTACCGGTATTCACCAGCAGGCTTTTATTTCCATTCTGTTGATGAATATCAAAGGTCCCCTGGATGATCTTCATGGAACCCAGTTGGAAGGATGATGGCTTTTTACTTGCAGGTTCTTTACTTTTTGTATTAGACCCAAGCCTTGCGGAAACAACCGGATAGTCCATTTCCAGTGAAGGAATTACCGGATATTTTTTTTCGATGGTTTGTGCGATAGCAGGAATGAACCGAATGGCAGGAACAGTTGCTTTAATGCTATTGCCATTGCGGTTAACGGAAACCTTTAGATCCGAAATGGACGAAGCTTGTTCGTCAATAACATTTATTCTGCCTGTTCTTGCCATCACACCCGGGGATTGATATTGCAGGCTGTCCATATCCAGCTTAAATCCAGTGATACTTAATTGCTCATCTTGTATCGTCATTCCTTTGCCTTCTATCAGATTAACATGTGTTTTTACGATGAGGCTGTCTCCCTGATTCAGGTCTACTTTGATGTCCCTGCCCCTGAATAGATTCAACTTCAGATTGGGAAGGTCAAGGGCTTTTTTATCTGTTTGCCTATTACTTTTTTGTGGACGCAGGTGAAGGCTGGCATATGAGAAAGTGACTGAGTCAACAGTAATCTCATTGAATGTATCATCGAAATGATAATTATGAATCTTGATATCTTTGGCATGAGACCTTGCACCTGAGGACGGATTATTCAGGTTCATATGTTTCGCTGTGATCATACGATCTTTTCCCCTGATCTCTCCATCTGAGAAGTTCACATTATAATTGCCAGCCCTTAAATGTAAAGAATCAAACTGCACGGCACCCACTGATCGGCCCATGATTTCATAGGTTGACGCGTCAAACATTTCTTCCAGAGCGATCTCAGAATTGAAACCATACAAGGTCATACGCTTGTTCTTGTCAGTCATCGACTGCATTTCAACAGAGCTGTTCCTTATGGTGACTTTGTTGAGATCAATGGATTTGTGCAGACTTGCAAGGATTTGGCGAAGTGGTTTTGGTCTTTCGGCTTTTTTCGTCTTCGGCACAAAATTATTGATGACGGTTGCATTTTCCAGAAGCAATTCATCGGCCTTCAGCTTCTTCTCACTAAGCAGGTGATCAAAGGAGATATTATTCAATTGAAAATTAGGTACGGTGAGCCACTTCTGTGCTTTCAGCTTATTGGAAGCTGACGGTGAGATCCTGAAATTGATCAGGTTGATGGATCTGTTCGAAAAGATCACACTGTCAAAGTTGATGTTGTAGAGGCTGTCACTGGTTACTGCAGTGTAATTCTTTATGGCGAAACTTACCCTGTCAATGTTAATGGGTCTTTCAGCCGAACTGTCAAGCCGGATGCCAATGGCTTCAAAGTCGTTGCCGGATGAATGGAAAGGAACAATTTTATCTTTATTCCTGGTTGTGATATCGAAAGTGCTGTTCCGGAGGCTCAGGTATTTGATATCCATTTTTCCGGTGATGCCGGTGATTCGTTTTTCAATGGACAAATCAGAAACCTGCTGCTTGTTGGCTTTAGGGCTAACATCCATACCCATCTTAATGGTGGGATCAATACAAATCAGGGAATCTATGCGTAGGGTTCCTGAATTATAGAGCGACCAAAAATCAAGATTGTACATCCTGAATTGACGGAAGCCTGCTTCTATCTTTCCAAGTGTGCTGTCTTTTGCCTGGCCGATGAATGCGAAATCAGAGATGGAGACCAGTTTCTCTTCCGTATCAAGGCTAAGGCCGTTGAATTTTAGGATGTAGTTTCCTTCGGGGAAGTTGATCTCTTGTTTGCCGGTATTAAGATTGATCCGTCCTGCTTGTAGTTTATTTTCAATATTGACGCTGGTGTCAGCGGCCATGGATAGATCTCTTGCCGTGAAATTTACGCCTCCGATGCTGATGGTGGTTTGGTTGGGCGATAATTTCATTAGGGTGACCTTTCCATTCATCAAGCCAAATCTTTTGATCTGCATTTCTTTGGCGATCTTCTGCAAAGCAATGTAAATAGTGCCAATTTCAAAATGCACCGCTTTGTTGCCTTCCTGTGCTCTCTTTTTGAAGGAAGGGCTTACCTGTACATGGGGATCTTCAGCAACGAGGAAATCGATCTGCAGTTTCTTTCGAAACAGGAAATCTGTTATGGAGTTGACCTGAAGGCCGAGATATTTGAACTGGATATCGTAGATTTTATTTTTGCCGATGGAATCTAAAAAAATCAATTGGGTATTGAAAAGATCGAGGCGTGTAGAGGGAAAGAGATTGAAGCCAACGCGACCAATCTTGATATCAACTTTGCCATCGGTTTGTTCTGATACAATACTTCGTATGATCTCCTTGGCTCTGTAGGCAAGCACGAGATGTATGATCAAGTAGAGTGCCATCAGTGTCATGAGAACATACACTGAGATACGAAGAAACTTATTCCTGATGTATTTTTTCAGCACCCCTTGATTTGCTCCACTTGTTTATTTGTTACCCAGGCTGAATGAATAGCTGAGTAATAATTGAATTCCTTTTGATTCGATGGTCCCTTTGCCTCTTGTGCCCTGCAGCAAATTTCCTTCGGTTGGATCTTCGAAACTTGCCGGTTGTGGGAAATCCTTGTTGACACCATAGTTGAACCTAAGACCCAAGGTTATTGCACTGGATTTGAATTCTCTTTGGTTGCCGATGGTGAAATGCCAGTTGTCCCATTTTTTAACAGCAAGGTCGTTTCCTGATGCATCGGGATCAAAGTCTGTATAGTGCTGGTCATTCCGGAAAGACATCAGTAGCCTGCTATTTTTCTTCAGCTCAATATCTGCTGCAATGGATGCATTCACTACGGTACGGTTAGCACTCCTTACACTTAAGGCCACACTGGTCAAAAATACGTTGTCTGGTGTGGGTGGTTGTACAAAAGATGCATTTCCCGGGTCCATCACGGTATAGTTGTTGATGGCGGCATACCAGCTTACGGAACCGTAGATCCTCCAATTTCTGTAAGCCCTCGATGCACCGAGGGCAACACTCAATGGGTATTTATATTTCGCTTTGATATCTTCAATCTGCCCATTCGCAAGAAAACTTCTTCGTTTCACACTAGGATCTTGCGAAAGTCTGTAGTTAGACAATGCATAGTCTGCGAGGATTTTTCCGCTTCCGAAAATGCCAAGAGTAGGGGATGTGATCACCAGTCCCAAATCCCAATTAGAAGTTTTGTAGGTGAAGCCGAGTTTCGTAAAGGCGGATAGTGCAGTGTATTTCGCGTAGTAATCAAGGTTCGCTCCAACGAGGTCAATAGTGGCACCTGCGTTAGGATCGGGGATGGCGTAGGCCGCAAAGGATTCACGGGACTCCATCGATCTATATAAAAACGATTGCGATAGGCCGATGTTGATATGTTCCGATACTTGCCAACCGAGTCCAATAACCGTTGTAAATTCGTCTAAACGATTATCAAGCGAGTATTGTGCAAGATAATTTTCATCACCGGGACTTTCTATGTCGTTGACCAGGTTAAGTTTTCTTTCTGTGCGATCTGAAAAATTAAGGTTGTCAGTATTGGCATGGTACAATGCATAACCGAAGGTCATGTTTTTCTTTGCGTTCTTTGGTTTGAAAACGCCGGAAGCCATGCTGGGCAACACATTCAGGTTACTGTTCTTAACAGTGAAACCCTGTCCCAGACCGTCTTTGAAGGTGATGTTGTTAAAGCCCACCATGTTGGTGTTGAAGTTGAAGCTTGAAGATTTTGCTTCGGCGAGTGTGGCAGGATTCATGATCACTGCAGACTGATCTTCGAATCTGCTGATACCCGCATTAAAGAGGATGGAATTTCGGGAACCATATTGCATCCACGCATAATGGTTGTCCTGGGCCTGGATCTGGTGAACAATACCGAACAAACAAAGTACGGCAACTGTCCTTTTGTAAAGCTTTTTCATATTCGTTCTGGTATCTGCAACAAGGTACAAATTCGGAACGAGAAACCGGGCAGGCGTTGAACGAAAAAGGTCCCCAGATATACATCTGGAGACCTGGTGGTTTAGGGTTGAAAAAAATTATTTTGCCCTTACAGATACAGACACCCTGCGGTCTTTGATCCGGTCAACTTCCGGTGCATCAGCCGGATATTTTGCAAACTCGGAACCGTATCCTTCAGCGCCTTCCACTTGCGCACCAACGCCTGCCTCTTTCAGTGCGGCAGCAACGGCGGCAGCTCTTTCGCCAGACAGTTTTTTGTTGGCAGCTTCATCACCTACTTTGTCAGTGTATCCACCAACTTTGATGTTTACTTTTGGATAGGCTTTCAGGATTTGTATGATATTGTCAACCTCTTTTCTACTTTCCGGTACGATCTCTGCAGTGCCAAATTTGAAATTGAGGTCATTGAAATCAAACCAGTTGTCTTTTCCTGGCAGTGCAGCAGGATCATTAAGGAATGCAACCAGGAGATCTTCGATACCACCTTTGTATGCATCGAGCTCAACGCCGTTGGGAAGTTTAACTTTCAATGGTTCCTTCACAACAGTGACCACTTCTTTTTTCACAGTGGTATCATGAACTACCGCTGCGCCATGTTCTTCTTTTTTAGCACCACAACCTTTCATCAACCAAAGCAAAAGAATGATACCCGCCGCTGCCGTAAGCAATACGGGAAGGAGGTTCCTGTTTTTCTTTGGTGCGGGTTCATGGTGATGTGAAGCTGCTGCATGTGCTGCGGGAGCGGCATCAAAAAACTTGGAAATGTTCAGTCCACCAGGAACGGCCGCCAGAACAGAGCTTTTCATTCCACCCAACAGAGAAGATACAGCACCTGGTGTTGCGTTATTGTCGCCAATGTATTTTCCGAGTGCAGCCAATGCTACAGGCACAACAGATCCGAACAGAGAAGATGTTGTGGATCCTTTCATGCCTGAGAATGAGGAGATCGCGTTGGCAATGCCGCCGAACTTATCTCCGAACAAACCAGAGATTAGCGAAGGGCCGATGGAAGGAACACCACCACCGCCGGATGTGAAGCTGTTGGCGAGGTTGCCGAGGATGCCGCTATCGTAAGCTGTTTTTGCAAGGGTGATCAGTGAATTGGCGTTACCGGATTCCGCCTGATGGATCATACCTGAAAGTGATGCAGGAATGATGGCATCGAGGCCTTTACTCAATACGTTCGAATCCTCACCAAGAAATGATGATGCCTGGTTGAGCATATCGTTGTTAAAATAGCCTTTCACGAGGCCAAGCAGATCTAATGACATAAAGGTTGATTTAGATGGTTATGGAACAGGCCGCTAAGATGGGTCATTTCAAAAACACAAAAAGCCTTTATGCAAGGCTTTTTGTGTCGTATTTTATGAAGTTTACAACTATTGTTACTGACTCACATGGAATTCCACCCTGCGGTTCTTCGCTTTTCCTTCTTTGGTAGCGTTGTCAGCAATAGGCTTATCCTGGCCAAATCCTGCTGCACTCAGTCGCTCCCCTGCTACTTTCTTGCTCACCAGGTAGCTCTTCACGGCGTTGGCGCGGCACTCAGAAAGGGTTAGGTTTTTGTCAGCCTTACCGGTATTGTCTGTATGACCTTCAATGGCAATCTTCACATCAGGATACTCTTCATTGAGGATCTTCACAAGCTTATTCAACTCAGTTTTAGCACCAGTGGTCAGCGTGCAACTTCCACTTACAAACTGAACGGCAGCAGCATTGAAGTTGATCTTGGGGCAACCACCGTTTTCTGCAGGACCTGCAATGGTGGGGCATTTGTCTTCTTCATCGTTCACACCATCATTGTCAGTATCAGGAATGGGGCAACCCTGGTATTTGGCCAGACCTGCAACGGTTGGACATTTATCTTCTTCATCATTCAAACCGTCTTTATCAGTGTCAGGAATAGGGCAACCACCGTATTTAGCTAAGCCGGCAACGGTTGGGCATTTATCCTGCTCATCATTGATGCCGTCTTTGTCTGTATCAGGAATAGGGCAACCCTGATATTTGGCCAAGCCTGCAACGGTTGGACATTTATCTTCTTCATCGTTGATGCCATCACCATCGGTATCTGGGATAGGGCAACCCTGGTAACGGGCCAGACCTACTACATCAGGACATTTATCATCTTTATCAATCACGCCGTCACCGTCCTTATCACCGGGTACAAATTTGCCGAACAATTTGAACTTAACACCGGCCTGGATATTTTGATTCTTCAACTCACCCTGTGTGTTCGGATTATTGGTGTTGTCCATATTTGTGAAACCAAATATGTAGCGTGCGAAAGGCGTCACACGTGCATGGGGGAACATTTCGAGTCCTACATTACCGGAGATACTGGTACCGGTGAAGTCAGATTTTTCGTTGTTGTTGTTTTTGTCTTTGATGCCCATCAGGAAGTCGAACTGTGGACCTGCGGTTAACGCAAAATTCTTTCCGATATCCAGTTTGAGCAGAACAGGAACAGAAAGATAGTTTGCACTTCCGTTACCCAGTAATGCGCCGATGGATTCTGAATTGTAGACGTAATGATTGTAGATCAACTGTGGCTCAACGGAGAAAGCTTTACCCAAAGGAATATTCAACCAACCGCCAGCGCCCCATCCGAACTTCATTTTATAATCGAGGTTCTGGTTGCCGATCACGGTGAATTTGGTCAGGTTGGCTGCACCCAGCAGGCCTCCACTTACAGTGTAATGTTCCTTAACGGGTTTCTGGGCAAGGACTGCTGTAGAAACCAAAAGGAACAGGGCGACAAAAAGTCTTTTCATTTGACAGAATTTTGGTTAAGAATGGTTGTTTAAAAGAAGTTGTTGCAAAAAGGGTTCCAGAATTATTGAGACAGCAATGCAGTCGTAAATTTTGGTGCACAAAAGTACCACATGCATCAAAGAATTAAAAGGATACGCGTAATAATTTGCGTCAAAATCCTACCAACCGGGTAATTGTTTGGACGAGTTAAACCCGTGTGCTAGCTGACGCGTGCAAAATGGATGGCATTGTTATCCCATTCTTTTGCAGACAACAGTGCGGGAATTACCTGTTCAGGCTCATCAACGAAGGTCCACATATCCGTATGACGGGCTAGCATAAAATTTTCGGTTACGCATTGCTGTAACATCATCTTCAGGGGCTCGTAATAGTTTAGCGTATTGAGGATGACGATCGGTTTGGTATAGATTCCGAGCTTTTTCAGTGTCATGGCTTCCAGCAGTTCCTCCAGTGTGCCGGTACCACCAGGTAATGCCACCAGCCCGTCTATATTTTCCAGAAACTTTGCTTTTCGTTCATGCATGGTTTCGGTAAACTCAATGTCCTGAAGGTTTTTGTGCGCCCATTCTACTTCATTCATGAACTTCGGCATGATCCCTTTGATCTTTCCGCCGTTTGCAAGCATTACATCGGCAAGCTTTCCCATCAATCCTGAACTGCCACCACCATATACCACTTCGATGTTCTGTTGTACGAGCGACAGAGCCAGTTTTTCTGTTGCATCAAAATAACCGGAACTGATTTTATCACTGGACGCGCAGTAGATGCAGATTTTCATATTGACGCTTGCTTTTCTCTGGAATGGAGACTGAAATTAGTCTTAAATTTCCTCAAAATAAGCGCATATATGTACCTCAGATTACTTGCCTTTTTCATGAGCATTGCGGTTGCCGGATTTTCGCAACCTAAACTGGAAGGCCGATGGGATCTTACTGTAGATCGCGGCGACCAGAAAGAAGTACCATCCTGGCTTGAGGTGAAACATTCCGGCATGAAGATGCTGGTAGGATACTTTGTAGCACCTGATGGCGGAAGTGCGAGGCCTGTGGCGCGCGTGAATACCAATGGTGCCGGATTCAGTTTTGCTATCCCACCCCAATGGGAAGGCGGTGATAATGACCTGACCGTGGAAGGTCAGTGGACTGGCGATAAAATGACAGGGACAATGATCATGCCCAACGGGAAAAAATATTCGTTTACGGGTAACCGTGCGCCTTCATTGGAACAAACGGGAACGGTCTCCTGGGGTGCACCAATCAAGTTGTTGAATGGCAGGAACACAGAGGGCTGGCATGCTTCCGGTGCAAAGAACCAATGGGTGATCGAGAATGGTGTATTGAAAAGTCCAGCTTCCGGATCCAATCTGATCACGGACCAGAAGTTTACCGATTTCAAATTGCACATCGAGTTTAAATATCCGGCACACAGCAATAGCGGCGTGTATCTGAGGGGCAGGTATGAAGTACAGGTTGAGGACGGCCTCGAGGAGCCTTCCAATGTGGGTATTGGAGGAATTTATGGATTTGTCATTCCCAACCAGCGTTTCACAAAAGGACCCGGTGAGTGGCAAGTGTATGATATTACGATCATCGGCAGGCGGGTTACGGTGGAAGCGAATGGCAAGACCATTATCTGCGACCAGGTGATTCCCGGCATTACCGGTGGTGCACTGGACAGCAAAGAAGGCGAACCCGGCCCGATCATGTTACAGGGAGATCATGGACCGATTGAGTATCGGAATATTGTGATTATACCGAGAAGATAATGCGGCAATGAATACAGGTTGGAGGTTGTAGGTTGGAGGTTGCAGGTTCACCGCAACCTCCAACCTACAAC
>JBASZQ010000008.1:0-123318 GCA_049661025.1 Chitinophagaceae bacterium | reverse complement strand
CCCTTCGCACTTCTCCCTTTATCTTCTCACTTCTCAAAGTATCCTCAGTTTCGCGTAATTCAACATAATCTTCTTCTCCCCGTTCAGTTCAAACTTAATAGTGGCAACGGGATTATGGGCGGCGCCTTCCATCTTCACCACCTCGCCGAAACCAAATTTCTGGTGCTCTATCTTTTGCCCTGCTTGCAAATTGCTGGTATCGCTGGCTTTGAAGTCTTCGGAGGGCTTATGTTCTACTACCTTGCCTGGTGTCTTCGGCGCCATATAAGAAGGTGTGCTGCTCTTAGAAGGCGGCGCACCATACCTGATCTCTGCTTCTTTGGCGGCATTGTTATTGTTCCGCCATCCGCCATGCATCCTGTCGAAAGCACTGGTACCTAACCCACCGGCCTGGTTGCGCATACCGCCGCCGGCAAAGGAGCGGTCCAGGTAGGGCTCCGGCAACTCATCGATAAACCTCGATGGCTCGTTCTGCACCAGCTGTCCAAACTTGTATCGTGTATTGGCATAGGTGATCCATAGCCGCGCCTTGGCGCGCGTGATCACCACATAAAATAATCGTCGCTCTTCTTCCAGCTCTTCTCTGGTGTTGATGCTCATCGCACTAGGGAACAACATCTCTTCCAAACCGGCTGCAAACACGCAGGAAAACTCAAGCCCCTTTGCCGCGTGAATGGTCATCAGTTTCACCGTATCTGCATTGGGATCTTTTTCATCGGCATCCGTTAGCAGTGTGATCTGCTGCAGATAGGCACCGAGTGATTTACTGATCACCTCGCCATCTTCGTTATCCGGACTTTCCACCCACTCTTTGATAGAGTTCAACAATTCCTGCACGTTTTCATAGCGCTGCATGCCTTCCGTACTCTTATCATTGAACAACTCTTTCACGAGGTTGGTCTGCTTGCCAATATGCGCCGCCACTTCATACGCATTCTTGGTTTCCAGCATTGACGTAAAACTTTTGATCATCGTCACAAACTGGTCCAGTGCTTCCAGGGTGTTGCCTTTAAAACCATACATCGCAGCATTGGCCACTACTTCCCACATCGTCAGCTGCTTCTCATTCGCAAACAGCACCAGTTTATCTATTGTGGTTTTGCCAATACCCCGCCCTGGATAATTGATAATCCGCTTCAACGCTTCTTCGTCACGCGTATTCACCGCCATCCGCATATAAGCGATATAGTCTTTGATCTCCTTGCGTTGGTAAAAACTCATGCCGCCGTAGATCGTGTAAGCAAGGCCCATCCTGCGCAGGGATTCTTCAAAGGCCCTCGATTGCGCATTGGTTCTATACAAAATCGCGAAGTCGCGGTTATGATAATGGTTCCGCAGCTTCTGCTCCTGTATCGTATCGGCCACAAATTTTCCTTCTTCATTATCCGATGCCGTGCGGATCAGGCGGATCTTTTCCCCTTCCTTATTATCCGTCCACAACTCCTTTGGGATCTGCCCCTTGTTGTTGCCGATCACTTCGTTGGCAACGTTCAAAATGTTTTGTGTGGACCGATAGTTCTGCTCCAGCTTCACCACCTTCACATTGTCGTAGTCTTTCTGGAACTGTAAAATATTCTGGATCGTTGCACCACGGAAAGAGTAGATAGATTGTGCATCATCACCCACCACGCAAACATTCTCATGCGCCGCACCCAGTAACTTGATCACCTCATATTGCGCAGGGTTGGTATCCTGGTACTCATCAATAAGGATGAATTTGAACTTGTGCTGGTATTTATGAAGCGACTCCGGAAAGAAGGAAAGCAACTCGTAAAACTTCAGCAACAGATCATCAAAATCCATTGCGCCATTCTTAAAACACCTGGCCACATAGGCCTTGTAGATCTGTGCAATGGCGGGCCGGTTGGAACGCATGTCTTCCTGCTGGATGCCATAATCATTGGCATAATCCTCCGCGTTCACCAGGGCGTTTTTGGCCGATGAGATCCGGTTATAAACGGTGTTGGGTTTATAGTGCTTATCGTCCAGGCTTAGTTCGTTGATCACTGTTTTCAACACACTCTTCGCGTCATCCGTATCATAGATCGTGAAATTCGATGGATACCCCATCTTCGTCGCTTCTGTGCGGAGAATACGTGCAAAAACCGAGTGAAACGTACCGATATATAAATTGCGTGCATCGCCATTGCCCAGCATGTGCTCCACGCGCTCCTTCATTTCCTTGGCGGCCTTATTGGTAAATGTCAGCGCGAGGATCTGAAAGGAATCTACGCCGTTGGCCATCAGGTGTGCGATTCTTGTGGTAAGCACCTTGGTTTTTCCGCTACCCGCACCGGCCACAATCATGAGTGGGCCATGGATATGTTCAACTGCTTCTCTCTGTTTTTCGTTCAACCCGGCCAAATAGTCCTTCATTATACAAATGTAGGATGTAAAGGGGTGATTATATGGAGGAAGACACGGATCGGAAATGGTTTTTTCACTAATTTGACCCCCTTCCGCTCCAACTGCTTATCATGAAATACGAAGCCGTCACCATAAAAGATATTGCCAAAGCGTTGGGCCTTTCCACTTCAACGGTATCCCGGGCTTTGAGGGACAGCTACGAGATCAGTCCGGAGACCAAGAAGCTGGTGATGGAGTACGCGGAAAAGATCAACTACCAGCCCAATCCCATCGCACTTAGCCTGAAAGAAAAGAAAAGCCATACCATCGGAGTGATTGTAGGGGAGATCGCCAATAGTTTTTTTTCTCAGATCATCAATGGGATTGAATCTGTAGCCAAAACAAGGCATTACAATGTCATCATCTCCCAGAGTCATGAAAGTTTTGACAAGGAGATGAGCAACCTGCAATACCTCACCAGTAGATCTATTGATGGATTGCTGATCTCTGTATCCGCCGAAACCACTGACTTTTCTTCATTTAAAGAGATCTCATCCAAAGGGATGCCAATGGTTTTTTTCGATAGGATCGTTGATGAGATCGAGACGCATAAAGTGATTGCAGATAATTTCACCGGTGCCTACAATGCCACGGCACACCTGATCAAAAAGGGATATAAGCGCATAGCCACCATCTGCAATGCATCGATCCTGTCCATCGCCAAGGAGCGACTGGCGGGTTATTCAGCAGCGTTGACGGACCACGGGCTGCCGGTTGACGAAAGCCTTATCCGTTACTGCAAACATGGCGGGATGTTCAGGGATGAAATGGAGGAATCGCTTAAGGAACTCTTCAAGCCAAGAAAAAAGCCTGATGCCATTTTTGCCTCTTCAGACAAGATCACGATGGGTTGCCTGCGGATCTTGCGTGCGCAGGGTTACAACATTCCGGGTGAGATCGGCCTCATCGGCTTTTCCAATGGCGAGTTCACAGAGCTTCTTGATCCCCCGCTTTCTGTCATCAAACAACCTGCCTTTGAAATGGGCCAGGTAGCTACTGAATTGTTACTGCAATTGATAGAAAGTAAGCGCCCCGTTCATGAATTTGAAACCCGTGTTTTATCAACAGAAATGATCATACGAGGAAGCACCCTCTAGTTACCAAATCTTCCACCTTCCACCCTCCACCTTCCACCTCCGGCAAGAACGCACTCGTTCTCGGGAACGTTTGCGTAAATAAAAACCTTGCACAGTTTGGCTTGAACCGAATTAACTGTTTAGTATTATCCATGGTTTTTGCTTAAAAACCTACGCGAACCAACTAATTGACTGCTATATGAAGAGACTATTGGTACTGCTCCAATTGTTATTCCTTACGCTCCTGGTATCTGCCCAGCAGCGGCAGGTTACGGGCCGGGTAACAGACGATGCCGGTGCGCCCCTGAGCGGTGCAACCGTAATCCCTAAAGGATCCAAAACCGGAACACAGACAGATGCCTCCGGAGTTTTCAAACTGAATGTATCGGCAACAGGTGAAGTGACACTGACCGTTTCCTACACCGGATTTGCAGCCAGAACCATTACCACCTCCGGCAATGATGCGGGAACCATTCAATTGGTCAAGCAATCATCTAACCTGGACGATGTTGTGGTGGTAGGATACTCCAGCATTCGCCGTAAAGACATGACGGGCTCGGTATCCTCCGTCAATGCAAAACAATTAAAAGATATACCCATCGCCTCTGCGGCAGAAGCCATCCAGGGCCGTCTGGCAGGGGTGCAAGCCACAGCCAGTGAAGGTGCTCCTGGTGCGGAGGTCGTGATCCGCGTCCGCGGGGGTAGCTCGATTACACAAGACAACCAACCCCTTTACATTGTTGACGGGGTACCCGTGGAGAATGCCTTAAGTGTGCTCTCGCCGCAAGACATCGCTTCCATCGATGTACTCAAAGACGCCTCCACAACAGCGATCTACGGTGCCCGCGCAGCCAATGGCGTAATGATTATCACTACAAAGGGTGGTCGCGCTGGTAAAACCACTGTTGCCTACAACGGTGCATTTGGTTACCGCCAACTGCCCAAGACCATGGATGTGATGAATCCCTATGACTTTGTACGCTGGCAGTATGAACGCTCACGGGGAAGCATACCCGATAGTTCAAGCTTCGCACAAACCTATGGTACCACCTGGGACACCCTGCAGAACTATAAGAATGTACCCATGGTAAACTGGCAGGAAGAAGTGTTTGGCCGCAAAGCGAATTTTCAAAACCATAACATCTCCGTCAATGGCGGCGCTGCCAATACTACTTTCAATCTCAGCTTCACTAAAAATATTGAGCAGGGCTTGCAGCTAGAGTCCGGGTTCGATAGAAACCTTGTAAACTTCAAGTTGGATCATAAGATCTCTGACAAATTCCGGATGGGCATGACCTTCAGGTATATTGATCAGGAGATACAGGGTGCAGGTACCACCAACTCCGGTACCAGGGCCACCAACAGAATGCGCCATGCGATCAACTACAGGCCCTTTGAACTAGAGAGGCCTGGGTTTGGGATTGATGATTTTGATGAAGCCTATTTCCTTGCCTCCAGTGGTGCCATCAATCCAGTACTGCTCACGCAAGCAGAATATCGCAGACAGTATACAAAAGGCGCGTATTTCGTAGGATATATCAATTATAACATCACCAAGAATCTGGTCTTCCGTTCCACCTTTGGATATGATAATGTTGATATCACTACCAAGCAGTTTTGGAGCAAGATCACTTCCAATGCGAGGAACTTCGCCTCACTCCCTCTGGCAAGTATTGGAAACCAGCTGAACAATACCATTAATAACTCCAACACGCTGCAATACACCGTCAGTAACTATAAAGACAAACATGATTTCAGCGTGCTTGTTGGTCAGGAACTCATTGATCAACGGTCACAACAAACGGGTATTGAAACGAGATTTTTCCCGGCAGATATTAGTCCGGAAAAAGCATTGGCCAACATGGGCCTCGGTTCTGCGCCAACGGGATCACAACAACCACTGCCCACGTCTTTCGTTGCACCTCCAGCCAGGATTCTCAGTTTTTTCGGCAGGGCAACCTATGCGTATGACGATAAATACCTTGCCACTTTCAATGTGAGGGCAGACCGGAGTTCCAAATTCAGCTCAGACAACGGAACGCTTGTATTTCCATCCGGCTCACTGGCCTGGCGCTTCAGCAGGGAAAACTTTGCTAAGAATATCGGTTGGCTGACAGATGGTAAGATCAGGATCGGTTACGGTGAAGTGGGTAACAACAGGATTGATAATCTTCTTTACCAGCAGTTGTATGGTGTAACTGGACAGTATGCATTTAACCACAGTATCGTTCCAGGCTTTGCACCATCCGCCCTTGCCAATCCAAATCTTCGCTGGGAGAAAAACGTAACCCGCAACATTGGGTTAGATCTCGGCATGTTTAACAACAGGTTGCAGTTTTCAGTAGACGTATATAAGAATACCGGTAAAGATCTTTTGCTGGCCGTTGCGATTCCGCCGACAACAGGATATACATCGCAAATACAAAACCTCGGAACAACAACCAACTCAGGTGTTGAATTCCAGATCAATGCCACACCAGTCATCGGCAAAAAATTCACCTGGAATACCAATTTCAATTTGAGCTTCAACAAGAATAAGGTGGAAAGCCTTGGCGGCGTAAATCAGCTGGAACGCAACTCCGGATGGCAGGGATCTGATGGCGTGAACGATTACCTCGTAAAAGTGGGTCAGCCCGTAGGACTGATGTATGGTTTTGTGACCGATGGATATTACAAGATCGATGACTTCAACTACAACGAGACTACGCAGGTTTATACACTCAAACCAGGTATTGCCGCCAACGGCGTGTATGGTGTACCACAGCCAGGTATGTTGAAGTGGAAGGACCTGAACGGTGACAGTGTCATCACTGCGGATGGCGACAGAACGATCATCGGCAATGCTAATCCAAAGTTCATCGGTGGCTGGAACAACCAATTCACTTATGGTGGATTTGACTTGAGTATTTTTGTAAACTGGGTCTATGGCAACGACATCTACAATGCCAACAAATTGGAATGGACCGATGGTGCGTTTCCGAATTTGAACACACTGGACATCATGAAAGATCGTTGGACAAACATCGATGCCAATGGAAACATTGTGCGAACACCTAAAGAATTGGCAGACTTGAATGCCAATGCCACAATCTGGAGTCCTGTTAGGGTTCAGCGTTGGTGGCTGCATTCCTGGGCAGTGGAAGATGGTTCGTATTTCAGGATCAACAACGTGACCTTGGGTTATACGCTGCCTTCGGCTTTAACACAGAAAGTGAAGATCAGCTCCGTTAGATTTTATGGCACGGTAAACAACCTTGCTACATTTACCAACTATACAGGTTATGATCCGGATGTATCTGCAAGGAGAACAGATCCATTGACGCCGGGTGTGGACTTCGCTGCTTATCCGCGCGCAAGAACCTTCCTCCTTGGTTTGAATATTTCTTTTTAATGCCAAAATGCAGAACAAAATGAAAAAGACGATCATCATCATATCAGCAGTTTTTGCTTTGGCGAGCTGCAAAAAATATACGGAAGTTGAACCCGTATCACAGTATAGTGTAGAGCAAACATTTTCAGATCCATCCAATGCATTCAGCGCACTTGTTGGCGTTTATGATGAACTGCAGGGCGACAATGGATATGGCATACGCATCAGTATGTACTATCCATATGATACCGATGAAGGTATTGTGAGTGGTAATATCGATAACGGTCGGCGTGGTATTGGTCGCTACCAATTGCTGCTGACCAACTCAGAGATCGCCAATCCATTCAGGCAATTGTATCGCGGTATTGAGAAGGCGAATCTGTGTATTGAGCAGATCCCATTGATGAAGCAATATGATGGCGGCACTGATGCGGAGAAGAAAGACTTGAGGCGCCTGCATGGTGAAGCGCTTACGCTCCGTGCGATATTCTATTTTGAACTGATCAGGAACTGGGGCGATGTACCTGCTCCGATGATCCCTGCGTATAAGCAGCCCAATTTGTTTATTGAGCAGGCAGACAGAGACTCAACTTATGACAAGTTGCTGGCAGATCTTAAGACGGCCAGCGATCTTCTTCCATGGAGAACAGAGGTTGCGCGCAATGAGCGGATGACCAAAGGCGCAGCTAAGGCCCTGCGTGCAAGGATCGCACTGCATCGTGGCGGATTCAAGCTGAGGCAGAATGGCCAAATGGAAAGACCACAGAACTTCCTGCCTTTCTATGAGATCGCCAAAACAGAGTGTGAAGAGTTGATGGCGCGCAGGGACCAGCATACCCTGAACCCCAACTTCGAAAATATTTGGCGGAATGTGACTTCATTTATCTATGACCCTTCCGGTGAGATCATCCTTGAAGTAGGTGCCGGTGGTGGTAATGGTAATAGTGATAGCAGGATGGGTAACTACGATGGTCCTAACCTCAGCAATGCGTCACGCTTTGGCGCTGGTGGCGGTGGTATCGTGATGTTGCCAAACTATTATTACGCATTTGATTCCGTTGATACCAGAAGAGATGTTACTGTGACCTGGTACCAGGTGACGTCAGCGAGCAATGTAAAATCAATGCGCAGGCTCGGTGAATTAAATACCGGAAAATATCGCCGCGATTGGCGCGTACCCTTGTTACCCGGCACGGTGCTGAATGTGGGTTATAACTGGGCCATGATCCGTTTTTCCGATGTGTTGCTGATGTATGCGGAAGCGGTGAATGAGACCAATGGTGGGCCAAACACGGCTGCCATCACCGCGTTTGAAGAAGTGCGTAGGCGCGCGTATCGTGGGAATGTGGGCCTGATTGGCACCACACCTACAACCAAGGCTGGTTTCTTCAATGCCATTGTCAATGAGCGACTACTTGAATTTGGACACGAAGCGATTCGCAAATATGATTTGTTGCGTTGGAATCTGCTGAGTACCAAAATTGCTGAAACAAGAACGGCGATTCAACAGATCAGGGACAGGACTGGGAAGTATGCCAATGTACCTCAGTATGTATACTGGCGAAACAATGGCGAGGAGATCCAGTTTTTTGCAGGTACTGGTGCACCAGCAACTGCGCAACCATTCTGGAGGCCAACACAGGTGCCCAGTCCAACCACCGGCTGGACGAGACTGGATTGGGGACAGCATCTCACCACTGCAAGTGCAATAGACGGAAAACCGCTTTGGCAGGGACTGGCGTCATTCTTTGTAGCAGGCAAAAGTGAGCTCTTCCCGTATGACCAGGTTACCCTGGCATCATACCAGGGAAAACTGAAGCAGAACCCTGGCTACTAAAACTTTGGTTGTAGATTGTACCTCACGGTGAAGGACCGGTATGAAGAAAATACACTTCGTTCTTATATGTGTCTGTTCTCTTTTTTCCCTGTATTGCGTGCCACCAACAAAGTTGGCATCGTACAGGGAAGAAGAGCAACTCCTTGCTTTCCCGGGAGCTGAAGGGTTTGGCAGATTTACAACGGGAGGCAGAGGCGGAAAAGTGTTGATAGTGTCCAATCTTTTGGATAGTGTAAAAAACCCACCCAAAGGATCCCTTCGCTGGGCCATCAAACAAACTGGTCCGAGGATCATTGTGTTTGCCGTGTCAGGAAACATTGATTTGCAGGGACCGCTTGAAATCAAAAACGGCGACCTTACGATTGCTGGTCAGACGGCACCAGGAGATGGTATTTGTTTACGGCATTATGTCACAGAACTGCGAGCGAATAATGTGATCATTCGTTATCTCCGCTTTAGATGTGGTGATGAGAAAAAAGCAAGTGCTGCACAAGACGCACTCAATGCCACAAGAAACAAAGACATCATCATTGATCATTGCTCTATGAGCTGGTCCATTGATGAATCCGCTTCCTTTTACGATAATCGAAACTTCACGCTTCAGTGGTGCATCATCAGTGAAAGCCTTTACCATTCCGGCCATGAAAAAGGAGAGCACGGTTTTGGGGGCATCTGGGGCGGCATGGGAGCGAGTTTCCATCACAACTTGCTCGCTGATCACACCAGCAGAAATCCCAGATTCAATGGCTCACGATTTTCCAGGGATTCTGCGTCTGAAATTGTAGACTATCGAAACAATGTGGTCTTCAACTGGGGCTTCAACAGTGCTTACGGCGGCGAAGAAGGCAAGCAGAACATCGTAAATAATTATTACAAGCCAGGGCCTGCAACGAAGAATGGTGAATTGCGCTATCGCATCCTAGATCTCACCCAAACATTCTTTATTCAATCCATCAACCCGGATACATTGTATGCCGGTAAATTTTTTATCGATGGGAACACTGTGGAGGGGTCACCACAAGCTTCAATTGACAACTGGGGGCTGGGTGTGCAGAAAGCAACAGCAGAACAAAAAATAAAATCCAAAGTATTGCAGCCATTTTCGTTTGCTCCCATCAAAACGGAAACAGCAACACAGGCATACAACTCCGTGCTTGCTGCTGCCGGGGCAACCCTGCCTAAGCGGGATGCGGTGGATACACGCATTATCACTGAAGTGAAAACGGGCAACTGCAGCTACGGCGGAAAGTTTGGCGCAGCTTCAGGCATCATCGATTCACAGTCTACTGTGGGTGGATGGCCAGCACTGAATACCTACAATGTGCAACAGGATTCTGATGCAGATGGCATGCCCGATGCCTGGGAGAAGAAGCACGGGCTCAATTCCGCTGATCCTTCAGATGCTACCGGAATCATGAAGGGCCAGCGATACACCAATGTTGAAGTATACATCAATAGCATCGGACAATGAGATATTTCCTTCTCATCATATTAATGGCTGCAACGGCCTACACGCTGCCAGAGAAGAAGATCCGCATCTTCATGGCGGGTGATTCAACCATGGCCATCAAAGAGACAAGAGCCTATCCGGAAACAGGCTGGGGCATGCCCTTTGTGTATTTCTGGGACTCATCCGTAACGGTGGTGAATCGCGCAAAGAACGGCCGAAGCACCAAAACCTTTATCAGTGAGGGATTGTGGGGCTCCATCACCGCAGAGGCGGCAGAAGGAGATTATGTGTTCATCCAGTTTGGACACAATGATGAGGCGGTAGAAAAAAAGGAGCGATATGCAACACCTGACACCTTCAAAATGAACCTGCGAAGATTTATTGCAGAAGCCAGAGCTAAAAAAGCGATACCCGTTTTGTTTACGCCAGTGTCCAGAAGAAAATTCGACAAAGAAGGTAAGGTAGTAGAAACGCATCTGCAATATTCAGCACTTGTCCGCGAAGTGGCTGTAGAAACAAAAGTTGCGTTCATCGATCTTGATGAAAAAAGCAGGGCACTATACCAACAGTTTGGGCCCGAGCATTCAAAGTTGTTGTTCCTTCAACTCAAGCCAGGCGAACATCCCAACTATCCGGACGGAAGGGATGATAATACGCATTTCACAGAGCTGGGTGCGCGGTTGATTGCGCAAATTGTTTTGCAGGAATTAAAAACAATCACACCTGAACTATACAGTAGGATCAGAAAACCTGTGTTGAAATAGCGATGAAGATATGTTTGGCCATAGGAGTTTGCCTGGTGATGGTTTTGCGATTGAACGCGCAATCCACCGAAGGTATTACCCAAGTGCCAGACAACAGTTACAACCTTGCCAGCGAGTATCAGAAAAATCTGAAAAACTTCCCCTTCATTTCGCTTGCACCGGAAACGGATCCTGCGGTGCAGAGAAAAATGTCGATCGCTTATTGTAAACGTGGAGCGACTAACTTACTACTGGATGTTTTTTCACTGAAGCAACCCACTTCAACACCACGCAAGGCGATCATCATCGTCCACGGCGGGGGCTGGAGAAGCGGCAACCGAAACCTTCACCACGGGCTGGCTACAAAGCTGGCAACAATGGGCTATGTATGTTTTACGCCACAGTATCGTTTATCCACAGACGCTCTTTTTCCCGCAGCGGTCCATGATGTGAAGGCGGCCATCAGATGGGTGAGAAAACAAGCTGCATTGTATAACATCGATCCCAAAAACATTTTCATTGCCGGGCATTCAGCCGGCGGAGAACTGGCTGCATTCATGGGCGCCACCAATGGCAAAAAAGAATGGGACGGGAGCGGATGCGAACAGGGCCTGTCTTCTGAGGTGCAGGCCGTGATAGATATCGATGGCATCCTGGCATTTATCCATCCGGAATCGGGTGAAGGGGATGATAGCCGGCGCACCTCTGCCGCTACTAACTGGTTTGGCTACCCGAAAACAACCAATGAAGCCATTTGGCGAAGTGCATCGCCGTTGACGCATGTTGGAAAGACCTCTGCACCGATGTTATTTCTTGCCAGCAGTGTTGACCGTATGCATGCGGGCAGGGATGATTATAACAAAATACTTACAGGCCACGGGATCTATAACGAAACGGTCACGTACAAAGGCGCCCCGCATAGTTTTATATTGTTCAACCCCTGGCTTGATTCTGCAGCAAATGCCATGCATGCTTTTCTGCAAAAGGTCTATCAGCCGGATATCTCACAGGCATGGGTACCCGATAATGGCGATGGTACCTATCGCAATCCGGTGATTCATGCTGACTACTCAGATCCGGATGCCGTGCGGGTAGGCGATGATTATTACATGATCTCCTCGAGCTTCAATCATTCACCCGGTATTCCCATTTTGCACTCGAAGGATCTGGTGAGCTGGCGCATCATCGGTCATGTGCTCCCTCAGCTTACTCCGAATGAATACTTCAAAACGGTGCGACATGGTGATGGTGTGTGGGCGCCCAGTATCCGCTACCGCAATAACAAGTTTTATGTGTATTACCCAGAGCCTGAGCTGGGCATATTTGTAACCACGGCTACTCAAATTAACGGTCCATGGACCAGGCCGGAATTGGTGGAAGGCGGCAAAGGACTTATCGACCCCTGTCCGCTTTGGGATGATGATGGTAAGGCCTATCTCGTGCATGCATTTGCGGGTTCACGGGCGGGCATCAAGAGTCTGCTGGTGATCAAGGAGATGAATAAAGAGGGAACGCAGACAATGTCAAATGGAGAGGTGGTGTATGATGGGCATGGCATCGACCCCAACGTTGAAGGTCCGAAGTTGCACAAACACAAAGGATACTATTACATTTTTGCACCGGCCGGAGGCGTAGCTACAGGCTGGCAGTTGGTGCTTCGATCAAAAAATATTTACGGACCTTATGAACGCCGCGTGGTGATGGATCAGGGGAGCACAAGCATCAACGGACCACACCAGGGTGCATGGGTAGATGATAAGAACGGCGGGCATTGGTTCCTGCATTTTCAGGACAAGGGTGCGTACGGTCGCGTAGTGCACTTACAGCCGATGGTATGGAACGATGGCTGGCCGGTGATTGGCGCGGATCCGGATAGGGATGGAAAGGGAGAGCCGGTGATGATGCATCGTAAACCCATACAAAGCAAAAACGTCTACACGCCCCCGGATAGTGATGAATTTTTGGGCAAGGTGTTGGGCCTGCAATGGCAGTGGCAGACCAACATAGCCACTCAGTGGGCCTTCCCTTATGAGGGCTCGCTGCGGCTCTTTGCCCAGCCCCTTGCAGAACAATCCAACAATTATTATGACCATGCAGGGTTATTGACGCAGAAATTTCCCGCTGAGCAATTTGTGGTTACAACAAAGTTGACGCTCGTTTCGCAGAAAGAGGGTGAGAAGGTGGGTTTGATGGTGTTCGGGCTGAACTATGCTTATCTCGCAATTGAGAAAACAGCGTCGGGGCATCAACTGGTGTACGGCGTAGCAATAGATGCCGATAAAAAGAAAGCAGAACAAACAAAAGAGATTGAGACGACGGGAAATACTTTGTTCCTCCGTGTGAAAGTTGAGCAAGGCGCAAAATGTAGTTTTAGTTATAGCCAGGATGGAACAAACTATCAGATGATCAGTGCGTTTTTTACGGCGCGCGAAAGTAAATGGATCGGGGCCTCAGTTGGCTTATTTTGTTCAGGAAAAAAGTGGACCAATGATCCAGGCTATGCCGCGGTGGATTGGTTCAGGATTACTAAATGAATGACATATGAAAATGTTATGGGTTAGTCTGTTGATCTGCACATCATTGATGGTGCATGCACAAACTAAAGCAGAGAAAGAAGTGGAGCAGGCTGTGCAGGAATTGCGAACGGCCATGATCAATGCAGATCGCGCCACATTGGAGAAGCTTGCTGCAACGCAGTTGAGCTATGGGCACAGCAGTGGTGTGCTTGATGATAAGCAACAGTTTGTGCAGAAGATTGCAGATGGAACCTCCGACTATGTGACCATTGACCTGAAAAACCAGACCATCGCGGTGAGTGGGAATGTAGCGATCGTGCGTCATGAACTGCATGCCAATATTGCGGATGGGGGCAAGCCCGGCGAGTTGCATCTTCGGGTGCTGCTGGTGTGGCAAAAAGAAGGCAAGCAATGGAAGCTCTTAGCCAGACAGGCGGTAAAGATCTTGTAAGCGCAATTGTTCCCGGTATCGTTTGCGTAAATAAAGAATGCAGATCATTATACGTAGCCTTTTCGTCAACCTAAATTGTATCAATAAAGACCCAGCATGACGCGATTGTTTGTTTTAATAGTGTTGTTGTTACAGTACGTTAACCTTTCGGCACAGCCCAAGGGAAAACTGCCCGGAGTGGATCTGCCCAAGTTTCGCAAAGACACCTTGCGAATTGGTTCATATGGCGCGGTACCTGACGGCAATACGATCAATACGAAAGCGATACAATCGGCGATAGATGCCCTGCACAGCAAAGGCGGCGGCGTGGTACTAGTACCCCGCGGACTTTGGCTAACGGGTCCCATCGTCCTCAAATCAAATATCAATCTGCACCTGGCGCAAGGTGCAACCCTATTGTTCAGTGCAGACTTTTCACAATATCCACTTGTAGCCGGCAACTGGGAAGGCCTTCCGCAAATGCGCAATCAATCACCTATCTCGGCAACAAAAGCGGAGAACGTAGCCATCACTGGTAAAGGAATTGTTGATGGCAACGGTGATGCCTGGCGAATGGTTAAGAAAGACAAACTGAATGAAACACAGTGGAAGGCATTGCTTTCAAAAGGGGGCATACTCAGCGATGATAAAAAAACATGGTATCCAACTGAAAAGACTTTCAAAGGATCAAAGCTTACGAACCCTGGTGTGATTTCGCCAGATCGCACACCTGCACACTACGACAGCATCAAGGATTTTCTCCGGCCGAATATGGTTTTGTTCAGCGAGTGTAAAAAAGTATTGATGGAAGGAGTGACCTTTCAAAACTCACCGGCATGGTGTCTTCATCCTTTGATGAGTACACATGTAACGGTGCGCAACATATTTGTAAAGAATCCGTGGTACGCGCAGAATGGCGACGGCATTGATGTAGAAAGCTGCCGCTATGTACTCATCGAGAACTCTGTGTTTGATGTAGGCGATGATGCTCTGTGTATGAAGAGCGGTCGCGATGTTGAAGGAAGAAAACGGGGCATGCCCACTGAAGATGTGGTCATCCGGGGCTGCACCGTTTATTCCTCGCATGGTGGTTTTGTGATCGGCAGTGAGATGAGTGGTGGTGCGAGGAATATCTATGTATCTAATTGCACCTTTATCGGCGCGGATATCGGACTTCGGTTCAAGACCACCCGCGGCAGGGGTGGTGTAGTGGAGAACATTTTCATCGACAATATCTACATGAAAGATATTCCCGGTGAGGCGATCCTTTTTGATATGTATTATATGGCCAAGGATCCCATTCCATTGGCAGGTGAAAAAAGAGAATTGCCAAAAGTAGAACTCAAGCCCGTGGATGAAACCACGCCCGTGTTCAGAAACTTCCGCATCAGCAATGTGTATTGCAATGGTGCAGAAAAAGCCATCTTCATTCGCGGACTTCCGGAAATGCATGTGAAAGACATCGTCCTTGAAAATATGGTCCTCCAATCCAGGCACGGCATGGATATCCAGGAAGCCAGCGGTATCAGTTTTAAGAACATACAGTTGCTCAGCAAGTATACGCAACCTGCGATCGATATTGTACAAAGCGACAAGCTTCTTTTTGAGAACATCCGCTTTGGTAAGGATGTGATATTGCCATTCAGGGTAAGTGGTGAGCGCACTGCGGACCTCCTCATCAAGGGAACATCCATGAAAGGCAGTAGTGGCAGCATTGTGTATGAATTGGGTGCAACAGATAAAATGGTGAAAATCCAATGAGAAAACAGGTATTGATCATAGTTAGTGTTCTGGCTTTCACGTTGGTGAAGGCGCAACCGCTGTCCCAGCAGGTAGCCGCCACCGTTATGTATACCTGGAAGGATTCATTCTCCCTGGAGCAGAAGCCCGTAAAATGGTCTTATGATCTTGGCGTGATCCTCAAGGGCTTTGAAGGGATATGGAACAATACCGGTGATGTCAGGTATTTCCAGTACATCCAAAAGCAGATTGATTTTTACGTAGATAGTACAGGAAGCATTAAGGCATACAAGCCTGATGAGTATAACATTGATTATATCAACAATGGCAAGCTATTGCTAACCTTGTATCGTGTTACATTAAAAGAGAAGTACCTGAAAGCGGCTAAGAAGCTTCGGGAGCAATTGAAAACGCACCCACGCACAAATGAGGGCGGCTTCTGGCACAAGAAGATCTATCCCAACCAGATGTGGCTGGATGGTTTGTACATGGGCACACCGTTTTATGCAGAGTATGCGATGCTGTCTAAAGACGAAGCCGCATTTGATGATATCGCCAATCAGTTCATTTGGATGGAGTCCCATGCGCGGGATGCGAAAACAGGATTATTGTATCACGCCTGGGATGAATCCAAGACACAGCAATGGGCCAATAAAGAAACGGGAAGATCGCCACTGGTGTGGGCAAGGGCGATGGGATGGTATGGATCTGCACTGGTTGACGTGCTTGATTATTTTCCCGAGACGCACCCAAAACGCAAGTCGCTCATCGATATATTAAATCGGTATGTAGATGCTGTAGCGCAGTTTCAGAACGCCCAGAGTGGTTTGTGGTATGATGTGTTGAACTATGACGGTCCGGACAAAGAAAAGAATTACGAAGAAGCTTCTGCCAGTTGCCAGTTCGTATACACCATCGCTAAAGCAGTTCGAAAAGGATATGTGCCTGCGCAGAAGATGACGGTGGCAAAGAAGGGCTACGATGGCATCGTGAAGAAATTCATCCGTAAAGATGGTGCGATGGCACACTTGCAAGGCACCGTGAAAGTTTCCGGCTTGGGTGGTAGTCCATACCGGGACGGAAGTTTTACTTATTACATGAGTGAGCCCGTGATTGAGGATGATCCCAAGGGGCTTGGTGCTTTCCTGCTGGCATCTTCTGAGATGGAACTGTGGCCCAGTGCGGGTTTCGCTAAGGGCAAGCGTGTAGTGATGGATAATTATTTCAATCGTGAGACCAAGAAAGACGCTTTCGGAAATACCATTGTGTTTCACTACAAATGGGGAGAGCGGGATAATGGAGGCTTCTCCATGTTTGGACACATCTTTGAAAAATATGGAGCCGTGACTTCGTTCATGAATGAGGCACCTACGGATGCCAACCTGAAAGGCGTGGGGGTGTATGTGCTCGTTGATCCAGACTGGCCAAAAGAGAATAAAACACCGAACTATATTGAGACCGTTCATGCGGATGCACTGGAAAGATATGTCCGCAATGGCGGGACCTTGTTGATGATGGCCAATGATAGCAATAATGTGGAGTTTAAAAACTTTAATGGATTGGCAGAGCGTTTCGGGATTCACTGGAACGAAGACATGCGTCATGACGTGATCAACAACCAATTTGAACAGGGCGAGTTCTCCGTACCTGCAGGGCATCCTATTTTCAAAACGGCAAAAACATTGTTCATTAAGCAAGTATGTACGCAATCCCTGAAAAGCCCGGCCTTCAGCGTGTTCACGGATAACGGAGATGTGGTGATGTCGGTGGCCTATGTTGGCAAAGGGGCGGTCTTCGCTGTGAGCGATCCCTGGTTTTACAATGAATATGTTGATGGAAGAAAACTTCCAGTTAAGTATGAAAATTATAAGGCGGCGGAAGATTTGGCGCAATGGCTTCTAAAGCCCTTAAAAATAAAGGCAACCAAATGAGCATACGGTTTACGATACTCTGTTTGTTGATCTGTTCTTCGCTTCAAGCGCAGCAAAGGCTTGTAGTGGATCCTTTGGGTAAAGGAGATTCCAAAACCATTCAGGGAGCCATCAATCTATTGCCGGAGAAATCAGATGTCGCAAGAGTGATCTATATCCGCAGTGGGGTGTATCGGGAGAAGATTTATATCGAAAAATCCAATATCATTTTTGAAGGAGAGAGCAGGGATAAGACCACCATCGTAGCATCCGTAGCGAGGGATGAATGGCGTTGTGATCACAATGACGATTGGGGTGTTGCTACCATCAATGTAGGTGCTAATGATATCACATTCAGGAATCTGACCATCACCAATGATTATGGTTTTTTGAATGTGCAGGACCGCACGGTGTTTTGTTTTTCGGATACCAGCAACAAAGACAAGATGAAGCCTATCCGCAGGAATAGCCATCAGATGGCGCTTCGCACGATGAACCTGGCTACAAGGATGCGTGCGATCAACTGCGTTTTCAAAAGTTTTGGAGGGGATACCGTGAGTCCCTGGGAAACGATGAACGGCATGTGGTATTTTAAGGACTGCAAGATGGAAGGCGCAGTTGATTTTTATTGTCCGCGCGGCTGGGCCTGGGCGGAGAACTGCGAGTTCACCGCACATTCCGGCACTGCTGCTATCTGGCATGATGGTTCAGGTGGTGAAGGGCAGATGACTGTGTTGAAAAATTGCAGCTTCAAGGGCTATGATAATTTTTTATTGGGCCGATATCACCGCGATGCGCAGTTCTACCTGATTGATTGCAAGTTCGCTGCTAATATGCGGGATTCGGCCATCTATCGGGTTCCCACAAGCAATGTGATCAAGTGGGGCCATCGGGTGTATTACTATAACTGTCACAAAGAAAACGGGCAAGACTTTGCCTGGTACCGGGATAATCTTCCTGCGGCATTGAAGTCACAGGATATCACTGTTGAATGGGTTTTCGGCCAGCGCTGGAATCCCCTAAAGAATTGATTATGCAATTGAATAAGAACAACCTGGGCGCATTACGAGGCAGGACTTCTTTGGAAGTGCCCGCGGACGAACTGTTGGCCTTACCGGAAAAAGTATTGCAGTTTGGAACGGGCGTATTGTTGAGGGCCTTGCCAGATTATTTTATCGACAAAGCCAACAAGCAAGGCCTCTTCGGTGGCAGGGTTGTTGTAGTGAAATCTACCGAGAGCGATAGCAGCGCTTTTGATGCACAGGATGGATTGTACACCATTTGTGTGCGCGGTGTGGAGAATGGGAAAATCGTTGAAGAGAATATTATCAATGCATCCATCAGCAGGGTGTTGAGTGCGAAAAATGAATGGGATAAAATACTTGCCTGTGCACATTCGCCAGAGCTCAGATTGATCATTTCCAATACAACAGAAGTTGGTATTCAGTTGGTGGAGGATAGCATCGCCAGCCGTCCTCCGGTATCCTTTCCCGGAAAGTTGCTGGCCTTCCTGTATGAGCGCTACAAAGCGCTGGGAGGGTCAGCCGCATCCGGCATGGTGATTGTGCCTACCGAGTTGATCACAGACAATGGTGCCAAACTGGAGAGTATTGTGCTGGAGCTCGCTCATCGCAATAAACTAGATTTCGGATTCATTGAGTGGCTGGAAAACCACAACACATTTTGCAATTCATTGGTGGATCGCATTGTGCCCGGCAAGCCAGGTGGTGCAGATCTTGAAGCCATAGAGAAAGAGTTGGGATATGCCGATGCCTTGCTTACCAAAAGCGAGGTGTTCCGGTTATGGGCCATTGAAGGCGATGAAAAGGTGAAGCAGGTCCTTGGATTTGCAGCGGCTGATGAAGGAGTGGTGATCACGCCTGACATTACGTTGTTCAAGGAACTCAAGCTTCGCTTACTGAACGGTACGCACTCTTTCAACTGCGGTTTAGCGCATCTTGCAGGATTTCATATCACAAGGGAGGCCGTTTCACATCCCGTGTTTGCTGCATTCACCAAGGCTCTGCAGAAAGAAATTGCAGCGGCCATTCCATTTGACATTGATCAGCAAGTGAAGCAGGATTTCGCTGATAAAGTATTTGAACGATTTTGTAATCCATTCATTGACCACCAGTGGCTCAGCATAACAGTTCAGTATTCCTCAAAAATGAAAATGCGGAATGTGCCGCTATTGCAACAGCATTATTCTGTTTACCAAACCGTACCTGATCATATGACGCTTGGCTTTGCTGGATACCTCAAATTCATGCAAGTAGTAAAGCAGGATGGTAACACATATTACGGCGAATGGAAAGGAAAGGCGTATGAGATCAAGGACGATGCTGCCGGCTATTTCTTGACACAATGGAGCAGCGGTGATGCACCAGATAAAATAATTGATCACGTACTCAGCGATGTTCAATTATGGGAAACAGATCTTTTACAACTACCCGGATTCGCTGACCAAGTGAAAAAATATTTCCACGCATTGGATGGTGATGTTTTAGCGTTGATTGCATCATTGGAGAAAAAACAGGTTGAAACGGTATGATGCAGAAAATCATCCGCATACATGAGCACGACAATGTGTGGGTAGCGCTGGCGGATATTGCGGCCGGTGAGACGCTGACATTAGATGGCGTCATTGTGACGACTGCCCGTGAAGACATTCCGGCGAAGCATAAAGTGTTTGCAAGGGATATTCCACAGGGTGGCGAGATCATAATGTACGGGGTGTTGGTGGGTAAAGCACAGGTTGATGTGCTGGCAGGATCCCGGATGACAACTGGCAATACCAAACATGCATCGGGGGCCTATGGGTATCGGGGTGTACAACCTACATGGAAAGCGCCGGATGTGAGTAGGTTTGTGCAACGCAGTTTCATGGGCTACCATCGTTCTGATGGAAGGGTGGGCACAGCCAACTACTGGCTCTTTATTCCATTGGTGTTTTGTGAGAATAGGAACCTGGATATTATCAAAGAGACCTTACAGAATGAGTTGGGCTATGGTGTCACCAATCATTATAAGCAATATGCAAAATCGCTGATTGCAGCCTATCAATACCGGGGAAGTATAGCCGAAGTTGATCTTGCACTTGGGTCATCCAGCGATCAAAAAGAACGGGTATTCAGGAATGTGGACGGTATTAAATTCCTGAACCATGAAGGTGGCTGTGGTGGTATTCGTCAGGATGCGTCATTGTTGGGCAAATTACTTGCAGCCTATGCAGACCATCCCAATGTGGGCGGCATTACCGTGATGAGCCTTGGGTGCCAGAACCTGCAGGTGGCAGACTTCAAGCAAGAGCTGGACACCATTCATCCTGGCTTTGATAAGCCCATATATATTTTTGAACAGCAGCAGTCGCAAAGCGAAACGCAGCTTGTAGCCGAAGCCATTCGCAAAACCTTCGAAGGATTGATCAAGATCAACAAAGAAGAGCGTAGGCCAGCACCATTGTCGGCTCTCACGCTAGGCGTGAAATGCGGTGGCAGCGATGGCTTCAGTGGCATCTCCGCAAATCCGGCAGTGGGTTATGCGGCAGATCTGTTGGTGGCATTGGGCGGTAAGGTTTTGCTGGCGGAGTTTCCGGAATTGTGTGGCGTGGAGCAGGAATTGGTGGATCGTTCCGTGAGCAAGGAGATCGCCGAGAAGTTCATGCATCTGATGAAAAGCTATGAGCGCATTGTTACCGCGGCGGGCTCTGATTTCTCCATGAATCCATCGCCTGGAAACATCCGTGATGGATTGATCACCGATGCGATGAAGAGTGCGGGCGCGGCTAAAAAAGGAGGAACCTCGCCGGTAGTGGATGTGCTGGACTATACGGAACGAGCCGTGAAACCCGGACTGAGCCTGGTTTGTACGCCGGGTAATGATGTGGAAGCAACCACCGGAAAAGCAGCGAGCGGTGCCACCCTGATCCTGTTCACCACCGGATTGGGTACGCCTACGGGGAATCCGGTTTGTCCAACCATCAAAGTATCGTCCAACCACGCGCTGACAAAAAGAATGGGCGATATCATCGATATCAACTGTGGGCCTGTCATTGATGGCAGCATGACGATCGAACAAATGGGCGAAGAAATTCTGGAATATTGTATCCGTGCGGCCAGCGGTGAAGTGATTCCTAAGGCAGTGCAATTGAACCAAGACGATTTCATACCCTGGAAAAGAGGCGTTTCATTATAAACAAACGACGATGAAGACATTTCTGGATGAAGATTTTTTACTCAACAGCAAAACGGCATCGCAGCTCTATCATGAGTATGCGAAACACATGCCCATTGTTGACTATCACAATCATTTGCCGCCGGCAGAGATCGCCGAGAACAAGCAGTACGCCAACCTCACACAGGTATGGTTGAATGGAGATCACTACAAATGGCGGGCCATGCGCACCAATGGCGTGAATGAAAACCTGATCACCGGCAATGCCAGTGACCTGGATAAATTCAAGGCCTGGGCGGCAACGGTGCCGTATACACTAAGAAATCCACTTTATCATTGGACGCATCTTGAGTTGAAGCGGTACTTCGGTATCCATGAAATCCTCGGTCCGGATAATGCTGAGCGCATCTTTGCGCAAACGGCAGAACAACTGTCGGCGCCATCCCATAGCGCAAGAGGTTTGCTGGAGTCTATGCAGGTGAAACTACTTTGCACCACAGATGATCCGGTAGATGATCTCCGTTATCACCAGCAGATTGCCGCAGATGGTTGGTCCGTGAAAGTGCTGCCTGCTTTCAGGCCAGATAAAGCGATGCATGTGGACGATACCAATGGTTTTAACAACTACCTTACCAAGATAGAAACTGCTGCAGATGTTTCCATCAGCACATACAATGATTACCTCAGTGCATTGAAAAAGCGGCATGCATTTTTTGTGCGAAAGGGTTGCAGCGTGAGTGATCATGGACTGGAAGAAATCTATGCAGAAGAGTATACCTCTACGGAGATTGCAGGCATTTTCGCAAAGATTCGTTCTGGCGGTCAACTCAGTGGGGAAGAGATCCGGAAGTTTAAATCTGCGATGCTGGTGAATTTTGCGCAGTGGGATTGGGAACAGGGCTTTGTGCAGCAATATCACCTCGGCGCCTTGCGCAACAACAACAGCAGAAAAATGCAGGAGCTGGGTCCGGATACCGGTTGGGACAGCATCGGTGATTTTTCACAGGCCAGATCGCTTGCGAAGTTTTTGGACAGGCTTGATAAAGACAATACGCTGGCCAAGACCGTCATTTACAATCTTAATCCGGCCGACAATGAATTGTTTGCTACGATGGCGGGTAATTTTAACGACGGCTCTGCTGCAGGTAAAATTCAATGGGGATCATCCTGGTGGTTCCTGGATCAGAAAGATGGGATCATTAAACAATTGAATACGTTGAGCAATATGGGCCTGCTAAGCAAGTTCATTGGTATGCTTACAGACAGCAGAAGCTTTTTGTCGTTCCCAAGGCATGAATATTTCCGCAGGATTTTGTGTGATCTGTTTGGCCAGGAGATCGAGAACGGCGAACTTCCTCATGATATTCCCTGGGTGGGCGCCGTGATCCAGGATATTTGTTACCATAACGTAAGGAACTATTTCAACTGGCAGCTGACTGATCAGAAAGAAATGGTTCCGCAAAAAGCCTGAGATGGAGATCAGATTTGAAACCAGTCCGCGTGAGGCCGCAACCCTTGATACCGCTGCCCTTCGGGAGCAGTTCCATGTTCCAGCTTTGATGAAAGATGATCAAGTGGTGTTGGTCTATTCGCATTATGATCGCGTGATCATTGGCGGTGCAAAGCCCGTGAAGAAGACATTGACACTTCCCAACCCCGGAGAGTTGAAAGCGGAGTATTTTCTGGAGCGGAGAGAAATCGGCATCATCAATGTAGGCGGGGAAGGAATGGTTGAGGCCGATGGAAAGCAGTACGTAATGCAGAAGTTGGACTGTGTATATCTCGGCAAGGAAACAAAGAAGGTGAGTTTCACTTCTTCAAGTAAAAAAGATCCTGCAGTATTTTACTTACTCTCAGCGCCGGCGCACCATAAGTATCCAAGCAAGCTGATGCCGAAAGCGAAGGCTACGCCGGTGGATATGGGGGATAAGACTACATCCAATGAAAGAACCATTTACAAGTACATCCATCTCGATGGCATCCGGAGTTGCCAGCTGGTGATGGGACTAACAGTATTGAAGCCGGGCAGTGTGTGGAACTCGGTACCACCGCACACGCATACCCGAAGAATGGAAGCATATTTTTATTTTGACCTTCCGGAGCAGCATCGTGTATTTCATTTCATGGGCCAGGAAAAAGAGACAAGGCATATCGTGATAGCCAATCATGAAGCCGTGATCTCTCCGCTATGGTCCATGCATTTTGGCTGCGGCACCACCAACTATGGATTCATCTGGGGCATGGCGGGCGAGAATCAGGTGTTCACGGATATGGACCAGGTAGCCTTGGCATCGATACGATAATCAATTCAACTCAACGACATGACTGCTCAAGCCATAGGAAAATACAGGTGGACCATTTGCGCCCTGTTGTTTTTTGCCACCGCAATCAATTATCTGGACAGACAGGTGCTTAGTTTGCTTCAGCCATACCTTGCGGAGAAATTCAATTGGAGTAATACGGACTATGCCAATATCACTGCCGTGTTTCAGGTGATGTATGCGGTGTCTATGTTGTTTGCGGGTAGAATTATCGACCGGCTTGGTACTAAAACGGGCTATGCCGTAGCAATTGTTGTTTGGTCCCTGGCGGCCATCGTGCATGTCTATGCCATTCCCATGGGCCAGGCAGTGACGGGTATCTTGGGTGTGATAGGCATCACTGGGTTTTCTGTTTCAGTGGTGGGATTTATGGCCGCGAGGGCACTGTTGGGAATTGGGGAAGCAGGAAATTTTCCGGCAGCCATCAAAGCCGCGGCAGAGTATTTCCCGAAGCAGGAGCGTTCTTTCGCTACAGGAATTTTTAACTCGGGCACAACCATCGGCGCCATTCTTGCGCCACTAACGGTGCCGCTCATCCGAATAGCCTGGGGATGGGAAGCGGCCTTCGTGGTGATGGGCCTAGTGGGATTTATATGGTTGTTCTTCTGGAAGGTTTTGTATGACAAGCCAGAAGAGCAAAAGCGAATGAGTCTGGAAGAGTTAGCCTATATCAAAAGCGGCGAGGAAGAACTTACAGCACAACAGAATCAGGAAAGCGTAAGCTGGGTTAAGCTCCTCGGGTATAGACAGACCTGGGCTTTTGCCATTGGAAAATTATTGACTGATGGCGTATGGTGGTTCTTTTTATTCTGGCTGCCGGCATATCTAAAGGCGCAGTATGGGATCGTTGATAAAGCTGTTATGATGCCTTTGTTTGTATTGTATTCCATGACGATGATCGGGAGCATTGGCGGCGGTTGGTTTCCAATGTACTTCATCAATAAAGGGCATAAAGTGTATGATGCGAGAATGAAGGCGATGTTCATCATTGCATTGTTTCCATTGGTGATCCTCGCAGCCCAGCCTTTGGGAGGCATCAGTTTCTGGATGCCCGTACTGCTGATCGGCATCGGCGCATCGGCACACCAGGCCTGGAGCGCCAATATCTTCACCACCGTTTCTGATATGTTCCCCAAGAAAGCTGTTGCTTCCGTCGTGGGCATTGGCGGCATGGCCGGCGGCCTAGGCGGCGTGGTGATTTCCAAGATTGGCGGTGCACTCTTTGATCACTATAAAAAACTCGGCCACATCGAAACCGGCTATACGATCATGTTTTCTTTCTGCGCGATCGCTTATTTGCTTGCATGGATCATAATGAAAAGTTTGGTGCCGAAATATCAGCCTGTTGATGTGTAGGGCCAATGGTACAGTTTGCTCTACAGTTCAATGCCGATTTTCTTCATCAGCAAACTCGCATTAAGGCTATTGCAAATTCCATCTTTCAGGATGTAATCAAAAAACAATTCTTCGCCTTGTACCTGAACATCAAAATGATAGTTGTGAATGCCGGGTTGATCAGCGGCGAGGGTGGCGAGTTCAAGATCGTGGGTTGCAACGAGACCAATGGCTTCGTCGTTTAGTAATTGGCGGATCAGCGCCTTTGAACCGATGTGGCGATCGTTAGAGTTGGTACCACGCAGGATTTCATCGAGCAAAATAAAAACCGGCTGCTGATGCTTCACAGCAAGTATGATCTCTTTCAGTTTTTTCAACTCCGCGTAAAATGTAGATGTGTTTTCTTCGAGATTGTCTTTGATGCGCATACTGCTCATTACCATCAATGGTGTGAACCGCATGGCACTCGCACACACTGGCGCACCCATCGATCCCAAAACCAAATTCACCCCTACGCTGCGCAGGAAGGTGCTTTTCCCTGCCATGTTGGAACCTGTGATGATATTGATCTGCCCTTTGCCAATGGTGGAAAAACTACTGGTTACCATTTTGGATGGTGGGATCAAAGGATGACCGATAGCGGTTGCAGTAAACTCGGGCTTGGTTTCTTGTATCTCGGGGAAGCACCACGAAGGATGATTGAAATGAAGTGTTGCGATGGAGACCAATGATTCCATTTCCGACAATACTTCAAACCAATGACCCACATCCACGGTATGCGCTTTTTTCCATTGCTCCAATTGTAAGACCTGTTGCAGGTCCCAAAGAAATAACAAGTTCAATGGCACATACACTACCGGATTGAGTTTGTAGTCAAACCGCCCAAGAATTTTGTTCAAAGCCTGAATAGAAACCGACGCTCGTGTTTGCTGGTTCACCAATTGATCCCGAAGCGCCATTAGCGTGGGATTGTCAAACTGCGCAGATTCAATCACGCCTAATGCCGTAGACAAGGTATCAACCTGCGGCGAGATCTTGTTCAGTTGTTCATACTGCGGCTGCACCTGCTTCGTGATGAGAAAGGCCACCATACCGAATACAGAAAGGGCAACCAGAAATTGTTGGAAATCGATGTAATCAAAAATATATGCGAGCAATGTAGCCACCGCAATGGCAGGCACTACAAAACGCACCACATGCCAGTAGGATTTTTGTAGAAAATGTGCGGGCTCACTCAACCATTTTCGAATGGATTGTTCTGTGGCGATGGTGATGGTACTCATGCCCGCCTTTGCGCGGAATGATTGTGTCCAGTCGATCTGCTTGGCCAGTGCTTTCGCCGCATCTTGCCTTGCCGCAATCTCCGCCGCCTTGGCTGGCGCACTCAGCCATCCCGCCAGTTTCCAGTTGCCCTGCTCTGATGCAGTTCGATTCATGAACTGGTAGACCGATGCCCTTCCGAAAATATCCAGATCGTCTGCGTAGGGATGTTCCTTACCAGCCATATGCTGTCCATCCGGTTGATGGGTATACTGATGATCTAAATAGAGCAGCTCTTCTTTATTGAGTTGTTGAAGGGCTTCATGGTATTCAATGGCTTCGTTGTTGCTCAGGTCTTTCCGCAGCCAGTACAAAAATATAGCGATGCAGAAAAGAATAGATCCCACGATGTAACCCGCGCCATTGGTCCAGTTGAGCCAGATGAGAAACACGCCAAGAGCCGCCGCTGCAAGCCGGAACCAACCATACCTGGATCGTTTTGTATACAATCCTTGCAGGGTTTTGTTGAGGGAAATAAGCTGATCCTGGTAGTATTCCTTCGGCGATCTCATAGCTGCAAGATTAGGCAAAGGATTGGATTGTAACAAAGCAGCGCTCATCTTCGTAGTTTACCGATGGTGTAATCCCGATGATTATGCAGATGATGAACATTAATTTTGCCACCAGAATCGAAACTATGAGAATTGGAGGATTGTTTTTCTTACTGTGCCTGATGGCCGTAAATGTTACCGGTCAGGATGTTGTGATTAAAGGTCGTGTGTTGGATAGTGCCACGCGCAAGCCTGTTTCTTTTGCCAGCGTAGTGAACCCGGGAAGGGGCCGCGGCACCAGCACCAGCGTGGATGGAAATTTTACCCTGGTGGTGAATAAGTTGGGCGACCAGCTGCAAGTGAGCAGCATCGGTTATAAAAAACGCAGCTGGAAGGCGGCGGAAGGTTTCAATGAGATCTACCTGTCACCAGACAATGCGAACATGAAGGCCATCGTGATCAAGCCCAATGATATCCAGGATCCCTTGGCGCTGCGGATCATTCGGAAGGCCATCGACAATAAGAAAATCAATGACCCCGAAGAGCTGGGTAGTTTCAGCTACAACACCTACAGCAAGGGGATCGTGGATACATTGAAAGGCGACAAGGCCAAGAAAGCATCGGGAAAAATTGTGGGTCCATCGGCCAACCAGGATACGGGACGTTATCAGTTCATGGTAGAAACTTTTGTGGAGCATAAGTATAAGAAGCCCGGACTGCACAACAACAAGATGACTGCGCAGCGGGTATCAGGCTTGCCTAATCCATACGTGATTGGCCTGATCACGCAGATCCAATACTATTCTTTTTATAAGGATGATTTTACGATGCTGGGTTCATCGTACCACAATCCGGTGTCTAATAAATACTTTAGGAGCTATGTGTTTAACCTCATCGATTCCATCAAAGGCGCCGATGATCTGATGACCTATATCATTGCTTTCAGACCGAGGTACAAGAGCCTGGGTAAGGACCTGATGCGCGGGCAGGTGCATATTCATGGAGGCGACTATGCGATCGTGAATGTGGATGCTGCGGCCTATTTTTCATCCACCACCAGTTCACTGCGGTTCAAGCAGAGTTATACCAAGACCGAAGACCATTGGTTCCCTGAGCAACTGGAAACACAGCTCCTGCTCCTGCCTTCCGATGATGAGGAAGAAAGAGAAGCGGGAGAAGGCGGTGCTTTGAAATTTAACGTGATCAGTTACCTGAAAGATGTGAAGATCAATCCAGACCTCAAGCGTAACCAATTCACCAACTATGAAATTGTGGTGGATGAGAACTCAGGTAAAAAATCAGATGCTTATTGGAATGAAAGAAGGGTGGTGCCGTTGGATATGAGCGAGATCCGCACCTTCAAGCATATGGACAGTCTGTTCAAAGCGGATACGGGTATCCGTAAGTTCAACCGCAGGATGGATATGATCGGGTATTTCGTGAGTGGCAAGATTCCGGTGGGGAATTTTAATATCGATCTGAATGAGATCATCAAGTTGAACGATTATGAAACGGTGCGGTTGGGTTTTGGCATGAGCACCAATGATCGTTTTTCTGTGCATCATAAGTTTGGAGCATCGTTTGGCTATGGCTTCCGCGATAATGCCTGGAAGTACGGCGGCTACTATGAGTACAGACCGAGGGAGGATGGCGATTTCACCTTAGGACTACAATACCGCAAAGACATTTATCTCTGGGGCATGAGTCATCTCTTGCAGCCGGGTATCCGCTCGCGCAACTACCAATATTTGTTAAACGATAGGGCCGATGATATCCAGAAGCTGGAGGCCTATGCGCGGTTTAGGATGTTGAAGAAAGTGCAGGCGAGAGCGTTTGTAAATGTGCAGGACAGGAGCTTTAATCACGGTTACGCATACACGTACAAGGGAGCGCAATATGATGAAGCGGGCTTGTATGAAGCGGGAATCCAAATGGTGACGAGGTTCAAGCAATCCAAATTAAAATATGGTAGTCTGGAATTGACTGGGTTCAAGAAAGATGATCCGAGGTTAGCGCTGGACCTGCGTTATGGCGGCTCTGTGGCTAATGAAGACGGACTGAACTATGTGCGTCTGGAAGGATTGTATGAGAACAATTTCAACCTGGGACGGGTGGGCAAGATGAAGTATGTGCTTACCGCTGGTCACATTACCGGAAGAACGCCATACTCCATGTTGTTCAGCAACCTCGGTACGGGAAGAAGGTCTTTTGATTTGTTTGTGCCCGCTACTTTCTCCACTATGGCACCACTGGAGTTCACCAACACTTCTTACGGTGCCGTATACACGGAGTTTGAGACCGGATATATTATTCAGAGCCGCAAGAAATGGGGCATCAGTATTTTCTTACCCAACAGTATTGGTATTGGACGATATGATCAGGACCTGACGCATAGTGTACCCGTTCAGGTGATGGACAGGTTGTATTCTGAAACAGGTTTTGGATTGAAATTCAGATCGAGGAAGCGCACCTTGGGATTTGCAGCGATGTACCGTTATGGAAACTATGCATTTGATAAGTTTGGCGACAATCTTAGTTTCCGCATCTTATCAGACTGGTAGAAACTTGGGGATATCGGCAGCAAGTCTTACATTGTTAGGACAAATCGAAACATGAAAAAATTCATCGCCGTCATCGTAGTTTGTTTAGCTTTTGTTCCTGGATTTGCGCAAGAAGTTAAAACAGTTATCACGCCCAAGACTTCGGTGGTATTTCCATCCCAGCCTACTAAGACAGAGCAGGGTCCAAGTACTACTTATGTGGTGGTAGCCAAGGACAGTGCGTTTGTGTATACGGTTGCGTTGGTAGATCTGGAAGCGGCGCGTGGGGTGACTGCGGAGATGATGACGCTGGCGATGGTTGACCCAACCTTCTGGGATCAGGTAGAGGGCGGTTTTATCGGTTCTATGGGTGAGGGCATTACCAAAAAGAAAAGAGAGATCAGGACCGTCAATGGCAAGCAGGCCATGTATATAGAAGTAGAAAAGAAAGACGGCGCCAATACACTTGATATCGCCACCATGATTGTCATGGAAGGCAAGAACAGCATCAACCTTGTGCACATCAACAAAAAGGGCAAAGATGCGGGCAGGGATAAATTCTTTAACTCTTTAGAAACAAAAGAGTAGGCGGGTTTATGTAATTTATAGCTCTCGGGCATCGTGCCTGAAAGCTGCTTATGCGAACCTATTTCACCCTCGTCCTCCTTGGACTCACCCTTGCATCTGCTTCCTTAAAGGGGCAGGAACAGATTGACAATACGATATGGTCCCCTATAGAGCGGGATCTACAGAACCGGAATTATTATGGTGAACTTGGCATCCGCCTGAACAGCATTCTCAAAGATGCAGTTAAGGTGAAGGATATGATCGCTACGGCCAGGGCGATGTACACCCTTAATAGACTTCACGACCGGCAGTACGAGGATACCCTCTTTTTTTACAATTCCCGCTATCAGGACAGTATTATTCTTCAACCGCAGGCAGATACCCTGTTGAAGGTGATCATGCTGCATCTGAAGGCCCGGCGCATTATGGAATTCCGGCAGAACCATAGGGGGCGCTCGCGCGCTGCGTTGTACCGGAGTTATATGCCGGGCGAGGATTATGGGACGATGTCATGGGAAAAACTGGACAGTCTTTCAGATGCGTACTTCACCAGAGCGATTTCCCTTTCTGCACGGGTTAGGCAACCTGATATCAAAAGGCTGGCCTGGATCAGCACAGATCCTTACGGTTTGTTATACACGCCTCGGCTTTCAGATTTTATTTACCTGGAACAAGTGGCCTATAAAGCACGCTCTGTGGTAGTTAAGGCGAAGCAACTGCCGGAAAACTGGACCCATTCGCCAGTGGGTGAATTGATGAGCAAAAAGGTGGTCGACTCATCATTTGGGGCTTTGTATGCATTGTGGATTCAGTCGCGGAGCGATGACCCATCGGCCCAGGCATTTATTGATCTACAATTCCGAAGAAATGTATTCAACCGGGTACAACAGCAGGATAAGCAGGCGTATGAAGACTATCTCCTTGCGCAAACGAAATCTATGTATGCGTCGGTACGTGCCAGTGCGGTTTACCAGCTGTGTATGTTGTGGACCGCAGGAAGGGCAACAGAAAGATATGAGAAGGTTAGCCGGGCAAAGCGTACGACTTACAAAAAAGCGATAGACCTTTATTCATCAACAAAGCCCTTGCTGGACTCATTTGCGGTATTGGATGCGGCGTTAACGAACATGGTTTCTGAGCTGACAGCTACCTACTATAGTATCAGCAGCAAAAGCAAGCATCAGCCCTATCGGTCAAGCATAGCCGAATTGGAATACAGGAATATCAATAAGCTTTATCTGCGCGTGATCAAGCTGAGGCAGGGTGAAACAACCTACGATGGCTTGTATACTCTACCCAATAAACTAATGGATTATCCCATAGTGAAGGATACTATGATCAACCTGCCCGCTTACGGGGATTACAATATTCATTCGGCCTACATTAAGTTCACACCCCTTCCACCGGGGAAATATACCTGGTTGTTTTCTGACCAGCCCATTGATTCCAATAGCATACTGCATGTAAGAGCTGTTACGGTTAACGTATCAAACATCACCACCGTGCCGATGTTTGGCAGGATGTATGTGTTGAAGAGTGATTCGGGGTTTCCACTCGAATCGGCCACAGTAAAAATGGTTTATAAGAAGGATGATGTCGAAAAGCTGAGTTGGCACAAGGTCAATAGAGATGGCTGGGTGCCGCTGAACAATGAGGATCTTTTTTATGCCGAGGTATATCATAGTGATGATACGGCGATGATCACAGCCGTTCCTACCTATAGAGATTACAGCGACAAAGTCTATATAAAAGATGACTATGATTCAAGGGCTGAATACTATGAGGACAACATCTACATGAAGGTCTTTACTGACCGGAGCATCTACCGTCCGGGGCAGCAAGTATTTTTTAAAGGCATTGTATTCACCAGGGATTTGCGTACCGGCGGAGAGGTCATCTTCAACTGGGGAAACCTGAAGCTTCCCTTCTACCAGAAATGGCTGGCCAAGGCTGTGAAGAAATTCGGAGATGAGAAAGTAGAAATGGTGTTAACTGATGCATTCAACAAGCCAGTGGATACCGTGAAAGTATGGCCAAATAAGTATGGATCGTTCAGTGGCTCATTTACCATTCCCAAACATGCTCCAACAGGCAACTGGTATATCGAGAACGACTGGTTTGACATTACGAACGGTGGTGAATGGTTTAAGGTGGAGGAGTACAAAAAACCCACGATGTTTCTTCAACTGGAGCAACCTGCAAATTTATTGAGGCCCGGTGATTCCATTCCTGTGGTGGCTAAGGTAAAATCCTTTGCCGGTGCAGATCTGGATGAAGTAGAGGTAGATGTCAGTATCAGTGCATATGGACGAACAGGGAAATTCGAGATAGATACAACTATCATCAGTAAAAAAGGACAGGTGAAATTATTCATTGTTGATTCGCTGGCCAGAAGCTTGCGGGATAGCAGCCGGAGAGAGGCGATAAACTATCGGATCAATGTGACGGCCCTGAATAGGGAAGGAGAGACCGTGGAAGAAGAAGATCGCATCAGTGTTTCCAATAGACCTGTGGAGATCACCAACAGGCTGCCATTAGTGGTGGATGCAGCACTCAGGCCAATTCTTCGTTTTGGAACCAGTGTAAAAGGTGGTGCAAAACTGGGTTCACGAATGGAAGTGACTATTAGGGAAGTGGTTCGACATTCATCTTTGCTGCATCCGGATATCTGGCTCTATCCCATTGCCGAGCTTGAGCTGCTGATGGGGAAAATAGATACCATGCCGGAAAAGGAAATCAATGCAAGAACCTGGGAGCGGACGCTGGCGATGGATGGAAAAGACAGCACCCTGCTCTCCACACTTCCCGCTGGAGAATATACGATGGAAGTAAAATGTATGGACGGGAAAGAAATCGTTGGTGAATACAGCAGGTCATTCAAAATATACAACTCGGTTACCAGGAAAGCGCCGGCAGGCAATGATTTCACCTATCTGCCATCTAATGTTATTGAAAAGGGGAAACTGGTACAAGCTTTTTATGGAAACAAGGAAGACAGCTTGTTTGTGATCTATGCATCCGGAAGGATACAAAGCACGAAACAAAAGGTAACGCCTGTATTTACCTATCAGGAAAGGATGGAAAACGATGGTTTACAGTCGATGGCCTATAACATAGCAGAGAATGGCCTTGGCAATGCAACGGTGTATCGTGTAACGGTACACAATGGACAAGTACAGATCCTTGATGATGATCTTTATCCGAATGCACAGTTTGGTTCCGCGGAAGTCATCGTGGAACAATACCGGCAGAAACTCGCGCCGGGCGCAAAGGAAAAATTCTCTGTACGCATCCGCACTAAAGACTACCTGCGCGCGGCGGAGTTGTTGACCGTGATGTATGATGCTTCATTGGATAAACTGGAGCGGCACAAATGGGACTATCAAATGAGCAGGAATTACTGGGGTACTCCTAGAATTTATGCGGCTGTTATCGGCCAATCCAATGGTCTGTTTAATATGCAGGGACAGATCAGTTCAACGGCTACCCGACCGGTTTCGTGGTCCACGTATATTGACCCAATCTTTCAAACTTCATATCAGGACATTAGTTACCCCTTGCAGGGAAGGGCTCCTGGCGTGCATATTCAAGATTATAATGGTAGCCACCTAAACGAAGTAGTAGTGGTTGGTTATGGCGCATCTCGCAAAAAAGACCTTACCGGATCCGTTATCACGATAAGAGGTGTTGCAACACTTAACGCCGGTAACGCTCCCCTATATGTGATCGATGGTGTCCTCTTCACAGGAGATATATCAACCCTTGATCCCAGTCAACTCGCGGATATTGTGGTATTGAAAGGTGCAGATGCCACCGCTATTTACGGATCAAGAGGAGCCAATGGAGTGGTCTTGATCAGCACCTCGGGTAAAGTGCAAATACCTGCTGCTGGAGCTGTTGAAGCTCTCGAAATCCCACCGGTGATCCGCAAAAATTTCCAGGAGACAGCATTTTTCTATCCACAGATCCATGCAGACAGAAAAGGGTACTACAACATTGAATTCACCATGCCCGAGAACCTCACCACATGGAAATGGATGCTGCTGGCACATACCATGAAAGGAGAGTTCGGTTATGCGGAGAAAACCATTACTACTCAGCTGCCTGTAATGGTTCAGCCTGCCATGCCCAGGTTCTTATATCAGGGAGACAAAATGATTCTTCGCAGCAGGATCAGTAACCTTGATACCATAAAAACAGAAGGCACGCTTCGCATTGTGGTGGAAGATGCAGTATCCGGTGTTGATCTCACAAAAACATTTACGGATCAATCAACAAAGAAAATTGCTGTTGCGGAAGGCTCCAATCAATCAGGTGCATTTTCCATCCATGTTCCTGAAGGTCAATTGAATCCGGTAAAGGTCAGGGTGAGTTATGCCACGGCAACATTTTCTGATGGCGAAGAATTGATCCTTCCCATCCTCAGTAACAAATTCTTTTTCTCAACAACCCAAGTAGTAGAATTGAAAGAGGGCAAGCAAACGCTACCCGCCATGAAAACTGAACCAGCCATGACGCCGCTAGGCATCGGGTACTACATCGATCCCCTACCCAAGGCATCCATGATCTACGCATTGCCCGGCCTCGTGAATTACAACTGGGATTGCGCAGAACAAACCTTCAGTAAGATCTACGGCTACGCCATGGCATTTCAACTCATGCGCACAGATACCGCATTGGCAAAAAGTTGGTCGAGGGCAATTGTACCGGATGGAAAAGAACTGCCGATGGAGTTAAATGAATACATCATACCCTGGTCTACACTGAACAAGAACAACATCAACCAACAACGTGAACTTTACAGATTATTTGATACGGCATCATCCATCGGAAAGATCAATGAACTGCTGACACATCTGGAGGATATGCAACTTGGCAGTGGTGCGATGCCCTGGTTCAAAGGCGGGAACGCGGATGATTATATCACGTCCTATCTTGTAAAGAGTATCGGCCGGTTTAATGTGCAAGGCCTGAAGTTGGGGAACGATGCGCAGCAAAAGAGATTGCAAACCTTACTGGGCAGGATGATCAAATACCTGGATGCCCAGGTGTACAACAAAGACCGCTTTTCCTTGTGGTCCATTGTTGATGCGAGAGGTTATCACCTGAAGGCCTATCCGGCAGACAGTTTGCTGCGCCGCATGGCTGATTCTATGTTGGTCCTGAAAGATGGACTGAAGTCATTGATGTCTGAAGCGGAATACATCATCATGCTGAAGCAATGGTATCCTGAGGGGTCGCCCAATGCAAAAGTGGCACAGCAAAGGCTGGAATCGCTCCGCCAGCAGGCTGTCAATGATCCGAAGAACGGCATGCGATGGAAAGAGATTGCGGATGATGAGGACCTCTCGATTAGTCATGAGGAAACCGTAGCGAGGTTAGCGGAAGCATTTTCTTATTCGTCTTATGCCGGGGAAGTGCAGCAGGGTATTGTGCAATGGTTGTTACAGAATAGAAAGGAACATAGCTGGGGCAGTACCAAGGCTACGGCACAAGTAGTGGGCCTACTGGCCGGTAATGCAAAGGATCCCATGCAGGCGGTAACCGTGGAGGCTGATGGACTGAAGGTCAGTAACGATTTATTTTCTGGCAAGCTCTCCGCTTATCGAGAGGTGCAGGCTTTCCCTGAAACACTGACGGTATCTGCTCTGCAGGCAACAAAGCTCGGCATCAATTACTATTACCTTTCTTCCACTGCACCAACTGCAGTTCGGCAGGATCTGAAACTGAACAGGCAGTTGTTCTATTATGATGACAGTATCAAAAACTGGCGACTGGTAGAAGCAAAGACCATTCTTCGGGTAGGCCAGCGCGTTAGGGTTGAACTGGAGATCTTCACCAGCAAGCTGTTGCAATATGTAACGATTCAGGATAGGAGAGCGGCGAGTTTCGATGTGCCCGGACTTACCAGTGGATACCAGTGGGAAAGCAATCTGTCGTACTATCAATCCGTGCGCGATGCTTCCATGCAGTTCTTCGCTTCCAGGATTCCTGCTGGCAGAACGATGATCCGCTATGAAATGATTGTATCCAAAGAAGGGGAGTTTTCGCACGGGCATGCCAGCCTATCATGCATGTACAATCCGGAAAGGACGGCACATAGTGAAAGCAGCATGATAACGGTACGGCAATGATGGCATTTACAACCGCAAACCTGCGCTCATCACAATTGTGTTGTGGGATGTAACACCATGTACTTAGTTTGCATCTAACGAAGCAAATAATATACGATGGTTCGGAAGATGATCTACACGATAGGCTTGTTTGTTGTAGTTTCTGCCACAGTTAAGGCACAAGAAGTTAAACAAACATTGACAGAAAAAATTCAGGTGACCTTTCCTGCACAACCCGTGAAAAGGGATTTGGGCCCGGCCGTTACTTATGCGGTTAGACTGGCAGACAGTACGGCAAATTTCACCGCGATGGTGACCGATCTGGAGAAGGCTAATAATCTTACTGCTGATGCCATCGCAGAAGCCATGCTGGAGCCTGAATTCTGGGAGCAGGTGGAGCAGGGATTCCTGATGCAGATGGGCAAAGACGCGAAGGTGGTGAGCCGGGAACCCAAGAAAATAGGCCAGTCTGAAGGCAGGGAGATGGTATTGGAAAGACCCAATCCAACCGGCGGCACCTCAAGGATCACTGCTTGGTTTTTCATTGAAGGGAAAATGAGTATTTACGTGGTGCATAACGACAAAGCAGGAAAAGCAGACCAGGCTTTGAAGGCCAAATACTTTGCTTCCGTTGTGTCTCAATAGGGTAAGCTCGGCTATATAATTTGATGCAGTAAGGGTTTAGGTTTGCGTCTTGGTATTTTGTCGGTCGGTAAGAAAATATTTACCTTCCGCTAATGTCCCAACCCCCTAATGCCCCTTATGCCTCAATGCCCAATGCCTCAGTGCCCTCCCCACTGGAGATGCTTTACCATTGGGAACAGTCCGCGCCGGATAAACTCTTCCTCCGCCAGCCTATCAATGATGTCTGGCATACATGGACCTGGAAAGAAGCCGGTCAGGAGATCAGGAAGATGGCTGCTGCGTTGAAAGCGATGCGACTTCCTTTGCACAGCAACATCGCCATCATTTCTAAAAACTGCGCGCACTGGATTATGAGTGATCTGGCCATTATGATGGCGGGTCATGTATCGGTGCCCTTGTATCCAAACCTCACCGCGCAAAGTGTGCGTCAAATTCTGGAGCATAGTGATGCGCCGCTGGTGTTTGTGGGTAAGCTAGATAATTGGGAAGGCATGAAAGATGGCTTGCCAGAAGGCGTGCCTGTGATTTCATATCCTTATTACGGACCGAAGGGATATTTGAACTGGGAGAAACTGATTTCACAACACCAGCCTATCCAGGACAATCCACTGCGTGATGGTGCGGAGCCAGGTACCTTGATCTACACCTCAGGCTCTACGGGCACACCGAAAGGCGTGATGCATAAGATCAGCAATTTCAGTTTCGTTTCTTATCACACCAATGCACTTGTTGGATTGAACACTTCAGAACGTTTCTTTTCATACTTGCCACTAGCGCATATCGGGGAGCGATTTTTTGTGGAGATGGGTGTGTTGTATAGTGGCGGCGATGTAAGCTTCACAGAGTCCATCGAAAAATTCCAGGAGAACATCCGTTTTGTGAAGCCTACGATTTTTCTGGGTGTACATCGGATCTGGAAAAAATTCCAGGATGGTATTCTTGGCAAGCTGCCGCAGAAAAAATTGAATCTTTTATTATCGATCCCCATCGTTTCCGGACTCATCAAAAAGAAAGTGCGCAAAGGATTGGGCTTTGAACATACGGTGCATTTGTATACATCCGCTGCACCCACGCCGCCGGAATTGCTGGCCTGGTTCAGGAAGCTCGGCATCAAGATCGCAGAAGGTTATGCGATGACGGAGAACTTCGCTTACTCACACGGCAGTACCATGGAAAGGGCAAAACTTGGATGGGCCGGTCATCCCATGCCGCATGTGAAAGCAAGACTCGGTGAAGACGGTGAAGTGCAGATCTGGCATGTGGCGTTGATGGATGGATATTACAAGGATCCGCAACTCACCAAAGAAGCATTTACGGAGGATGGCTATCTCCGCACGGGCGACAGAGGGGAGATCGATGCTGAAGGATACCTGCGCATTACGGGCCGCACGAAAGAATTATTCAAAACCAGCAAAGGAAAATATGTGGCGCCGGCACCCATTGAGATGCAGATCGGCAGCCATTCAGATGTGGAGATGTCTTGCGTAACGGGTGCCTCGCTCCCGCAACCCATTGCGTTGATCACCTTGACGGAGAATGGCAAGCACCGGGACCGCAGCCAGGTGATGGCAGAACTGGAGCGGCATATTACCGAGATTAACAAAGGCTTGGATCAACACGAGAAGATCGGCAAAGTAATTTTGCTTGATGATAGCTGGACCGTTGAGAACGATATGCTCACACCTACGATGAAGATCAAGCGGAGAGAGGTGGAAGCGAAGTACGCTGTGAACTATGATATTTGGTATCAGAAAGAGAAGTTTGTAACAGGACAAGGTTGAAAGTGAGAAGATAAAGGGAGAAGTGCGAAGACTAGGTCGCAGTTCCCAGTTCGCATAGGTCGCAGGGGGAGTTCGCGTTTAATCCGCGAGCAATTGCAGCTACTAACTCCGGAGTTGAACTTTGAAGAACACATCTGCTTTCAACGCGTTGAATACTTTGAGGATGGTATCTATAGTGGCGCTACTTGCACCGTTTTCCAGTTTTGAGATTTGGGCCTTTTGCACACCGAGCTTTTTACCCAACTGCTCCTGAGTAAGCTTTCTTTCTTTGCGGGTTTGTCTGATCAAGGAACCCAGCACACCCTTGCTCAATTCAATTTCGTGTTTTTCTCTGGCCTTGGTTCCCCTTTTACCAATCAATTTATCCTTCATTTCGTCAAGGGTGTACGTTCTCATGGAAGTCTTTACCATAGTTTTATTTTTTAATATCGAAATACAGGTCGCGCAAAACCAATGCTTGTTCAATTTTTGAAATTGGCACCTTACTGCTTTTCTTGATGAAACCGTGCGTGACAACAACGAGAGTTTTCTCTCTATCAGTCTTGTCCCAAAACGCTAAAAGGCGTATCTGCATCTTCTGATATTTCAATCGGAATTCCCATATGTATTCATTCAGTTTTTTAAAATGCCTGGGATCCTTTGATTGTTCGGCATTTTCAATCGTATAAAGCAGTTTCTTATATGTTTTTTCATCAAGTTCTCTGATAAAAAGAGATGCGCGCTCCAGAAATACTGTTTTGAAATACTGCAAAATTGACGATTAAAGGTAATTAAAAAGTTTCTATTTATGGAAACATTAATCGGTACATATTTTTAGGAGTTCAAATTTCAATCGTAACGCAGTGAGAAGTTTCAGTATTTACATCGTTACAAGACTGTATTTCCCTCCAATCTCTATGCTGGTCTTCGCACTTCTCCCTTTACCTTCTCCCTTGAAATGAGTAACTTCAAACCTCAACACAAAGCCATGCGTTTTATCTTCACCCTTCTCACTTTATCCTTCACACATATGAGCGCAGCCCAAGACGGTCTGCCCGTTCAGGTAACACTCAAGAACGGCGTAATAGAAGGCTACCAGGATATGAATCTGGGCCTGAAACTCTTTCTGGGCGTGCCTTTCGCCAAGCCGCCTGTGGGCCCATTGCGTTGGAAAGCGCCGCAGCCACTGGAAGATTGGAAAGGCGTGAAGCAAACCAAGAAGTTTGGACCGAGGCCGGTGCAGACGAATATTTTCGGCGACATGATGTTCCGTTCCGATGGCATCAGTGAAGACTGTTTGTACCTCAACGTTTGGTCCCCATCGACCTACAATAAAAAAAACCTGCCCGTGCTGGTGTATTTCTATGGTGGCGGGTATGTGGCGGGGGATGGCTCTGAGCCCCGTTATGATGGCGCGAGTATGGCGAAGAAAGGAATCGTGGTAGTGACCGTGAATTATCGGCTCAATATATTTGGTTTTCTCTCGCATCCTGATTTATCCAAGGAGACTGATTATAAAGGTTCCGGTAATTATGGTTTGATGGACCAGATCGCGGCGCTGGGTTGGGTGCAGGAGAACATCGCGAAGTTTGGTGGTGATCCGAGGAAGGTGACGATTGCCGGCGAGAGTGCGGGATCTATTTCAGTGAGTTTTTTGATGGCCTCACCCAAGAGCAGGTTCTCGATGAATGGTGCGATCGGGGAGAGTGGTGCAGGTATGAATATGGGCCTCGCTGCACAGCCATTGGATAAAGCCGAAGCGGCCGGTGTGGAGTTCCAGAGAAAATTTGGTTTCAAGAACCTCGCTGCGATGCGGGATATGCCGGCCTCGGAATTATTTGAGCGCTACCAGGATTATAATCCCTGGGCCTTTGGGGTGAGTATCGATGGATATGTTTTTCCAAAGAACATCAAATCCATTGCAGAGATCTATGAGAAAGGACAGCAGGCGCAGGTGCCGCTGCTGGTGGGTTGGAACACGGCGGAATCCGGTGCGGGCGGATTGATGATGGGCAAGCCGCTGACATCAGAAAACTATGTGGCGCAATTGAAGTCGATGTATCCGAACGACTGGCAAGAGGTAGAGAAACTCTATCCTTCAGACGCTGCGAGTCTTGAGTGGAGTGCCACGGATCTGGCATCGGACCGGTTTATTTCTTACAGCACCTGGAAATGGTTTGACCTGCAGAGGAATACGACGAACAAGCCAGTGTATCGATACTTATATGCGAAGCTGAGGCCGCCGTTGAAAGATGCATCGATGGTGAATGGATTGGCCGGGGGCGTGAGTAAGCGAAGTGGTCCGCCGCCACCGCAGCCCATTGGTGCGCCGCATGCCTGCGAGATCGAGTATGCAATGGGTAACCTGCCCTTGATCAATGTGTTTGCTTGGACCGATGATGATTATACGGTATCCGCCACCATGCAAAATTATTTCGCCAACTTCATCATCACTGGTGACCCCAATGGAAAGGACTTACCGAAATGGCCCGCGGCCGTGCCCAAAGATCCCAATCCCGACGTGATGGTGATTGATGTGAAGAGTGCGGCGGTGAAAGCGCAGAAAGATGCGAGGTATCAGTTTCATGATAAACAGTATAAGAAATAGGTTGCAGTTTGGAGGTTGCGGGTTGGAGAGGTCGCCGCGAATGGGTACCCTAATTTTGTCACATGGGCCATCGAAAATTTAAAACTTACCACTATGGGCAAATATCTGGTGCTGGTCTTGTGTCTCTTTTCATTGAACACGCAAGCGCAAGACAGTCTCTACAAAGAACCCATTGCCGTCATTGATACCTGGATAGAAGCGCAGCTGGCCTATGAGCGGCTCCCTGGTGTTACGGTGGCCATTATTAAAGACCAGCAGCTGGTGTGGAGCAAAGGATATGGTTATGCCGATGTGGAGAATAAGGTGCCGATGAAGGACGGGAGTTTGTGCAGCATCTGTTCCATCTCGAAACTCTTCACATCTATTGCCATCATGCAATTATGGGAGCAGGGCAAACTTCGGCTAGACGATTCCGTGAGTATGTACCTGCCTCATTTCAAGGTGAAGCAGGAATTTGAATCAGTGCCGATTACGATCCGTGGCTTACTCACGCATTCTGCGGGTTTGCCACGTGAAACTGCGCAACCCTACTGGACCAATCCGTATACCTTTCCTACAGAGAAAGAGATCAATGATAAACTGGGTGAGCAGAGCACCCTTTATCCTGCATCCAGGGAATACCAGTACAGCAATCTCGGGATGAGCTTGCTGGGACAGATTGTGGCCAAGGTGTCTGGCATGCCTTATGAGCAATACGTGGAGGAGAAGATCCTGAAGCCATTGCAGCTCAGCAACACGAGGCCCAGGATGCCGAAGGAACTGTACGGCAGCCAGTTGGCGAAGGGTTACAGTGGCGTGAACCGCCAGGGACTGCGGCACCTGTTACCCTTCTTTACCGCAAATGGCGTAACGCCAGCGGCGGGCTTCACTTCATCGGTTGCGGACCTGGCAAAATTCCTGCAGTGGCAGAACCGCTTGTTGAAGACGGGCAAGGCCGAGATCCTCAAGGCCTCTACCCTGCGCGATATGCAGCGGGTGCAGTGGTATGATCCCGAGGGCGTCATCAACCGCGGACTCGGTTTTGTGGTTACGTCCAGGGCGGGTACTATGATTGTGGGTCATGGCGGCAGTTGCCCGGGCTATAAGAGTATAGTGCAGCTGGATACAAAGACGGGCTTTGGCGTGGCAGTGTTCATCAATGCGCCGGACGGCATTCCCGGCAAATTCTCCGATGGCATTTTCAAGATCCTGAACGCTTACGCCACCTCCACCCGCGATCCCCTCCCTCGCGACCTCTCTCCCTACACCGGCCTTTACGATCCACAGGTGGAGTGGGGCTTTGAGACAGCCGTGATGCCCTGGAAGGGCAAGCTGCTGATGTTCTCCCTGCCCGCCAACGATCCCATCGGCGCGCGTCCCAACCTTATCAGGCCCACCACCAACACAGACCAGTTCACCATTGACCGCAAAGACGACCTGCCCGGCAAGCCCATCCATTTTGAGCGCGATGGCAGCGGTAAAGTAGTGCGGGTTTGGGTGGATGGAAATTCGTTGGAGAAGGGTCAAGTTTTGAAATAGCTTTATAGTATGCTAACAAGTCAGAATACCATTACACAACTTACAAGTAAAAGAACGGTTGTAGATCTAAACATCGATACGATATTTAAAGGAGGCAAAAGAGGAAATGCGGGTGATGATCCTATAAGCAAGATCTTAAAATGTGGGAATCAGGCTGGATTTCGATACTCTGGTAGTTATAAAGACTTTAGCTTCCCCTACATAGTTCTTTATTCCAGCTTTAATGACTATGATTGGCCCGACTCAATTGATTTTCATAACGGAATATTCACATACAACGGCGACAACAAAAAAGCAGGGCTTGATATTCATGATACAGAACGAAAAGGCAACCTAATATTGCAACGATCATTCGATCTCCTTCATTCAAAAGAGTATAGCCAGATAAAGCCCTTTTTTGTTTTCGGAAAAGGATATGAAGGAAGGGATGTGATATTCCGGGGTATTGCCGTGCCAGGCGGAATTGGATATAGCTCAACAGATGATTTGACCGCAATCTGGAAATACAATGCAAACCACAGGTTTCAGAATTATAGAGCGATCTTTACAATTCTTGACATTCCAACTGTAAAGGCTGAATGGATTTCAGATCTTGAGAGCGGAAAGATTCTAACTGACAATACCCCTAAACCCTATTTAGATTTTGCACGGAATGGCAAGTACACCCCATTAATTTCGGAACGCAGTCTTCCAATTCGGCTCAGGCATGAACAATTGCCATCAACATATGAAGATCTGGCTATGCTTAAAGCCATTTTAGACTTTTTTGCTCCTCGGCCCCATGATTTTGAGCTCTTCGCGGCGGACATAACACGTATGTTTTTGTCGAATGTAGTTGAAATTGACGTTACGAGACCTTGGCGAGATGGGGGAAGAGATGCATTAGGAAAATATAGAATAGGGTCAGAGGAGTCTTTCATACTTGTTGACTTTGCAATGGAAGCGAAATGTTATGATTTTTCAAAGAGTTCAGTCGGTGTAAGAGAGGTTTCCAGATTAATATCAAGAATCAGAAACAGACAGTTTGGGGTTCTTGTTACAACGTCGTTTGTAGCAAAGCAGGCATATGAGGAAGTTGTAATTGATGGGCATCCTATTATATTTTTAACAGGAAGAGACATTGTTGACCTGCTTAAACGGAAAGGATATACAAGTGTAGACATGGTATTGACTTGGATTCGAAGTAACTTCACTTCCTAATAATTTTATTTACATCTTTTTGGATTTATAATTAAATGAAGAGAAAGTTTAGTCATGTAGAGTTGTTCGCAGGATGCGGAGGTATGTCATTAGGGTTGGAGTCTGCTGGCTTTGATTTGGTTTTTGCAAATGAGTTGTCTCCAATGGCAGCCAATACATTTGCGCAGAATATTTTAAGCGAGGATATAGAGTCCTTGGGAAATGCAGGTTCTGGTTCATCAAAAGTTTTATGGCTAAGTTCGAAGTACCATAGATCAGAGGTGATAAAAAGGCTCCGAGAGAACCCTTTTGATTTCAATACTGGCCCATATACCGATTTAGATGGTCACACAAACTTTCAAAAGAAGTTAATTGTTGGGGATATTAAAACGTTAGTTAAGTATTTCAATCAAAACTCACAGGCCGTCACGTCATTACAGAAACAAAAAATAGATCTTCTCTCTGGTGGGCCTCCTTGTCAGTCATTTAGCATGGCTGGGAAGAGGGTCAAAAATGATCAAAAGAACCAGCTTCCATACTGGTTTGCTATGATGGCAGATATAATTAAGCCAAAGTTAATTGTATTAGAGAATGTCAAAGGAATTTTGAATCCATTCAAAGAAGACGGTTCTTATTTTTATGCATATGTTGAGGTTGCAAAAGAGTTTTCGACTAAAGGGTATATGCCTGTTTGTATGTTGTTGAATGCAAAATATTTTTCAATACCACAGAATAGACCCAGATTTGTAATGATAGGGGTAAGGGCTGACGTGGCGGATCGAATATTGAAGTCTAGCAAATTCAGTCTGCCAACTAAGAAGGTTCTTCAAATAAGTAAAAAATTCTACTCCAAAGTAGCAGAATCTTCTGCACGTGAGCTTCGAGATATCGGTCCGGAAGAAGTTTCTGTTTTTAACATTGAAGAAACTCAACATCAAATTTACTTCAATGGTGAGTTACTCCCCTATTTGCGGACTGATCTGAATTTATTTGTGAGCACATCGGAGGCGATAGATGATATAAAGAGTCTACCAGATGGATCCGTTTTCTCTGGTAATAAGAAGACATATCCTGCCAAATTGAATAACATATTCAAGAAGCGAGATTATTATCAAGATGTATTAGTTAATCATGAAAAAAGAAGACATTCAGAAGTGGTTAAGGCAAGATTTCGTCTGTATCAGGTCTTAAATCTGGTAGGGAAGAACAAGCAGGATATTTCTGACTTTTTCATTACCGGCAAGTCCAGTTTGACCGTTGAGAGAATATTCTCAATTGTTAAAGGGTATAGGTTTTATTTCCCGGACGGCAAGTTGCGTAGATTGAAAAATTCGAGAGAGTTAGTAGCGTATTCGCTTTCCTTTAGAACTCGGAAGCATAGCCAGCGAGCACTTTTAGAAGATGAGGCGTCACCAGCACAATTAACTATACCTGATGACGTCTGTCACTACGATATTGATCAACTAAGAACACTTACAGTTAGGGAAATGGCGCGCTTACAAAGCTTTCCCGATTGGTTTGTTTTCAAAAGTAAAGCGACAACGGGAGGAAAAAATAGATCATTTGAAGTGCCTCAATATAGCCAAGTAGGAAATGCTGTACCTCCATTACTAGCATACGAAGTTGGTTGTAGCCTTGCAAGGGCATTAAGTAGACTTTATTAATCATATCAATCGTTTATGAAAAGAGAATTGACGGAACTTTTCAGTTGGCATGGGTACAAAAGTGGGGGAGTAAAGATACCATTTACCGATAGGGGTAAACCAACCGATGAGACAATCAAGACAGACTTGATCATCATGATTGATTCATTAGTTGAGATTATTTGCGTTGGAGACTTAATGAAGGTGCCAAAAATATTCTTCGTTGGGGGACCTGGAAACGGTAAAACAGAGGCTTTGGAGTATTTGTGTTTATCATTGTTTTCAAAGATGGAAGTTGAGCATGAGTACTTCCAAAAGCTCGAGTTTGAAGCTAAGAAAGGAAATCGAACCATTGAATTTAGTGCAGATTTTGGGATGATAAAAAGGGTTAAACTGGTGCCTGACGCATCTGTCTCTTATCCAGAATTAGATTCTGCAGATTCAATGCTAAATGACATACCTGATCTTTTGGATGATGAGTGTCTATATGTCTGCTGCATTAATCGTGGAATCTTGCACGATGTATTGCAGAAGTCAGATGATTCTGTTAAAGAGTTCTTTTCCATCTTAGTTAGCGTCAATTCATCATCGGACGAAACCCAGAATAATAGCTGGCCGTTTGAGGCGTATTTAAAATCAGCGAAGATATGGACTGCAGTTTGGCCAATGGAGTTATCAAGCCTATTTCAATCAAATAATACTAGGAGTCCTTTTCAGCAGATTTTGAGTAATGTAATAGCAAATTTTAATTGGGAAAAACTTAATGTTAGTTTGAGGCATAATGGATTGGAAGAGAAGTTTAATCCTTTTGCTATCAACAAGCTTCACATGGAGACTTCTGATGGAAATAGTATTATAAAAATTATGGAGGCATATGAGCTACTGGAAAACCGCCGACTGACATTTAGAGAGGCACTTGCATTTGCTTCATATATAATGTTGGGATTTGAGGATGAGTATTATGACGGAAGTAGTGTTGCAGATCCGGAGGATAGAGTTGTGACAACACTAGAAACATTTAGGGATTATCAAGAGAAATTTCAAGGATATGTTGCGTGTTACAAGCTTGCTATGATGCAATCTGAGTTTAGACTCTTTAGAAGATGGCCTGATCTAAATGAGATTGTTGCTGATTCTAAGTGGCTCAAGTTCATCGAGTCTAAAGGCAATTATTCAGGACTGCTTGCTTTTTGCCAATTGTTTACAAATCCTCCGATTAGAGCTCCTAAGACTGACTTATCAAGGCTAGTTGATTTCATCGGCGATAATCTGGATCCATCTATGATTGATACTGATGATACTGACAGCGATTTGTTTAGGATAATTGACATCTCTTTGCAGTCTTCTGTTTCAATTTTGAGTACTACAATTCAAGAATTTGAACAAATAAGCTCTTTGGACAAGGAGGTTTTGAAATTTTTTGTAAGAGTGGAAACAGAGCTTGATGAAATTAGAGGTTCTAGTAGTGATGCTAGAGTGAACTCAACAGTTGAGAGACTTTCAATAATGCTGAAACGGATTACTGCTGTTTACATTAAGCGAAAGTTAGGTGGTTCTATAGGGCTCACCCCCTATTCCAGAAGAGTTGGGGAATATTTAAGCTCCCAAGACGAATCGGCATTGAAACAGTTTTATGAACCTATAGAAGGACTTCTTGGAATTAAGAGAGTTTTTGGTACGACGCAGAGACATGGAATGCTTTCTGCCGGCCTTAATACCACTTTTGGTCAGCCCACTTTGGAAGAGAGTGAAATTTTCTTTCGCGGCGAGATTGGTTATGCAATAAGGATCTATGCAGTTCGCAATAATTCTTGCATGCAGCCTGTTTCAAAGTCTTTGTATTTGAAACTGACTTTGCTGTCAGAGAGAGATGTCGAGAGAGCAATTGTTTTACCTTTCACATTTAGGTTGTACAATGCCATTTATGACTTGAGAAAAGGTCTAAAGAAAGGAACATTGCCTAGGGAAATTACCGCGACATTCGACAGAATGCGGTCATTTTTGGAGGGTGTAATGGTGCATAGAATTGATGAGGAATCTGCAATAGTTTTTCCCAATGAAAACAAAGTAAATGTTGAGGATCTAAAATTCTAAACTTTGGACATGACGTTTCAGAAGTTCAAGCTAAAGCCATCAGAAGCCGGAAATTATTTGGAAGAATATCGGAATTCGGTATTTTCACTTCCAGCAGCTCCCGAGTATGCACAAGGAGAAACATGTTTGGCTTCGGTGATAAGGAATGTCGGATCGGATGTTCCAGAAAAGGATATTTATACAAGAAATAGTTTAGTTGGGTCAAAAGTTAGAGATAGCATTGAAAGTCGCTTATCGTCTTTTGAATCAAACAATGGAATAACTCAGAGTATCTTGACCATTTTGAGCAGTCCAATGCCAGCGGGCTCACAAAAAAATCCAAGAGACTATTTGAATTTGTATCCGCTCGTCCCGGCATTTTCCTACGTCTCAAATAGTTCGCGATTCACCGAGAAATCATGGGTTCCTGGAGAGTATCTTAAGGGAATGCTTGCTTCAACCTGTCAGTCTTTTGAGAGCTATAGGAATTCCTGGGGAAAGATCTTCGAGCTATTATCAGTTTCTGAGGCTGATGATATTTGGGCCAGAACCATTACTAGGCTATTGTCTGGGCTTGAGGAGGCTGGTCATGAGTTCAAATGGGCTTTAAGAGAGGTGGACGAGAAAGTATATGTCAGATTTTCTAACAAATTGACATCAAGGGCTTTCGAGTCTTCCCCTGCTTGCGTTCTGACACAAAGTTTAGACAAACTAAGCGCTTTAAAAGGCGTTACAACAAGACGGCAATGGATTTCCGTTTTTGAGTCTCTTCTGAGAATAAGCATGGGTATGCATGTTGTATGGACGTGTAAGCTGAATTCTAAGCTTTGGTCAATTATTTGGTCTTCTGATAAGGAAGTATCTTCTGAAAGTTTGACAAGGGAACTGTTTGAAGATTTTGAAAGTTTGATTCTGGATATGCCATCGGATCCGCAACTAAGAGATATTTGTGCAGAGTATTCTGTTGCAAGAGTTAGTATTAATTATGTTTTGCATTATTTTCTTTTGCATCATAATATTTCTCCTCCAAGTTTTAATTGCATGGCGAGCCTTAGTAAGTGGATCTGTGCCATAAGGGGACAACTCAAGGAGTCGTTTACTAAGGACATTGTTTCTGATGAACTATTGGCAATATACCAGAGGAATACAAAATTGTATCAAGGGACTAGTGGCTTCTCCAATAATATATTTGAGTATTTAAAGCATTCATTGGGTCAGAAAACTACCGAAGAAATGGAGAAGAGAAGTTTTGATCAGGGGTATTGGTGTCAAAAGCAGGGGTCTGCCCGAAATGCAAAATGGCTAATGAGTTTTGGACCGGTGACAGTTATTACACTAGTATCATTGGCGTTACCGTCAGGCTATGGTACAGCTAGCGATATTGTAAGTTTCTTAGCCAAACTTGGATTCAAGTTAAATGCTGATAAATTGTTGGAGACATCATTCGGTCAGTCACTGGTTGATCTTGGACTAACTGGAGATAACCCTGATGGCGAAAGAGGAGTTGTTGTGCTCAATCCGTTTTTTTGATAAAAAGAATTTGAAATGCCTTCAATTGGTAAGTTTATTCTAGAAGCTATCGACGCCCTGTCTTCCAGAGAAGATCAATGTGATAGATTGCTCATTAGCAGTGTTCCGGACTTCATTCAACAAGAAGTTTATTTGAGTTTAAAGACCATGTCAATTGTTGAGGATACAGCATATGTTCTAACTAGTGCAAACGGTGTTTCTTCTGCGAACATTCATGTTGTCAATAGAAAAGAAGATATCCTTTCCCTCCGAAACAATTACGGAGTCAAAAAGATCATAATATTTTCAGATATTCCATTGGATCGTTCGAATGTGAGTACTTTGATTGATGTTAGTAGCCTAAGTGGCGGCAAATGGTTGTGGGTAAAGTCAGATTTTGGGAAGCGATTGCTTGAACTGCTTGTTACTGATATAATTGATAGTGTTGACGTTCTCAAGACAGTTCAAAGTCTTCTCGAGCAAGTTGGAAGAAAGTACGTAGATGGTCATGTTGTACAATGGAAATTTGTTTCGCGGCTTGCAACTGCTCGCGAATATTCTGGTGTAAACCCAGTTGAGTTGGTTGGGTTTTTATTGGGATTGCCTAGGATTTCAGGTCAAAAGTTGGAAGATGCGATATCAATAATGGATAGCAAGATATTCATATCTAGGCGAAGTGGCAATAATTCGATAGACATGATTCTATCTAAACTTGGTTTGCTGGGATTTAGAGACCATGTGTTGAAGTTTATTGATTCATTGGGTACTGGGGAAGACGATCATATCCAACAAGTCTTAGGTAGTGAACTTAGCGAAGTTGGAATTGAGTTAGGTAATGGCGTAGACATGGCCTCAGTCTATAGCAAGGCATTTAGTGATTTATTTATTGACCTAAAGGAGAGAAGTATAGAGGTCAATGAAATTAGACAATCTGTGCTTAGCTACTTCTTTTGTCCTAACATTTATAATAGAATTGTTCCAGGTTACTGGCAAGTTTTGACGACTTATTTCTGGCATGTGGCGCTGAGTGAATTTGGTGGGAAAGAGAAGACAATTAGTGTACGTTTGGTGGACAAATTGCCGGCTCTTGTTAATAAAGTTCAAGATGTACAAGTTATATACAATTCGAATCGGAAGATTAGGCTTGAAATAGAGAACTGGGAGAGACATTCTGATTTGCAAGCGATAATAGGCGAGAATAGTACTCAAATTAGTGAAGGAAGGTTCGACTACGAGTATACTAGTGAAGTTCAGCCCATATCTATCAGTATAAAAAGTTCGGCAGGGAAAAAAATCGTTAAAGCTCTTAATCTAGCGGACTATACAGCCGGACTAGTGGTATTAGTTAGAGACGGCGGGTCTTCGGTCGCACCTGTTTATGATAGTGATAGAGATATATGGACGTCGACAATAGACCTTACTTCCCCAGGCAGATGTACATTGCAGGTATTATGCGGGCCTCAAACCAAATTGATAGGGCTTTCAGACATGGAGAAAGGGGAAGACTATGAACTTAGGTTAGATAGTGAACTTGAGTCTCTAGAAGTTGATTTATATGTTAGTAGGATTTGGATTGATTTTGAAGAGACTGAGCGTAGGTTAATTTTAGATGCTAGTATAGGAGACAAGCAATTAGTTCATGAGATAGTTTTCTCCATTCAGCAGAAACAATTTGAGAAGGTTAATTCATATTTTCAGAAGGCTGTAAAAGAACATTTACTTGGAAGGCCAATAACTCCAGTTACCATAAGTATACGTGATGTATTCATCGATCAATTTGAGGATTGGATAATTAGAAACGCACAGACATCTTGTAATCCTATATGTATTGGGGTAAGGAATATTGAACAGACTGAGTTTATAAGAATTAATAGGAATGAGCCTATTGATTTTGGTTACAAGCTTGCGAGATTTTGTGGTTTTCCTGGTGAAGGGCCGATAGAGTTTCCTGATAAACTTATAGATATTCGAAAGCGGATTATTGATAAGATATGTTTTGAAGGATCAGTGAAGAAGAATGAGCCGTTATTGATAAGGCAAGTTGACTTAACAAGAATTGGCGGGACATTTGAATCGCTTCTTGAGGATTATTTATTTGAGTTTTTGAATGCGTTGCAAAAGAGTCGAAACTTGGCTATTTGGTTTGATATACACGCCATAGTAAATGATAGAACAAAGAGCAGTGATCTTATAACTTCAAAGGATATTACAGGACTTTTGGTTTCTCCCTATCATCCTTTGCGGCTATATTGGCAGTTTCGTGCGCAGACCATGTTACTGGAGAGTAAGAATAATGATGAAGAATGGTGTAAGTATTGTCCTGCAGCCTCTGCTCTTGACCCGTCTATCGTACCAGATGTAATCAACATGCAATTGAAATCTAACACTGGTATGTTTTATTATGCTCCTTATGTTTCACTGACAAATAATTCAGACTATTGGGGGATTCTTTTGAATCCGTCTGTAGCAATGTTTCCTAATTCTGATAAATTTTGGGCCGTCCTAGGTTTCAAAGTCGAAGAGATAAATCAGGGACTTTTCAGTTCCCAAATTGAGAGAAGTTTGCGAGATGTATCCAGAATAATGGCGAGTAAAGACAAACTGAGAGTTACCATTCAAGGGGAGTCTAGCGGATACGAAGAGGATGGCATATTATCGTGGTTAAAAAGTGTTAATGATTCTGAAAGCTTGGATGATGCGGATAGACGCAATTATCTCGAGGATATTGCCTGGAGTACACTGCGCAAGAAGAAGCTAGAGGTTTATGATATGCGGCCGCAACAAATGCAACCTGAAGAGTATGCTTTATATGAACACTTCTCTTCACTTGGGAAGAATATTTCATGGTATGATTTTAGCAGTGGGCAGAAAACAACTTTAACAGATCTGTCAATTATATGTAATGTTGGTGTAAGCGAGCTAAGCATTGAGTCTGCAGAGATCCCTGACTCTCCGAGTATTGGGCCGTTGATGTATAAGCAGAGATTGATTAAGGTTATTAATGATCAGCATCAGATCCCAATGCAAGAGCAGAGGAGCACTTTGTCGTCAGGAACTTATATACGGCAAACTGACAGAACATTTGACGCTGTGCTGCAAATTTTGGAGTCCTATGGAGAAGAGTCTAAAACATGTATTGCCGTTACCGCTCGAGTAGATCTCCTACAGCAGGCAATTAGAAATTCTCATCTTTCTGTTGTTTCATCTTCTGTCTTAACACCTGCGACCTTTTCGTTATTATCGAAGACATCGAAGGATGAGGAACTATATCTTTGGGATTTTGACCTCCCATCCTTTAACAACACATCTAACACCAAAAATGGTTATTTTTTACTGGCTCATCCTAAAGCAGGCAAACATGCATCTGCTATTCGAAGAAGTCTCGAGAGTTATTTGACGATATTTAAGTCGTATCGAGAATTAGAACCCGATAAACAAAGAGAACTGGTTAGGGAATTACTTTTGGAGTATATAGCCAAAGGATTGCCTTCTTTGAAGAAGCTGGTATATGGAGGCAATGCGTTTAGGGGAGAAGTAGGCAATCTAGTAGCATTGCGTATACTGCAAGGAGTTGATATGTTTTCTGGTATTATTCCTATCATTCAGGATTTGGCAGACTCTAAGGTTCTCAGTATTGTAGTACCAATAGACCCATTTCGAGAAGTAATTGAACGGATTCCAAGAGAAGAAGGTGATGATAAATCTAGGCCGGATTTTTTGATTTTTGCTTATAGAAAGTGGGAGGAGGATTATGCTATCAAGATCACACCTTTAGAAGTGAAATTTAGGACAGGTACTGATCAGGATTGGAGACGGCATTTAGATCAGGCCACTAAGTTCATTGGCTTCTTGAGAAGAATATCTAAGTTGGCAAACAAGTATGAGATTTGGCGCATAGCTGAAGTAAGCATACTGGGTCGGATGTTAGAGTATGGCTTGCATATTTCGAGCAGCATGATAGCCGATAGATCCATACTCCACGAAGTTTATTCATTAGGCTACGAACTTATTCAACGAGTTTTTTCTGGCAGCTATGGAGAGAAAGTTCAGCTACCGACAATCGGAAAGTTAATCTATATCAATGCAGATTCCGAAGCAAGTGGAGAAAGTTGTGCTGATAAAGATTCAGTATACGTCAACTGGATGCTGTGCCAGGACCTGCTTTTTAGAAGGGATGAGATTGCTCATATAGTTCGTGATAAGCTTTTTCCTGAGGATAATTGGATGTTAGTTCCAGAAAGTACATACGTAAGGTTAGATTATCCATCACTTCCTGAAGGTAACAGCGAAAGTGAAGAAGAGGAGTTAAGTGATATAGAGAATCAAAGTACAACTTATGATGAGTATCTTAAGTTATTTCCGAAGGGGGTTGACGTTCCCGTTGGGAAACTTAAGAATTCAATTGGAACTAAGGAACTCTTTTATAATCCAGGATCTACGGAGGTAAATCAGCTTAATATTGGAGTAATCGGGGATTTGGGAACAGGCAAGACGCAGCTTTTGAAGAACTTAGTATATCAGCTTTCAACCAGTTCGGATGCGAATAGGGGAGGTTCTCCGAAGTTCTTGATACTTGATACAAAACGAGATTATGATGGATCTGTCGGTACACTTGATATGAAGTTCATCGAAAAAATAGATGCCAAAATTGTGCAGCCAATTGGGATTCCTCTAAACATATTTGATATAAAGTATTCTGATGAGATAAATGCGCCCTTAAACAGGGCAAGATTCTTTATAGATGTTCTAAATCGAATATATGGAGGAATAGGACCAGTTCAGAAAGATACACTTCTAAATGCTATCGTCGAGGCTTACAATCTTCGTGGATATTCAAATAGGATTGATTTTGATCGGGAGAATTTTGAATCCCCAACGTTGCTGGACGTAAGAGATATTTATCAAACTAAGGTAAAGCAGGTGGACGCACCCCTTGCCATAATGAATGCCCTCATTCTTGAAGGACTGTTTGAAACAGATAGTAAAAAGACTACATCTTTTACTTCGTTTTTTGATAGGTCAGTTGTTGTTTCTCTAGGGGATATTGCTAGTTCTCTTGACTCGTTGAAGTTGGTAATGGTGGTATTTTTAAAGCTATATCAGGAGTATATGATGTCGGTTAAAAAAGAGCCTTATGTGGGTTCTTCGCCTTCTCTTAGGAAAATTGACAGTTTTGTTCTTGTTGATGAGGCAAAGTTGGTGATGGATTATGGTTTTCAAGTTCTAGAGGATTTGCTGAGGAAAGGACGAGAGTTTGGAGTAGGAGTAATACTTTCTTCCCAATATCTGAGTGATTTTTCTAATGGTAAGATCGACTATAAGCAACCGTTGTCTACATGGTTTATACATAAGGTGCCTGATATTTCAGTTAAAGAAATCAAATCGGTAGGTATTGTAAATGCAGATGAAGGATTAGTGTCTAGGATTAAATCCCTTGATAAACACTATTGTGTATACAAAACGGTTGGTGTAGATGGAATGATAATGAGGGGAACACCTCTTTACGAAGTTTTAAGTTCTTGAAATAATTATTATGCGTAGCGATGAGGGTCGAAGCAGGATAATGTCTTCAATAAAGAGTAGGGATACTACCCCAGAATTGTTAGTTAGAAAGGCAATATGGGCAAAAGGGTATCGCTACCGAGTTAATTGCAAACGCCTTCCAGGAAAACCAGATCTTTTGTTTGCAAAGCATAAGATAGCAATATTTGTTCATGGGTGTTTTTGGCATCATCATTTTTGTCAACTTAATAGATACCCCAAAAGGAATGTAGTCTTTTGGAGGGAAAAATTGGATACAAATGTCAAGAGGGATACTGCCAACATAAGTAAATTGAAGAGTTTAGGATATCGTGTTATAGTTCTCTGGGAATGTGAGATCGATAAAGATTTAGATGGTTTGTTGCAAAGAAAAGTCTTTAAACTCTTATCTTTACACCACATCCAGAGTTCCCCGTACGGGGATGCCAACCGGGTCGCAGACTAACGGTGGAAAAATGATGAGCGCCGGGGGCCAAAAGTTTGACAGCAAATCCTTCTCTACATCTTCCCCTCTCGTTCCTGGATCAATAAATAGCAATTAGCTATTAGTAATTTTCGGGCATCAAGAGTAGCCGGCAAAGCTCACCAACCTGTCCATGGCTGATAAGGTGGTCAAGAATGCGCTCCCGCAGGAAACGGGAGAACCCATTGCCAATTACCATGCTGGTGCCCCTTACATAAGCCAGCAAATGTTATGAAACCAGGAACGCGCGTCATCTGTATCAACGATGATTTCCCTGAAGAACTCTTCAAGACAATGAAACTTCCCAAATCGGGAGAGACCTACACCATCCGCAGCATCCAGCCCAGTCCGTTTGGTGATGGGTATCTCGGGCTAACGCTTGAAGGACTGGATAACCGGTCTGCATGGTTCGGTGTGAAGAATGGCTATGTGCTGAAGGAGCTCTGCTACGCCAGCTTCCGCTTCAGGGCAGTGGATCTTAAAGAAGCAACGAGATGGGATTAGTGCCGGATCGACATCTACGAGCCCATGGCACCAGATAACGCATTGCGACATATTGCCATCCGATTTAGGTCAACGACTGGCTAAACCACATCAATCCATACGTTTACCCCCATTATCTTCGTTACTTTACAAAAGCCTAACACATTTGCACTGTTGAAATGCCCAACATCGCGTATTTCGATATTGAAGCCAACCCAGCCCAAAAGCAGATATTGGATATCGGTGCGGTCCTGCCAGGTGGGTCTACCTTCCATAAAAACCTTCCAAGGGATTTTGGGGAATTTGTACAACAGGCGGATTTTCTCTGTGGACACAATATTGTGGCGCACGACCTCACTTACCTACAGCGATACTTTGGGGATCCGGATTGGGGCAAGGACCGAGCAATTGACACCCTTCTGCTCTCACCACTACTCTTCCCCAAACAACCTTACCATGCTCTGGTTAAGGACGATAAATTGCAGACGGATGAACTGAACAACCCGGTTAATGATGCCATCAAAGCAGCACGTCTACTGGACGATGAAATTGCCGCATTTCGCCAACTGGAAAATCGATTCCAGTACATCCTCTACGGACTATTGTCACCGCAAAAGACATTCAGAAACTTTTTTAGATACATAAACTACCAATCGAAGGCCCACACCGGGGAACTGCCCAAACTTATCCGGGAGCATTTCGATGGGTTGATCTGCAGCGCCTTCGATGTCGAGTATCACATCTCTACCACGCCCATCGCCCTGGCTTATGCCCTGGCCCTACTGAACAGCCAGGACAGATATTCTATCACCCCGCCTTGGGTACTGCGCAGCTACCCCGCAGTAGAACGTCTGCTTTTCCTAGCGCGGAATACGCCCTGTGTAGAGGGGTGCGCTTACTGTAAGCAGTCGCTAGATCCGCTCCCTGCACTGAAAAAGCATTTTGGGTTCGATGGGTTCCGGAACTATGGTGGTGAGCCCCTGCAGGAACAGGCGGTCAATGCCGCGATCCGCGGTCAGAGTCTTCTGGCAGTCTTTCCCACGGGCGGTGGTAAATCGATCACATTCCAGATACCTGCCCTAATGAGCGGCGAGAATGCCCGGGCACTGACGGTGGTGATCTCACCCCTCCAAAGTCTGATGAAAGACCAGGTGGACAATCTAGAAAAAAAGGGCATCACCGAAGCGGTGGCCATCAACGGTCTGCTCGACCCTATCGAACGAGGCAAGGCCATCGAGCGGGTGGAAAGCGGACTGGCCAGCATACTGTATATCTCGCCAGAGTCTTTGCGGTCCGTGACCATTGAGCGACTCATGCTGAAGCGCAAGATCGCGCGTTTCGTGATTGATGAAGCGCACTGCTTTTCCTCTTGGGGCCAGGACTTCCGGGTGGATTATCTCTATATCGGCGATTTCATCAAAACTTTGCAGGAAAAGAAAAACCTGGAGTATCCCATACCGGTATCCTGTTTTACGGCCACAGCCAAGCAGAAGGTCATTGAAGATATCCGGGCCTATTTTAAGGAGAAACTGGGCCTTGACCTCAATGTCTTCAGCGCCAATACTTCTCGCACCAACCTGCACTATCAGGTCTTTCACAAAGACAGCGAAGAAGATAAATACAACCAGCTCCGGAATCTGATCGAAACCAAGAACTGCCCCACCATCGTGTATGTATCGCGCACACGGCGGGCATACCAACTAGCAGAAAGATTATCAGATGATGGTTTCTCTGCAAAGCCCTACCATGGCCAGATGGACAAGGAGGAGAAATCCGAAAACCAGGATGCCTTCATGCGGGGCGAGGTCAATATCATGGTGGCCACTTCGGCCTTCGGTATGGGGGTGGATAAGAGCGATGTGGGTGCGGTGATTCACTATGATATCTCTGACTCGCTGGAAAATTATGTCCAGGAAGCTGGAAGAGCGGGCAGGGATGAACAAATCCAGGCCGATTGCTACGTCCTATTCAACGAAGACGATCTTGATAAACACTTTATCATGCTCAACCAAACCAAGATGAGCATCAAAGAGATCAACCAGGTCTGGCGTGCGATAAAAGACATGACGAAGTATCGGGATAAGGTCTCCAACTCGGCACTCGAAATTGCCCGAAAAGCAGGTTGGGACGAGAATATACGGGATGTGGAGACCCGCGTGAAAACTGCTATCGCCGCACTCGAAGATGCTGGCTACCTTAAGCGCGGACAGAACAACCCACAGCTCTTCGCCAATAGCATCTTGAGCAAGACGGCGCAGGAAGCTATCAATCGGATCAGGGAATCCGATCAATTCTCCGAGCCCCAAAGAAAGACCGCAACACGAATCATCAAGAAACTCTTCTCAAGCAAGAGTAAACGCTTATCAACGGATGAAGATGCTGAATCGCGCGTCGATTATATCTCGGATCAACTCGGCATCAACAAAGAGGAAGTTATCCGCATCATCGAATTATTACGGAATGCCAAGATCCTGGCCGATACCAAGGACCTTTCAGCCTTTATTAGGCGGTCAGACACTGCAAACAAACCCCTCGCGCTATTGGAGAACTTCCGTAAACAGGAAGAACAACTGCTCTCCCTCCTGGAAGAGGGAGAAGGGTCATACTACCTGAAGGAATTCATGGAGCATTTTCTGCAGAGCGGGATTAAGGACAGCTCGCTGAACCGGCTCAAATCGATCCTGAATTTCTGGACGATCAAGCAATGGATCAAAAGGCAGAACCTGGAATACTCCAAGAACCATGTGAAGATTGCCCTGACGGTAGACAAGGCGAGTTTCACAGAAAAACTTGCCACCCGACACCAATGGGCTAGACTGATCATCCAATATCTGCACCAAAAAGCGACCGAATTGCCTGTTGACGAGAAAAGCGGGGAGGAAGTCCTTGTTGAGTTCTCGATACAGGAACTCAAGGAGATGATGGAGAATGAACAAGGTATGTTCAAGACGGTTGTGACACTGGACGATATTGAAGACAGCCTTTTCTATCTCTCGAGGATCGAGGCACTGAAAATCGAAGGCGGGTTCTTGGTCAGTTACAATAAGCTCACGATCGACCGTATTGAGAAAAACAGCCGGATCCAGTATAAGGAAAGCGATTACGAAAAACTGAAGGCATTTTACGCGCAGAAAGTCCAGCAGATCCATATCGTAGGCGAATATGCCAAAAAGATGATCCGGAACTATAATGAGGCACTAGAATTCGTGGACGATTATTTCCGGTTGAACTATTATGCTTTTCTATCGAAATATTTCCCGGGCAGCCGGCAGGATGATATCAACCGCACCTTAACACCGGAGAAGTTCATGAAGCTTTTCGGCGCACTCTCTCCGGCGCAACTGGAGATCATCAAGGACAACCAGAGCCAGCACATCGTAGTGGCGGCCGGTCCGGGCAGCGGCAAGACCCGGGTGCTGGTGCATAAGCTCGCCTCACTCCTGCTGGCGGAAGACGTGAAGCATGATCAGTTGCTCATGCTCACATTCTCCAGGGCGGCGGCCACGGAATTCAAAAAGCGTTTGCTGGAATTGATTGGCAACGCAGCGCATTTTATTGACATCAAGACCTTTCACTCTTATTGCTTTGATTTGCTGGGGCGAATCGGAAACATCGCGGAAGCGCAGAATGTTGTGCAGAAAGCGATTCAGATGATCCAGAGCGGTGAGATCGAACGTTCCCGCATTACCAAGACCGTGCTGGTGGTAGACGAGGCACAGGATATGAATGACGATGAATTTGGCCTGGTGCAGAGTCTAATGGAGAAGAACGAGGACATGCGTGTGATTCTGGTGGGCGATGACGACCAGAATATCTATGGTTTCAGAAACTCCGACTCCGCTTACATGCAGCGGCTGATCACCCAGAACCAGGCAGCCAAGTACGAACTCACCACCAATTACCGGAGCCGTCAGAACATCGTGGCCTTTGCCAATGCCTGGGCGGCCACCATCCGGCAGCGACTAAAATCCCAACCTGGGTTTGCCCAGCAGCAAGAAAACGGCAGCATCCGGATCACTGAGTATTCGGGCGGCAACTTGGTGACACCTGTTGCGGAAGCCATACAATCCGCCGGACTAACCGGCTCCACATGCGTATTAACCAAGACCAACGATGAGGCTGCATTACTTACTGGCATACTCCTTGAACAGGGCCTGCCCGCCAAACTGATTCAGACGAACGATGGATTCAGCCTGCTCAATCTCTATGAGCTCCGGGTATTCTCCGATCTGCTGGAAAAAGGTGCAGATACGCCCCTGATTCCGGACGATGTCTGGAACGATGCCAAACGTCAAACCAACGAGATCATCAACCGGAGCAATAAAAAAGACCTAGCCAATTCTATTATAGGTCGCTTTGAGGAAGTCAATACTCAGCGAAAGTACAAGAGCGACTGGAAAGCATTTCTTTTTGAGTCCACGATCGAGGATTTCACGACCAACGATTCTGAAACCATCCTCGTCTCCACCATTCACAAGGCCAAGGGTAAGGAATTCGATAATGTTTTCCTGCTATTGGACAGATTCTCCCCTGACACTAATGAAGCCAAAAGACAGTTCTACGTAGCTGTAACAAGGGCGAAAACCGCTTTGCAAATCCACTACACTGGGACCTATTTGCAGCCTTTTAGGTTTGACGATCTCTTCTATAACAAAGACGGCAACGACTATCCGGAACCCAGGCAGATAGCCATTTGCCTCACACTGCACGATGTACAATTGGGATACTTTGAGTATGTGCAACACCGGATGAAGGACTTATCACCTGGGGACAGATTGACTATTTTGCCGGAGGGGTTGGGGAATGCAAAGCAAGAGTTATTGCTGAAATTCTCTCAAGCTTTCAATTCAAAGATTAGAACCTACCTGTCCAAAAACTATAATCCCGTTGAGGCCCGAGTAAATTTTGTTGTGTATTGGAAAAACGAGCGCAGCAAAAAAGAATCTAAGGTTGTTTTGTCAGAGATTCTACTCCGTTTTAATTGCTAATTGTCTGTGTTCCTAAACCCTCCTTGCGAGAGAACAATGCGAAAGAAAAAAGCAGCGGCGCGATGACTTTTTTACACCGGAAACGGATCCTTGAATTTAATTCGGTCTGGCAGCAGTGAGATCTCTGCTTCAGTAAGCTGGCACGCATGAAGGTCACGAATCATGGCGTCTTTGTCCATGTCCTGGCCGATGAATACAAGCTCGTTGAGCCTATCCCCGAAATGCTTATCCCATCGGCTTTCGATGTAGTCTTTGTTGTCCACAAACGCCCGGTAGCGGATGCGGTCGCCGTAGGGCATGGAGGCCCACCATACACCGGCTTTGTCGAGGCGCGAGGAACCGCCGGCCTGGCTGAAGTTCATCGCATCATTGGGGCGGGAGGCCAGCCAGAACAGGCCCTTCGCGCGGATCACACCGGCGGGGTAGTCGTGGTTGAGGTAGCGCCAGAACCGCTCGGGATGAAAAGGCTTGTGGCTGCGGAATACAAATGAACTGATGCCGTACTCTTCGGTCTCGGGTGTGTGTTCGCCTTCCAGTTCTTTCTGCCAGCCAGCGGAGGATTCGGCTTCTTCCATATTGAAGAGGCCCGTGTTCAGCAATGAAGCCACGGGCACTTTGGAGAAGCTGCTGCGGATGATGCGCGCGGCGGGATTGAGTTTTTTGATCGCGGCTTCCAGGAGCCCGAGGGTTTGCGGCGTTACGAGATCGGTCTTGTTCAGTATGATGATGTTGGCAAATTCAACCTGGTCCGTGAGGAGGTTGACGATGGTGCGTTCATCGCCATCGATGTTTGTTAGTTCCCTGTCTTTCAGTTGCTCAATGCTGGAGAAGTCGCGGAAGAAATTGAAGCAATCCACCACGGTGATCATGGCATCGATATAACTGAAGCGGGAAAGATCGATTCCTTTTTCTTCATCCACAAAACTGAAGGTTTGTGCTACGGGTACGGGCTCGGAGATCCCGGAACTTTCGATCAGGATATAGTCGAAGCGGTTCTCTTTAGCGAGCTTCTCCACTTCCACCATCAGGTCTTCGCGCAAGGTGCAGCAGATACAGCCATTGCTCATCTCCACCAGCTTTTCTTCGGTGTGCGAAAGTACGTTCTCGCGTTCCACCAGCTGCGCATCGATATTCACCTCACTCATGTCATTAACGATCACGGCTACCCGAAGATTCTCTTTGTTGTGAAGAATGTGGTTGAGCAAGGTGGTTTTTCCGGCACCCAAGAATCCACTGAGCACGGTTACGGGAAGTTTTTTAGTCATGGTTTGTTGTTGAACGATGTTGTATGAGGTTGAGGGCATGGCAAGCGATCATCGCCGCTGAGGCGAGATAGGCAACATAGTGCAGCCAGGGATACTCTTCCATGAATAGCGTTGCGAAGAAAAGCACGGCGAAGCTGACCCACATCACCGAGCCGATGCCATGTCTGCATCGCTTTCCGGCAAAGTAGACGGCCACCATGGAAAGCAGCAGGAACGGGTATTTCAGCCATTCTGCCGTGAAAAACTCCAACCCAAGCGTGAGCAGGAGTGGAGCGCCAAGACAGTGCAGCAAGCAGAGGCCGGAACTCAGCATGCCGAGGGCGTCTGGCAGTTTCCGGGCAGCAGTCATCGAGGGGCGTATATCCTGGTCCATCCCCCAAAGCTAATAAATTGCAACAATGTTGCAAATAAAAAACACACCATCGATCCATATTTTCCGGAATGTTAAACCTTTGGGTAGGCAAGCATTTAAGTAAACCCTAACACCGATGCATACCTGCATTGTTATACTTTAGCGGCTATGCAGAAAGCCTTTTTGTTTTTTTTATCGATGGGATTTTTCCTGAACGGCAGTGCACAAAAATTTTCACAACAGTTCTATACCACCGATATTCAACAGTACTGGAACGCTTACGATCAAATCATTCAAGAAAAGGACAGTGCCAAACAAGCCAGTCTTTTGCAGAGGTACTATCTGGATCCTGCATCTGAGGGATTGAAAAGCCTGATCCGTTTGCGCAATTATTCCGTGGGCGAGTATGTGCAGAATATTCGCAACAGGCCGCAGTTCTGGGCGTCTATGCGTGCGCCGATGCTTAATCTCCAGCAACAACTTCCTGCCATCGAAAAGGATATTAAGAAACTGAAAAAGATCTATCCCGATCTTGAAGCCGTGCCGATCTATTTTTCTGTGGGTGCTTTCCGTACGGGCGGAACCACGGATGGCAAGATGGTCTTGATTGGTTCGGAGTATTCGCTTGCGGGGGCAAAGGTTGTCACCACTGAACTACCTGTTTCAATGCAGAACTTCTTTTCGGAGTACAAGCCCTGGGATCATCTTGGCCTCTTGTGTACACATGAATACATTCACACGCAGCAGAAAGAATCGCCGGGAAACCTGCTGACGGATTGTCTTCGTGAAGGCATTGCTGAATATTTATCCTGCATGGCTACCGGCAAAAAATCAAATTCATCGGCCATCGATTTTGGTAAAGCGCATCAAGACGAAGTTGTAGCGCAGTACGTGAAAGATCTCTTTCTTATGTCGAGACACCACCATTGGCTCTGGAGTGAGAATCCCAATCAATTCAAGGTGCGCGATCTTGGCTATTACATCGGCTATGAAATTGCAGAACGGTATTACAAGATGGCAAAAGACAAGAAGCTTGCCGTGAAGACGCTCATCGAAATTGATTTTTCTGATGATGCTGCCGTGGAGCGATTGGTGGATACGGTGAAGCTCCTGCCCAAGCCTATTGCAGAATTGTATGCGGATTATGAAAAGCAAAGACCAACGGTGATCAGCATCCAGCCCTTTGCAAATGGGACTGCCGATGTTAAGCCTGGGGTGATGAAGATTACAATTGTTTTCTCCGAGCCGCTGAATGGTTACAACACGGGCATTGATCTGGGCCCCCTCGGATTGGCCCATTTCCCGAAGATGAATCCCAAAAGGGAGTGGTCCGCTGATCATCGATCCATCACTTTAGAGGTTACGCTGGAACCGGGGAAGAAATACCAGTTTGTGGTGGACAATACGTTTCGCAAGGAAGATGAGGTGCGCTTAAAGCCTTACCTGGTGGAGTTTTCAACGGGAAACTAAATTCTTTGAAAAAAGTCTACTAAAACAATAGACTTTTCAATTCTTCGTTTATATTTGCAGTACATCCAGAGTTCCTCTACGGAGGATGCCAACCGGGTAAGAAACTAACGGTGGACAATTGATGGGGGCCGAAGGCCAAAAGTAAGACAGCAAATCTCACCTGATACCTTTCCCCCATTTTTGATCATCCTGGTGTACGCTAATAGCTATTAGCTAATAGCTAGTGGCAGTCATTCTTTAATTTTAAAACAAGGGTTCCAATGAAGCCAGGAACAACAGTGATGTGCATTGATGATGCATTTGAGCCAGCACTATTTTCAAGATTACAAGCCGCACCGAAATACGGAGAAACCTATGTGATCCGTGATCTGGTGCCGGACCCACTCGGAAACCGAAGACCAGGCCTTACGTTGGAAGGTCTTGAAAACCCGCGTGCATGGATGCCCTGCAAGAGTGGGATGGTGATGATGGAATATCATTTTCGCGAAGACCGGTTTATTGTTGTAGAAGCGATGGTTGAGATTCCGGAAGCAGTGAATAATTAGGTCGTAGGTCGCAAGTTCGCAGAGGTTCCGAAGTTGCGGACCCTCTTCAACCTCCGACCTTCATCCTGCAACCTACCCTTAGCTGTTTGTTGGTCAAAGAAAGATATCGCCGTAATTTGACCAATGCCTTGGACGCAGAATATTGACCCCTTGGGCAACCCGCTCTTATCAGCGGGAGTTGCGGTGATTCCCATCGTATTTATTTTCTGGGCCATGATTATCCGGCGAATGAAAGTCCATCACGCTGCATGGATGGCCACAGCAATCACCATCATCATAGCTATTACCGTATACAAAATGCCGGCGATGTTGGCGCTATTTTCGGTGATGCATGGTGCCGCATATGGATTGTTCCCAATCTGCTGGATCATCATACCCGCTGTGTTTTTGTATAATCTTACCGTTAAAGCAGGGCAGTTCAATGTGATCAGGTATTACATGGGAAGCATCACGGAAGATCAGCGTATCCAGGCACTGCTCATCGCCTTTTCTTTTGGCGCTTTTCTCGAGGGCACTGCCGGCTTCGGCACGCCGGTAGCCATCACGGCTGCCATGCTGGTGGGCCTGGGCTTTCAACCACTCTATGCAGCGGGTATTTGTCTCATCGCCAACACCGCGCCTGTTGCATTTGGATCCATCGGCATACCCATCACCGTGGCTTCCCAGGTGTCTGGCATACCAGAACTCGCCATCTCACAAATGGTTGGAAGAACCCTGCCGCTGTTGAGTTTGATCACACCATGGTATCTGGTATTATTGATGTGTGGCTGGAAGAAAACGGTGGACATCTGGCCGGCCCTGCTCGTCAGTGGCGGCAGTTTTGCGCTGGTGCAATGGTTCACCGCAAACTATATCGGTCCAACCCTGCCGGATATACTAGCTGCGATTGCATCAATTGTTGCGTTGGTGTTGTTCTTGCGGGTGTGGAAACCTGATGAAAGGTGGAAGGTGGAAGGTGGAAGTTGGAAGGAGGCGTATAGCCGATATTCTCCTATGGAAGTTGTGAAAGCTTTATCGCCATTTTTGATCCTGACCGTGATGGTTTTGTTCTGGGGGCTGCCGCCGGTGAAGCGCTTATTAACTTCCCTGCTGGATCTTAAAATAGCCATCCCTGGTTTGCATGAACAGATTATTGGTGCAGATGATCAGCAGCCGATCCCTCAATGGTATCGGTTCTCACCTGCCGCCGCTGCGGGTACGGCCGTGCTGATGGCCTGCATTTTATCTGTGATTGTATTACGGATACGTATAACCGAAGCGGGAGAGGTTTTGCGCACTACACTTAAACAGCTGACCTTACCCATTATCACCATCGCTACCATTCTCGGTTTCGCCTATCTCTTCAACAATGCGGGGCTCTCCCTTACACTGGCCAATGTACTAACGGAAACGGGTACCCTCTTTCCGTTCTTTTCTCCATGGCTGGGCTGGCTGGGTGTTTTCATCACGGGATCAGACACTTCCTCTAATGCCTTGTTTGGAAAATTGCAGTCGAGGGCAGCTGAACACATCGGCATGGATCCAGTCATCGCCGTAGGCGCTAATATTTCCGGCGGGGTAGTGGGGAAGATGATCTCGCCGCAATCGATTGCCGTAGCAGCAGCTGCCGGCAATCTTGTAGGGAAGGAGAGCGATCTTTTTCGGTTCACCATGAAGCATAGTTTTATTTTGCTCATCATCATTTCTATACTGACGGTCCTTCAAACCTTTGTGTTCACCTGGATAATCCCATCCTACTGATGCGTATTCTCATTGCACCAAATCACTTCAAACATGCGCTGGCGGCAGATCTTGCGGCCAGGGCCATTGCACGCGGGATCCTTCAAAAAAACCCGCATCACCAATGTGTATTGTTCCCGATTGCTGATGGCGGTGACGGCACTTCAAACTTACTTCACCAACATTTGGGCGGGTCGGTGGTACGTGTTGCCGCGATGGATCCGCTGGAACGAAGTATGCAGGCAACCTATTACCTAAACGTTGATGGGAAGACCGCCATCATGGATATGGCAGCGGCATCTGGCATAACATTATTGAAGCCTGAGGAGCGGGACCCTTTGCATGCGCACAGTTTTGGTACGGGAATGCTGATCAAAGATGCAATCAGCAAAGGCGTGCGTAAAATCATCATCGGTGTTGGTGGTACAGCCACCAATGATGGCGGCATGGGCATCCTCAGGGCGCTGGGTATGAAATTTTGGGACGATGTGGGTAAGGAGATCAAATACCCTGCGGATCTGCATCAGCTGTTTATGATCGATATGTCTGGCTTAGATGCCCGCATAGCCTCCTGCGAAATCGATGTGCTTTGTGATGTGCGGAATCCCTTGCTGGGGGATGAAGGGGCCACTGCAGTATTTGGCGCACAAAAAGGTGCAACGCCGGCGATGATGCAGGTGCTGGAATCAGGGCTTACTAGACTTGCTGACAAAACGGAGGTGCTAACGGGCAGGCATATCCGAAAACTGATGCATAGTGGTGCCGCGGGCGGTGCTGCTTCCGGTTTGTATTCGTTTATGCATGCCCGTTTGGTGGAGGGCACAGGTTATTTTCTTAACAGCACCGGATTTGCTTCAGCACTGAAGGCAGCTGATCTCGTGATCACAGGTGAGGGCAGTCTGGATGCGCAAACGCTTCAGGGGAAGGGTCCCTATGGGGTTGCGATCATGGCCCGGGCGGCCGGGGTGCCGATCATCGGTTTGGCAGGTCGGATCTCAGACCGGGAGCAGCTTCAACCATTTTTTGATCAACTGCTGAGTATCAACACAGAACACCAGACGCTGGACCAAATGTTGCTGGCTACCGAAAGAAATCTTGAGATAACAGCCGCCAACCTCAAGCTTTGACAGTCAGTATACTATAGTTGGAAAATTTACGTTTATAGTAAGTCGCTGATAAACCTAAATCCAATTCTCATGAGACCAGGAACCCGCGTGATCTGTATTGATGCCCAGTTTCCGATTGAAGTACTCAAGCGTTTACAAGGTGTACCGAAGTATGGTGAAACCTATGTGATCCGCGATTTAGTCCCGGATCCTAAAACAGGTAAGATCTCCGGAGTGACCCTGGTTGGTCTCAGCAATCCCAATGCATGGATGCCCGCTAAACATGGTTTTGTATTGACGGAGTACTTTTTCCGCAGCAACCGGTTTATGGTAGAGAATGAACAGGATGATCATTCATGGACAAATCAGGAAGTAGATGTAAGGCAGTTATCGCCTGTTATTCGAAACTGAACTTGCTACCAGGTTGCAGGTTGTGGGTTGCAGGTTGCAGAGGTCTCCGACTTCGTACTTCTCCCTTTATCTTCTTACTTTCTTTAATCAGCGAATCGAGAACCCAAATCCTTGCTCAAAATTCAACGCTGTCTTTCTGATATTCGGCGGCGGTTGGCTATCGAACAAATAAGAAAATCTCGTATACACGCGCCACTTGGCTGTGAGGTTGAAATCAACCCGCGTATCATTCATGATCCTGAAATCGGAGAAATCGTTAAAGACGGGCTGGTAGTAGATCGTGCTGATGATGGAGCCATTGAGCTTGGGTACATGAATACTCAGTGAACTGTAGTTGCTCCATCTGTGCAGCTGTAAGATCTGCACGGTTGGCGGAATTGTTTTTTCATATTCAAACATATATGCCGTGCCTAGAAATACATCGGCATCTTTATTCAATTTGATCTTGAACCGAGGACCGGTACCCACCAACTGCCGAAACTGCAGGCCCAGTGGTTCATTAGTCTGCGTTTGTTCAAAAGCCTCCCATCGCATCCATGGATTGATTTTATAATTGTACCTGAAGTGGATGTAAAAATTATTCACGAAACTTTCCTCTTCCGCTTTCGCGAGGTCATAGTTCGCAGACGCCAATACAAGATGTTTGTAGTTCTTGCTTTTCCATTGCGCAATGATGTTTCCGCGGATGGTGGTGATGGATTTACCATTGGTGCTGTTTAGCAAAAGCGCAAGATTGAAATCCCCCACAAACCGGATAGAATCCGTGTGGAGCCTGCGTGCTTCAATATTCACGACCTGCGCGTTTGTGAAATGGAATAACAACAGTAGCAGAAGGCTGAGGCGAAACTTCATCGGGCAAATATAATAAGCATTAGGTCGCAGGTCGCAAGGTCGCAATGTCATCCTGCGAACTCTGCGACCTGCGCGTCCTGCGACCTAAAATAGCTATCTTACCTAAAACCCCGCAACATGACTGCTCCAAAAACCGTTCAGTACTTTGGCTATTATTTATACGTTGTAGCCGCAACGCTAGTTTTCGCCCCCAATCTAATGCTCAATACCCTGCAGGTACCAGAGACAAACGAAGCCTGGATCCGTGTGGCGGGTATACTCGTAGCTTGTCTTGCCGTATACTATCATCGCATGGGCGCCGCCGGCAGCGAAGAGTTTGCCGTCACTTCCACCTATGTCCGCATTTTTGTGTTAGTTGCCTTTGCCGCACTGTGGGCCTCTGGCATTGGACCCTGGCAGCTGATCATCTTTGGTGTAGTGGACGCGTTGGCGGCGGTGTGGACGATGTCCTGTCTGAAGAAAGGGAGAAAATAAAGGGAGAAGATAAAGGGAGTAGTGCGAAGTTTGGTGCGAAGTGTTGAGCTGATCTAGATATCTTGAATGATAAAGATCAGATTGCTGTTCAGATCAAACACGCCAAATTCATTCGTGCCCCAGGGAGTGTTCTCCCGAAGGGCATCTTCGGTTACGGTTCCCCGTTGTATCATCTCCCTGAAGATTGACTGAATATCTTTTGTAAGAAATCGTACTACCGAACCTCCCAACAAAGGATCTTCCGGTGTATCGGCATGCCATTGAAGATGTATAACGATGTTATCCCGATACATCACGGCGTACATACTATCGGCGAAATAAGTCTGCATACCAAGCTTCTCTTTGTACCAGGCTTCGTCTTTCGCAATGTCTTGTGAGGGAAGAACGGGAATCGCTTTTTCCAATTGTCCGGGTTCCATACGGTTGTAAGATAATTACAATTATTAAGGCAGTTCAAGAAAGTTGGAAGGTGGAAGTTGGAAGGCCTTCGCACTTCTCTCTTTATCTTCTCCCTTCTCAGCACGACGTGCGTACCAACCCATTGGTCGCAGAATTTCCCTGTTTTGTCTCATCGCCACCCATAAATCCGGAATCCCTGCGTTAATTTGTAACATGCCCGAGAAGAAGGCCTACAGAAAATGGTTGGTAGTGTTCGCCCATGCAATCACGTGGGTATTGGTATTTACATTGCCAGAACTGCTCAAACCTGATAGAAATCCTGTGCCTGATGCGCAGACGGTAGAGAAGAACAAAACGGGTTTCGAGATCCTTGGCTATGTATTCAGGGTTGTTTGGGTTGCTTTCTTTTATGTGCATTCTCATCTGCTCTTGCCTAAGCTGGCATTTCAAAGAAAATGGTGGCGATACATTGCATCTGTGGTTGGGTTCATCCTCATGTGGGTGGCATTTAGCTGGTTCTATTTTACCTATGTACTGGATGGATTCAGGAACCAACCTTTCAATTTGCGCAATGCCCTCATTTATGCGATAGTTCCCACTCTTGTGTTTATGGTGGTGTCTACCACCTACCGTTTGATCCTGGACCGTGTGAATGGTGATCGGTTAGAGCGTGAGAAGGTAAACGAAAACCTCAAGACCGAACTTTCTTTACTACGTTCCCAGGTGAGTCCGCATTTCATGTTCAACGTGCTCAACAACATGGTGGCCCTCGCTCGAAAGAAGAGCGATCTGCTGGAACCCTCGCTGATCAAGCTTTCCCAGCTGATGCGGTATATGTTATATGAGACTGAGGACCGTGTAACGCTGCAGCGGGAAGTTGAATACCTGGAGAATTACATCGATCTCCAAAAACAACGTTTTGGCAATGCAGTGCGCATCACTACCGTAGTGAAAGACCTCGATATTCCCCATGAGATTGAGCCGATGTTGCTCATCCCCTTTGTTGAAAACGCATTCAAACATGGAGTGGGAATGATTGAAGATCCGTACATCGAAATACAAATGTATTTGTCCGATGGGAAGCTGCATTTCAAAGTAGAGAATCGATTTGTAGAGAACAGTGCAGAAGTGAGAGACAGTGCTTCCGGTATCGGCCTGAACAATGTGCGAAGAAGATTGAACCTGCTGTATCCGCAGAAACATACCCTCGATATCCATTCAGCAAATGGTATCTTTAATGTCTATCTGCAAATAGACCTCGCATGAAACTCCGATGCATAGCCATTGATGACGAACCGCTCGCACTGGAACTGCTGGAAGACAATATCTCCCAGGTTCCTTACCTGGAACTGGTCAAGGGTTTTAATAGCCCCATGCAGGCCATGCAATTTCTGCAGACCGATGATGTGGATCTTGTTTTCATCGATATACAAATGCCCGGCATCACTGGCTTACAGTTCATCAACAGTCTGCCCAAAAAACCGATGTACATTCTTGTAACGGCATATGAAAAATATGCTTTGGAAAGTTACAATCTGAATGTGGTTGACTATCTGCTCAAGCCGGTATCGATGGACAGATTTTTGAAGGCATGTAATAAGGCGATGGAACTGTTTCGATTGAAGAATGAGCCTAAGGGGAAGAGTTTAGGGGAAGGCAATAGATACATATTCGTGAATGCGGATTATAAATTGGTGAAAGTTGAGTTCAGTGATATCATTTTTATTGAATCGTTGAAGGACTATTTGAAAATTCATCTTCGCAACCAGAAGAGCGCACTGATCACCAGGATGAGCATGAAAGCTATAGAAGAGGAGCTGCCTGGCTCCGGATTCATCCGCATCCATAAGTCATACATCGTTTCCAAAGACGCCATCACTGCAGTGAAGAAAAGCAGTGTCTTCATCGGTGAACATGAACTGCCGGTTGGGGATCTCTATCGCGAGGCGGTTGAGGAATTGACTAAGTCTGCACAGTAAGGTAGAAGATAAAGGGAGAAGTGCGAAGATTGGCGGCAGTCTTCGCACTTCTCCCTTTACCTTCTCCCTTCACAATCATGGCTTCGTCGCAGAAAACCTCCCGTTCGTCTCATTAAGAAAAACAACGCCTAATCATTGATTTCTTTTGTATCGTCAAACAGCAATCATGAAACAAGCGATTATACTTCTTACGGCCCTGGTACTCAGCCTTACTGGTTTCGCCCAGTTCCCCGGCGGCGGAATGCCTCCAGCACAAGGTAAGGGGATGCAGGCGCCTCCTTCTATCGGAATCGTATTTGGTAAGGTGGTCGACTCGGCCGGTAAGCCAATCCAGGATGCATCGGTGATCCTGATGGGCAGCAAAATGGATACTGCTACTAAGAAATTTAAACAGATCATGCTGAAGGCCGCGTCTACAAAGTCGGCCGGATCCTTCCGCTTTGAAGACCTTCCCATCATGGGCCAGCTGACCCTGAAGATCAGCGCCACAGGTTACGCTCCTTACGAGAAGCAATTTTCCATCATGGATCCCAAGCAAATGAAACCGGGAACGATGCCGGATGTGGAGAAGGATCTAGGAAAGATATCGATGAATATTCAGGCAACTGAACTCAGTACCATCAACATCGTGGGTAGGAAGCCTGCCATGAAGATGGACATCGATAAAAAAGTATTCAACGTGGAGAAGAACATCGTGAGCACCGGCGGTACTGCGGTTGACGTCATGAAGAACGTGCCATCCGTGAATGTGGATATCGATGGAAACGTAACCCTTCGCAATGCATCGCCACAGATTTTTGTGGATGGAAGGCCTTCAACCTTGAGCCTCGACCAGATTCCTGCCGATGCCATTGAGAGTGTGGAAGTAATGACCAATCCGTCTGCGAAATATGATGCGTCTGGTGGTAATGCGGGTATCCTGAATATCATCCTTAAAAAAAATAAAAAGTCCGGATACAATGGCAATGTCATGGCCGGTGTAGACAGGCGTGGTGCGCTTAACGGCGGCGGTGGTTTCAACCTGCGCCAGGATAAATTTAATTTTTCCGTGAATGCATTCGGCAACCAGATGCGCATGCGCCCAACCAGCGAAACGCATATGGAAGATTTGCTCTACAACCCCAGCCTGCTGGTGGATCAGTACAGCAATACCAAGAATGCCGGCGGGTTTATCTTTGGTAAGATCGGGATGGACTATTTCGCCTCAGACCGCTCTACTTTTTCTGTGGGCCTGATCAGGGTCCGCGGACAGATGAAGCCTACGGAGTTCATGTGGTCCGATAGTTCTTTTTCCGATGGCACGTATAAAAGTTATAGCGAAAGAACCACTAACACCAACCGCGAATTCAATGCAACCGGCTTTACTGCAGGATATAAATATCTTTTTCCCCGCAAAGGTGAAGAGTTAACGGCCGATATCAATATGTTTAGCGCTAACAATAATAGCGTGATCAATTATGACACCTATGTGTACGGTGCCAAAGGTACTGCGTTGACTGGAGAGCAACATCAGCGCACACTCGGCGATGGCAACAACCGTTTCACAACTATTCAGACCGATTATGTGCGTCCCTTGAAGAACAATGGAAAGATTGAGGCGGGTCTGCGGGCACAGTTGCGCAACATGACCAATAACCAGGAAAACTATTTCAGCGATTTCTCTGGTTCATTCATAAAAGTGCCGAACTCTGCATCCAACTATACGAATAAAGACAATGTGTATGCAGCTTATTTCAGCTACCAGGGTTCTATAAAGACTTTTGGGTATAAGCTTGGCCTCCGTGCTGAAAGCTCAGACTATAGTGCCGAGATGACAGAGACCGGCGAAGAATTTTCAAACAATTATCCGCTGAGTCTTTTCCCATCTTTGTTCCTGAGCCAGAAACTGAAGAATAACCAGGAGTTGCAGTTTAGTGTAACGCGCAGGGTCAACCGCCCATTCTTCCTGCAGCAGATGCCTTTCATCGATTCATCCAACCAAACCAACTGGACGAGGGGCAATCCAGCACTGCAGCCAGAGTTCACCTACTCTTTTGAGGCAGCTTATCTGAAAACATATAAAGGCAACAACACCTTCATGGCATCGGTCTATTATAAACATACCGATAACCTGATCACCACGATCCTGGATACTGTGCAGTTGAGCAATGGAAATACACATCCGGTGACCACATATGAGAATGCGAATTCATCTTATATGGCCGGACTTGAACTGACGAACCAGCATACGTTCAACAAATGGTGGGATATGAATACGAACGTCAACATTTATAATTCAAAGATAAATGCGGAGAATCAGGGTGTGAGTACAGAAGCATTGTGGAGCTGGTTTGCAAAATTTAATTCCAACTTCAAACTTCCGAAAGAGTTTTCCATTCAGTTCTCAGGAACCTACCAATCCAAAACCAATACGCCTGTAAATCAGGGTGGTGGCGGCTTTGGTCCACCCATGGGCGGCGGTGCACAAAGCAATGCGCAAGGATTTATCAAGGCGAACTATGGGTTTGACCTGGCGGTGAAAAAGAATTTCCTGAAGAACAATGCAGCATCGGTAACGTTGGCGGTGAATGATATCTTCCGTACGAGGATCAACCACCAGTTTACCTACAGTGAATTTTACAACAGGGAAGCGATACGATATCCGGATAATCCCATGGTCCGCATGACCTTCAGCTATAGGTTCGGTAAAATGGATATGAGTTTGTTTAAGCGTAAGAATATGAAAGGTGAGGCTGAGGGCATGCAGGGTGGGATGAATATGCAATGAGGCAATGTGGCAATGCGGCAATGGCGAGAGCAAGAAATTTAATGTTATGACATCAAATGATATGGGTTACCATTTCAACAAACAGGAATATACCTATAACAGTATTTAAGAATTTCTCTCTTTCGGCTCGCCTGCCGGGGAGGGAACACAGTTAGAGTTTGGTCGTCCCGCATTTTTATGCGGGACTTTTTGTTAGAGGCATTGGGCATTTGGCAATGGGCAATAGGAGGGATTGGGCATTGCCGCGCGTCGGCAGTTACTCCGGGTGGTTCTGCGCAGTGCCTAATGCCTAGTGCCCAATGCCTCGCGAAGCGTCAATTGCCACATTGCCGCATTTTCCTCCCGTTCATCACACTTTAACCTTCCCTATCTTCTCCCTGCCCTATCTTGGTGCTTTAACCGGCGGCTAATGTTTCGTGTCATTGATCAACATACTGTGGGAGAAGCGATTACGCATGCACATGAGAATACAATGGTGTATTCCCTGTTCAGGGAGCTGGATTGCCCCATCCGGTCCTCATCGTTCTCCGTCAAATACGTCATGGAAGGCGATGAGATGTACACCATCAACGGGGTGCCGTATAAGGTAAAGGCTGGTCAATACCTGCTGGTCAATAACCAGGCGGAGGGCAATGTGGAGATCGAAAGCAGGAAAGATGTGAAAGGCCTTTGCATCAACATCAAGCCTGAGATCATCGCCGAAGTGGCCGCCAGCAGGATCCGTCCGGATACACCCGTTGCGGACCTGGGCCTGGGCATGTTCCTGAATGGAGCGGATTATCCGGAGACCCAGCACAACGCAGATTGTACAAGATTAGGGCAGTATATTCTCACAATCGCTAAACAAATTCATCAGAACCCCCATCGATTTACCCCGTTGAACGACGAGCAGTATTTTGCGTTGACGGAAGCACTGCTACAGGATCAGCTTCCGCAATATCATTCTTATACCAGGATCGCAACGCTCAAAAGAAGAACGCTGAAACATTTGCTCCAACAAGTGTGGCGGGGAAAGGAATACATCGATACAAATTTTCTGGAAGACATCACTATCCCGCAGATCGCAAAAGAAGCGTGCATGTCTGATTATCATTTCTTTCGTGTTTTTAAAGTGGCGATGAATTGTACGCCATATCAATACATGTTGCAGAAGCGCCTTCACCTCGCGCATGATCTCCTGGTGTCACGCGAGATGAGCATTACGGAGATCGCAATGCATACCGGTTTCGCCGATGTGGCCGCTTTTAGCAAGGCCTTCAAAAAACAATTTCAGCTTTCTCCGAGTTTCATCAAAGCGTAGTCTGCCACTGTTCAAATGAGCAGGATTTGACAACAGCCCGCAAAAATCCCTGCATACTTTAGTTAGCCAATCCCTATTGGGGAAGCTAAATAAAACGTATGCGAATTCAAGTGAGACTCTTTGTATTTTTTCTGCTGACGGGCTTTTCTCTCCAGCTAGCTGCTCAATCTCCATCGGAGAAAATGTCGCTGGATCCACAGCTGCGATATGGTAAACTTTCAAACGGATTAACCTACTATATCCGTAAGAATGCAAAGCCGGAACAGCGGGCCGAGATGAGGCTGGTGGTGAATGCAGGATCCGTGCAGGAAAAAGACAATCAGCAAGGCATCGCGCATTTTGTGGAACACATGGCCTTCAACGGCACCACTAATTTTCCGAAGAACGAATTATTGAACTATCTGCAGAAAGCAGGGGTACGTTTTGGGGCCGACCTCAATGCTACTACTTCTTTTGATTTCACGATGTATATGCTGCCCATTCCAACCGATAATCCCGAACTGCTGAGTAAAGGTTACCAGGTCTTGCGTGATTGGGCGGGTGGAATCTTGTTTGACAAAGAAGAGATTGAGAAAGAGCGCGGCGTGATCATTGAAGAAAAACGAATGCGCCAGAATGCGAACCAGCGCATGCTGGAGCAATTTCTTCCACCGTTGACCAACAACAGTAAATATGGGCAACGACTTCCCATCGGCAAGGAAGAGACTATCAAAACGGCACCACGGGAAGTTTTTCTCGATTATTACCGTGCATGGTATCGTCCCAATAATATGGCTGTGATTGTGGTGGGAGATGTTGATCCCGCACAGGCTGAAGCCACGATCAAGCGCTTGTTTGGTGATCTAAAGAATCCAGCTGATGCACCCAAGCGTGAAGCCGTTACGCCTATCCAGTGGCACGGAACAAACAAGGCCCTTGTTATTGCAGATAAGGAGATGGTCAACAGCCAGGTATCCATTTATTTTGATCTGAAGCGAAAGGAGAATGAGGATACCTGGCAGGCCTTTTCCGAAATGATCAAGAAGGAGATCATCTCGCAACTCTTCAGTGAAAGGTTGCAAGAGAGTTTCGTGAATCCGAAATCACCGGTGTCTGGCGGAAGGATCGCACCACAGGATGATTTCCTACATGGATACAGTGTGTCAAACATCAGTGCGGTAGTGAAAACAAATGTTGATTCTGCTATCCACTACATGGTTGCCCAGGTCATGCAGGGCCAGCAGTTTGGATTTACGGAAGATGAATTGCAAAGAGCTAAAAAGAATTACTTCAGTAGATATGATGTTGCCATTCTGGAGAAAGACAAAACAGAATCTGCTGCATACACTGCAGAAATTGTAGAGCATTTTTTGAATCAGGCACCTGCACCGGGGATTGATAAAGAGTACCAGTTTGTGAAGCAGGTATTGGACGGCTTCACGCTTGCAGAAGTGAACCAACGGGTGAAGGCCATCGATCTCAACAAACCAGTTTTCGTCCAATGCAACACCACAGAAGCTTTGAAAGGCAATACTTCAGAAGCTTCGCTGCTCGCTGCATTTTCCCGCGCAAAGCAACAGACGGTGATCGCGCGTGTGGAGACAATGAATTCGGGCAAGTTAATGCAGCAGGAGCCCTCACGCGGAAAGGTGGTCTCAAAGCAACGTGATGACGTGCTGCAAACAGATCAGCTCACGCTGTCTAATGGCATGGTGGTGATTTATAAGAAGACTGATTTTAAGAACGATGAGATCGTAATGCGTGGCACGCGCTGGGGAGGATTGTCGGCACTTACAGACCAGGAGGTAAAGCTCGCCAACTATCTGCCTTTCGTCGGTGGTCTTGGACTTGGCGATAACAAAGCTGTAGAAGTAAACAAGATCTTGTCTGGAGCCACGGTTGGCTTCGCGATGAACCTTTCACCTGCGCAGGTGATTCTGAATGGGCGATCAAGTGTAAAAGATCTCGAGAAATATTTTCAGGTGATGCATCTTCGGCTCACGAATGTGAACTGGGATCAGCAGGAGTTTGATGGCGTGAAAACAAGCTTTGCCAGCCAGATCGGCATGCTGGCAAAGAATCCAGGCATAAAATTCAATGACACGCTGAACAGGCACAAGTATGGTTATTCCAGGCGTGTCAATGGTTTGCCAGATACCAAGGAGATGGATAGGATGCAGATGCAGGACCTGAAAGTCTTGAATGCAAAGATCACCGGTGATCTCGCAGGCACAGTACTGGTATTCTCTGGGAACATTCCGGAGCAACAGTTTATTGATCTGCTGGAACGATATGTGGCTTCTATTCCTACCTTGCCCAACAAGGCCGAGGCGAAAAAGGAAAATCTCGTGAGACCCATCACGGGCAATAACCATTTCAGTTTCCGCTATGGCAAGGAGAATAAATCCGAGATTAACTTTTCCTATTATGGTGTAGAACCTACGGTGTCCAGTAAAGACATCATGGCTTTTGGCTTGCTCGGTGATATCCTTCAGATCAAGGCAACGGAGAAACTGCGGGAAGAAATGGGGAGTACGTATTCACCTAAAGTGGGTGCGGCGTTGCAAAGGCCACCGGTGTCGGAATTTAACCTAACCCTTACCGTTAGTTCATTACCGGAGAATACGGGAAAGATCATTACTGCCTTCAGGGGTTTGGTGAAAAGTGTTTTGGGAGGTGAGCTGAGTGAAGAAGATCTGCAGAAAGCCAAGGCCCAACGGATCAGGGTATTTGAGACTGCGGCGAAGACGAATGATTACTGGGTGCTGAACCTGGAATCGCAATACAGCTTTGGTTATGATAAGCAGATCATCATTCAATACACCAATATGCTGCAACAGTTGACTAAAGAAGATATATTGGCCACTGCGAAAAGGGTATTACAGAAAGCCAACACCCTGGAAGCCACCATGAATCCTGAACAATAGAAAAACATGAGACTGATGAAGAATGGATCGATGATATTATTGTTGGGCGTATTGTTATTTGCAGGGACTGCATCGGCACAAACCCCAGTACGTATCACTGGAAAGATATTGCTGGAAGACAGGCAGCCTGCCACGGGGGCGGTGGTTTCCCTGATCAGGACAAAAGGCGCTGTATTGGTGAAGACGGCCATTGCAGATTCTTCCGGGAGCTTTTTGATGTCGGCCATTGTCAGGGATTCCATGGTATTGCAAGTGAGTTATGTGGGCTATGCCACCTATGTTTCCGCCGCGTTTGTGATTGATCAGGAACGAAGTGAGCATACGGTTGAGCCCCTGGTATTGAACAAGGGAGCCAGTAAAAATTTGCAGACCATTACCGTAGTTGGGAAGCAACCATTTGTGGAAAGGAAGATAGACAGAACCGTGATCAATCCCGATGCGCTGATCTCTAGTGCAGGCGGAAATGCATTGGAAGTTTTAGAGAAAGCTCCGGGAGTGCAGGTTGACATGAATGGTAATATCAGTTTGCAAGGCAAACCCGGGGTGATGGTTTTTATAGATGATAAACCGACGTACATGAGTTCCGCTGACCTCGCGAATTATCTTAGATCGTTGCCGTCTTCTACTATCGGATCGATTGAATTGATGACCAACCCGCCTGCAAAATATGATGCGGCAGGTAACGCGGGTATCATCAATATCAAGATGAAGAAGAATACGGTGAAGGGATTCAACGGCGGATTGAGTACCAGTTATGGTCAGGGTAGGTATGCCAGAACCAACAACAGTGTGAACCTCAACTACCGCGTGAATAAACTCAATCTGTTCACCAATTTGAGTTATAACAACAATGGTTCGTTCCAGGATCTTTATATTGATCGGGAATACTATAAACCAGATGGGTCATTGAATTCTGCTTTCAACCAGAATTCTTACATCAAGCCGAAAACAAACGGACTGAATGGAAAGCTGGGATTCGATTATTACCTCGATAAGAAAACAACTTTTGGTGCTGTGGTGAGTGGGTTCATTAACAATACGCTCAGCAATACCACCAATACGGCAACGCTTACGGATGATAAACAGGCCTTGCTGAGGACGGTGTTGGCTACGAGTGTGGTGGACAGAACGCTCAAGAACGGAAGTGTGAACCTCAACATGACCAGAAAGCTTGGCAGTCAAGGTGCGGAGTTGAGTGTGAATGCAGACTATGTGGCTTACAATGCCAGGATGGATCAAAGCCTTGACAACCTGATTTATAATCCCGATGGCAGTTTCAACAATGGCAGCACCTTGATCAGCGACCTGCCTTCAACACTGGATATCTGGGCCGGGAAGATCGATTATATGAAGCCGGTGAATAACCGTGGCAAGTTTGAAGCCGGTGTGAAATCGAGCTATGTGTCTACCACCAATGTGGCGAACTTTTTTGACGAGGTGAACGACAGCCTGATTGTGAACAATGATTTCACCAACAGCTTCAGTTATACCGAGAACATCAATGCGGCGTATGCCAACTTCAGTTACAACACGAAGAAGGTTTCTTTGCAGGCGGGACTGCGTGTGGAGAATACGAATATTACCGGCAACCAGTTTGGCAACGCGATTCAGAAAGACTCTTCTTTCTCGCGGCATTACACCAGTCTCTTTCCCACTTTGTTTATTTTGTATCGATTGGATTCTCTGGCCAAAAACCAGCTTGCATTTAACCTGGGCAGACGGATCAACCGGCCCAACTACAAAGACCTTAATCCATTCACCTATCCGTTGGATCTTTTTACACTATATGGTGGCAATCCATTTCTGCGGCCCACTTTTGCACAGAGCCTTGAAGTGTCACATATTTTTCGCAACAAATACACCACTACATTTAGTGTGAGTTATGCCGAGGATGTAATCAGTGAAACCATCCAACAGGAAGGCGGGATCTTCTATAGCAGGCCGGGCAACTTCGGCAGGCAGTGGGCCTATGGGGTGAATTTCAATGGGACTTTTAACATTAAAAAATGGTGGATGTTACAGGTGTACACAGAACTGATGCACAACAGTTTCAAGTCAGAGATTTATGGTGAGCAGCTAAATAATGAAGGAACATATTGGTACATCGGTCCCGTAAATCAATTCACGATTAATAGCAAATGGAGCGCTGAGTTGTCCGGAACCTACACCACAAGTGTAAATGTTGGTCAGTTTATTACGGTGCCTGTATGGACGGTCAGGGCAGGGGTGAGCATGAAGATGATGAAGAACAAGGGTGCACTGAAACTGAACATCAACGATATATTTTACACCAACAAACCCGGCGGAGAAATCATTGCCGTTGCTAACTCATCGGCTAGCTGGAACAGCATCCTGGACACGCGTGTAGCCACGCTAACCTTCACCTACAGGTTCAGCAAGGGGAAGGCGCTGGCTGCGCGAAATTCCGGAAGCTCTGATGCAGAGAAGGGGCGGGTGAAATAAACAAAGTAGTCTTTCTTTTCTCATACTACAGTTTGGTAGAAGTCCTGCGTTTCCACGCAGGACTCTTCTTAATTAGACAATTCGGAAATGCGGCAGTGCGGCAATGTAGGAAGGCGCGCCTTGCGTAGCGGCGCGCCGGCAGTCACTCCGAGTGATTCTGCGCAGGCCGGCAATGCCCAGTGCCTAATGCCCAATGCCTCGCGAAGCGTCAATTACCGCATTGTCAAATTGGCTAATTAGTAAGCGCCTGGTACACCACCGGCTTTATGCGGTCCACAAAATCCCAATCCGCCGTGGGCCAGATGTTGCGCATGAAGACTACTACGAGATTATTTTTGGGATCGATCCAGAAATGAGTGGCAAACATGCCATCCCACATATAGGTGCCGTAACCTACAGGCATACCCGTAATGGCTTTGTCCATGAGCAAGCCAAAGCCAAAACCAAAACGACGAACATCCGTTGGATTGTCAAACAAAAGAAAATCACTGATCTGGTTTGTGGTCATGAGTCTGATGGTATGCGGTGAAAGCAATCGAACCCCATTCAACTCACCGCCATTGACCAGCATTTGTGAGAACAGCGCATAGTCCAGCGCGGTTGAACTCAATCCTGCACCACCGGAGAAATATGAACCCTTGGGTGCAAGCGGGAAGTTGGGATCTCCGCCATTTTCGAATTTGGCGGAGTATGGTTCTGCTTTGTTTTTGTCGTTCAATTTGTACAAGGGCACGAGCCTGGATGCCTTATCCGCAGGCAGATAAAAATAAGTATCCTTCATACCCAGGGGTGCAAAGATCCGCTCCTGCAAAAAAAGGTCCAGTGGTTTGCCGCTGACTACTTCAATGAAGTAGCCAAGTACATCGGTATTCAGTCCGTAAAGAAATTTATCGCCGGGCTGGTTGAACAAGGGAAGTTTCGCGAGCCGCGGAATGACCTCACTCAATTTATCCGATGGCGTACCGATGCCGCCATTGATTTTGTATTTCGCATAGATAGCATTCGCGAATGGAGAACCAATCTGCGCATAGCCAATACCGGAAGTATGGGTCAGCAAATGCCGGATCGTGATTTCCCGTTTAGCCGGCACCGTGGTGAAGCTGGTGTCATTGTTATAAAATCGATCCAGCACCTTGGCATCTTTAAAAGCGGGAATAAATTTTGAAATGGGATCATCCAATGAAAACTTACCTTCTTCCCAAAGCATCATTACCGCAGTTGTTACAATGGGCTTGGTCATGGATGCTATGCGGAAGATATGGTCCTTCTGCATGGGCGTGCGGCTCGCGATATTACTGTAGCCCATCGATTTATGATAAACTACTTTTCCATTTTTCATGATCAGGCCAACCGCGCCGTTGAGTCTGCCTTCCTGAATATATCTATTTACAAATGTGTCGATTCTTCCAAGGCGTTCAGCAGAAATCCCAACTGTTTCCGTATTTGAAACGGTCTGTGCGAAAACAGCAATGGGTAGGAAAAGCAAGAAAATAGCAAAAAGCCGCATGGTACTTATTTTCCTAAAAGTACGCCTTCTCCTGTAGTGGATTTCCCAAAAAGAAAGAAGGCTGCAAGTTCCAGCGTAAACTGCAACCTGCAACCTTCAGCCTCCAACCTGCGTTTAATATCCCTGATTCTGTTTCAGGTATCCATCCAGGTTTGACGCGCCATCAATGGCTGTTTGAGGAATAGGGAAAAGTCTTTTGTTTTTATCTGTGCTCGTTTTTTCCGTCCAGCTGTCTTCGTACTTTCCGAAACGGATCAAATCTGTACGCCTTTGAAACTCCCAATACAGTTCAAAACCTCGTTCACGAAGTAAGATGTCATTGGTAACTGCTGTTAGTGCTGGCGCGGTGAAGCCATATGCTGTCCTTGCCCCACGGATGGCATTGATATCTGTAAGCGCGCCGCTCGGATCGCCTTTGCGAAGCTTGGCTTCGGCTCTCATCAGGTAGACATCGGCCATCCTAACAATCGAGATATCTGCTTCGCCAAAGTTTCGCCCGCTGGCGGATTTAGCACTGAATTCATATTTCTCTACGCGGAAGCCTGTGCTGTAATCGCTACCAGCCGTCGTGAAATTGATCGTCTCCGTAAAATCAACCGGCGCCGTAGGTCTGCTTCTCGTCACATTGAAAAGCTTGCCCACCCTGAATCGCCCATCGGGACATTTTACAAATGCACCACTCTGACGGATGAGACCATACTGCTGGCCGCGGAGGATACCACGATCAATTTTAAAATCAACATCCCTGTAGCAAGTATCTGCGCCGTTGGCAGGAACAGCGAGATTCTTTTTATAGAACCTCGGATCTTTACCTGCGGGATCTCCGCTATATGCGTTCACCCATGTGCGATAGAAATCAGGCGTGATACCGGGACCGTCCGTTCCGTTAGCAGCAGGAAATGCGGGCAAAGGAAATTGATCGCCCGACAATGAGAAGTATGCCAAACGATTGTGACCATTCAGGTCAAAGCGCTGGTCGACTGAAAATACGATCTCCCTGTTGGTGTTGTTGTTATCACTGAAGATCGAGAAGTAGTCGGCCGCCAGTTGATAGGTACCACTGTTAATGATTCTTGTGGTATAGTCGTTCACCTTATCGAGATCTTCTGTTTTGAACTGAGGCGTTCCATAAGGATCCCGATATACTGCTGCGTTGAGGTAGAGCCTTGCGAGCAATCCCCATGCGGCAGCTTTGGATACCCGGCCTGCACCAACAGTACTTTCCAGATTGGCTTCTGCTGCAATCAATTCTTTAGCGATGTATTCAATGGCATCATTTCCACGAATGATCTGGGAGATATCATCTGGCTTTTCTTTTACGAAACTGATGCCCCAGAGATCAAGAGCAAGCATATTGTAAAATGCGCGCATGGCCTTTGCTTCTGCCAGATAGACTTTTGCATTTACATCTTTGTTTTCTGGAAGGGCACTTAAAGCAATGACCGCCCGTGAAATGCTTTGGGTTATGAAAGTCCAGGTGTCTCGGACATTGGGATCCGTGCTGGTGGTCTCGTGTCTGTGAAGGGAGATGTAGATACCATTATCTCCCCAGTCTGTACCGCCACGGTAGGGTAAGATAGCTTCGTCAGTGGAGATCTCTGAAAGCGCAAACAAAGTGGTATGGCGATAGATGTCCGGGAGCCTTGCATACACTGGTGCAATCAAACCATCGGCGATCTGCTTATCTGTTTGTCCCTGGATGGAACTCTCATCAAGAACGTTTTCTTCCAGCTTGGTACATGAGATGCCGGCAAGCACGATTGCTGCCAACATGATTTTTTTAAATGTAGTTATCATCGTAATGAATTTTTAGAAGGTTACTTGTAAACCAAGAATGAATGATCTTGCTTTGGGATAGCTGAGGTAATCAATACCGTATGAATTGATGCCATTGATCTGCCTGTCAATATTGACTTCCGGATCATAGCCATCATATTTGGTGATCACGAGAAGGTTTTGCCCTGTCAGTGAAACACGCGCTGCCTGCAGCCAGTTGATACCCATCTTCCTGGTATTGAATGTGTAACCGAGACTGAGGTTATTTAATCTTAAAAATGATCCATCTTTCAAATAGCGGGTACTCACGGGTGCAGAATTGTTCACTGATTCTTCCGGATACTGAATGGCTTCTCCGGTGGTGTTGATGCCTTTGAACAGCCTAAGTTTGTAGAAAAATGCATTGGCTGTGTTGTCATAAAGTTTATTGCCCGATACACCGTTGAAATTGGCGTTCAAATCAAAACCATTCCAGCCCAGGGTTGCAAAGAAGTTATACATCATCGTTGGCAATGCTGAGCCAGCGGCGATCCTGTCTTTATCTGTAACGATACCATCACCATCGGTATCCTGGTATGTGCTGATGCCATTGGCATCAAAGCCGGTGAATTTTTTCAGGTAAAATGTTCCGATCGGTTCATCGTTAACATAACCGTTAATGGTGGCCGAAGTTAACCCGGAACCAGAAGCGGAACCTGAAGGAATTACTGAGTAAGGTGAATTCTCGACGATGTTTTTCATGAAGCTCACATTGCCGCCAAGGCCATATGTGAAGCCTCTTTTGGTGGTATGACGATAAGCAAGATCAATCTCCACGCCCGAGTTGGTGATGGTCATGTCTGGTACGTTTGTCCAAACTGTACCAGCGGGCTGTACAGGATCTGCAGGGATCACTTCCAGGAGGATATTGCTTGATTTTTTATTGAACACATCTATCGATCCATTCAGATCACCATTGAGTAATCCAAAATCCAGACCAATGTTCCACTGGTTAGATACTTCCCATTGGATATCCGGGTTTGCCAATCTGGAGAATGTAGTTCCGGCGGGATAGGGTCCGCTGGCAGTAAGCGGATAGCTGGTGCTTGCAGAGACCACTGAGGTATACAATGGTTGTGTGATCTTAGAAGGGATTTCCTGGTTACCGGTGAGCCCCCATCCTGCGCGCAGTTTTAAGTTGGAGATGGGTGATGATGTCATGAAATCTTCTTCCGAGATCCTCCATGCTGCAGAGAAAGAGGGGAAGAAACCGTACTTGTTGTTATCGCCAAACTTCGACGAGCCATCGGCCCTGAAGTTCACGGTTACCAGGTATTTGTTCATATAGCCGTAGTTGAGCCTACCGAAGAACGACTGCAATTCATTCTCTGTAGCATAACCGCCTGGCCTGTTGTTGGCCAGCGTGAGATCCTGTCCGCTTGCAGGGTTGTAGATAGGCTCATAGGAGTTAAGCGGGAATCTATTGATGCTGTAATTGCGGCCCTGCAAGAAGATCTTTTGATAAGAGTAACCACCCAGCAAAGCGAAATTGTGGTCCTGCGTTTTGAAATTGTACGTCAGATAGTTTTCAATAAGGGTGTTTCTGTTGTATGTGTAGTACGTTTCCAATCTGCCGTCGCGCTGCGGGACCTGGCTTGGCAGCGATTGATAGTCTCTGGTGGAATTGGAAAGGTCTACACCAAAATTCAGTTTATAAGTGAGTCCTTTGATGATCTGGATGGAAGGCGAAATATTGCCGATGAATCTATTGATCTTAGTGATCTCTTTTTCCAGATCGAACGTCACCAATGGATTATTGATATCCTGGTAACGGGCAGGAATACCTGCAGAATCAGCGGGATAGGTAGGATTATTTGACAACGCGTCACCAATCACCGAAGAGATGGGTGGGCGCAGGTTGTAAGTATTTGCCACATTCAAGTTGGCTTCGATGGTCAACCGATTGTCAAGTAATTTTTGCGTGACATTGAACCTGCCGCTATACCTGTTGAGATCACTGTTCTTGATGATGCCTTGTTGCCTCTGCATATTGAATGCAGCATAGTAAGTGAGTGCGTTGGCACCGCCGCTGAAAGACAGGTTGTGATCCTGCGTGAAGGCTGTCCTTGAGATCACTTTCTGCCAGTCTGTATTTGCACCTTTATCAACCAAGGTTCCACCCAGAGATTTTACCTGCTGGCGATACTCATCAGCCGTGAAAACCGCGATGGGATTAGCCATTGTTGAATTGCCGAGTGCAAGGCTATACGTCATGGTTGGTACACCTGCCTTTCCTCGTTTTGTAGTGATCAGAATTACGCCATTTGCACCACGCGATCCATAAATCGCTGTTGCGGATGCATCTTTCAATACGTCGATGGCCTCAATGTCTTGGGGGTTGATAAAGTTCAGTGGATTACCACCGCCGGTACTTGAGTTATCCAATGGAAGGCCATCGATCACAAACAGCGGCGTACTTCCGGTTCTTACGCCACCGGGGCCCCGGACGGTGATGCTCTGTGCGCCACCGGGCTCACCACTCGCAGAAGTCACGTTTACGCCAGCCACCTTACCCTGGATCAGTTGTTCCGGACCAAGGATGATGCCTTTGTTGAAAGATTCAGCTTTTACTGATTTCACTGCGCCAGTGACATCACGCTTGTTCTGGGATCCATATCCTACGACAACAACATTGGTCAGATCATTGGCTGCCGAAACAAGAACAATGTTGGAAGACTGCGATACGGGCACTTCCCTTGTTGCAAAACCAACAAAGGATACGACTAGAATATCGTTATTGTCTTTTACGTTGATGGAAAAATTACCATTGACATCAGAGGTTGTGCTTGCTCCGGATGACTTTGCGGTAATGGTGGCACCAGCCAGTGGCGCGCCGCCCTGTTGTGTGATTTTTCCCGTGATCAGTTTGTCAACTGCACCGTGCCATCCTGGTGCAGGAAGTTTTTCGTTGTCTTTTGCCTGACTAGATCCTGACATCAGGACAAGTAAAACGAAAGGCATCATGAGCCTCATCAATTTGTCTTTGAGCATTAGTTTTAGGTTTTCAGCAGCGAAATTGAATGAAAATCATTTTGTATATATGCTGTAAACAATCAGATAACGTTTAGATAATTATTACACAACATTGTTGCATTGAAAGGTTCGTTACTTTACGCACAGATGAAAAAGTGGATCATTTCACTGACGGTATTGCTATGCCTTCAGTTTTGCGTTTATGCACAACCGTTGTCAAAGTATTTCGCTCACGCACATAACGACTATGAACACGAAAAGCCCTTTGAGGGTGCATACCAGGCAGGGTTTGCTTCGATTGAAGTTGATGTTCATTTGCGAAACGGACAGTTGCTGGTTGGCCATGATCTGAATGATTTGAAAGATTCACGGACCCTGGCTTCACTCTACCTGAATAAGATCAGCACTTTGCAATCAAATGGAAGTTTAAGAAAGATCCAACTGCTGATTGATATTAAGACAGAAGCGAAATCAACACTGGAGGCTATCGTCTCACAAATAAGCGCATATCCTGGTCTGATTCAATCTGGTCTTGTGTCTTTTGTCATCAGTGGAAACAGGCCCTCGGCTGACGCTTACAGTTCTTATCCGGACCATATTCAGTTTGATGGCAGACCCTGGGAGAAATACCTTCCGGAGCAGTTGAAGAAAATTGCGCTGATCAGTGATGCCTATCCATCTTATTTAGATAGACAAACAAAAATGCCTGACACTGTCAGGATCAAGTCAACGATCACGCTTGCACATCAGTGGGGAAAACCATTTCGTTTCTGGGCAAATCAGGATACTGAAGCCGGGTGGAAATTCTTAGTGGACCTTGGTGTAGATTGTATCAATACGGACCAGGTGGTAGCCTTATCTGCATTCCTGAAGAAACAGGATCCATATGGTGCACAAACGCTCCATGCTGATCAACCGATGATGCCTTACAACCGTTTGGTTAGAAGTGCTGGCAAAGTGATCAGATTTGGCGATCCTTCCGTGGAGAATCATGCGCTTGATATCACATCGATTCCCGGCACAAGTTTATTTGCAGTTCAAGATAGGTATGGCATGCTTGTGATGAATCTAGCCGGCGACATTCTGGATCGATATGCTTTTAGTAGTGAAAGCGATGAATGGAGAAACGCTGTGAGTACGTATTCTGGGATCAAGTCATTTGTGCTGGATGGAAGAATCTGGATTGTATGGACTGCCGCAAAAAACAAACAAGGATACTTGATCTGGGCAGAGTGGACCGGCAAAATCAGTAAGGTGGAGGGTAAGGCGTTAACATCCGCAAACAAGTCGCAATCGCTGATCCCAAACGAAGTGTATATCGATAAGAATCCTAAAGAAAGCTATGTGTATGTGATTTTAAATGGGACGGACGAAGTTGTTAAACTGAGATGGTCAGATAAGCAGGAGATCTGGCGAGCCAGGACAGGCGTTGCACCTTTCGGGGTGGTGGTGGCCAATGATAAAGTGTATGTCACCAATTGGGGAGGTCCACAAGTAACCGATTCATCAAGGGTTACAGCGGGTGTACCCTGGGGCCTTGCGTATACTGACAAGACAACCGGTGCCACTGCAGAGGGATCTGTTTCTGTTTACGATGCTGTTTCGGGACGTGTGTTGAAGCAGATCAAAACAGGGCTGCACCCGAATGAGATCATATCATCCTCAGACGGAAAATTTCTTTATGTCAGCAACGGTAATAGTGATGATGTTACAGTGATCGCAACCAAAAATGACCAGGTTAGTGAACAGATACCTGTGGGTATGTATCGTGCTAATTTCAAGAAGGAAGGCAGTTCACCCAATGGACTTGTTTTGGATCGGGAGAACACCAGGTTGTTTGTTTCAAACGGCATGGATAACGCAGTAGCTATTGTTCGCCTGGGAAAACTCTCTGCCTCACATAGCAAAGGTTCCTCTTTTATCGAAGGATTCATCCCTACAGAAGCTTATCCTTCCGGTTCAGCATTAATAAATGATACATTGGTGGTTGCGAATCTTGAATCGGAAGGTGCCAATGTGATCAACGCAAACAGAAAGGCGAGAGGCATTCACTATCAATTGGGATCGGTCAGTATTATCCCATTGCCCGGAGCAGAAGTTTTGAAAGGATACACGGCATTGGCATTTGAATCAGCAATGTTCAGTAAAATGGACGCGCTGTCGGAACTCCCCCGTGCAGATGTTTTGCCGGTTCCCGTTCCGGAAAGGATTGGTGAGCCATCGGTCTTCAAGCATGTGGTGTACATCATCAAAGAAAACAAGACATACGACCAGGTTTTTGGCGATATGAAAGAAGGGCGTGGCGATAGTTCACTTTGTGTGTTTGGAGAAAGGATAACGCCTAATATTCATGCTTTGGCCAGAACTTTTGGATGGATGGATAATTACTATGCATCTGGCAAATCGAGTGCAGAAGGCCATCAATGGAGCAACGCCGCCATCGTGTCAGATTATGTGGAGAAGAATGTGCGTGCCTGGTTCAGAAGCTATCCGCACCGACAAACGGATGCGATGGTGTACAACAAGCAAGGCTATATCTGGAACAATGCGGTGACCCATGGAAAAACAGTTCGGATCTATGGCGAAGCCTGCACAACAGTCTATGATGAAAAACTGAAGTGGCTGGATTTATATCGGTCTTACCAGTCTGGTACAAAACCAAGTTGGCAGAACACATCTACCATCGACAACATCCTTCCATTGATTTCGCCGATGTTTCCTGACAACGACAATCTCGTATTCAGCGATCAGCAAAGAGCTGCGATTTTTCTGACTGAATGGGAGCAGTATGAAAAAGACGGTAACCTGCCCAACCTGATGATCCTTTCTTTGCCGAATGATCATACGGCGGGAACCTCACCTGGATTTCCAACACCCAATGCAATGGTTGCTGACAACGATCTCGCCCTGGGAAAGATTATCGACAGGATTATGAAGAGTAAATATTTTGACTCAACCGTTATCTTCATTACACAAGATGATTCGCAAGGTGGATGGGATCATATCTCCGCTTATCGCACAGTTGGAATAGTAATAAGCGCTTATAGCACCGGCAGCGTTATAAAGTCTAATTACAACCAAACATCAATGGTACGTACCATGGAGCAGATCCTCGGACTGCCGCCAATGAATGTAATTGATGCAACCGCGCAACCCATGTTTGATTGCTTTGCGAATACTAAGAAGAACTTCAAGTTTGACTACTTAAATACGAACATTCCACTAGACGAGATGAACAAACCATTGTCTGCATTAAAGGGGATAGAAAAGAAGTATGCAAAGCAATCGATGAATGAAGTGTATAATGAAGTGGATGGCGGTGAGGATGATGAGATGAATCGCATCATCTGGTTTTATGCAAAGGGCAGAAAAAAATATCCACAATCTGGTTTCTAGTTGTCCTTAAATTTTGTGTCTGATTCCCTTGACCAGTTCCAGCCAGAAAGTACCTATAAAAGCGGTGGCTATGCAGGCCAGTAGTAATCGAATAGATAAAGTGCTCAGTCGGAACAATTCCTGTAAAGGCTGCCAGTACAACAATGCTGCAATGAAGGCCAGCGTGATCCCGATGATCAACGGTAGCAGATTGTTTTTGTAGCGGAGAGTTGTAAAGATGGTATGGGTAAAACTTCGGTTCACGAGGGTCAGGAAAACATTGCTGAACAACAGTGTGATGAAGATCATCGTCCTTGTAAGTGTTTCTTCATGTCCCTGTTGTATACTCCAGTAGCCAATACCGAGGCAGGCAGCGGTGATGGCAAGTCCCTGTATGATGCTGATACCGAGTTGACGAAGACTCAGGAAAGTATTGCCCATCTTCCTTGGTGGTCTTTGCATGGTGCCGGGTTCCATCGGCTCATTTTCATAGATGATGGAACAGGTGGGTCCCATGATCAATTCAAGGAAGATCACATGCACTGGTGAGAAAATATCTTTGAATGCCCAGCCCAATAACAAAGGCAAGGTGACAACGAGAATGATGGGTATATGGATCGATACAATGTATTGGATTGCTTTCTTCAGGTTATCATAGATCTTCCTGCCCAGCGCAACGGCATCGGTCATGTGCGAGAGATCATCGTCTGTCAGGATCAATGATGCCGCTCCTTTGGCCACTTCGCTTCCGCGCTTACCCATGGATATCCCGATGTGTGCCGCCTTCAGTGCAGGCGCATCGTTCACGCCATCCCCCGTCATGGCTACTATTTCGCCATTATCTTTGAGTGCGTTGATGATCCTCAATTTTGCTTCGGGAAACATCCTCGCGTAAATATTGACCTTACCCACTTTTTGACGAAGTGCTTCATCAGACATCGCAACAATCTCTTTTCCTTCCAATGCATATTGCGGATCAGGGTTCATACCGATCTGCTTTGCGATGGCAAGGGCTGTTTCTTTGTAATCGCCTGTGATCATTTTTACTTCGATGCCAGCGTCATGGAAAGTCTTAATGGTTTCTACTATTTTATCTTTCGGCGGATCCTGAAAGGCGAGGAGCCCGAGGAAATCAAATGGAATCTCTTCCTGCGTTGCAGGCCAGTTGGTATTTTCCCAACGACCTCTCCCTACACCCAGTACTCGATAACCTTGCCGGGCATAGTTCAGGGATTGTTGTTCGATGGTTTGTTGATCAGTTTGCGAAAGGCTGCTCTGTTTGACCAACCTTTCCACCGCACCCTTCGCTGCAATAACGTACTCGCCTTTTTGATTTTGAAAAACGTGCGTCATCATTGGAGGAGAACCACCAATAGGGTATTCATGAATTTGTGTAAACGCTTGACGTAAATCCTTGCTTGTTGTTTCGCCATATAATTTGTGGATTGATATTTCCATCGGATCAAATGGACTCGTCTCACTGCTCCACATCGCGTAGGTCAGTACTTCTTTTTGTGCCTCAGATAATATGCCTGCTGAAGTATCTGAGCTTTCGTTACCCTGCAGACTGAAGATGGCAACGAGATGCATTTGATTTTGCGTGAGGGTACCCGTTTTATCGGCACAGATCACTGTGGCTGCACCCAGGGTTTCCACATATTGGGGTTGCTTTACAATGATCTGGTTTTTCAACAGTCTGAATGCACCCAGAGCCTGGAAGGTGGAAAAGGCAACCGGGATCTCTTCCGGCAAGACGCTCATCGCTAAGGTCAATCCTTGCATGAAGCTCTGCATGAATTTGTGTGATTGCCAGTAGTTGATACCCACCACAAGAATGAAAGCACCCGCGCCAAACCAAACCATCTTTGTGACGAAGTTCTTGATCTGTATTTGCAGGGGCGTTTTGATCACGGGTACTTCGGTAACCGACTGACCAATTTTTCCGAACATGGTTTTCAAGCCTACAGCACTCACTTTCGCAAAGGCGTTGCCGGATGTGACCAGCGTGCCACGGAACATATTTTCACCTGTGTTTTTATACACTGCGAGCGACTCACCCGTTAGAATGGATTCATTGATGGAGAGATCCCTCGCCTCGATGATCACAGCGTCTGCAGCAATGATTTCCCCTTCTTCAATACGCATCAGATCGTTCACAACAACCTCTTCCATACTGATGCTTACTTCTTTACCGTTACGGATCACGGTAACCATCGATTGAGAAAGTTTATTCAGGGCTTTCACGGCGTTCCTGCTTCGGTATTCCTGGAAGATGGAGATGCCTGCTACAATGAAAATGGAAACGAGCATGATGACGCCTTCTTCAACATCTCCTGCAATGAAATAGATGATGCAGGCGGCCAATAAAAGGATGAACATCGGCTCCAAAACAATTTCTTTCAGCACATTGAACAGTACGCGGTCCTGCTTTAGTGCGAGGGCATTTAAGCCATGGGTAGCTTTACTTTGCAGTACCTCCTCGGAGCTGAGTCCTTGTTCAGGGAAGACCGATGCATGTTGTGTATTGGACATAGCGCGAGGATGATTTATTTTGGTGTCATGAATCAAGATCTCGATGTTCTGAAGAATCTGATCAATCAAATATACCCCATATCTGCAGAGGCGATGGAAGAGATGTGTTCTATCTGGGCGCCTTTTTATGCGGGCAGGAAGGAATTGATCACAAGGACAGGCGAAACAGAGCGGTACATTTATGTAGTGCTGGATGGCGTGCAGAGGGTGTATTACAGTGATGAGCAAGACCGTGAAGCCACCATTCTTTTTACCTATACACCGTCGTTTGGCGGCGTGCTGGATTCATTTTTATTGCAGACGCCGTCGCGTTATCATTGTGAGGCTTTGACCCCATCCCATTTCCTGCGAACAACCTATCAGCAGTTCAGTGCTGTAAGAGACAAACATCATAGTGCGGAAGGTCTCGTTTCAAAAGGGCTTGCAGGGGTGATTGGCGGACTGGAAGAGAGACTGGTGGAAATCCAGTGTTTCAGTTCCGAAGATAAGCTGCGTAGCTTGCTTAAAAGGAGCCCGCATATCCTTCAGCTCGTTCCCCATAAATATCTCGCGAGCTATCTTGGAATCGATGCCACCAATTTTAGTAAGCTTCTGGCTAAAATATTGAGAGATTAGGGAAATTGGTTTTTACCAAGAATAGTCTTGAAAAGCCTGCGGAAATTTGTTCCATCAAACAGATGATATGACAGCCATTACTGCAAGGGAATTATTGAACAGACTGGAACAACAAACGGAAGGACATATTCAAACGGCGATCCGTTTATGGCAGAATATGGATGATGCACAACTGCTGGCTCCGCCACCTCAGGGTGGCTGGAGCATAGCACAGTGCCTTGAGCATTTAAACGGCTACGGGCACCATTATTTCAAGGAGATCCGCACAGCCATGGCCCGCCGCAATGATGTGGCAGAACTCTACAAACCCACCTGGCTGGGCAACTATTTTACGAAGACGCTGGATCCGGATTTAGGCAAGCGCAAGATCAAGACCTTCGCCAAACATAATCCGCCGCCATCCCTGGATGCGCGGGCCGTGGTAGCCGAGTTCATCCGTCAACAGGAAGACCTGCTGACCTTGTTGAGAGAAGCCCGGCATAAAAACCTTAACGCTATTAAGATTCCAACAACCCTGTCGAAATGGGTACGTATGAATCTTGGTGATACGTTCAGGTTTGTGATTGCGCACAATGAGCGCCATATCCGCCAGGCAAAAAGAGTTATGGCTTAGCCCAAACTTTTTCCAGTAGTTTTTTGGTTGCGGCAATGCCTTCTTTGGCTGGCAAATGGCCGGCTTCAGGGTTGAAGAGGTTCATGATGCTTCCTTCGTATTCAATACCTACATACCCTTTGAATCCGGCTTCGCGAATGATGCGGAACATTTTGTAAAAATCGATCTCCGTTTCATCCCCAGCAGCATTAAACTTGTGTGATTTTGCACTGATGCCTTTTGCATAAGGCATCATTTTCTTCACGCCTTCGTATTTATCGTATTCCTTTATGCACTTGGTTCCCATGATGCCTTTGATGCCTGGCTCAGTTGGTTTTGAACGCTGTGCACAGAAATTCCCGAAGTCGGGTAGTAAGCCTGCATTGGGCATATTCACTGCTTTGATCACACCCACCAGCCAATCAACATCAGTTGAATTTCCAAAGTGATTTTCAACGATCACATCCATGTTTTGTTTGGCTGCATATTCCAGCAATGCACGGTACCCTTCTGCAGCTGTTTTTGCAGCTTCAGCCGGCGCATCATCCGGAACACCCGAAATGGCTCGGGCAGTATCGCCAAGATTCACGCGAATCTTTGAGCAGCCGAGATATTTTGCTGCATCCACCCAGGCATAATGAGACTCTACGGCTTTCTTCCTTTTCTGCACGTCAAGATCGGCGAGGTTCTCACCATCCACCATGATCAGGTGGTTTTTCATCCCAAGGTCGTCGGTTCTTTGCTTCAATTCCTTGAGATAAGTGGGATCTGTATGCTTATTATTAAAGAAACCGGATACATATTCCAGCACATTGATCTGGTGATCATTTTTGGCTTTGGCCGGAAATTCCATGTTCGTCATTTTCCCGCCATAGAGTTCACCTGCATAGGAGAATTCCGCGAGGGAAAGTTCAAACGGCGATGCGTGGCCCAAGGCAAATCCTGCGGCGGGTCCGGCGATTGTGCCCAGTGCTAAAGCGGAGGTCTGGCGAATAAATTGTCTTCTTTGCATATCAAAAAGCGTAGGTTGTTGTATTCTTTCTTCTCAGACTCACACCGCTCTTCGTTCCATTGTGCTGCCCATTCTCAATCACGATTTGCCCGTTCACGATGACGTAGGTGATGCCTTTTGAAAACTGGTGCGGCTTTTCAAAAGTGGCAAGATCTGAAATCTCGTTTTCATCGAACAAAACTATATCTGCTGCCATGCCTTCCAAGATCAACCCCCTTTTCACCAGGTTGAATTTTTGCGCAGGCAGTGATGTCATCCGCCGAATCGCATCTTCAAGTGAAACTACTTTTAATTCGCGTACATAACGGCCAAGCACACGCGCATTGGTGCCGTAGGTTCGTGGATGTGGCACGCCCTTCCCATTAGACACACCACCATCTGCTGCCGGCATATTGAAGGGGTATTGCATAAAGTACTTCACATCGTCCTCATTCATGGTGTGATAAACCATCTGGGCATTGCTTTTTTCCAGCATGTCCAGAATGGTTTCGGCTTCGCTGGACAGGTTAGCTTTTCTACCACGCATCTTGTTGATTTCGGAAATATTTTTCCCGTTCAAACTAGTATCTGCGGGATAGTTGGCCACTACGGCAAAGGCGAAGCTTTTCATCTTTCCCTCTTCCTTATTGTCTTTCATCTCTTTCACGATCCTGCTGCGGGTGGTTTTGTCTTTCATACGCACCCTCAAAGAGTCTAGTCCGCCATCCAGCGCCCAATCGGGCACCTGCGTGGCCAGGTTGGTGGAAGAAGCCGTGTAAGGATACTGATCGATAGTGATATCCAGTCCCTCTGCACGTGCAGCCTTGATCATGTTGAGCGTGGTGGTTGACTTGCCCCAGTTTGCCTTACCTGATACTTTGAAGTGCGAGATCTGAACCGGAATCTTCGCTTGTTTACCAATGTTGATCGCCTCATCAATGGCCTCTGTTACTTTAAGTCCTTCATTGCGCATATGGGTTGCATATACACCACCATATTGCCGGGCGAGCATAGCAAGCAGAACTACTTCATCAGTATTGGAGTACATGCCGGGCAAGTAGATGAGTCCGGTTGAAAGCCCAATGGCACCATCTGTCATGGCCTTATTCATTAGGGTACCCATGGCCGTTAGATCTTCTTTAGATGCCAGTTTGTTGGCGAGACCCATACCCAGTCTTCGTATAGTATTATGCCCGGCCAGGGTAGCGATATTCACCGAAGTCTTCATACTGTCGATCTTACGAAAGAACTCGCCGATATCATCAAAGGAATTGCCGCAGTTGCCAGTCACTACAGTAGTGACGCCATCGTAGATATAATTGTCGGCTGTTGGCCTTTCGAAGATCCCGGATTCAATATGTGCATGTACATCAATGAAGCCTGGTGAAAGGATCAGTCCGTTTGCATCGATGGTCTTCATAGCGGCCACACTCGGTGTGGTTTTGCCTTTATGTATCTTGTGGATCAGGCCCTCTTCAATTTCCACGGATCCCCAGTACCAGCTGTTGCCCGTGCCATCCAGGATGCGGGCATTGGTGATGAGCAGGTCTGATTGTGCTCGGACGATGCCGGCTGTAAACAGGCAAAGGAGAATGCAGAAGATTTTTTGCATGATAAAAGGTAAGATTTTCATCATGAATCTCCAACCTGCAAATAATCTACATTTGATCTATGTTAAGACTGGCCATTTCCAGCGATCTTTCTTTTTTCTACGGATTATACATGCATCCGGAGACCAATCCATGGTTGCTGTATGAACAAATGGACGAGGCAAGTTTCCAGCCTGTATTTTATGATCTCATCAACCGGGAAAGCCTGTATGTTTTTGAGATCGATGGGGTGCCTGCAGGTATGTGCAAACTGATGCCGCAGAAATTTCGAAATAGCCATATCATGTATTTGGGCGGAGTAGCCATCGATCCCCAACATAAAGGCAAGGGTTTAGGGCGTATCATGTTAAAGGAGGTATTGGCACTCACTACATCAAAAGGATATCATCGGGTTGAGTTGACGGTAGCTACCTTTAATGAAAGGGCGATTGGTTTGTATGAATCGATAGGATTCGTGAATGAGGGTCGGTTGAAAGACTACACTTATCTCGCGAGTGAGGACAGGTATATCGATGAGTTTGTGATGGGATTGATCCTGGATAAAAAAAACAACTTATATGCAGTGGGTTAAAGCAACGATTGGGAAAGACAAGTATAAGACCCTTGTCAAGAGTGATACGAATATGCTCATTGCTGATGAGCCAAAGGAAGTGGGTGGCTCGGATCTGGGTTTTTCACCGGACGAATTGCTGGCCTCGTCATTGGCGGTGTGCACGGTTGTTACGGTTCGCATGTATGCCGACCGGAAGCATTGGAATCTGGACGGGGTGGAGGTGACCGTGACCATTCAGTGGGACAAGGAGCATGCGCAGACACATATGCGAAAGGAGATCTTGTTGAAAGGAGATCTTTTACCGGAAGAAAGGCAACGATTGCTGGAGATCTCGGAGCGATGCCCCACGCACAAGATGTTGCAGAACCCCATTAATATAAAGACAATCGCTATTAGCTAGTAGCTAGTAGCTAATAGCATCATGTTATGAAAGAGATTACCATGAAGTATTCGAACGGAGAGGTAACAGTCATCTGGAAACCTTCTCTGTGCATCCATTCCGGCAAATGTGTACGGGGACTTCCGCTAGTATTTGATCCCCGCCGCAAACCCTGGATTGATCCTCAAGCGGCCACTACGCTGGAGATCGTGGAGCAGGTGAAGATTTGTCCTAGCGGAGCGTTGAGTTTTATCATGAATCACGAAGGAGCTTGATTAATGTGGCAATGCGGTAGTGCGGCAATGCGGTAATGTAGGAAGGCGCGCCCTGCGTAGCGGCGCGCCGGCAGTCACTCCGAGTGGTTCTGCGCAGACCGGCAACGCACGGCCGCGCTTCCAACATTACCGCATTACCGCACTGCCACATTAACTGATAACGATCATGTTGCCAACTGATCGTGAAGTATAACTAAAGGGGTCAACTCTCCTTACCTCTGTGGTTTAAAATACTCTTATCATGGCAACAACAGTTAAATCACCCAAATACGTGTATTCATTTGGCGGAGGCAAGGCTGACGGCAATGAATCCATGAAGAATTTATTGGGTGGAAAGGGTGCGAACCTCGCAGAGATGGCGGGTCACCCGAACCTACGCTTACCTGTACCCGCGGGTTTCACCATCACCACAGAACTTTGTACTTACTACTATCAGCATAAGAAAACTTACCCAAAAATCCTGAATGAGCAGGTGCAGAAAGCCATTGGCCAGATGGAAAAAATCATGGGTAAGCGCTTTGGGAATGTGAATGATCCTCTGTTGTTGTCTGTTCGTTCCGGCGCAAGGAAATCCATGCCCGGCATGATGGAAACCGTATTGAATGTAGGCCTCAACGATGATACCATTAAAGGACTCATCGCCCAATCGGGCGATGAGCGATTTGCCTATGACGCTTACCGCAGATTGATCATGATGTATGCCGATGTGGTCATGGAAAAGGCTGCAGGCATTGAGCCCAAGGGCAAGGGCATCCGCAAACAGCTGGATGAAAAACTGGAACATATCAAGCAGAAAAAAGGATATGCAACAGATACGGAGCTGACGGTTAGTGAGCTCAAGGACCTCGTGAAAGATTACAAAGCCACTGTGAAAAAGGTGTTGGGCAAGCCCTTCCCAACTGATCCGATGGAGCAATTGTGGGGTGGAGTGAGTGCAGTATTTTCTTCCTGGAACGGCAAGCGTGCGATTGAATACAGGCGGATTGAAAAAATTCCTGATGAGTGGGGAACTGCTGTGAATGTGCAGGCCATGGTGTTCGGTAATATGGGGGAAGGCAGTGCAACAGGTGTGGCATTTACCAGAAATCCGGGCAATGGCGAGAACATGTTTTATGGGGAATATCTCGTTAACGCACAGGGTGAGGATGTAGTGGCAGGGATCAGAACACCTGCGCCCATCAATGAATACTCCAAGAATGCACAGAGTGCACATATGCCTACGCTGCAGACACTGATGCCGGGTTTATACAAAGAACTGGATGGCATCCAGCGTAAACTGGAAAAGCACTATCATGATATGCAAGACATTGAGTTTACCATTGAGAGGGGCACGCTATATATGCTGCAGTGCCGCGTGGGTAAACGAAATGGGGTAGCCGCCGTGAGGATGGCAACAGAAATGTATAAAGAGAAACTCATTGATATCGATACGGCCGTTATGCGCGTAGGACCAAACCAGCTCGTGGAGCTCTTACTGCCCATGCTGGATCCTAAAGTGGAGAAAGAAACGAAGCCCGTTGCGAAAGGCCTGCCAGCCGGACCTGGCGGCGCACAAGGCAGGGTGGTATTCTCGTCAGCAGAAGCAGTAGAATGGGCGAAGAAAGGCGAGAAAGTCATTCTCGTTAGAGAAGAAACCTCTCCGGAAGATGTGGATGGTATGCACAAATCCCAGGCGATCCTGACCACCAAGGGTGGCATGACTTCTCACGCAGCACTGGTTGCACGCGGTTGGGGTAAATGCTGTATCGTGGGTTGTGGTGACATTGAGATCCATGCCGAAACAAAAACATTTAAGACTGTTACAGGTCAGATGATTCACGAAGGCGACTGGGTGAGCCTGAATGGCACCAAGGGATTGGTGTATGATGGTAAGCTTCCACTTGTGGATATAGACCTGAACAATAACCAAAGCTATAAGGACCTGATGAAGCTCGTGGATAAAACCAAAACCATCGGGGTACGTACCAATGCGGATACGCCTAAAGATGCCGCACAGGCACTGGCTTTTGGTGCGGAAGGCATCGGGCTTTTCAGGACAGAGCATATGTTTTATGGTGAAGGTTCTGACAAGCCCCTGTTCCTTCTGCGTAAAATGATCATGAGCAAAACAGAACCTGAAAGAAGGAAAGCACTCAATGAGTTGTTTGTGTTTGTAAAGAAAGACATCAAGCAAACCATGCAGATCATGAAAGGACATGCTGTGACTATCCGCTTGCTGGATCCACCACTGCATGAATTTGTACCACATGATGCAGAGAAACTGCACCAGCTCAGTAAGGAATTGGGTATTAGCATGAGTGTACTGCGCAGACGAGTGTTGGCGCTCCATGAGAATAACCCTATGTTAGGCCACCGGGGTGTGAGACTGGGTATTAGCTATCCCGAGATCACCGAAATGCAGATCAGGGCCATCCTGGAAGCAGCAGCGGAACTCGGAAAAGCAGGCATTAAAGCTTTCCCAGAGATCATGATACCAGTTACCTGTACCGTGAATGAGTTGACGCATCAGCGCGCCATTGCAGATCGGGTGTACAAAGAAGTATGCGAAGCCATGAAAGTTAAAAAAATCGCATATGCATTTGGCACGATGATCGAGATCCCCCGCGCTGCCATCAAAGCCAACAGGCTGGCTGAGGTAGCTGATTTCTTCAGCTTTGGTACCAACGATCTTACGCAGATGAGTTTCGGATTCAGCAGGGACGATATTGGTGGATTCCTGCCCAATTATCTGGACCAGCGGATTCTGCCCGAAGATCCATTCCAGACCATCGATCAGGAAGGTGTTGGCGAACTGGTGAGAACCGGTACCGTAAGGGGTCGTGAGACCAAGCCCAATCTTAAAGTGGGTATTTGTGGTGAACACGGCGGAGATCCTGAAAGCGTGAAGTTCTTCCACCGGATCGGCATGAACTACGTGAGTTGTTCACCGTTCAGGGTGCCCATCGCGAGACTTGCAGCGGCCCAGGCAGCTGTTGAGGAGAAAAAAGCAAAGGCAGTTAAGATGGTGAAGCCAACGAATGGAATCAAGTTGCCGAAGCGCAAGACCGTGGTGTTGTCAATGTGACAATGCGGCAATGCGGTAATGCGGTAATTGACGCTTCGCGAGGCATTAGGCATTGGGCACTGGGCATTGCCGGCCTTCGCAGAACCACTCGGAGTGACTGCCGGCGCGCCGCAACGCAAGGCGCGCCTTCCTACATTACCGCACTGCCGCATTGCCAAATTGCCGCATTGAAAAAGGCTCCTTTTGGGAGCCTTTTACTGTTAGCCTATTGTGTTTTTTATTCGTCTTTTGTTTCTGGGTTCTTCATCGGGCTAACGGCCTTTGATCTTCTTCATGGAATTGAATCTTCGGTATTTTTCTTAGGATCAGGGATTGTTTGTCTTTCGTAGGGTTTGGATCGTTTGATGACACAAAGATGCAATGGGATTTTAAGACCTCCTAGCGGGATTAGATGAACGAACCATATTTATCGATGAATGATATCTATCACCCCTGGACAAGTGATCACATCATCCATTCACCATGCACCATATTGTAGATTTATCGTTGCAAACAAACGATCATGAATACATTCCACATGAAGAAATCTGTATTCGGCATCGGCTTTTTTCTTCAGTTTATCTTTCTGCCTTCACTCTCGATTGCTCAGGCAACATTCCACAACAGAGGGATATCAAAGATGGTGATCTACGGGACATCCAATATCAATGATTGGAAGATGACAAGCGAGAAAGGAATTTGTAGTGGAATATTTACCGTTGACGCATCCGGAACCCTGACGAGTGTAGATGGAATTTCATTCAGTATGCAAGTCAGCACACTTAAAAGTATTCAGGGCAGTCAGATGGATAACAATGCTTATAAAGCAATGGCAGTGGACCGAAACCCCAATATCACTTTTACCTCCACTTCGGCAACGGTTGTTGCAGAGGGTAGTGGCCATTATACCATAACCGTTCAGGGCAAGTTACAGATCAGTAGCGGTTCAAAGCAGGTAACCATTGTGGCAAAAGGAAAAGCTCAGGCGGATAAGTCGATCCAAATTAATGGTACCTATTCTATCCTGACCACTGATTACAATGTGGCTCCGATCAGCATAATGATGGGTGCAGTCAAGACTTCGCCCAATGTGCGTATTGAGTATTCAATGGTCATGAGACCCTTGTAGGAAAAACGATATCACCGAAAAACTAAACAACCATATTCCTAATCTAAATATTCTTACAATGAAGAAGGCCATTCCAGCGGTGATTGTATCTGGCATCATACTTCTGCTGTTAAGCTTTGCCATGCTTTATTCAATGGTGGCCGTTTTTCCCAAACAGGCGGAAGAATATTTTAGTCCGGTTTTTCGTTGGTCTAATGCAGGGACCGACTGGATGTTTTATGTCCATCCATTTATTTTAAGCATTGCATTGAAATGGTTCTGGGAGCGATACAAGGACAATTTCCCGGGCGGGACATTTTTGAAGGCGCTGGAGTTGGCATTCGTATATGGAATAGTTGCCATGTTGCCCGTGCTTTGGCTCACCTTCAGTGCCATCGATATTTCACCGTTGATGGTCCTTAGCTGGCTGGGTTATGGCATTTTGCAGGCTTTTGTGGCGGGGCTGGTTTTTGCGAAGCTAAACCCGTAATTGGAATCTTGGAATCTTGAAATCCAGTAAATCTGGAATTCCATAGTCAGAATCCTGGATTCCAGGCTTCCAGAATTCCAGAATTCCAATTTCCTATCTTTGGGCTATGGCAATACGCATCCTCGTTACAGGCGGCACCTTCGACAAAGAATACAATGAGATCACAGGTGAGTTGTTTTTCAAGGACACTCATCTGTCTGAGATGCTGAAACTGGGACGATGCAGGATGGAAGTGGACATCAGGACCCTGATGATGATAGATAGCCTGGAGATGACAGAGCAGGACAGGGCAGTGATCGCGGACAATTGCAACCGGGCCGACGAATCTAAAATTATTATCACCCACGGAACAGATACCATGGCCGATACGGCTCGTTATCTCTCTGATAAGGTTCCTGGCAAAACCATTGTGATCACGGGAGCCATGATACCTTATAAGTTCGGCTCTTCAGACGGGCTCTTCAATCTCGGCTCCGCCATGGCCTTTGTTCAAACCCTGCCGCACGGCGTTTATGTAGCCATGAATGGTAAATATTTTAACTGGGACAATGTGAGGAAGAACAGGAAGACAGGACAGTTTGAAGAACTACTGTGAGAGTTACTGAGTTATTGAGTTATCAAGGATTATGGAACATGCTGCATTACCGCACTGCCGCATTGCCATATTGCCGCATTATCTAATTGTGCTACATTTGGCGACAAGCAAGCAATCGAATGAAAAGATCAGTGATTACTGGGGTGGGCTCTTATATTCCTTCGGAAATCAAGACGAACAGGGACTTTAGCGTCAATAATTTTTACACGGATTCTCACGGGAAAATAGACACTCCTCCGCTGGAAGTGGTGGAGAAATTCAAAGCCATCACAGGTATAGAAGAAAGAAGATATGCGCCACCAGAACTGAACAGCTCCGGTATGGCAGTAATCGCTGCCCGAAAGGCGATCGAAGACAGCGGCGTTGACCCGGAAACGATCGATCAGATCATCCTCGCCCACAATTTCGGCGATGTGATGAAACACAGTATTCAATCCGATGCAGTACCTGCATTGGCCAGCCGCGTGAAGCATGATTTGGGTATCAAAAACCCTTCCTGTGTTGCCTACGACCTTTTGTTTGGTTGTCCGGGTTGGTTACAAGGCGTGATTCACGCAGACGCATTCTTCAAGGCGGGTATTGCCAAAAAAGCATTGGTGATCGGAACGGAAACTTTGTCGAGGGTGATAGATGCCTACGATAGAGATTCGATGATTTTTTCCGATGGTGCAGGCGCTACAATTGTAGAATATAAAGAAACCGGCGAGAACGGCAGTGGACTCATAGGAACTGCTGCGCAGTCTGATTGTACGGATGAAGCCTTCTACATCAATATGGGAAAATCCTATTTCCCGCATAGTGATCCACGCGTTCGGTTTATCAAGATGAAAGGAAGAAAGGTGTATGAGTATGCCATCAAGCATGTACCACAGGCCATGAAGGCTTGTCTTGACAATAGCGGCGTTGAGCTTTCTGAGGTCAAGAAAATATTCATCCACCAGGCCAACGAAAAAATGGATGAGGCGATTGTGCAGACGATGTATAAACTCTATGGCACAAAAGCACCGGCGAACATTATGCCGATGTGTATCCAATGGCTCGGCAACAGTTCAGTAGCCACCATTCCAACTTTACTTGATCTCGTGTTGCATGGCAAGCAGGAAGGACACGAACTGCATCCTGGGGATGTGATTATGTTTGCGTCTGTAGGGGCGGGGATGAATATTAATGCGGCGTGTTATAGAGTGTAATTTGGAATTCTGGAATCTGGGAATCTGAGAATCCTGAAGCTGGAATCTGGAATTTGCCACTCCAGATTCCAGCTTCAGATTTCCAGGATTCCCAGATTGTAGGATTCCAGGCTTCCAAAATCATCCTTTCTTCGGTTCCAACAACTTAAAGAACTGATCCAACTGCGGAAGAATCACAATCCTCGTACGGCGGTTAGATGCTTTACCTTCAGCAGTACTGTTGTCTGCAACAGGCAGATACTGTGAACGGCCTGCTGCGGCCATCTTCGCGGGATCAAGACCATATTTGTTTTGCAAAATGCGTACTACAGATGTGGCTCTTTTTACAGAAAGATCCCAGTTGTCAACCAACAAGCCACGAGTGAAAGCAACATTGTCTGTGTGACCTTCAACCATGAACTCAATATCGGGTTGATTCTTCAATACCAAGGCAACTTTACCCAACACTTCTGATGCCCGATCCGTGATATCATAACTTCCGCTCTTGAACAGAAGTTTGTCTGAGATGTCAATGAATACTACTCCCTTGTCTACTTTAATATTGATGTCTTTATCGTCCATGTTTCCGATCGCACCTTTCAGATTCATCACAAGAGCCATGTTAAGTGAATCTTTCCTGGCCATCTGCGTCTGCAGGTCCTGGATATAGGCATCTTTCATGCCGATGTTTTCCATCGATTTCTTAATGCTCTCAGCCTGCGCTCCGGAGATCACGGAAAGATCCTGCAATTGTTTCAGCGCGGTGTTATTGTTTTCTTTCAGATAGTCCATCTGTTTTTTCAGACCTTCTATCTCTGCTTCAGCAACTGCACGCTTGCGTTCCAGTTCCGCTTTTTCATCTCGGCAGTTACGCAGATCACCCTGGACACCCGTATAAGAGGTATTCAGTTCATCATACTTTTTATTCAGCGCTTCAAATTTCTTTGTACTCACACAGGAGAACAACAGCATAGATCCGGCCAGTGCAATAGTGAGTTGTTGTAGTTTCATACGCGTGTAATTTTGATTAAAACTTATCAAATATAGTTCTGTAATTGGTATATTTTTGATGATATTCTTCATTAGATTTTTCGCCATGCGTTTACCGATTGTATTACTGCTACTTATCTCCAGAACATGTGTATTTGCACAACAAAAACAGATTTCTGGCGGTCCGCTTAAGCCCGAACAGGCCAATATAGACGTACGCCACTATACGGTATCTCTGGACGTTAGTCCCTCGTCACAATCCTACGCGGGCTTTACCGAGATCACATTCAACATGTTGGCCGCGTCAACCGATCTGATCTTTGACCTCGCCAACACATTTACGGTTTCCACTGTTCTGGTAGACGGGAAGAAAACATCTTTTTCGCATACGGACGGTCTGGTAAAAGTTAAAACGGCACAAGCGCTTACAACCGGGGCACATGCAATCAGATTTCAGTTTGGCGGCAAGCCTGTTGTTGCCGTTCGTGCGCCTTGGGATGGCGGAATTCAATGGTCAACCGATAGCCTGGGCAGACCATGGATCGCCATGAGCTGCCAGGAAGATGGGGCCGATGTTTTCTTCCCTTGCAAGGATCATCCCAGCGATGAACCGAATGAAGGGGCGGATCTCATCGTCACCGTGCCGAAGGGTCTTGTGGTTGCAGGCCCGGGCATGTTGATTAAGCAGACCAATTCAGGTAAGAAATCAACCTTTCACTGGCAGACCAAATACACCATCAACACCTACAGCATTTTGTTCAACGTAGGTTATTATGCGGTTGCAAAGAAGACCTACACCACCGTGGCCGGGAATAAAGTACCGATGGAGTTTTATGTGCTGGATTACAATAGGAATAAAGCAGAAAAACATCTTGAATTGCTTGAACGGTCCGCGCAGTTGATGGAGAAGTATTTCGGCGAGTATCCCTGGGTGAAGGAAAAGATCGGTATTGCAGAAACGCCTCACCTCGGTATGGAACACCAGACCATGAATGCGTACGGAAATCATTATAAGTATGTGAGAATGGGTGCCGTAGATTTCGATTGGCTACTGACGCACGAGTTTGGACATGAGTGGTGGGGCAATAAGATATCGAATATTGACTGGGCCCATATGTGGATCCACGAAGGCATCGATACATTTTCCGATGCATTATTCTATGAAGAATATGGCGGAAGAAAAGCATACCTGGACAGGATGAAAGATGCGGCAACTAAGTTCAGCAACAAACTTGCCCTGGTGCAGGGTCCGGTCATCGATTCAAGACAAACCTATCATGGAGACATTTATGGTAAAGGTGGGTACTTCATGCACACGCTTCGGTTCGTGTTAGGGGATGAGGTGTTTTTCCCGGCAATTAAGTCGTTTGCAATGGACAAACAGTTCACCTATGATAACATGGTGAAGACAGAAGACGTGATCAGGCATTTCAACGCAGCATCCGGGAAAGACCTGAAACCGCTGTTTGATCTGTATGTGTATTCCATCGATAAGTTGCAGGTAAACCTCAGGCAGACCGGATTGCAGACTTACGAGCTCAGCACAAAGAATATGAAGATGGACCTGCCCATCGAAATAGAAACTTCAGCAGGAAGATCTAAAGTGCAGGCAGGCGCCAAACCCGTGAAGATCAATTCAGCTACGATGCCGTTGATTGATCCGGATGCGTACTATCTCAAGACGATTACCATCGAGTAAGACAGTGATTGCTAAAATGTATTATATTGAGTGAAATTGACTCGTTAAGGCTTTCCATATAAAATTGATCAACATGCAAAGAAGAACCTTCATTCAGTCGCTGGCCATTGGAGCCGCCACCTTCGCCGCTGGCGACGTATTTGCTGAAGCAAAAAAAGCCCGCAATTATGGTGTACAGTTGTATACCGTGCGTCAACCCATCGCAAAGGATTTGGAAAAAACCCTGACCCAACTGAAGTCAATGGGATATAACAAGGTTGAGTTGTTTGGGTACGATGGGAAGTTTTTCGGCAAGACTGCGCAGGAATTTAAACAGATCCTAAGCAACACGGGAATGAAGGCGGTAAGCTCCCATCATATGGCTGGATTGGCGATGAAGGCTAAGGGCTCTATCAGTGAAGGCTGGGGTCAGGCCATCGAAGATATTCATACGATTGGTGCAGAATATATGGTTTGCGCATTTCTGTTTCCGAATGAAAGAACGGCCGAGAACTATGCTAAGCTTCCGGACATGTTCAACAAAGCAGGTGAGAAAACAAAAGCGGCAGGTATTCAGTTTGCATATCACAACCATGATTTCGAGTTTGAGAAATACGGGGATTCAACCGTGATGGATCATCTCATCACTAAGACTTCTCCGGAGTTGATGAAAGTTGAACTGGATCTATATTGGATCTCTAAGACAGGTAATGATCCCGTGGCATACTTCAATAAATACCCGGGCAGGTTCCCGCTTTGGCACGTGAAGGATATGGAGAAGGGAACCAATGGCATCACGGAAGTGGGCAATGGAGTGATCGATTTCGATCGGATCTTTGCAGCACGCAAGAAAGCGGGACTCAAGCATTGGTTTGTGGAGCAGGATGTGAGCAAGGGCGATATTTTTGAGAGCCTGAAAACCAGTCACAGTTTCCTTGATGGCAAAAAGTATAAAGTATAGGTCGCAGGGCGCAAAGTTCGCAGGATGAGGATCGCACACATTGCTATATGGGTCAATGATCTCGAGGCCATGCGGTCATTTTACATGCATTATTTTGGAGCGACATCCAACGAGCTTTACCACAACCAACAGAAGCAATTCCGTTCTTATTTTCTTTCATTTGATGACGGCTGTAGTCTGGAGCTCATGCATCGCCCTGATATTCTGGAAGCGGAAAAAGACTACAACAAACAGCAAACCGGATTGGTGCATTTTGCCATCAGTGTGGGCAGCAAATCCCGCGTAGATGAAATGGCAGAACAGTTTTTGGCCCATGGTTTTCCGGTGGTTGGCCAGCCGCGCTTGACGGGAGACGGTTATTACGAAGCGGTTGTTTTGGATCCCGAAGGGAATATTGTTGAGATTACTATTTGAATGTAGTTCTGAGAAGTGAAAAGAGAAAGGGAGAGTTGCGAAGTCTGCCTTCGTACTTCTCCCTTTCTCTTCTCACTTTACCCGAGGTCAGTCTTCTTTCTCACTCAATTTCACAAACGCTGCTCTTCTTGGCGCTGGCATCACAGAATGCTCACCTTTAACTCCCTTCCAGATCACTTCACTGAACTCCAGATCCGGCGCAGCATCTTCTTTGGTGAAATCGAAGGAGAGACTCTTTAAAGCCAGCGCGCTACGGTTATTTGGATTGCGCGTGTTGAGATCAATATTTGCAGGGCGGGCTTTGAATGGTGTGAGGTTAGGTGTTGAAGTAAAAATCCTCCACATCGGTGTGGCAGCCGCGTCATACTGGCTCATTGGCTGCAGCCCCAGGATAAGCTCGATGGTACGTAGGATGGATGAGGTAGAATACATCGTGTGGTCAACATATCCGCGCTTTACAAAACCTCCTGCAACATAAGCCGTAGTGCGATGTGCGTCAACATGATCTGGCCCGTTTTGCGCATCATCTTCCACGATGAAGATCGCCGTCTCTTTCCAAATAGATGATTTTGATAAATACTCAACGAACATACCCACGGCGAGATCATTATCGGCTACATGCGCAAAAGGTGTTGGCCTGTTGGGGCGCAGCCCTTCTGTATGATCATTGATGAAACGCAGCGTATTCAAACGTGGCACCGCGTTCGCCGCTAGCAATGAATCAAACTCCCGCTGCCACTGGCGGAAACGTACCGTGTCTTTCACACTTTCATCCCAGCTGGTATAGTAAGGACAAAAATGCCCCTCAAGCACCGGAAGATTTGCTTTGCCATCATCTGCAAATTCTCCATAGGTTCTATAGCTGATGCCCTTGGCTTTGCACTGGTCCCATAGAAACACTTTGTTGTTTGCAATCTCTTTGGTTCCTTCGGCACCATAATCTCCACCACGACCCCCATAGTTGGTTGGCCATGTTTTCTCGAGGTAGTCTGTTGCATATGCCCCGAGACTCCAGTTGTGTCCATCTGCACTCACTTCCCCGTCTACATAAAAATTATCGAGCAATATAAATTCTCTCGCTAATGCGTGTTGGTTGGGTGTGATTTTCTCTCCAAAAAGAACAAGACTGGTATCTCCATTCCCTTCTGGCATATCACCCAGTACCTGATCATAAGTCCTGTTTTCCTTGATCACATAAAACACATATTTAATCGGCGATGGTTCGCCAAGCTTCATCGGAATTGGATTACCGGCTTCTCCCTGCGCATTGATCTCCTTGTCTTTGGTATATGGAATATTCTCGTATACAGCCTTCGACCAAAGCGCCAGTGTTTTTTCATCCGGCGTGTTGATGATGGACATCGTACCCTTGAACAAGCCACCGATATATTGAACATCGATGGGCTTTGTGGAATCACCACCCTGGTAGATCACATTTTCTCGCTTTTGCGTAGGGTTGGGTCCATATGGATTGGCCTGCGAAGAGAAACCCTTACCGTTGGAAACATAGATCTTATCACCAATGACTTTGATATTGGTAGGATACCAGCCTACAGGGATGAAGCCTTCGGATTCTGACTGGCCGGGCTTTTCCACGTCAAAGACCGTGAGGCAGTTGTTATCTGCATTGGCAACATACAGTGTTTTTTCGTCGTCACTCAGGGCAACCCCATTGGAGGTTGATCCACTTGGGGCATCCGGAAACAAAGCTGCATTGAGCGTCTCCATTACACGACCCTCACGGGTATCTATAACCGAAACGGAGTTATCCAGTGCATTGGCTACATACAAAAACCTGCCATCTTTGGTAAGGCACATTTCATTGGGATTGTCGCCAACGGACCACTCTTTTTTTCGTTGGGCCATAAGATCCCAGGCCATGACTTTGTTTCTTCCCCAGAGCGAGATATACAGTGTTTTCTTATCTGGCGACAACAAGCATGTGTAAGCCTCTGAACCAAGAGAGATCTGTTGTTGAACCTGTTTGGTTTTGAGGCTAATGATATAGAGGCTTTTATTTTCGCGTGTAACCACATACAGCAATTGCTTGGCATCGTCAATATCCAAACCCGCAGGCCCGATGCGGTTGGGCCATTTTTTTCCAAGTTTGATGGTGTCTTTAATGATCAACTTTTTATTGTTGATCTCCAGCTGGTAGATCCAGTTATCGTGCCCGCCAGCTGCATAGAGATATTTTTCATCTGCTGAGAATTTCAATCCATACCACGACTTTGGCACAACCAGGGAGTGAAGCACTTTTTCTGATCCCGCATCGATGAGTTGAATCGATTGCACACTTTGCCCATTATTGGTGACAGCCATCAGTGTCTTTGATGGCGAAACCGCAATGTTCAGTGGGAGGTCGCCCAACGCAAAGCTGGTACCGGCAGGCGATAGCGACCATCCATTGGAAAGTTTCACGGCAGTGGGCAAATTGGTTTGCGCAATGCTGCTCATACAGATCAGTAGACAGAAGAGATTGGATAAGCGTTTCATACTTCAATGTACGAAAACACCTGCCTCGCACTGCATTATGCTTTTGTGTGCCGCCATTACTTTATTTGACCCACCGATACTGATTTCGCGGAAATTTCTCACCCGTTGTCATATACTGCACTTGCCTGGTAAGTGTAAAAGTAGTGGGGCCAAAGCTGATGATCTGTCGGATTGTTGCGGGTGTGCTGCCGTCCTGGCCTGTTGATTCGATGATGATCTCTATATTGCCATCATCAAGTATTTTTCTAGATTTTATTTTTTCACCATTGATCGATCTGCCATCGACACTGATCGATACATTATCACTGCTGTTCCACCCTGCATTATCAGGATACTCATAATTCATAACAAGGTCTTTCCCGTTTTTTCTCACTTCGAGATTGAGATTACAGGGCATCGTTACATCTTTTCCTGATTTGAAATCCCTGTAGGTGAGAGTGCCTTTCCATTTGCCCTGTATCATGGCGATGTCTTCTTTGAGAATAGCTGCATCCTGCGCGCTGATTGTTTGGCTGCTCAGGATAAGGCAGAGAGATACGATGGCTGTTTTCGGTACCATGTGTGGCAGTGAAAAATGCCATTTGCGCGAGATCAGGGCATCGATGCTAAACCGCCCGCCACCTGCAACCATTGTCAATAGATAGCAAAAGAAATAGAGCTGCTGGAAATACATTCCCGTGATGGGTGCCGGCTCATTGTACCAGATGTAAGAAATCACGAAGAACTGAAAGGCCAGTTGCAATGCAGCGAAGCGCGTGAACAGACCAATGGCGATCAGGATGCCCCCAAAGAACTCGCCCCATGCCGCAATGGTGGCCCACAATACGGGAGAGGGAAAGGTAAAACCGATCTCCGCCACTTGTTTCACGAACCAGTCCGGTGCGCTGAAGCCGGTCATTTTTGGCAAGCCAGCAGAGAATGCGATGCTGATGCCGATGTGCAGCCGGAACAAAAGCCAAGCCAGGTTGAGGATGCGGTCATTGGGTAGAGAAGTACCAAAGAGGAATGAGCGGAGATTCTTTTTCATATGTCTGTTTGAACCGGAAAATTCAAACATTGGCGGGAGCGCATCGACTCATCCATTGATTTGAGACGAAGAAACATGGTCTCAAATCATTTTAGAGTGATTTGAGCCGTTTTTGTGGGTTCATTCCTGGGTTTTGGAAGATTGAAACTGCACAATCCAGTCTTTCGGGCTTACTGAAGTGGATTTTTTGAAGGCTCGATTGAAGGTGGCTTTGCTGTTGAAGCCGGCATCAAATGCGATAGAGAGCAGGGTTTGCTGAAGGTGATGGCCCTTTTTGATCATTTCAATGACTTCGTTGACACGGTATTCATTGATATAATCGTTGAAATTCTGGTTGAATTTCTCATTGATCAGTTTTGATAGTACGGAGGGTTGGATGGCCATCTGTTTTGACAATACAGCCAGATTGAGTTCTGGATCCAGGTATGGCTTGGTAGTGGCCATTAGGGTTCGGAGATTGTTTTTCAGGGAATCATCGATATCAATATCTGATAACGGCGATGTTATGGACTCGGGTACGATTTGCGTTGTCTCAGGTTGAAAATGCAGTTGATGGAGGGATCGATTACCCGTTTGGTATCCTGCGATACTGATATAATAGATGATCATGCCCAGTGCGAGGTAAGGGTACCAAAAGAATACGTATCCACCTGCATCGGAAACCAGTGAGATGATCTCGAATACAAGAAAAATGAGAATGCCAATGGCAGAGGCGTAGAGGATGTTCCTAATCCATGAGAAAGCGATGGGTTCCGTGGTGGAGAAGTTTTGCTCCACATAGGATTGGTATTTTTTGTAAGATCTGATGGTCAGGGAGAGGTAGTAAATAAATGATGCATAGGAGATGAGTTCAGGAATATAGTCGTTTAAGACATCTGCCCATGGTCCTTTAGTCGCAAAATGCGATTGACTTGTTTCTGCGAAAGGGTAGTAAAAGATAAAATCAACCGCACATTTCAGGACCACTAAGAAGAGGTAGATGGCCGGTAGGATAAAATGCCTGAGATGTGCTTTGGTGAATTTGAAGTCGGCGTTCGTTAGGCTGAGAAAATAGAAGTAAAGCAGGGGGCCTATCAACAGTACATTGCTGAAAGGGAAATAAAACATGAAAGTTGAAAAACCGTCATGCGTATCGAACCAACCTGCGAAGCCGAGCATCCAGAAAGAAAGCTTGATTGCAAGGAGCAGCAGAAGCCATCCTAACAGAGTATCGCTTAGCCTTTCTTCTCTTCTGCCTCTGACGAAAAGCAAAACAGCAAAAATGATTCCCTGAAGGAATGCTGGTAGGAGTAGACCGCTGAATAGGTTGAAGTTAAATGGCATTTATTACGGAATGTGCATTTTAAACACAAGTGAAAAGATAAAGGGAGAAGTACGAAGTTAAGCTTCGCACTTCTCCCTTTATCTTTTCACTTACTTAAACCACCTTGCCTTAGAGTACGAGTACTCCTTTGGCGATAAACTGTGTTTCTTTCTTTGGCTGAGTGATTTTTTTGATCTCTTCTTCGGATTTGCCGGCGTCTTTAGCATAGTGCTGCTGTTGTTTTACAGACACTTCTTTTACGATGGCTTCACCTTCCAGTACCACTTCCTTGCCTTCTATGTTCTTGGGCATGAAGAAACCATAGTCTTTGAATTTAACCATCAGTTTCTCACCGTCGGCTTTTTCAACCTTCATCCAGCAGCCCTTATCCTGGCAAACTTCCACCACTTTACCGGTGATCTTGCCCGAAAACTTATCGGCAGGCATTTTATTAACGGAAATCATTCCTTCGGAAGTAGTGCCCGCGCCGTAGGTAACGCCTTTGGCGGCAGGGGTAGGGTCTTGCGCATAGATCATTACTGAAGCCATTACGGCGAACAGGAACAAAAACAACTGTTTCATAGATCACATTTAGAGGGTAAAGATAGCAAGGAATCCGACACAACAAATAGTTGCCCGCTGCCCTTGGAAATACAAAAGAATTGTTAAATTTAATCAAGCAAACAGTACCGCAAAGTACTTAGATTTCTCATGTTCATCCCTGCTGTGTCAACGGCAGGGATTTGTGTTTAATTAGCTAATTCGGTAATGCGGCAATGTGGCAATGTAGGTAGCGCGGCCGTGCGTTGCCGGCCTGCGCAGAAACACTCGGAGTGACTGCGGGCGCGCCGCAACGCATGGCGCGCCTTCCTACATTGCCGCATTACCGCATTACCGCATTGCCACATTGTTTTTTTCACCGGTCCAAGCCGGTGAAAAAAACTAAGTTTTTTGGGCAAAAAAATGCTAAAAATATTAGTGTGCATAAAATATTTCTACTACCTTTACCATAACATATACATTGGAAACCTAAAAATCAAGACATGTCAACGAACGAAAAATTGAAGGCGCTAAAGCTCACGCTTGACAAAATCGACAAGGATTTTGGCAAGGGTAGCGTAATGATGATGAATGAGCGGGGAGATCAGGTACAGGAAGTTATTTCGACAGGATCAATTGGGTTGGACATTGCGCTCGGTATTGGCGGCCTGCCTAAGGGCAGGGTCATCGAGATCTACGGACCGGAGAGCTCCGGTAAGACGACGGTGGCTACACATGTCATCGCGGAGGCGCAGAAGAAAGGCGGGATTTGTGCCATCATTGATGCGGAACATGCTTTTGACAGTGCATATGCACAGAAACTTGGCGTAGACGTAGACAATCTATTGATATCTCAGCCAGATTACGGTGAGCAGGCTTTGGAAATTGCGGATCGACTGATCCTTTCCGGAGCATTGGATGTGGTGGTGATCGACTCCGTAGCCGCGCTGGTGCCTAAGGGGGAACTGGAAGGTGAAATGGGTGACAGCAAAATGGGTCTGCAAGCCCGTCTGATGTCGCAAGCCCTTCGTAAACTGACGGCTACCATCTCTAAAACCAATACCATCTGTATTTTCATCAACCAGCTTCGTGAGAAGATCGGCGTGATGTTCGGCAACCCCGAAACCACTACCGGTGGTAATGCCCTGAAGTTCTATGCCTCCGTAAGGCTGGATATCCGCAGGATCGCACAGATCAAAGACGGCGATGAAGCAGTCGGTAACCGCGTGAAAGTGAAAGTGGTGAAGAACAAAGTAGCTCCTCCGTTTCGTGCGGCTGAGTTCGACATCATCTTCGGGCAAGGTATCTCCAAAACCGGTGAGATTCTGGACCTCGGCGTGGAACTCGGTATCGTGGGTAAGAGCGGTAGCTGGTTCAGCTACAATAACGATAAACTCGGTCAGGGCAGGGATGCTGTTCGGCAGTTGCTGATCGACAATCCGGAACTCGCTAACGAAATCGAAGGCAAGATCCGCGAGAAGATCAAAGAAACAAATGAAGCAGCGAAATAGTGCAGCAATGAGTTAGTGAATTTAAGAGTAGTTTAGTGGGTTAGTAAGTATACAAAATAGCTATTGGCATTAAGCTGGTAGCTATTTTTGTTCATCCAGTGCCCATTGCCTTAATGCCATAATGCCTACTACAATGACCAGAAAACTTCCATTGAGAAAACGCATCGCACTCGTTGCGCACGATAATAAAAAGAAGGACCTCGCCGATTGGGCTGTCTTCAATAAGACATATTTATCGGCACACAGTTTATTGGCGACTGGAACTACCGGCAAGTTGCTGGAAGAAAGCCTGGGGCAGGAAGTACAGAAACTGATGAGTGGTCCGTTGGGCGGCGATCAGCAAATCGGCTCCATGATTGCAGAAGGAAAAGTAGATGTGTTGATTTTCTTCTGGGACCCCATGGAAGCCCAACCGCATGATCCGGATATTAAAGCGCTGCTTCGATTGGCAGTGGTTTGGAATATCCCTTTTGCCTGCGACCGGGCAACGGCGGATTTCTTACTGACTTCGCCACTGATGCGGGACGATTATGAATGTCAGATCCCGGATTACTCGCAATATGTGAAAAGAAAACTTTGATTTAAATCGCACTGCATGGTTACGATCAGATCCTGGGAATGGAGCGATGCCAAAAGATTGGCTACACTGATCAACAACAAAAATATCTGGAATAATGTGAGAGATATTCTTCCGCATCCTTACACTTTGACTGATGCAGAAAGTTTTCTCCAGCACAGTATTTCTGCCAAGACGCCAACGAATTTCGCGGTGCTTCTGCATGGTGAAGTAGTGGGTGGCATTGGATTTATACCGAAAGAGGATGTATATAAATACAATGCCGAGATCGGGTATTGGATTGCAGAACCATACTGGGGAAAAGGTATAGCCACGGCAGCCATCGGCGAGATCGTAAACAAGGTCAGGGAAATACTGCCGCAAACCATCCGAGTATATGCAGAAATCTTTGCGCACAACATCGGATCAATGAAAGCGCTGGAGAAAAACGGATTTGTGCTGGAATCTGTGAGAAGAAAGAATGTTGTCAAAAATGGGATCATCATGGACGACCATGTGTACGTCCTGTTCCTGGAGAAATGAAACTATGAGTAAGTTCAATTTGCAATCGCCTTATACACCTGCCGGTGACCAACCAACTGCGATACAGCAGTTGGTGGAGGGTATACAGAATGGCGAGCCGTACCAGACCCTGTTGGGCGTAACCGGATCGGGAAAGACTTTCACGATGGCCAACGTGATCCAACAGGTGCAGAAGCCGACACTGGTGCTGACGCACAACAAAACCCTGGTGGCGCAGTTGTATGGTGAGTTCAAGCAATTCTTTCCAGATAATGCGGTTGGGTATTTTGTCAGCTACTACGACTACTACCAGCCCGAAGCTTACATGCCGGTAAGTGATACCTATATTGAAAAGGATCTATCGATCAATGAAGAACTCGATAAACTCCGTTTGCAAGCTACTTCGCAATTGCTGACGGGAAGAAGAGATATCATAGTTGTGGCTTCTGTGAGTTGCATTTACGGTTTGGGTAATCCGGCAGATTTTGAAAATGGGATCATCCGGATCCACAAAGGGCAGGTGATCAGCAGACAAGGATTTCTGCATTCATTGGTGAATGCATTGTATAGCAGAACACAAACAGATTTTACCAGAGGGACTTTTCGGGTGAAGGGAGATACGGTAGACATCAACCTGCCCTATTTGGATTATGGCTATCGGATTACCTTTTTCGGTGATGAAATTGAGGAGATCGAGTCTATTGATGTGATCACCGCAAAGCGCCAGCAGGTGCTGGAAAATGTGGCCATCTTTCCTGCGAATCTTTACCTCGCACCCAAAGACATGATGCAGCAGATCCTTTATGAAATGCAGGATGAGTTGCAGGCGCAGGTGGAGTATTTTAAATCAACCGGAAAATTCATCGAAGCGCAGCGATTGAGTGAGCGTGTGAATTTTGATATTGAGATGATCCGTGAGTTAGGCTACTGCAACGGCGTGGAGAATTACTCCCGGTTCTTCGATCGGCGGGCGCCGGGGCACCGGCCCTTCTGTCTGCTGGATTATTTCCCGAAAGATTTTTTATGTGTGATCGATGAAAGCCATCAGACCATTCCTCAGGTGAGTGGGATGTATGGCGGCGACAGAAGTCGAAAGCTCGTGTTGGTGGACTATGGCTTCAGGCTTCCATCGGCCTTAGATAACAGGCCACTGAACTTTAGTGAATTTGAGACCATGCTCAACCAAGTGGTGTTTGTGTCGGCAACACCGGGTGATTATGAATTGGCGAAGTGCGAAGGCGTGGTGGTGGAGCAGGTGGTAAGGCCCACCGGACTGTTGGACCCACCCATTGAGATCAGGCCGAGCAAGAATCAGATCGATGACCTGTTGGATGAAATTGACAAGCGGATCAAGAAAGGCGATCGCGTGCTGGTTACCACTTTGACCAAGCGAATGGCAGAAGAGCTGGACAAGTATTTGCATCGGATCAACATCAAATCGAAATACATCCATAGTGAGGTGGATACGCTTGATAGGGTGGAAATCCTTCGGCAGCTGCGGCTGGGGGAGATCGATGTATTGGTGGGGGTAAACCTGTTGAGGGAAGGGCTTGATCTGCCGGAAGTTTCGCTTGTAGCCATTCTGGATGCCGACAAAGAAGGCTATTTGAGGAATGAAAAATCATTGACGCAGACAGCGGGTAGGGCCGCGAGGAATGTGGATGGGCTGGTGATTTTTTATGCCGATAAGATGACCGATAGTATGCAAAAAACCATCGATGAAACAACTCGGAGGCGGATCAAACAGATGGAGTTCAACGAGAAGCATGGGATCACGCCGAGGACGGTCATCAAATCCAAGCAACAGGTGTTTGCGCAGACTTCGGTGCTGGACATCAAGGGCTATGATCTGAACAATCCACTGGCAGTAGGTCCGGACGAGGAACTCGTGACCATGGCGGCGGAGGAACAGGCAGAGTACCAGACTGTTCCCCAGTTGGAGAAGGCCATCGCCAAAACAAAAAAAGACATGGAAAAAGCCGCCAGGGATCTGGATTTTATGGAAGCGGCAAGATTGAGAGACGAAATGTTTGGGATGCAGAAGAAGCTGGAAACTATGAAGAAATAGCATAAAAAAGGGAGAGGTGTTAGGGTGAGGGTTTAGAAAATGCACTAACCTGACCCTAAAGACTTACCCTAAAACCTGAATAACGTATATTTAAACTATGGAACGTCACATCACCTCCTGGTATTCACCCGCCCTGGGTAAGGACATGCCCATTGTCACATATGGCCACTATGGATTCGCATTGTTGATGGTGCCGACGGCGGCGGCGGATTACCTGGAATATGAGCGGTTTAAGCTGATCGATGAACTAGCGCCTTTCATTGATTCCGGGAAGTGCAAAGTGTTTTCCGTGAACAGCATCAACACGGAGAGTTGGCTGAATAAGCAGATGGAAGGTTCGCACAAGGCTATTCGGCAGAACCAGTTCAACGAGTATATCTACAACGAGGTGGTGCCCTTCATTAAAAATGCTACTTCCTGGGATACACCCATCTTCATTACAGGAGCGTCTTTTGGTGCATTGCATTCCATGAATCTTTTCCTCAAACGTCCTGATCTCATCAATGGTGCCATCGCAATGAGTGGTGTGTATGACCTCACGGAGTATACAGATGGTTATTATGATGAGCAGGTATATTATAACTCGCCGATCCACTATATCCCCAACCTTAACGATCACTATGTGCTTGAGCAGATCAGGAGAGGCAAACTGATCATTGCAACAGGACAGGGCTCCTATGAAGACCCCGAAGCCAATAGACGTTTTTCAGGCGTGCTGCACAGCAAATCATTGCCACACGAGCTGGATCTCTGGGGCCATGATGTAACGCACGATTGGCCCACCTGGAGAAAAATGTTGCCGCATTTTCTCGGAACCCGATTTTAAGTAGACAAACGACCACCGTACTGTAAGCAACTAACATGGAAAAAAGACTTTTTCTGCTGGATGCGTTCGCCCTCATCTTCAGGGCTTATTACGCGCTGATCCGCAATCCACGCGTCACCAGCAAAGGCAAGAATACAAATGCGCAATTCGGGTTCACCAATACCCTTATTGATCTCTTGAATAAACAGAAGCCATCCCATATGGCCGTTTGTTTTGATACCGAAGAGCCTACAGAGCGGCACACTGATTACGCGGATTATAAAGCCAACCGGCAAGAAGCGCCAGAAGACTTGTTGGCGTCCCTCCCCGATATTAAAAAAATCATCCAGGGCTTGAATATTCCGATCATCGAGACCCATGGCTTTGAAGCCGATGATGTCATTGGCACCCTGGCGAAGCAGGCAGAAAAGTTTGGGTACGATGTGTACATGGTGACGCCAGATAAAGACTATGGACAACTGGTGAGTGATAAGATCAAAGTTTTTAAACCACCCTATCAGGGTGGTGATTTCGAGATCCTCGGTCCGAAGGAAGTCTGTGAGAAATGGGGCATCAAAGAAGTGAGCCAGGTGATTGATGTATTGGGATTGATGGGCGATGCTGTGGATAATATCCCGGGTATTCCGGGTGTGGGCGAGAAGACCGCGGCCAAACTACTTGCGGAGTATGGAACTTTGGAAAATGTGTTGGCGAATGCGGACCAGATCAAAGGTGCATTGGGTGAAAAAGTGCGCGCAGGGAAGGACCTGGCCATCATGAGTAAAAAGCTGGCAACGATCAATATCAATTCTCCCGTTCAGTTTCACGAGGAAGATTTCTGCGTGAAAGAGATGAACAAGGAGATGCTGAAAGAAGTATTTGCAGACCTGGAATTCAAAACCCTCGGCAAAAGAATTCTGGGCGAAGAATTCAATGTGTTTGAAACGGCGCCGGTTGCTGTGCAGACGGATCTTTTTGGGAACCCTGTAGAAGCACCTGCTTTGAAGAAAGTTGAAAGTGGAAGGGAGAAGTTGGAAGAGAGTGAGCAGGGAGAGGGATTGGGCGCAGAAAAGAATATTCATAACACGCCGCACCAGTATCATGTTGCGGGAACAATTGCGGAGCAGGAAGCATTGGTGAAGCAATTGATGAAAGAGAAAGAGATCTCTTTTGATACGGAGACCACGGGCATTGATGCCAACCGCGCGGAATTGGTGGGAATGAGTTTTTGCTGGAAGCCGGGAGAAGGACACTATGTGCAGTTTCCAGTTAGTAGGTTGGAGGTTGCAGAAGTACTGGCAAGGTTTAAACCCGTTTTTGATAGGACCGATGTATTGTGGATTGGGCAGAACATAAAATATGATTTACTCATCCTGAAGAATTATGGTGTTGAGCTACCGGGTCAAATATTTGATACGATGCTCGCACATTATGTCATTGAGCCGGAAGGGAAGCGGGGCATGGATCTGCTGAGCGCGCAGTACCTCGGTTATGAGCCGGTGCATATTGAAGAGCTCATCGGCAAGAAAGGAAAGAACCAGGGAACCATGCGCGATGTGGAACTGGAGCGCGTGAAAGAATATGCAGTGGAAGATGCAGACATCACCCTGCAACTGAAGAATGTATTTATACACGGACTGAAAGAGAAAGGGGTAGAGAAAGTGTTTTATGAAGTAGACAATCCACTGGTGCAGGTGCTGAAAGACATGGAGTTTGAGGGTGTGAAGATAGACGTAGACTTTTTGAACGACTATTCTACAGAGCTGGATAAAGAGGCCAAGGCAGCAGAAGAACGTGTGTATAAAGAAGCCGGGGTGCGTTTCAACCTTGCATCGCCCAAGCAATTAGGAGAGGTGCTATTTGAAAAACTTAAACTCGATCCCAAAGCAAAGAAGACCAAGACAGGTCAATATGCAACCGGTGAAGACGTGCTACAAAAATTGCAGCACCTTCATGCCGTACCCGCAGATGTGCTGATCTTCCGTGAACTGACGAAATTGAAATCCACGTATGTAGATGCACTGCCTGAATTGATCAACCCTAAAACAGGAAGGGTACATACCACCTATGGCCAGGCGGTGGCGGTGACCGGAAGGCTTGCAAGCAATAATCCGAACCTCCAGAACATACCTATCCGATCAGAGCGTGGAAAGGAGATCCGCAAAGCGTTCATACCCGGTGATAAGGAACGCGTGTTGATCTCGGCTGACTATTCACAGATTGAATTGAGAATTGTAGCGGCCATCAGTGGTGATCCGAATATGTGCGAAGCCTTCCGCCTGAACAAGGACATCCATACGGCAACAGCTGCCAAGGTGTATAATATCGATGAGGGCGATGTGACCAAGGAGATGCGTTACAAAGCAAAGAGTGTGAACTTCGGGATCATCTATGGACAGGGTGCGTTTGGATTGGCCGATAACCTGGGAATATCCCGTACTGAGGCAAAGACCATCATCGATAATTATAAAAAAGAATTTTCCGGTATCACGAAGTATATGGATGATACCATCAACTTCGCGCGGGAAAAAGGATATGTGGAGACGCTGATGGGAAGAAAGCGCTGGCTTCGGGATATCAACTCCGCGAATTTCACCGTAAGGGGATTTGCCGAGCGCAATGCCATTAACTCGCCGATACAGGGAACTGCTGCAGATATGATCAAGATGGCGATGGTAAAGGTGCAGGACGCGATGAAAAAAGGAAAATACCGCAGCCGAATGATCCTGCAAGTGCATGATGAATTGGTCTTTGATGCGTACAAAGATGAAGCGGAGGAACTGCGCGCATTGGTGTTGGAGAATATGCAGTCGGCACTGCCACTGCCCAACGAAGTTCCTGTGATTGCGGAGGCGGGAGTGGGGAATAACTGGCTGGAAGCGCATTGAGCAATGCGGTAAAGTGACAGTGCGGAAGTGCGGCAATGAAGTCAATAGCCATTAGCTAATAGCAAATAGCTCAACTTATGTTACTATCATTTTTTGCGTGGTGGTTCAGGATGAAAGGATGGAAAGTGGGAGAGACCATTCCTGCCGAGGTAAAGAAATGTATTGTGATTGCCGCTCCGCATACTTCCAACTGGGATTTTTTATATGCACTGGCTGCTTACAAAATACTCGGTCTGCCCGTAAACTATATCGCTAAGAAAGAACTGTTCAAGTTTCCTTTCAGCATCTTATTTAAAGCTACCGGCGGCATTCCGGTAGACCGCACTGCGAGCCATAATTTTGTGGATGCCATTGTAGCCATGTTTCATCAGAAAGACCGCTTTTATTTATTAATGGCCGCAGAGGGCACTCGTAAACGCGTGACCAAATGGAAGAGCGGATTTTACTATGCAGCCATGGGCGCTGGCGTTCCCATCATGATGGGTTATTTGGATTATAGAACAAAAACCGCCGGCTTCGGCTATGTGCTCTATCCAACGGGAAATAAAGAGCAGGACATGGCCAAGATCCGGCAGTTCTATGCAGACAAAACAGGAAAAAATCCGGAGCTGTTTAACCCTGACGCAGTGCGGCTTGATTAGTCCGTGTTTTCTTTGTCACAAGACGGATCACCCAGAACCCAAGTACACCCACCAGGATCAGTCCCCACAGCCTGATAATGAAGACAAGAAAATCTTCAAAAAGGTACCAGCCCTGCTGGAGAGAATCTCCGATTCTTCCCCATAGTCCTGCATGATACGCTTTCAATTCAACAGGTCTTGACACCAACTCACGGTGAAGGATAGGCGATTGATAGAGTTCCATCGTCACCACACTATATCGAATATCGCGATCCAGTACTTTGTTGGCGATGTAGTACTCATCTTCTTTTTCCTGTTGGAGGATGCTAAGGACTTTGGTATCATTGACGTCCTTTTGTTTTGCACTAGCTACGATCTTGTTTTGAGGACCAACGTATCGCCGCTGTCCCAATTGATTCCCGAGGTACTGAATGCTTACATCATCTGCCTTAATGGTACGATGATCCAGAAATACCACATCGGCACCAATCTCTCTCAAGGTTGTGTCAAGTAAGTAATTCGGGACACGGATGGTAATGGTGTTGGACACTGTGTAATAGG
>JBASZQ010000007.1:0-16088 GCA_049661025.1 Chitinophagaceae bacterium | reverse complement strand
GTGATCCTGCTTGACTCTATCACCAGGCTGGCACGTGCACACAATACAGTTGCCCCTGCATCTGGTAAGGTACTGTCTGGTGGTGTGGAAGCCAATGCGATGCAGAAACCAAAACAATTCTTTGGTGCGGCGCGTAAAATTGAAAACGGCGGATCACTAACCATCATTGCTACAGCATTGATTGATACCGGTTCTAAAATGGACGAGGTGATCTTTGAAGAATTCAAGGGTACCGGTAACATGGAACTTCAACTGGAAAGGCGCCTGGCCAACAAGCGTATCTTCCCGGCCATCGATCTACCGGCGTCTTCCACAAGAAGGGAAGACCTGTTGCTGGAAAAAGATGTACTACAGAAAATGTGGGTACTTCGCAACCACCTTGCAGATATGAATGCTGAAGAAGCGATGCAGATGCTGCTGAAACACATGAAGAATACAAAAGATAATAATGAGTTTCTTACTTCAATGAACGGATAGAACTTAAATGCTATTGGCTAATGGCTAATGGCTATTGTCGAGCTTCTGAAATAGCTATTAGCTACTAGCTAGTAGCTTTTTTTATGGTTGAAAAAATCAACATATCACAACTCCTTGAACTGATGCAGGAATTTCCTGTATTAGATGTGCGTAGCCCGGGTGAGTTTCAGCATGCACATATTCCCGGCGCGCAATCTCTTCCACTATTTGATAATGAGGAAAGGAAAGTGGTGGGCACAGCATACAAACAGGAGAGCAGGGAAAAGGCAATCAAAATCGGCGTTGACTATTTTGGTCTCAAGATGCGTAAGATGATAGAACAGGTGGAGACCATGTTGAAAGATCATTCGCAAAAAACAGTTATCGTTCAATGTTGGCGTGGCGGCATGCGAAGCGCTGGTGTAGCGTGGTTGTTGGACCTTTATGGATTTAAAGTCTATACGGTTGTGGGCGGATACAAAGCATTTCGTAAATGGGCGATTAACCAACATCTGCAGGATCATTCGCTGCGGGTGCTGGGCGGTTATACCGGCTCAGGAAAAACAGAAGTACTTCACTTCCTGCAGCAATCCGGAGAAATGATCATAGACCTTGAACATCTCGCACACCATAAGGGATCGGCATTTGGCGCGCTGGGTCAGCCGCCGCAACCCAGCCAGGAGATGTTTGAAAACATGTTTGCGTATGAATTGTGGAAGCAGGCTCAACACTGCAAAGATATTTGGATCGAAGACGAAAGCCAACGAATGGGTCATGTAAACATTACGAAAGAAATGTGGGTGACCATTCGGAACAAACCTGTCTACTTCATAGATGTACCCTTTGAAGAAAGGCTTACGTATATCATCAAACATTATGGCAAGTTGAATCGAGGAGACCTTGCTGCTGCCATCATGCGGATACAGAAAAGACTTGGTGGACTCGAAACAAAAACAGCACTCAACTTCCTCGCAGAAGATAATCTCAAAGAATGCTTTCGGGTGCTGTTGCAATACTATGATAAACAGTATACCAAAAGCCTGGCCAACCGGCCGGATCCGCCGCCGCCGATCACCACCATCACGTGCCAGCAATCCGGATCCAATCAAACAGCACAAGAGGTGCTGCATCATTTAAAATCACAACAACATGCTTAATCCAACAGATACCATAAAACTTACCCAATACTCGCATGGCGCAGGATGCGGCTGCAAAATTTCACCAGCCCTGTTGGAAAAAATTCTGCATTCCAATTTTGCCATGCCTGATAATGATCGATTGATTGTTGGTAATCATTCTAAGGATGACGCAGCAGTGTTGGACCTGGGCAACGGAACGGCGCTGATCTCTACAACGGATTTCTTTATGCCGATTGTTGATGATCCTTACCAGTTTGGCAGGATCGCTTCTGCCAATGCCATTAGTGATGTGTATGCAATGGGCGGTAAACCCATTCTTGCCATCGCCATACTAGGATGGCCCATCAACACCATTCCACCTGAAGTTGCACAGCGCGTGATTGAAGGCAGCAGAAGCATTTGTGCGGAAGCAGGAATCTCCCTTGCGGGCGGACATAGTATTGATTCACCCGAGCCCATCTTCGGCCTTGCCGTAAACGGGATCATTCCAACAAACGCTGTTAAACAAAACAATACCGCAGTGGTAGGTAATGAACTTTACCTCACCAAAGCATTGGGTGTTGGCATCTTAACCACGGCAGAGAAAAAAGGAATACTTAAGCCGGAACATGCTGCCCTTGCCGCAGCGCAAATGATGCAGCTTAATAAAGTGGGAGAGGCCCTTGGAAAAATAAATGGAGTAAAAGCAATGACCGATGTAACGGGATTTGGTTTACTCGGACATCTCATAGAAATGGCTGAAGGCAGCGGCACCAGCGCAAGGGTTTATGTCAACAAGCTTCCGTTGATCACGCCGGAACTGCTTGCTTACATCGAACAAAAAGCAGTACCTGGTGGCACACAAAGAAACTGGGCAAGCTATGGCCATAAGATAAACATGGAAGGCTTTGGCGAAACTGAAAAATCGATTCTTGCCGATCCGCAAACCAGTGGTGGATTATTAATTGCTGTTGATCCGGCATCGCGCGAAGAAGTGCTCGACACCTTAAAAGCTTATGGGTTGGGTGATTTCACACAACCCATTGGAGAGATCATCCCTAAAGAAGAAGCCGTCATTCGTTTACGCTGATAAACGAAAATGATCAGGCCGCAAGCTTATCAATCTTTGCCGCCAGCTTCCGGTCTTTCTCCGTCACAGTATTTCCCGCATCGTGCGTGCTGAGCCAGATCTCCACCGTGTTCCAGACATTGGTCCACTTCGGATGGTGATCCATTTTTTCCGCCTCAAACGCAACGCGGGTCATGAAAGCAAAAGCCTCAGAAAAGTCTTTGAACTGGAAACGCTTATACAGCGCTTCTTTGGTTTCATCCCACATATCAAAATATTAAATGTCCTTTATTCTTGATCTTGTCCTGGCTTAGTTCCATCACCAGCTGTACGCCATTGATCTGCCGCACAGATTGAATCATCGCTTGAACCGTCTCCTCGCTGATCACATCGCCCTTCATGAGCCATAGAAAATCAAGGTGTTTAAATTCGGGAAGCAGATACTCACCGTCAAACTGGTTGTTATACAAATAGTGGACCAGTGAACCAGCCGGCTCGGGATAAGTGAAAATCGAAAAAAAATAATTCCGCTTTTTCCTGGTCAACATGATCTCCAACTCACGATTCAAACGAAAGTCGATCTGCATGGCCTGATTCAGGTGCCAGCAAAACTGGTAATCCTTCATCGGGCCCACCACACCCAGGAGTCTGGTTTGGTCAAAGAACTCCTGGAACATTTCCTCATTGTCTACTTTTAAACGGATCATCTAAAAACCAATATCAAAAACCATTTCTTCGCTACCGCGTTTCACGGTAACCTTGGTGCTGTCGCCTTTCTTGAATTTACTCAGTGCCTGCATATACCCTTCAACAGACGTAATCTTGTGCTCTCCCAACTGCGTCACGATGTCTCCAGCTTTGAGTCCGGCTTTCTGCGCGGCCCTTCCTTCGCTCACCCCATCTACACGAACACCTGCACCACTAAAGGTATAGTCTGGCATGATGCCCATCGAAACAGTAAAACGTGTAGACGTTCCCGTTTGCTGCTCACGTGTTTTTGTGAAGGCCAGCTTGGGTAAGTTGTTGGTGCTGGATACAACGCTCACAATATATTTTACGATGGCCAACTCGCCCATGTAGTTGATCTTGGGTGCATCATCTGATGGTTTATGATAGTCTGTGTGAAGACCCGTGAAGAAAAACAACACCGGTATGTCTTTCCGATAAAACGAAGTATGATCGCTTGGACCGGTACCACTTGAATCGATCTTGATCGTAAACGGCCGAACCTTATCCTGCGCTTTAATCAATGTTCCCCAGGTAGGCGATGTGCCATAGCCGCCAACGGTGACCGACTTAGTACTATCGTTCATCCTGCCCACCATGTCCATATTGATCATGTAAGAAACCGTGTTCAAAGCAATGGTAGGATGTTCTACATAATACTTGGAACCATAAAGACCCAGTTCTTCGCCGGAAAATGCGATGAAGAGAAAATTGTGTTTCTTCAGTTTTGATTTCTTCAAGAGTTTCGCAAGTTCAATCAATGCTGCGGTACCGCTGGCATTATCGTCTGCGCCATTGTGAATCGCGGGCTGACCATTGCGAATCATCGAGTTGCCATCTTCGCCATAGCCGAGGTGGTCAAAGTGTGCGCCCAGCACAACGGTTTGTGCAGCGCCATTATCAATATAGCCAACCACGTTATGGGCCGTTCTGATCTTGGGTTCGGTTTCCACACGGATCTTACAATCATAGGTGGCCTCGGGATCTGCCAGGTATTTTTTAAAGGCTTCGCGAGTGACATACAGTACGGGGATTGGCGCCTTCTCAGACTTATCCTTACCGTTGTACTTCAACTCTTCCGAGCCATCAACCGTGTTGTACAGGATCACCAGGGTAGCACCTTTCTCATGTGCATTCTTCACCTGGATACGGATCCAATTATCGATATCAAAATGTGGATTGTCTTTGTTAGGAATAATGCCTTCTGCAAGATTCACGAACCAGGGAGAACCCTTTTCCCTTACGGAAACGGCTGACGCAGACTCCAGCAACTTAGAATCCGGACTAAAACCCATCGGAAAAAAATCCTTCTCCAGCGTGAGTTGCTTACCGTCTACATCAAAAAGGCTGGTTTGTTTAACGGATCTGCCATCATCAATCACAAATGGTTGAACATAACCCTTTTCACCTTTGGGAATCAGTCCCGCCTTGGTGAATTCTGCAGTGATGTATTGTACCGCAAGCGCCTCGCCAGGTGTTCCGGCGCGCCTGCCTTCCAGTTTGTCATCGGCTAAAAAATAAATGTGGGCGTTCAGCGCATCAACAACTTGCTTATCAGCTTTCTTCATTTTTTGCGCGGACGCGAAGAGGGGTAAACACAGGAACAAGAAGATCAACTTCCTCATATACGTGGTGCTATTTAATGCAGCGAAGTTAGTCATTGCAAAGGGGAGATCATGCATGCGTAAGAAGAATTCACTGCGGTAAAAAATAACAATCTCATGACGAAACTCATGCCGCTATTTCCTCCTTTCGTAAATGATATCCACCCGCCTCCTTTACTTTTGCACATTCTGGAAACTGACTTGTCGAAATCCCTCCATATTGCCCTACTAGGTAATCCCAACAGTGGGAAGTCCTCTCTGTTTAATGCGCTCACGGGCCTTAACCAGAAGGTGGGCAATTTCCCGGGCGTGACCGTTGAAAAAAAGGTTGGTGAGTGTTCCCTGGACGGAAAAACCAAAGCCGATGTTCTTGACCTGCCGGGGTCCTATAGTTTGTATCCCCGCAGGGCAGATGAGTGGGTGGCGTACAAAGCCATCATGGACCCCAACAATGCCTTCCCGGTAGATTTGATTGTAGTGATTGTTGACGCCAGCAACCTGAGGAGAAATCTGCTCTATGCCTCACAGGTAGCGGATCTGCAGAAACCAGTGGTGGTTGCGCTGACGATGATGGATTTGGTGGAACAGAAGGGAATGAAGATCGATGTCGCCAAGCTGAGCGCTGAGCTGAATCTTCCCGTGATAATCATTAATCCCCGCAAAAACGAAGGGATTAATGCGCTAAAAGCGGAAATTCTGCGCGTTGCAGCGCGGACTGAGGTTCAACCCGCCTTTGTGCCGGTTGGTGAAATGAGCCAGGAGCCGGTGAACGCAATCAAATCATTGTTCCCCGACCTCAGCGAATACTCCGCGGTTCATTACCTCATCAATCATGAGCAGATGAGCTTTTCGGCCAATCTGCAAGACAAGATTGAAGACATCGAAAAAGCCAGCCAGTTCAACCATACCAAGGTTCAGGCCGATGAGATCCTGCGCCGATATGCGCGAATCAGCAAGATCCTGGATGATACCGTAAGTGAAGAGCCCGTCCATCGTCCGAAAAGTCTTCCGGAGCGTTTTGACGAGATCCTGTTGCACAGGGTCTGGGGTTACGCGTTCATGTTTGCGGTGCTGTTCTTCCTTTTTCAAAGTATTTTCTGGGCTGCAGAATATCCGATGAATGCTATTGAGTGGGCCTTTGGCGCATTGGGCAATTGGCTTTCGTCCATTATGCAACCCGGCTGGTTCACAGACCTGCTCATCAATGGCTTCCTGGCGGGACTTAGTGGCATCCTCGTTTTTGTCCCCCAGATCATGATCCTGTTTGGACTGATCACCTTCCTGGAAGACACAGGCTATATGGCGCGGATCAGCTTCCTGACGGATAAGATCATGCGCAAAGTGGGCCTGAACGGAAAGAGTGTGATGCCGATGATCAGCAGCCTCGCCTGTGCGGTGCCTGCCATCATGAGCGCGAGAAATATCGAGAACCGTAAAGAGCGACTCCTGACCATTATGGTAACGCCACTCATGAGCTGCAGTGCGCGACTTCCAGTATACACGATATTGATTGCCTTGGTTATTCCGAAGCAAACCGTCTTGGGTGTGTTGAGCTTACAGGGCTTGGTGATGATGGGCCTTTACCTGCTGGGCTTTGTCATGGCGATGGCCGTTTCTTATGTGATGAAGTGGTTCATCAAAATGGAAGAGAAAAGCTTCTTCATTCTGGAGCTCCCTTTGTACCGACCTCCGCGTTGGAAGAATATCTTCCTCACCATGTTCCAGAAAGCAAAAATATTTGTGTTTGATGCGGGTAAGGTGATCATGGTAATCTCCCTGTTGTTGTGGGCGTTGAGCAGTTATGGCCCCGATGGAAAAATCAGTGCACCAGCGGCCAGTGCAGAGGTTTCTGAAGCAGACAACAGCAGGCTCAAACTTGAAAATTCCTATGCGGGTATTGCAGGCAAATGGATTGAACCCGCTATCAAACCACTGGGCTTTGATTGGAAAATCGGTATTGCATTGATCACTTCCTTTGCAGCACGCGAAGTGTTTGTGGGCACCATGGCCACACTGTATGCGGTGGAAGAAGGGGCCGATGAAAACAATCCGACACTCCGTCAAAAAATGAGCGCCGCTACCAAACCAGATGGTACCAAAGTATACACCCTGGCAACCGGCGTCTCCCTCATGATCTTCTATGTGCTGGCCATGCAGTGCATGAGCACATTGGCTGTAGTGAAAAGAGAAACCGGTACCTGGAAATGGCCCATCATCCAGGCTGTTTACATGACTGGCCTCGCCTACCTGCTCAGCCTGGTAGCCTATCAACTCTTGAAGTAAAGATTGCTAGAATACCCTTGTGGAAATACGGTTCCGCAATTCACGCAACAGGTCATCGTACATATCCCGGATCATCTGGTCCTGCTGATTTCCATTTCCACCCCGATTGTTCACCAGTCGCCAATCATCCTGGCTCAATGCGCGAGAATCTCCTGTAAATGTGGCCGTTTCAAACACCTGACCGTTTGATCTTGTCTGAACCCTATTCCAATCAAGGGTTTGGTTGGTTACCGCGTCAACGATTCTGTAATCAATATCATTGGAAGGATTCTGATAGCGCGTTACATGAAGCGTAGCCCGCACATTCTGGTACACGGGTTTGCCGGTAGTATCTTTCCCAATCTCTATATTCCTGCTCAACTGCTTATCATATCGGTTGATGATATTGGGCGGACTCTGCATAAAATTCCAGTTGATATCTACCACCACATCGGGTCTGATATTCAACCTGCGTAGATCCATATCAGTAAAATATCTTACTTGGTTGGTACCTGACTGTCCACCCAGATCCCGCGCCAGTTGCTCATGCAGAAAACGGATCCGTGGATCAAAGTTCCAGTTGTTGTTGTTCCACATCCCGGGAAAAGAATTCTGAATAGGGTTGATGAGTACGTTAACTACTGAAGCTTCATAGGCGGTGCGCATCAAAACATCCACATCTTTATATGGATTCACATAACGTTTAACGCGTTGAAAATCATCATAGGCCCGTCTGGCTTCTCGCTTTGTTCCGTAATCAAGATTCCTTAACCCAGACTGGTAATACGTCTCTGCAGCTTCACCACGAACGGATTGGATATCAGCACTATAATTCTTTGTTTCTACCTCTCTGAATACGGAAGAAGTCCGGATGGATTCGTTGATCTTCTGCAGGGTATTGTACTCTGCGATCATCGCATCAAAACGGCCCATATCCACACTGCCTTTATACGCCTGAATGCGCTGTTCATGCTGGTTTACGGCCTGATGATAGAGATCGATGACATCCTTGCGGATCTCGGGATCGTTTGGCTTTTTCTCAAGTTTTTTCAGTGCATCATTCAATGCACGATTTTCAGCATAGGTCACCGTCTTATTGGAACTGCTGCAGGATGCAAAAAAAGCGATCAGCAGGGTGATAAAGAGTAGACGTGTTTGCATAATTATTTTGGGTTGTTCGAAAATAGACTGCCAAACACACAAAGTCCAACATTAAAAAAGGTCAAAGTTTTCTTAAAGCAGTTTTACACCGAGTGCTTTCAATTCCTCTCGGAGCTGGGCCGGGTTTTTAAAATGGATCGCAGCCATTCCCAACTCCCTGGCAGGCACAAGGTTACGCGCATTGTCGTCAATGTACACCGCTGATGCAGGATCCACATTATACCGGTTGATTACCATTTCATAGATGTCCAGAAATGGTTTTCTCGTTTTCTCTTCACCAGAAACCACTTTACCATCAAACCAGTGCAGGAAATCAAACCGTTCCAATGCAATCGGAAAAGTCTGGTGACTCCAGTTCGTTAACGCCAAAATCTGATAAAAATTTGAAGCTTTCAGTTCTTTGAAGATCTCAACTGTATCATGGATCGGACCATTCAACATTTCTTCCCATCGGGAATAGTATGCCCGGATATTATGCTCGTGTTCCGGAAACTTTTTGACCAGAATTTCTGTGCCTTCATTTAGATCCCTGCCCGCGTCTTGTTCTTCATTCCAATCCGGTGTGCAGATATTATCATAAAACCATTTCATCTCTTCTTCACTATCAAAAATCGTCTTGTAGAGATAGTCTGGATTCCAGTCGATCAATACGCCACCCAGGTCAAAAATTACTGTCTTGATCATGATTTTTTACTATAGTATTTCCAAAGTAAGGCTGAAAGTTTTTTCGCTACTACCCATCCTTCATTTTCATTGCCCCAGGATGTATCCTGTTGCTCCTTGGTGATAATGGAAAAGATATAAGGCGATGATGGTGCCATCACCAGTAAGGTTTCGCTTCTGCTGGCATCCACCGCGCCATTCTTTGATGCCACAAACACATCCGGCGGGATCTCTGAGATAGCCTGCTCATCCCAATAATTACGTCCCAGTAATCGCAGCATCTGCGTTGAACTTTTTTCATCCAACATTTTCCGGCGATAGATCATCGCCATCAACTCCACCATCTCCCTTGGCGTGGTTTGTCCCCAGCCGTATTTCTTTCTAAACTCTTCCCTTCCTTGTGTCCTTGAATTCACCCGTGTGTTTTTGAAACCCGCACTATCAAGGATCGTGTTTATCCTGGTACCACCACCAGCTAACGCTTGTAGCCACAAGCTCGCAGTGTTATCTGAAGTGGTCAGCATCAGCATCATGACTTTTGATAAACTCACTATGCTACTGTCTTTGAAAGAACCCAAAATATCTTCTCCGGGATAAAGCAGAGAATCCCTGTACACCAAGTTACTGTGATAATCCAGGCTGCTGTTCCTGATCTTATCCATTATCCCAATCAGGATCGGGATTTTGATCATCGAAGCCGTTGGAAACACTGTATCTGCATTCACTGAAACTGTTTTTCCCGAGGGAAGATGAAGGATATGAACACCAACCACCCCGTGAAAACCTTTGCAAATATTTTCTACTTCAGCTTGTAAGGTCTGATTTTTTCGCTGGGCTAAAGTAGTCACAGCACACCATAAAAAAATAACACTGAAAACGAATTTCATCGACGTTGTTTAACCGATGGTTTTGGAAAGCTCCAGCATTCTCTCGATCGGTTTCCTCGCTGCCAGCCTTAACTCCTCATCCATCAGGATCTCCGGCTGCTCATATTCCATACACAGGTATAATTTCTCCAGGGTGTTGAGTTTCATGTGCGGACAATCGTTACAAGCGCAGGCGTTATCCGGAGGCGCCGGGATAAAAGTCTTCTGCGGCGAGTTCTTCATCATCTGATGCAGGATCCCGGTTTCTGTGGCCACAATGTACGCATTACCCGGGTCAGTCTCGGTAAATTTCAACAGCTGTGTGGTTGAACCGATGAAGTCTGCGAGTTTCAATACAGCATCCTCACATTCAGGATGGGCAATCATTTTTGCCTCAGGGTGTCGGGTTTTCAGCTTTGCGATCTTTTCCATGCTGAAGATCTCGTGCACCATACAGGCACCATCCCAAAGGAGCATATTCCTACCCGTCACCTTGTTGATGTAAGCACCAAGGTTCTTGTCGGGCGCAAAAATAATTTTCTGCTCCTTTGGAAAGCTCTCCACGATAAACTGTGCGTTAGAGCTCGTCACGATCACGTCACTGAGCGCTTTGATACCGGCACTACAGTTGATATAGGAAATAACGATGTGGTCAGGATGGGCCTCTCTAAAGCGTTTAAAGAGGGGTGGGGGACAGGAGTCGCTCAACGAGCAACCTGCCTTGAGATCAGGGATCACCACCTTCTTGGTGGGGTTCAGGATCTTGGCAGTTTCGGCCATGAAATGCACACCGGCAAACACAATCATGTCTGCATCGGTCTTTTCAGCCTGGCGAGCGAGGCCCAGGCTATCTCCGATATAGTCTGCGATATCCTGGATATCCGCATCCTGGTAATAGTGCGCCAGCAGCACTGCATTCTTTTCTTTCTTCAATCTATTTATCTCAGTGAAAAGATCCAGCGCGGGGTCAATGGCCACATCGTAGAATCCTCGTTTCTCAATCTGTATTAAATCATTGTGCATAACAACCGTAGTATTACTAATACTTAATTATTTATAAAAATACTTATTACTATTAGGTCTGTGAATTAGGGGATATGTTTTTTGTAGCAATTTTGGAAATATAGCGATCAGCTGTTTATCCACGTCAACTCACATTCAATCCACAGCCATTCATCTAAGCCAGTAAGGCGTTTGGCCTATATATTCACAACGGTGGATTAAAAAGACCATCGGAAAAAAACATCGGCACCTTTAGCGGATCACCTGTTAGTTTACATGGGTATAGCCGGGAATAAGTTTTCTGAACACCATGGAATGGTAAAATACACATATGGCCCACCAACAAGTTTTCCTATTTCATCCACATCCGGGATGGGTAAAAAGCGGCTTTATCCACCGATATCGCGATTATCCACACCATCCCTGTGAAATCCCTTTACTATAATACCGGTCAATACACACCGATATGTGGAAAGGATGGGATATATACTTCTCAAATCCAATTCCCACGCATATTTTGCCTGTTTTCCACAGTTTGTTGATAAGCCCAAATTCACCTATTTTTGCCTCCCTTTTAAAAAACATTTATAATAGTATATGTCTATTATCCAACAGTTGCGTGACAAAGCCGCCGTGTTGCTTACCGGTCTGATCGCCCTGAGCTTGATCGGATTTTTGGTCCAGGATGCCTTTATTGGCAGGAGTAGCGGTCTTTTTGCCAGTGAAACCAGTACGGTAGGTTCCATCAACGGCAATAAGATCGACAGGATGGAATTCAATGACCGGGTAAGGCAGATCGAGGAATCCAACCGTCAGCAGGGCATGGCCAGCAACGAAGTTATGACCCAGAACATTATTGAGAGCATTTGGAATGGATATATCCAGGAAGAATTGATCAATGAGCAAACGAGCAAACTTGGCCTCGCATTCACCCCTAAAGAAATGAGTGAACTCTTGTTTTCTGAGGATGCTCCTGCAGAATTCAAGCAGCTTTTTACTAATCCCAATACTGGTGTCTTTGATATACAGGCAGCAAAGAACTGGTTCAATAATGTGAAGAAGAGCAAGAAGCAGGAAGAAGTGAAAATGGTGAACGATCAGTTGATTGAACCATTGATCACCAGGAGCCTCGCAGAAAAATATACTTCGCTTCTTTCCATGAGCTCTTATGTCCCCAAATGGATGATCGAGAAAATGAATGCAGACAACTCAAGTGTAGCAAGCCTGAACTATGTGGTTGTTCCTTACACCACCATTTCAGACAGCTCTATTAAAGTGACTGACGACGAAATCAATAAATATATCTCCAATCATAAGGAAGAATTCAAGCAGGAAAAAACAAGAAGCATTGCCTTCGTAAGTTTTGATGCCAACCCTTCAGCCGAAGACAGTGCTGCTGTATTTAACAAGTTGGTGCAGATGAAAGAGGAGTTTAAAAATACTTCTGATGCTCGTGCTTTCGTGACGAGGAACGGAACAGGTATTCCTTATTTCGATGGCTTTGCGCTGAAGAACAGGCTTGCCATGGATGCAAAAGATACACTGGTATCCATGCCCGTAGGTTCAGTAGCCGGACCCTATCTGGATGGTGGCGCATATGTCATCGCTAAGAAACTGGAAACACGTAGTGTTCCGGATTCTGTAAAGGTGAGGCATATCCTTGTGCAGGTGCAGGATCCCAGGACCGGCGCCATCACACGTTCAGACAGTGCTGCTAAGAAAACAGCTGATAGCCTTTTTGCAGCGATCCAGGCAGGTGCCAATTTTGGTGCACTGGCGGCGCAGTTCAGTGACGACCAAGGATCAAAAGCAAACGGAGGAGAATATAATTTCTCAACGGTTGACCTGAACCTCGCCAAAGCGTTTTATGATTATATCTTTTATAAGCCAACCGGAAGTAAAGGAGTCATCAAAACAGAGTTTGGTTACCATGTGATGGAAGTGTTGAACCAAAAGAATTTTGACGAGGGTTTTAAAATCGCTTATCTCTCTAAACGAATTGAGTCTTCTGAAATGACAGACAACAGTGCGTCAACTGCCGCAACACAGTTTGCCGGAAACAGCAGGGACCTGAAATCTTTTGAGGCAAACGTTCTGAAGAATAACCTCAACAAGCGCCTGGCCGACAACATCAGGGAGATGGATTACAGTGTGGGTGATCTTGCCAACAGGCAGTTTGTAAAGTGGATCTATGACAGCAAAGTAGGTACAGTATCTGAGCCCTTCGATTTCAAAAATAAATATGTTGTTGCCGTGGTAACAGGTATTTATGATGAAGGTGTTCAGTCAGCCAAAACGGCAAGGGTAATGGTTGAGCCGATCCTTCGTAACCAGAAAAAAGCGGAAGAGATCAAGAAGAAAATAGGCACCGCAAATACATTGCAAGCCATTGCCAATGCAACAGGTTCTACAGTGGGATTGGTTGACACGCTTCGTTTTGGCGATGCGTTCATTCCAAACATTGGTCCTGAAGCAAAAGTGATCGGTGCTTCTTTCAATAAAGCCAACCATGGTAAGGTTTCTGCTCCCATCGCGGGTAACAGCGGTGTGTTTGCCGTACAGGTCAATAATGTAGGCGCGGTATCTAACCTCGGTATTGACCCTGAAGGACAGCGCAAAGCAATGGTGCAGCAATTGAGGCAATATGCATCTTATGGTGCATTTGAGTCCCTGAAGAAAGCAGCAACGATTAAAGATACAAGACGCGAAGCTGGATTTTAGGTCGCAGGACGCGTAGGTCGCAGTTCGCAGGAGGGTGTTCTTTAACAAAGGACACCCTCCTGTGTTATAAATAAGATTGTAATTTTGTAGCCAGATGAGTGAAATCGTAAATAAGGTAGCTGAAAGCGGGTTGATTACTTTGGATCTTGAGTTGTTCTTTCCAAAGGAAGAGATTTTGTCTTTTGACCTGAAGGACCACCTCTTTATGGGGTTGATCCTCAAAGAGAAAGATTTCAGGGCATCCCTTCAATCCCTCGACTGGTCTGTGTACCAGGGAAAAACGATTGCACTGTTTTGTTCCGCGGACGCCATCATTCCTTTGTGGGCCTATATGTTAGTGACCAGTTATCTAAGGCCTTCTGCGAAGCGTGTATTGTCTGGTACGCCGGACGAAGCAAGAAGGCAGCTCTTCATTGAAAATATCCGGTCCCTGGATCCAGCGCAGTTTTCCGGCTCTCGTGTTGTTGTGAAAGGTTGCGGCGATATTCAAATCAGTGAATACGCATTTGTAGAAATCACCTCTCTATTGCAACCCGTTGTCAAGTCTTTAATGTACGGGGAACCGTGTTCTACAGTTCCCGTTTATAAACTGAAGTAACCTAAAATAGCTATTAGCTAATTGCTAATAGCTATTTAAAACCATCCGCGTTTTTTGAACACCCATAGCATCCACAACGGGATGAGCAACATCATACCTACGGCGAAATAAAATCCCCACTGATGATGAGCATAAGGGATGATATCGAAATTCATTCCAAAGATCCCGCCAATCACGGTTGCCGGTGCCAATAAACAGGTCACGATGGCCATTACCTTCATCACTTCGTTCAACTTTACGTTTACATTGTTGATGTGTAATTCCTGCATGTTCATCATTACATCCCGATAGTTTTCACTCAAGTCAAAGGCTTGCATAATATGATCATACACGTCTTTGAAATACTTCGTGGTGCGGTCATCCAATAACTCGCTCTCGCTCCTGATGATGGCACCAATCATATCACGAACCGGGGCGATATTGCGTTTTAATACAATCAGTTCTTTTCTGAGTCGGTTGATCTTGATGAGCGACCTTGTACTTGTTTTTCGAATCAGCTCTTCTTCCAGGGCTTCAATTTCATCGCCAAGGCGCTCCATCACAAGAAAGTAATTATCTACAATCAGATCAATCATGGAGTAACAGAGATAGTCTGCTGAGCGGGCACGAATCTGGCTCTTTGGGAGCTTTAGTTTTTGTCGCAATGGATTGAATACATCCCTGCTTGCATCTTCCTGAAAAGAGATCACAAAATCTTTTCCCAACACGATGCTGATCTGTTCTGCTTCCACCGTGCGTTTTTCATTGTTGTAGTACAACATATTCAACAGGCAGAACATCACATCTTCTACTTCGTCCATCTTTGGGCGCTGGTTCACGCTGAGGATGTCTTCTACCAACAACGGGTGAATCTCAAAATGCTGGCAAACCCGTTCCACATCATTTTTCCGAAGACCATCAATATTGATCCAGCTGAGTTTGTTGGAGTGTTTATAGCCGAAGCAATCATCTACCTTGTTACTTTCAAACTCTGTGATGTTCTCGGCATCATAGTCATATACAAAAACCCGAATTTCAGCAGCCTCTTCCCGCACAGGGATCACGGTGGGGTTAACATTCAGGATCTCCTTGGTCCGCTGGCTTCCGAATAGAAGATCCAGGCCCAGAAATTTGGTTATGCCGTTCATGCCAGAAAATTAAAGCTATTTCGCAGAACTACACGCGCGGCGCTATCTGCGGTAGGCGCCCACCTCGGCCAGCTTAACCGCTTGGGATGTATTGGTGAAACGAACCGTCTCCAGCGCCTCGGGAAACACCTGGGCCGTCATCACCAGTTCCCCATCGCCCACATACAACTCCGCAATGCTCTGATCAAACAAAAGCCGGAAATGCAGTTGGCCGCGGGCCGCTCCTGGAACCACCTGTTTGAAGACTCCAAGTTTTTTAAATGCCTCATTAGAAAATACCTTGGAACCGCCAGCCCTGTTGAGCTCTACTTCCCTGGTTTTGGGATCAAAGCGGATCACCAGCTCCTGGTTGCCCAGCACCATCTCGGCTACCGGGGCATCAGCCCCATCGGTCCAATCCCACTGAAGATCAAAGGATGCAGAGGGCAGCGTAATGGGGGCGGAAGGCGCGAAGGATTTCGAAGGCGCAATGAGTGAATTTAATTGATCCACCGGCTGTTGAACCAAAATCCACTCATTTCCTATCTTTTTCACCGCAATAGAGCGGGGTAACGACATCGCGCCGCGCCATTTTCCTGCCGGAATTTCGTTCGCGTAGTTCCAATTATTAACCCAGCCAATGCTCATGGGACCCATCGCAGGGATTGTATTATTATAGGTAATGGCGGCGTAGTAGTCGGGCCCGTAATCAGGTCTGTAGATCTTGCCGGAAGGA
>JBASZQ010000006.1:0-25489 GCA_049661025.1 Chitinophagaceae bacterium | reverse complement strand
GGGTGCGATGCGTAGGAGATATAAGCGGGAACTCTATGCTGAAAGGGTTCAGCTGATCAAATCACTGATGCCCCACTGCGCCATCGGTGTGGATGTGATCGTGGGCTTTCCTGGAGAGACAGATAAGCATTTTCAGGAGACCTTTGACTTTCTGCATAGCATGGATATTTCATACCTCCACGTGTTTACATATTCTGAGCGGGATAAAACCAAAGCATTGGAAATAGAACCCGTTGTTCCTATTCAGGTGAGGAATGAACGCAACAAGATCCTGCGCAATATGTCTTACATGAAAATGCAGCACTTCACGGCACAGCATCAGGGGCAAACGCGGAAAGTACTCTTCGAAGGAAGTGCAAAGGATGGCATGATGGAAGGATATACTGATAATTATATCCGCATCACCACACCTTATCGGGAAGAATGGGTGAATCAGATCGTAGACTGGCGGATCTAACGTTTCAAATAAATGACATATGGTAGCAACGGTTACGCTTAATCCTGCGATCGACAAAAGCACAGGTACGGATAAGATTCAGCCGGAGAAAAAAGTACGGTGTGCGGAGTTGCTTGTGGAAGCAGGCGGAGGCGGGATCAACGTCAGCAAAGCGATCCGAAAATTAGGCGGAGAATCGCTTGCCTTGTTCACCTCCGGCGGAAGAAATGGTGCGCTGCTGAAAGAATTATTGGATCAGTTGTCAATCCCTTCCCTTGCCATTCCGGTACAAGGCGAAACCAGGGAGAATTTCTCCGTTGCGGAATCAACCACCAATGCGCAATATCGATTTGTCATGCCCGGTCCATCTATGAATACTGAACAAATTGACCAGTGTTTACAGGCACTGGAGCAGTTGCCTGCATCCGTGAATATGCTGGTAGTAAGTGGAAGCATGCCATTAGGTGTTCCCGATACTTTCCTTGGAAGCGTTGCTGCCATTGCCAGGAAAAAACATTTGAAATTATTGATAGACAGTTCCGGTGCAGCCTTGTCTAAAGCACTTGAGGTAGGAGTATATATGGTTAAGCCAAACCTGTCAGAATTGAGTCAGTGGTTCGGCAAGGAAGAACTTCAGCTACATGAAGTGGAAGAAGCTGCGATGCAACTTGTTAAAGATGGCAAAGCAAAGGTTGTGGTGGTATCACTGGGTCCCGCAGGTGCATTATTGGTTTCAGAAGGATTGGTGAAAAGGATCCAGGCCCCAACGGTGAAAAAGAAAAGTACCATTGGTGCAGGCGACAGTATGGTGGCGGGTATGGCGTGGATGCTGAGCCAGCAAAAAAGCCTGGAGGAAGTAGTGATGTTTGGGGTGGCTTGTGGCACCGCCGCTACAATGAATGCAGGAACGGCCTTGTTTGAACCCAAAGACGTATACCGTCTCTACGATTGGATCAGGGCCAATCATTAAAAATAATTCTGCCCCTCTATCCAGGCAGGCAGAGGGGCAGAATCAGGAGATATTGTTTAGTTTATTTTTTCTATCCGCACATCCAGTCGCTTGTCCTTCTTATAGTATTCGATAATAAGTATGGAACCGATTTTCGCTGGTAGGATCTGCATCTTGGAGGCCTTTGAATTCAACGAAAGCTTATCCTGACTTATCTTCTGGCCATCATATCTGATGGTGTTGAAGTTTAGTCCTTTAAATTCACCGCTTCTCTCATAGTCACTATACCCAACCACAAACTCATCCACATTATCATCTGCCATGGTGTAGTCATAGTCAAACCCACCCAATGCCTTGACCATTAGTGCAAGAGATGGAGCATTCAGGAATTCAGAACCATTGGGCAAAGGCACATCGTTATTGGTTTTGTCATATATCTTCGCTCCAGTGATGTTGAAATCCTTGTCAAACTGCATCAACACCATATCGGTAGTGCGAATCTTGGCGGCACTTGTTGAGCCACCAAGCATTTTTCCAGCAATACCCGTAACACTCGCCTGTTTTTTGTAACCCTCGCCTATTGCAAATATGTTTCCATTACTCGCCTGAACCACACTATGCACAAACACATAACCCAGGTCATCTACTTTACCTTTGGCATCTACAGGAAGCACCTTACCCAACTGCCCATCCCAGCCGTTGTATTTTTGTGAAACCACATTTCCCTTACTATCCATAACCCAGATGCCAAGACCCAGACTTTTATCAAGCCCGGCCCTTTCATTCTTTTCAAAATAAGGACCCATCAACATATAGTTACCGCCACTATTTCTGATGGCTGATACATTCAGGGGATAAAAATTATAATCCTTGACTGTCTCCATTTCAAATACTTTCTTACCTGTGATGGCGTTGAAACCAATCAACCAGGAATCAAGGTTATTGCTCAACATTTTGGCCTTTTTCATCACCTGGATCAAAAGTATCGAGTCAGTACTGCCAATGTATTGCGCTTGTGAAAGCTTCTCGTCGTCTTCTGGATTAAAGGCTACCTGTTTCTTCCGATCAGAAAGGAAAAAATTCACTTCATAAGAATACTTTTTACCATCACGCACGGGAAGCACAGACGCAAATCCAACATTGCCAAGGGGGAACAGTGATTTTGTTTCCTCCTGCATTTCAATATATCTTTCAAAGTATGCCTTAGACTTTTTGTCGAACTCTTTGGTGTAGGTATTTTTCAACTTCCCATCGGGACTATATATCTTATACTCCATGTAGCTTTCCTTCCGGTTATAGAACTGGAATACAATGTCTTTGCCATTGTAAGCGGACTCAAGCAACAATACATCCTTAGAATCCGTGAATTTGATTTCTTTGGCCGGATTCAGGTTCTGATCCGTAAGCTTTAGCGTATACTCATTTTCAACTTTATTGATCTTATCTGACATAAAGAAGAAAAAGTAACCTTTCACTTCTTTGTTACTAAAGATGGCTCCAGAATTGCGCAGGGATATACTTTGAACATTCTCTATCTTAATTTTCTCCTGGGCAATTGTGGTACTGGCGAGGGTAATGATAAACATCACCAGCATAAGACGATTGGCTTGCATACTTTTCATATAGGTTGACTGTTTGAAATAAGTGATTACTTAAGATTTTGGGTTGAGAAAATGATTTTGCTTTTGTTCTGGGATGTTGAGAAGGCAGGATCCCTCTCTGCAATGCCCTGGTATTTTTGGTGATAGTAGTAAGACAGTGAAGCCATATCAGCCGCCCGGATATTTTCCAGGAATATTTTGAAATAATCGTAACCGCTTTCCTCTTTGAGACCTGGCAATTCTGCGATGGTTCGTAGCCGATGGGCAATCATGGCATCGTAAAGGGCATTCATACATTGCCCGGTGAGCACTACCGGGAATGTATGCGTAGGATACTTTTTGGCCAGGTTGAGGCTATAGTACATCGCACGGGACACATTTCCACTGGCGTAAGCATACCCGGCCATTTCCAACTCCATTTTCATCTTCAGTGCAGTGAAATAAACAGAGTCCGCAAGAAACCGTTGAGAACCTTTCCCATGGATACCCATGGATTGTATCACTGAAATTCGATGTTTACAATCAGGATGTGTTTTTAATGAATCAGACAGTTTATCCTTTACCTGTTGTACGTTGGCAAAGATATTTTCTTCCTTACGTAACCATTTTTGCCGGAAAGGAAACTCAGGGAAGTCGAGAACCGAAGGCAGATCCAGTGGCTGACGGTAAGGGTCTGAGTCCATACCATCCAGCAGAGCCAGGCAGGTCATACTTTCCGAAACCAGGTACGGTGTATTTTGAAGCAACCTGATTGCAAGAGAATCCGCTTGCTGCTCATTTTCGCGGTTGTGCCGTCTGAACAACAACAACTGTTCTTCCACCAGCTTTCTGATTTCTGCCATTCCGTTGTAAGACTGTTTACTCACTTTTTTCAACACCTGCTGCATAGAGTCACTATAGAAGGTGTTTACATACTTACGAATCTGTTGCTCGGAATGACCCAGTAGATAGTGTGAAAGTTCGTGGCACAAAACAAATGCGGCTTGGGCTTCATTATCAAGGCGGTAAAATAATCCGATATTAAAAAGGATGGTTCCGTCTCCGTAAGAACAGGCATTTGGAACAAAATCACGGGAAAAAAATACCCTAAGTTGTTGTTGAGGGATCGATGGATTCGCCTGGTAAATCGGCGTCAGCAATTTCTTTAAATACCGGTTCAGGGTGTCATCAAGTATTACGGCGTTCGACTCAAATTCTCTTTTGACAACCAGTTCTCGTTCTTCATAAAACTCTTTCGCGTAACGAGCATCTTTTCCAGGAAACTGGCTTAGCTGTTGACGATGTTTGGCCTGAATAGCTGATAATATTGGAGGGATGGCCGTGCTGTCTTGCTGAAACTGATAGTACCACTGCGGAGACTGAGCCTGGAGATGATGGAGTCCGCCTAATAGAAACAAAAACGTAAAAAAGCCAATAACACGAAACAGGAAACGCATATGGTGTTAATCAACGGTGAAATACTGCCGAAATACGACATCGACGCCGGAAAATTACAAAATCCCCTTTGATATTCCTTTATTTAGCCCTGCATTTGTCAGGTTGGAAATCAAGGTGCCATACCCTTCATTATTTTCATTTTTTTTTGGGTGCTAAACCTGATATTCCTATCTTTGCCATCCGCAAAAAGGGAGTTTAGCTCAGCTGGTTCAGAGCATCTGCCTTACAAGCAGAGGGTCGGCGGTTCGAACCCGTCAACTCCCACAAAAAAAAGAAAGGCCCCTTCGAAAGGGGCCTTTCTTTTTTGGCATTGGGCATTTTGACCGAGGAAAATCAACATTTTGTGATTACATCTCCGGAAGCTCAAATCCAACCCTCGGTTGTGCTTTACCGGTAGTCAGGTTCAACAGCATTTTTCTGCGAACGGCAGAAAATGGAGCGGCCAGGATCAGTTCAATTCCCCTGACTAAAAAAAGGGTCAACAACCCAAATCCTTTACCTAATCCGGAAAAATGTTTTTGAATATAACGATACTCAGACCTTATCACTTCGCTTTTCGTCATGGCCTTAGTGTCTACATTGATCCGTGAAGATCCGCCATGTGCGTGCAGGCATCTCACTTCATTATACATGACCCTTTTCCAACCTATGTCAGCCGCCCGTTTGCAGAGATCAATATCTTCCGAATACATCCAGAAACGCTGATCCCAACCACCTAATGACCGGAAGTCAGTTTCCCTGATCAATATGAAACAGCCGGAGATCCAGTCAGGGTAACTGACGGGCGCGGTGTTCAAATAATGTTTATAGTTCTCCTTACCCCGAATCAGTCTTTCAAGTGTTCGCATCTGGGGCCACACCGTCCACCACCTGGGAAAGTTCCCAAACTGGTGTTGGTCTTTCCCGTCATCATCATATTGCCGGATGCCTACCAGTTTCCAATCAGGCTCCTGCTCTACTCTTCTAAGAAGGTTTTCCAACACGCTTGGTTCTAAAACGGAGTCAGGATTAAGAAAAAGCAGCCATTTACCCCTTGCTACAGCCGCACCTTTATTGCAAGCCTGGGCAAAACCGCCATTGATTGGCTGAAGAATAAAATGAACCCAAGGGTAATTTCCCAAAAACTCGGATTCTTTGCCATCGTCTGAATGATTATCTACAACGATCATTTCAACCAAGGGTCCTTGCTGAAGATGCACACTGTCTAAACATTGCCGCAGCCTGTTCCAGGACCGGTAATTGACCGTTATGATAGAAATCGAAGACTGCATGTGGCGCAAAGATATTACTTAGGCGGTTGACGCCCATAAATCCAACCGTTCGAATGGAAAAACATTGGTTTTAAATAAAAATTGCGCCTTTTGGTGTCGCCCTTTAATAGATAGGGATACTGAACCGGTTGAGATAGAGCTGAAATCGCTCCCGGTACTGTCCTCCAATGGGAATATTTCGGCCGTTCACCTGAAGCTTATCGTTCCAAAAGGCTTCGATATGTTTGAAAGAAACAATATATGATTTGTGGATCCGAAAGAACCCGTAAGCAGACAAAATCTGCTCCAGCTTTCCCATCGTCAATAACGTGACGATCACGTTATCTCGGGTATAAATCGAAACATAATTTCCTTTGCCCTCAAAATACAACACATCTTCGATCCTGATCTTCACTGTCCGGTAATCATGTTTCACCAAAATGAACTGCTTGGGTTCTGCCAGTGAATCAGCTTGTTCTGGATCGGAATCCTGAACCGTTTTGATCTTCATCGGCCATTCGGCAACAATCTGGTTGCCATTAACCCACTTGGAATCCTGGTTTGCCTGTGTCATTTGATCGGTTTAATGCTGGATGAACGAATGAAGATAACTTGACATATAACCTGAAAAAAGAGTAGATCAACCAAGAAATATGCTGTTACGTCATTATCCGTTGATACAAAATTGGAAATCGTGCGGAATACCGTCAAGTTTTGCGCCCTTTATAACATTAAAGCTTGCCAGAATCCTGTTATTTTTGTAATTTTTTGTGTTATTTTTTCAGGTTTTACATCATTCAACTGTTATTTTAATGCGTTTGCCCCGTAAAAAGCATGGTTCAAATAACTGGAAACAGCTGTTATCTATCTGGCTCCTGGCCGGAATGTTCATACTGGGTAATAATCGGTTGCTGGCTAATGACACCATATTTATCACTAAACATCATTTTGAGGAACCGGTCAATAATGTGTTTCTGGCTAATGGAAAGGTTTACGCTAAAGTTGGTGCTCGGATTTACCGGAAAGACAACAATTCCTGGGAAATGATGTCAGGAGAGTATAAAAAGTACTTTGTCTTTTACGACAAGGATTTCTTTGAGCACGATTACATTCCCAAGGAGCACCTTTTTGAGGACCTGCGTTTCATGAAGGATCTTATTCCGCAAAGAGCGTTAACGAATGCAACGGTTGCAAGGGATGGGAATGCGATGTTTGTTTCCACGGGAGGATCGCTTTTTGAGTACCAGATCAATACCACTTACAGTGTTCTTTTTTCTGATCAAAGCATCAGGCATGTTTTTAAAGAAACTGGTCTCTCTGTATATAGCACCTACGGTGGCATTTTCCTTCAGCGCCAGGATTCAGCAATGGTGAAAGCCAAAGGACTGGGACATTCCAATGGGAACTTCTTGCATTCCTCCCTCGGAGATATCATCGCCTCAGATTTTCTATTTGGCCTATACCCCACCGATAGTTTTGTTCACCTTCCTATTCCCTTCGGTGTTCAACAGGGAAAAGTGAGAAAAGCGATCATGAAAAAAGACACCATGATGCTTATGCTCACCAACTCAATTTGTGCTTACCATGAAAAGACAGGTGTGCAAACACTGGTGCTGAACGATGAATTTACCGATCTGGAGGTCTTGAATGACTCTATCCTTTTCACCAGTGCGGATGGAAAGCTGTTCTCGATGTGGAATGGGAAAACGAGATTACTCTGTGACGTAGGTGAAAAAGTCAGGGATATTTTTCCGATTGCAGAGGGCTTGTATCTGGCGGCATTTGATGGCGTGCACTTTTACAGTTTTGAAAAGGGCATGGTTACAAAGACGCTGGATGTGAAAAGGACTTCAGGGGTGGTCAGGGATAATGAACAAAACCTTTGGGTGGCTACAGATGGCGGGCTTTTCGTTATTCCCCAAAACGAAGAGATCATCATTCCATTTATCAAAAATGTTGAATTTAACAGGGGCGCGCTGACTTATTACAACGACACTGTGTACGCGGGTTCCATCAATGGTTTGTATGTGATTGATGCATGGTCTGTATCTAAACTGAATATTCCTGCGGCGATCCACAAAGTGAAGGTGCAAAATCGGAAACTGACAGCTGCAGGTGTCATTGGTTTGATTGCCATTTCCTTGATCACTTGGTTTGCGATAGCCTATTTCCGGAAACGAAGAAAGATCCTGGTGCCTGCAGATGCCCGTCCAAAGAAAACCGTGGGAAAGACAGAGATTGAACAGGATATCCTCGCTTATAATATTCAGACTGTTGAAGGTCTTGCAGACCATCTGCATACAAACACAGTACAATTGAACCGGATGTTCAAATCATTCAATACCACTCCGGGGAAATTTCTGAAAACCGTTAAAATGAACCTCGCGAAACAAATGCTCCGGGAAGGAAAGCCCATGCAGGAAGTGGTTGCAGCAACAGGTTACTCCGCGCAACTCATCAAAAACGAACTTCGAAAATCCGGCGAAATGGCTGATAGCTAACAATTAAACTCAATGGTGTGAACTTAACACCGCCATTTCCTTTCCCGTCGTTTTCTTAAGAATGGGATTGTCTGTGATCACCACGGTTGTGCCTTCACCCACAGCAGCCTGCAATTGGCTACGAAAAGCTTCCGGCATATTTACCTGTGCAATGGGCAACTTCGAGTTAGCACTGAATACAGCAGCGTAATGGCGATCTTCCAGTGTGTGCTGCATCCACTCCCAGGATTGTTCTTTATTGGCCCGCATGGCTACAAACACGTTGGTTCCAACGGAATCCTGAACCTTAAATTGAATTCTACTTCTCCCGATCTCAATACCATTCCTTAACACCACAATTCTTTCATCGGCCTTACTCACCAATACGGATAAAGGACCTGTTGTTGATTTTTCAGGAGTCCATCGATATTTCTCATCTGTAGTAAGGCGTTGATGCTCTTCAGCTTTTCCACCCGGAAGAACGGGGCTCAGAAAAAATGGATGGTCCACATACTCAGGGAATCTCGCGTGATTGGTCACCACAACCGTCATGCCCAATGGTGCCGCTTTAAATAATTCCTCAGCAAATACACTGGGCAGATGCACACAACCATGGGATGAAGGGTAGCCTGGTAAACCACCCGCATGCAATGCAACACCATAGTTGGTGAATTTCTGTGTGTAGGGCATTGGGGCGTTGTTGTATTTTTTGGATCGATGCTTTGCATCTTTAAGGATCGTCACAAAAACACCAGTAGGTGTCTCATGACCTGATTTACCAGTACTGATGTTGGCCATACCTATCCTCGTGCCGTTGCGGAACACATAAGCGATCTGCTCATCAAGGCTAACCGTAACCAGAATGGGACCTTGCGGAGAAAGCTCCGGCGTCCATACAAACTCGCCTTTTTTTAGAGAGTCTTTAGGCGTGTTAACAGGTCTTGATTCTTTAGCACCCCAGAACTGGGCAGACAAGGTGCTCAATAAACAATATTGTACTATGGCAACTATAAAAATGGTCTTCCTGAGCTGTGCCAATCTATTTTTGTTCATGATTCAAATTTAAAAAAGCCTGCCAGAAATCCGGCAGGCTCTATAAATACTACATCAACATTTATTTTGCCCTCACGGAAACAGAAACACGTCTGTCTTTCACGCGATCTTCTTCAGGAGCACTCGGAGGGTATTTAGCAAATTCGGAACCATATCCTTCTGCACCCTCAACCTGAGCACTCACGCCGGCATCAGTCAATAGTTTTTGCACTGCCTGCGCCCTTTCTAATGACAATTTCTTGTTGGCCGCTTCGTCACCGATATTATCCGTATAGCCTCCAATTTTTATTTTGGCTTTGGGGAAGGCTTTCAGGATCTGCACCAGGTTATCTACTTCTCTCCGGCTATCTGCATTGATCTCCGCTGTACCAAACTTGAAGTTCAGATCATTGAAGTCAAACCAATTGTCTTTACCAGGCTGCGCTTCTGAATCTTGTAGAAACGAAACCAGCAGATCTTCAATACCACCCTTATAGGCATCTAATTCAACCCCATTGGGTAATTTCACCTTGGCTGGCTCTCTCATTACCACAACGGAGTCAACCTTCGTCAGCGTATCATGAACAACAGTTGCAGTTTCTGCAGGCTTATCGCCCTTACCACAGCCTTTCGCCAACCAGAAGATTAAGCCTGCACCTACCAGTGCCAGGATCAGCCACCATGGATTAAAACTCTTCTTTTCTTCAACAGGTGCAGCACTTGCAGGTGTGGATGAACCACTAAAGAACTGTGATACATTTAATCCTGAAGGAAGCGCAGCTAAAACAGAAGATTTCATTCCACCCAACAATGAAGAAATGGCACCTGGAGTACTATTGTTGTCTTTTGCGTACTTACCCAGTGCGGCCAATGCCACGGGTACCACAGTACCAAACAATGAAGAAACGGTTGATCCTTTCAGACCTGTAAAACCAGAGACTGAATTGGCCAGTCCTCCAAATTTATCACCAAACAAACCGGTGATCAGGCTTGGGGCAAATGAAGGAATACCACCACCACCTTTCATGAAGGTACCAGCAACATCACTAAGGATACCGCTGTCGGCAGCTGTAGAAGCAAGGTTAAGCAAAGAGCTGACATTGCCGCCTTCTGCCTTGCCAATAATGCCTAACAAGGAGGCAGGGACAATTGAATCAATGCCTTTGCTAACCAGCGATTTGTCTTCCCCCAGGAAAGATGCGGCTTTATCAATAAGGTCATTATTGAAATAACCTTTTACAAGTCCGAGTAGATCCAATGACATAAATGCAGGTTTTGGTATGAATAAAATTAAAGTGTAGCAGCGGTCTTAATTTCCTTGCCTTTTTTATTGTAGAATACAAACTCCTTTGCAATGCCCTTTTTAGCTTCAATTCGGTACAAATGCTGTTTGTTGTCGTTGTCTACTTTGGCCACAGAAACAATCTCCCAATCTGAAAACCGGCTTTTATCATAAGATGATTTTACAGATTTTGGGATATCTCCTGTTGTCAACAGGGTTTCGGTAAAATTCCAGGTTCCATCCAGTCTGTAGTGCGCCCGCATGTCCGCACCATTGCTCTTAAAGCGCACGGTATAATTAGATACATTATTGCTCCAGTCTGCCTCCTGCGCACTCGCATAGTTTTTCAAAAAATGTTCTTTCGCCGCCGCTGGAATATTTACGACCTGGGCTTCTGCCATTGAAACCATCCCACTGAACAATACTAACATTAAAATTGCTTTGAAACTTTTCATCATTGGTTCATATTTTAAAAGGTTAAAGGAAACCAGGGTAACCCTGGCTTCCCTTTATCGTTACATACATTGCTATTTACTGGCTCACATGGAACTCCACCCTGCGGTTCTTCGCTTTTCCTTCTTTGGTAGTGTTGTCTTCGATGGGTTTATCCTGTCCAAATCCCGCTGCGCTGAGGCGCTCCCCTGCCACTTTCTTGCTCACAAGGTAGCTCTTCACGGCGTTGGCGCGGCACTCTGAAAGGGTTTGGTTCTTCTCAGCCTTGCCCGTATTGTCTGTATGACCTTCAATGGCAATCTTCACATCAGGATACTCTTCATTGAGGATCTTCACCAGTTTGTTCAACTCCGTTTTGGCACCTGTGGTCAGCGTGCAGCTTCCGCTCACAAACTGAACGGCAGCAGCGTTGAAGTTGATCTTGGGGCAACCACCGTTTTCTGCAGGACCTGCAATGGTGGGGCATTTGTCTTCTTCATCGTTTACACCATCATTGTCTGTATCAGGGATAGGGCAACCCTGGTATTTGGCCAGACCAGCAACGGTTGGGCATTTATCTTCTTCATCATTCAACCCGTCTTTATCGGTATCTGGAATAGGGCAACCACCGTATTTGGCTAAGCCAGCAACCGTTGGGCATTTATCCTGCTCATCATTGATGCCGTCTTTATCGGTATCAGGAATAGGGCAACCCTGGTATTTTGCCAAGCCTGCAACGGAAGGACATTTATCTTCTTCATCATTGATGCCATCACCATCGGTATCAGGGATAGGGCAACCATCATAACGGGCCAACCCAACAACAGTGGGGCATTTGTCTTTTTTATCTATAACACCATCGCCATCGCTATCGCCATCAATGTGTTTTCCAAACAACCTAAACTTCAGACCTGCCTGAATATTTGAATTCTTCCATTCTCCCACCACATTTGGATTATCTGTGTTATCCATGTTGGTGAAGCCAAAAATGTACCGCGCGAATGGCGTTACACGTGCGTGAGGGAAAACTTCAAGACCAACGTTACCGGAAATGCTGGTACTGGTGAAATCTTCTTTCACATTATTGTTGTTATTGTCTTTGATGCCCATCAGGAAATCAAATTGCGGACCAGCAGTCAGCGCGAAATTTTTTCCAAGGCCCACTTTCAGTAATACAGGTACAGAAATATACTGTCCGCTGCCATCTGACAAATAAACGGTCTGGTCAGATTTATAGCCAAGGCTGTTATACAAAACCTGAGGCTCTAAAGATAAACTATGACCCAATGGAATATTCAGCCAAGCGCCAGCGCCCCATCCAAATTTGTAATCATACTTCACATTTGAATTTCCTGACACATTAAACTTTGAATAATTGGCAGCACCGAGCAAACCGCCACTTACGGTGTAGTGATCCTTGACGGGTTTTTGTGCAAAGGCGAATTGAACCGTCATAAAAGCCAAGACAATGGCAATAATTTTCTTCATACTTGTAGTTTTTGTTTGAATGGTGTTAACAAATGAGACAGAAAGCATTGGGTTCATACGAACCGCATGCCACTGGCCAGACGTGTCCAATAAATCAAAAATAGTGCTGGACTGGGATAAAATTCCTCAGAACGGGCATCCATGTTGTCTCATTTTGTGAAACTGCTCAGAATGAGTGCAGACAGCCTATAGAGCCATTTGATCGGGCGTTTTTTCGATGTCAGTTTTTAGGACCGCAACTAGAATGGATAGCCGATCGCTACACTGAGGATAAGGTTTTCCTTGCGCCAGGTTTTGTTTCCCAAGTCTATTTCATCAAGTACCCAGCGTTCCCCTTCCGGGAACCACGGCTTGCGGAGTGGAATCGAAAAATCAAAGCGCAGCAACATCACGGAGAAGTCTAACCGTAATCCTAAACCGGCACCCACGGCCATCTGTTTCAAGAACGCAGAAGTGAACTTACTGCCTGGCTTGTCTGGTGGCTCCCGCCTGAACCAGATGTTACCTGCGTCTACAAAAAACGCAGGCTTTAACTTACTGGCAAGATTGTATCTAAATTCCGAATTGGCTTCGATCTTCACATCACCGGATTCATTGGCTTGAAAAGCCGACTGTTCCGTATGGTAACTTCCCGGACCGAGGGTCCTGATCCTGAATGCCCGCACACTGCTGCTGCCACCAATAAAAAACTGTTCATTGTAAGGTGCAACAACACTATTGCCGTAAGCAATGGCCGAGCCCATGATGACACGGTTCACCCAGGTCCACCGGTTTGTCATCTGGTAGTACACTCTGCCTTCCGCCTCGATCCTGAAAAATTGCGAAATGGGCACGTTCATAAACTTTATGGATCCCGGTGTATCTGCCTTGTTCCGGCTTACCGCAGAAATAAGATTGCCATAACTCCCTACGGAAAACCGCCCCCAGTATGTCAAACGCCTGTCCATGAAGGTGTTGTTGAAATTGAAAATATACTGGGATCCGATGATCAATTGTCTTTCAAATGAAGCCTTCAGTGCCTGGTCTTGCTGAAGAATACTGTCGAACTTGGGCGTGATTGTAGTGGGATTGATAGATTGAATCCGAATAGGACGAAGCGTATGTTCCGTTGTATTCCTGAATTTCCAGGTGTAATCCAAACTCGCCTTCAAGGAACGCAAGGTGTAGAGATCCGGCCGTTGTAAATACTCCGCCCCAAGACTGATACCCGTTCTCGGAATAAATGAGTTTCTCCCTGTCACTACCTTAAAGTAAGGCACAATTCTCGGCAAGTAAAAAGTCAGATCCGTTTTAAAGGTGTAGGCATTGGGCGACTGCACCTTCTTACCGCCCAATTGCGCATCAAATCCCGCACTGATTTTAAAGTCGAGGATCTCTGCACCTTTCAGAAGGTTAACATTCCGCCATTTAATCGCAATCTCAGATCCCACAAGATTACCGGTCTTGGTATTCACAGAGGTTTCCAACCTGAGGGTATTCTTCTTCATCGGCGTGATATAAACCTTGGTATTAAGATTGTTTTTACCATCGGATGAATCGGGAAAAAACTGAAACTTCACAAATTTGAAAGTGTTCAGGTTCATTAATCGCTCAATACTCAATGCGTGTAATTCCTTTTGATACAATTGTCCTTCTTCCAGAAGAATCGCCCGGTCATACACGCCATAATTGTATTTATGGGTCTTATCAATGATGGTAAACTTCTTGATCTTTTCTCCCTTCTGTGACTGTATGACGGAGTCTTTTTGCAAAGAATAATTTCCGTAGATCGAGATATCCCCTATGTTCCATTGCTGCATTGAACTTTTGGGCACATCATCCCTATACCGAATAAATACATCTGCCTGACCTTGGTGCAAAGTATCTACCTTGAACAGGATCTGTTCAGGAAAATAATAATAGTAGCCCCTGCTTTTCAAACTGTCATCGATCCTGGCCCTTTCATTATTTAATTTCTCGGTCTCCAGAAAATCTCCTTCACGCAAAAGAGACTCTTTTGAAATCTCCCTCATGATCGTTGTGACTTCACTACTGTCTTCCGGCAAATGAATGGACCGGATGGTGTAACGCGTTCCCGGATTAACCATATATTTCCAATAGGCCACTTCTTTTTTAAGGACCGTATCAAACCGGATATTGGGATGATAGTACCCAAAATCAAATAACCTGTTTCTGATCCTTGTCACGCTCAACGTTGGGTTCGCATTGCTGAACAGCACGGGCGGCTCTGTCATGTTTTTGAATATGCGCTGGAAGAACCCTTTCTTCCGGGTGCTTTCCGGTACTGCATCGTAAAACATCAGTTTATACCGTATTCCCAAAATACTCGCATTGGGCTTAGGTCTGGGAAGCGAGGATATCTCCTCCTTAATATCTGAAGGTAGTTTCGCGGAATCCACGGTAATGATAGCTCCCCCGTATAGCTTATCACCCGGCGGAATGTGCTTAGACACACTGCAGGATGCCAGCATCATCAGTGATCCTGCAACCATTAACCCAACGATATGGAAATACTTTACCACGCTTTCCCCTGATTATAAATTTTTCTTACGCCTGAACGCATTTTTAAGTTTATTAAACTCCACCACCACCACAAAGGTTGCTCCTGTTTCTACCACTACTCCATTAAAGGTGAGGTCATGCTTATTGATCCTGTATCCTTTCAAACGATAGCGGCCATCCCTTGTCAGCAAATACTCAAGGCTCACATCCCCTGCAAGTCCATTCAACAAATCCTGTTGCTGATTCTGATTCTCCAGCGCAAAAGTGCTGCCTACATACACATTAAGTCTGTTGTTGTTAAATGACTTAGCCAAACCCACCTTCAAATCTGAACGCCTCACTGCATTACCCGATGTATAATCATCCCTGATATCCAGTCCAATATCTATATCCACATCTTTGATAGAGTTGCCAATGAAATTATTGAGCTCGCGGGTCAACAGATTTCCCGCTGTGCTAAAGGCTTCTGTCTGCAAATTGCCGCCTCCCACTGAACTGAATGGATTGTCTGCGATAAATGTCTGCAGTGCCAATAAACCCATCACCTGCTTATTGAGTTCCGATGGCACACTGTTGACCTGCTTGATCCTCGTGTACACCATTCCATCAAATGCAGCCTGCTGATCTTCTTTCATATCGAGCCTGAACTTGATATCCGGCTTCAACAGATCTCCCGAAATATCCATATACACCAGGAAGTCAAATTTCTGTTTGGTAATACCAGGCATCGAGCCAATATCCTGTACCAACTCAGCCGCATCTGTTTTCACTTTATAAACTGCTGTGAGGTTTACATTTGCTTTTTTTACATCGCCGGTCCAGGTGATCGTGCTGCCCTTATCCACCAGGAATTCTTTACGGATCAAGCCAGCAATCGATAGATCATACGTACCCGATTCCACTTCATAGCTGCCTACCAGTTCCATGGCTCCGGAAGGATTCATTGAAAAGTTGAGATTCGATTTACCCTTCACACTAATCTTGTCACCGGATTCCTCGCTCAGAACAATATTGAGGGCCGATTTTGGCGTTATGGATACATAACTGTTTACATCGAGGGCAAACTTTGACGGGATCGGTTTTTTGTTGACCACAACTTCAGCATCCTTCGTACTGTCTGACGGATCAAAAAACTCGATCAATCCTTCCGCTTTACTCGCAACTTCTGACTCCCGATACACATAAGTAACCGATGAGCTATCCAACACATCGATGTTTCCGTTAACCTTCGCACCCTGCATATCCCCCTTCAATGTGAGCAAAGAAGAAATACTTAATGGACCGTATAATATTTGTTGCGGATATCGCTTGTGTCCGGCAATCAGAAAGCGTTTGGTCTCTAGTTTTAAATCATATTGTACAGAGTCAAACTGGTTAAACCTGACTTCACCCCGCACCACCGCCGGTCTTCCGGCACTATCCAAAATATTCAGGTCTCTGATTCTCATCTGCCGGCCTTCCAGCAAAAGATCTGCCTTGGGTATGCTTATCGGAGTGCCTGTAGTCACTAATATCATCTTCAGTGAATCAAGAGACAATGCTCCGTTGACCTCTGGCTGGCTGGTAGTTCCCTTCACATCAATGTTTCCGGAAAGCCTTCCTTTAAGCGAATCGACAAACGTTTTTACAAAGTGGGATAATGGATCGATGTTAAATGAACCAATCTGCGCCTTTGCCTGAACTGATCCCGACTCAGATTGATAATTGCCATTGATCTGAACATCGTTGCCCGCACCTTGAATGCCTAGCTTAGCAACATAATTACCCTGCTCAACAGAATGCACATCTACAGTAAGGTCGCCAAATGCACTCTGCTGAAAAGCCAGTCCTTTGATCCGCAGGTCACTGGTAAAATTGAGTGGACTAAAACTGTTGAATACGGCTGAGGCATTTACTTCGCCTTTGATCAATGCACTGTCTGCGTCAAGGAGTGCGCTCAAACTCTCCAGGTAAAATCCCTTAAGTTGTACGGAGAGCGGAAATCCTTTGTCATTGTCATTGGCGGCAAAAATATCAAGCTCCTGATTTCCTCTGTACAACTTGAGATTGCTGCCCCCTAGTTGAGATGGATTGAGAAATACCTTGTTGCCCTCATTCACATTCCATCCATAGGTATTCAACACTAATGAATCTTTAAAACTGACAAAGGGCCGTTCAGGGTGATTGTAAAACATGAACGGAATCCCGTAGCTGACCGTTTTGTCGTCTCTCTTTAACATCACAATACCGCAATCAAACATGCCTTTATCCATGATACCCGCCAAAGAAACTCTATTGGTTACAATCCACGGACTCACAAAATTTCGCATTGACAAGGCCACTACCGCCCTTGACAAATATTCTTTTGATTTATCCTGAGCAACACCGAAGATCAATGTGTCTATACGATAATCACCGTACATAATTTGAGGAATCACGACTCCTGCTACAATCGATTGACTACTTGTATTTAATTGGAACTTAGCACTAAAGGGAGAAAGCTTTTTCAGGTTTGGTATCAACGAAATCAAACTGTCCGGAATCTTGACATCGGCTGAAAAATCAACATAAGTTTGATTTTGAAAACTTATAACGGTGTCACTCGGCTGCGTATAGGCATTCATTACTGTTTTGACATCTCCCGGAAGGGCGTCAAACCGAAACTGACCCTTGAGGATGGCATGCCCGAATGGCGTATTCATTTTCACAAACTGGGTATCGGCAAACTGGTATGCCAAAACATCCATCGTATCCAGAAAATATGTCTTTTGCTTGGTGGCAATCGTCAGGTCATCAAGTCGCAAACTGCCACTGGCCTGTGAACTGTCGATAACATCGGCATCCACGCTCAGTTTTCCGCTCACCACAAAGGGCTCTTTCATAAATCCAGTGGCCATCAGATCCACTTTTCGCACATCCGCATCAACCATCAGGTCTGAAATGCGCTGGCCCAACAGCCCGGCAATATTCACGTCCAGATCCATATGCGGATCAGCGGATTGTAGATTAGCCTCCAGCCTGCCCCGGTTCAGATTGCCATCCAGCGATACGCCTTCGTACACATATCCGTTATATTCTGCTTTTGAAATATTCCCTTTTACTGAAGCGCGCATGGTCTCCAGATCATATCCGGCGCCTTTGAGGCTGAGTTGCGCGGTTACCGGACCCAGCGTAGTATCTTTCAGGATTTTCTGCAACGCGAGGTCTTGTGTAGTTAACCGAAGATCATACACGGAACGAATGGCATCAGAAGGATGCTTCATATTGCCGGCCACCGTGAAACTACCCAGGCTTGTACGCGCCTTCAGATCCATGGTGATATCATCGGCGTTACCGTTGAGCTTTCCCCTAATCAAGGCATCATCGGGTATGTAGTCCCATGCGGAATCAGGGATCATTTTTCCCAACTCCTTCCGAAGATCATTTTTCTGTAAAGTGAGTTCCCCAACCTCAGCCTGAACGATCAAGGCTTCTGGTTGCATAACATGGAGAAGCCTGCTAGACAAGCTTACTTTATTGCGCAGGTGCTGCAATTGAAACGAGGACACCTGAAGATCATCCAGTGTGCCCCTGGCTTTGGCATTGATCCTGATGGGATCAGTCAGTAATCCCTGCAGTTCTTTTTGGCTTCTAAGGTCAGGAACAAAATACGTGAACTCATCGAGCTTGATCACCGAAGGCTTTACATCAAGGGTGAGCTTTGTTTTGGCAGGCTGTTTCGTCAATGCATCAAGCGATGGATAACTGACCCCCAGATTAAATGCTATATCATTTTTAGCAGTAAGTAATTGAACATTGTTTGCACGAAATGCAGTATCCGCGTAAAACAATTCGCCTGTAAATTTCCTGACCTCAAATCCCTGCCCTTCAACTACCCTTAGCGCATTGATCTTTCCGCCATATTGACCCCCATTTACAAAAACATTGCTGGCGGAAAGGTTCAGGTCTTTGAGATCAAGGTCTCCGGCATCAAAACTGCGGGGCACCACTTTAGGTATAGGTTCCTGCCGTATGGCCAATTGATTTCGGTTGATCATTAAGCTGTCCAGCTTCAACACAAAGGCTGATGCAGAGGTCTCTGTTGATGTATCTGTGTCAGCACTCACCTTGTACTTCAAATCCATGGTATGGTCGTCAAGCCGTATACTATGGATCGTCAGTTGTTCTTGCTTGCCTTCATATCCAATCTGCTGAATATCTAGTAAGCCCGCAACGGATCGCATAGATATCGATTCGTTGACACTCCGTAATTTCAGGTCCACGTATCCTGCCTGCAAGGCACGGATCGCCAACTGTAAAGGAACCGGATCATCTGAAGGGGTTTTGCTTTCCTGTTTTGCTGACTCCCCTATCTGGATATATGCCTTCAGTGAATCCAACCTGATCTGTGAAGTGGCGATCTTCGGCTGAAAAAAATCACTCCCCTTCAACGATGTGTTCAAGGACTTAAACGCTACCAGAAAACTATCCCTGCTGAGCTGATCAATGTATTGGATATCGATCCGGCGTAAAGAAATATCCTCCAACGCAAATCGCCAGCTGCTTGCACTGGTATCCACTGCCGAGGTATCACCACTGGCAAATGCATCTACCATAAACTGGTAATTGAACTTCCCTGTTACCGCAGAACGAATCACGCGCAATTTCAATCCTGAAAGACTTACTTGCTTTAGGTCGATGGATTTGGTCAGCAATGCTTCTATGCTCAGCCCCACCTGCAAGGTGTCAAAAGATGCCACAAGGTTACCTTGCGGATCACGAAGATCAAGCCCGATGAGCCGGGGCGATGAAAGATTGGTGATATCGATGTGTTGAATCGCAACCTTGCTCCCAAATTTCTTGGAGAGATAAGAAGACGCAAAACCCGTGAGCTTCCGGTTTCCCCAATCGGTTCTGAGCAAAAGCAGCACAACCGTAACAAGAATTACCACCAATAGCAGCAAGCCCAGAAATATCCTCAGGACAATCCGCACAATTCTTCTGGTTTTAAGACGCTTACTCATCCAAACGAAATTAACGATTACCCGCTGAAGTCAGCAACCTCAGGTCCCAATATGCCGGACGCTATGCCTGGAATGACATAGCGTCCGGATCAATTGATCAATGATAATGATGAATCGGTCAGCGTTTCTTACACCAACCCGATAGATTTGCCTATTGTTTCAACCATGCATTTTTCAAAGCGGCCTTAGATGGATCAGTGACTTTATAGCCCAAACCGTCCTCATAGTTCAGTTTAACCTTACCTTTCAGTTCCATCTCCTTGCCATCCCTGCGCACTTTCATCACGCCTTCCGAGCCTTCTTCAACACCTACACCAGACAGCAAAGCTTTTGTAGGATCAGATGCGTCAAACACCTGTCCGTTAAAGCCCAGTAATATATCACCCGCTTTCACACCCAGTGAATTGTAAAAATCGTTGGGAATTGTGTTGGCAATAATCACTTTCGCATTAGGATCAATTCCGATCAGCGGCTGGCGCTTTTCTGCAAAGAATGCAGTGAGCGTTGGAACGGGTACCGTAGCTTTTGCCATACCTACCTTGGCAAGATATACCTCATAAGGAACTGGCTCGCCTTTCACCACATGCCTTTGAAGGAAATCGCCCACTTCAGGATAAGTCATCCGGGTAAATTCATCTATAATTTCGTCATCGTTGAACGGTTTCTCATCGCCGTATTTTTTCGCGAGCTCACCCATAACATGCAATAAGCCAGTCTTGCCATTTGTTTTCTCCCGAAGAATAATATCCAGACACATCGCCATCAACGCGCCTTTTTCATACACGTTGGGATACTGTGCTTTCACTTTAGGATCAAGTACGTTCTTACTCATCTCGGTGAAACTCATATCATCCTTGTACATAGATTTCGAATTGGTCTCTTTTCCTGCCATGGCCGTGAAGAACTTATCTTCCGTCACCAGTCCTTCATGAACCTGAAAATGCTGTGCAAAGTATTCGGTGAACCCTTCATACATCCAAAGATGCTTAGACATCACAGGATTTCTGAAATCGAAGTCCTGTATCTCGCGGGAATGCACTTTCAAAGGCGTCAGGGTATGAAAAAATTCATGCGAGATCACATGGATCAATTCATCCTTTTTCATATTATCTGTGAAAGTGGAGGTGGTAGAAGTGTTATGTTCCAACGCACCCAAACCCTTCGCATCATCGGCACCCATACTTGTTATATAAGTAAGTACCGCGTATTTTTTTGTATTATTGATAGATCCCAGATAGTTCTTCTGCGCTTTCATCATCCTTGACAGATCAGGGAACAACTCTTTTGCATTAATGGCCTTATTTCTTGGCGAGTATACACTCAGGATCACTTCCATACCTGCGATATTTTCTGTTGCAATATCTGGTGCAGCGTACATGATGGGATGATCCACCATTTCCGCATACCTTGATACAGAGAAAAGATCCTTTGATGCTGTATTGTCCATATCACTCAGAGACGTAGAGGCTACCAGTGCTTCCGGGTGTGTGATATATAAACTGTAGGGAATATCTTTTGATCCTTCAAAATATCCAACAAAACCACACATGTTCAACACGAAGTTTTTACCGGCAAGAATATTGGTCCCTGCTGGCGAAAAAATGGTTGATGATCCTTCTGAAAATGCATCCCCTTTTTCGTTATCATAAGTATCATTCACCAGATAAACCAGTTTCTGCAACTGCGAAGGATTGGTAATGGTCCAGGTATTTACGTCTTTCTTGGAAACGTTTAATGCCGCACCATTTTTGTCAAACGCCTGTACTGATTCAATGTACCTACCATAATCAGCAATGGCATAAGTACCCGGAATGATCCTTGCAAAAGTGTAGTCAACACTTGAACCGCTCAGCGCCGGAGGAAAAACCGTTACCTGCACTTTGTCATCCACCACGTTCACCAAATCAAGATTTGCGCGAAGTCCATTACCGGAAGTTGATCCTGCCGCTGGCCTGGTTGACTTACAAGAAGAAGCCAGCACCGCTGCCGCCATGATCACTGTAAAAAATCTGGAGGTCATTAAAACATCAATTTAAAGGTGAAAACAGAAAAATTCAGCAGTCAAATGTTGCATTTAAGTCTACAATATCGCTGCAACAACAATGTGTCAAGTTTTGAAAACTCGAAATTTTGACACCAAACCGTCTTATTTGCTGACGCACATGTTCATAATTTGTACCAAATGAAGACGCATTAGGTTTTCGCTTAATATTTATGCGTATCCATATTCTGACGCCCTTTGAAATTTGATGATTGATAATCAATTGATTACACTCCTTATTTCTCATTTCTAGCTCAAACCACTCGAAATGAAATAAGATCATCTTCGGTCTTCCACGAATAGCGTTTTTGGGACGGTTAGTCCCTAGTTGTAATTTCAGTCAGACAAATCAAACTCCACTTTTTTAAATACCTGATCATGAAACGACTTCTCTTTTTGATTCTTTTGATGTTCACTGGCGTGCTTGCCGGCTTCAGCCAGGACTATGTTACCCTCTATTCAGATTGTAATTACCGCGGCAAGGCATCTAAGCTTTATCCGGGCAGGTATTCCCTAAGTTCTCAAAATGTAGGAAGAAACAGTGTGTCTTCTCTTCGCGTTCCTTACGGTTTTAAAGTAGTGGTATATGACGCGGATGAACCCGGGCAAGGAAACAAAACCAGGTACACTTCAGACATGAGTTGTTTGTCTGGTGATTGGAACGACAGAGCTGCGAGTGTAGTGGTTGAAAGGGATGGCAATAACAACAGCAACAACAATAACAACAACAATAACAACAACAATTACAACGGTTCCAGCGTAAGGATCTTTGCCGATTGCAATTTTGGCGGTGGCAGCCGATCTTTTGGTCCCGGCGCTTATAACACCGAACAACTGGCAGGTGTGGGCAACGATAAAATTTCATCCATCCAGATCCCTAATGGCTGGCAGGTTATTGTTTATAACGATGGCAACTGGCAAGGCAGCAGCAAAACTTATTATGCTACATCCAATTGCCTGGAAAGCGGATGGAACGACAGGATCTCATCGCTCCGTATCTACTCCAATACAAACAACAACAACTGGAACAATAACAATAACAACAACAACGACTATAACAACAGCGATTATGCTTCCCGTAATGACGGCGTAACGGTTTTCGAAGACTGTTATTATGGTGGCAGAAGTTACACCCTTAGACCTGGTCGTTATGACGCCAGGCAGTTGGGTGTTGGCAACGACGAGATTTCGTCCATGAAGGTTCCCTCAGGATTCAGGATCACTGTTTATGGCGATGGCGGATATTCAGGAGGTCAGCGTTCTTTTACCAGAGACGTTAATTGTTTTGGCAGCGACTGGAATGACAAAATTTCCAGCGTTGAAATATCAAGGGGTACAGGCAATGACTATGACTACAATCACAGCAGTAACTACAATAATAATGAACTCGGTGTTACATTCTATGAGAAAACCTGGTTCGGTGGGCATAGCAGAACTTTCGGCACAGGTAGTTTCAATTTTGACGGCAATGACAATCTGGATAGAAATGCAAGCTCAATCAAAGTGGAAACAGGATATACAGTAACAGTGTTTGACGAACCTGGTTTCCGTGGTAATCGTCGTGTTTTTACAGGATCATCTGGAAACTTAAATCTGGACGGATGGAATGACAAAATCAGGTCTTTTACGATAAGAAGAAATTATTAACTTTTAAATAAAATTGAATGAAAAAAATAACTTTTCACTTCGTGATCGTCGTTCTGTTGGCGCTATCGTTTCAATCCGTCATTGCACAAACAGAAACGCCGGAGCAAACGGCAAAGATTCAGAAATTCCTTGCCGCAAAATATCCTAAAGAAGATGCAGATGGCCGCAAGTTTATGTATGTAAGTGTTGATTTGAATGATGATGGCAAGAATGAGTATATCATTGGCCTGATTGGTCCTTCATTCTGCGGATCGGGCGGTTGTACCATGTTGGTCTTGAACAATGCATTCAAACAAACATCTGCATTTACGGTAGTTGACTATCCGATTTACATCGGCGCACCGGGAACCAAGGAAGTCACAAAAAAATACTCCAATATCTACGCGTACAGCAAAGGCAAAGGATATGTGAAGCTTTCGTGGAATGGTACTAAATACGGGCCGTCAAATGCATCTATGGCACCTAAAGTGTCAGATGACATCAAAAATGGCAAGGTTGCTTTCATGGAAATGCCTGCAGCGCAAGTGTTCACATTCTAATTACAAAATATGCAGCAAATGCAATCTAAAGTTTTCGGCCTAATCATTATCGCGGGTGCGTTAGTAGCATGTGGAGATACCGGTAAGACTGCAGAACAGGCAGTAGTTGCAGACACAGTTGCGGTGACCAAAGATGGCTCTGCAACTGCAACGGTACCGGCGCAGCCAGTACCTTTTTCGCAGGTGGCCAATTACGACGATAAAAGATCGTTCAACGTCAGTTCACCTCAACTTGCAGAAAAAAATACAGTATTGATTGTGCCTGCTGGCTTTACCGCAAGCAATGATGGTATTCAACTTGATGTTGAAGGGCAGGTAGTAAAAGTAGAGGTCGCTGACATCAGCGGAGACAACTCACCTGAGCTCCTGGTGGTTACCAAAGATGCCGGGAATCATGGCCATGCCTATGTTTTCTCCGGAAATAACAATAAATCTGTTTCTCAGGTCAATATTGAAGACGCCACTTCCACAAAAGGTGCTATGGACGGATACAACGGTGAAGATGAATATGCACTGGTTGAAACAGTATTCGCAAGAAGGTTTCCTGTGTATGAATCTGGTGCTAAAACTGGCAAGACAAGACAGATTCAATTCAAATTAAGAAATGGGGAAGCTATGAAACAGCTGAAAGTGGATAAAGTGACCACGTTCTAAGGATGATATTTTGTGTTGACATATAACGGCCGGAGATCTCTCCGGCTGTTTTTTTTAAATATCCTCCGCAATGCGGGGTTTCCGCGGCGGCAAAAAGAAATCCGTTGGATGCTGACGGAAGTAGCGAAACAGAATGCCGAGAAATTCAGGATAGTCTTTTAATTGAATACCTCTTGATCTCACAGCCAAATAAAACGCAAGTGAGAAACTCACCAGGAAATTGATGAATCCAATGGCTAGTACACCGAGAAAAATGATAAGCCCTAAACTGAATGAAATGCTATGATCCAAACCAAAATACCCGATGGCCACATTGCCCGCAGAAATGGTAATATGCCGGATATCAAACGGCAATCCCATCACCTTGCCTAAAGGTCCGGCAATACCGAGGAAAAAACCGAGAGAAATACTTCCCGCCAGCGCCCCGGCGTTCAATCGCACAAACTCTACCATCCTGTTCAATCGCTTCTTCGTCATGGTGAAGCTGAACACCGGATGGTCGCTCATACGTTCCGGAATTTTCCCGTACACTACATAGTTCTCAACAAATCCGGCGATAATCCCGCTAAGGAACAGAAAGAAACCGGTTACACAGGCATAGAGCAGGGCCGGACTTTTCCAGGGATGTTGATCCATGAGTAATTTCATCGCAGCATCGCCTTCTGCAATCTTCACACCCGTCATCCATTCCCAGCACATCGCTAAAACATAAGTCAACGGAAACACCATAATGAGGT
>JBASZQ010000005.1:0-5280 GCA_049661025.1 Chitinophagaceae bacterium | reverse complement strand
GTTCATCGCCTTAGGTGGAAGAACGGCTGTTGCGGTAACACCCCTGGACCCAACCCTACCCTCCTTTCTTCAGCATTTGCCCTCTGCCCTATCAATCGGGTTTCTGCGTCCATTTCCATTGGAAGGCGGCCTCCGCTATCTTCCATTTAGTTTGGAAGCGATGGCATTTCTCCTGCTGTTCGGATTCACGCTTTGGAAAACCAAAAATCAACAACTGCCCGCACTCGTGCCGGCCTTATTGGTATTTGGTATATTAAACTGGCTGATGATCGGCTACACCGTACCCAATATCGGCGCGGTCATCCGCTATAGAAGTGTAACCAGCCCCTTCCTCTTCAGCGCCCTTTTCATCTGGCTATATGCCGGCCCCAGAATAACGAATAACAAAATAACATAATATACCTTTTCTTCCAGGGTAACCCTTGATTTTTAACTTTTTCCACGGTTTTTCTTCAACTTTTATCCCCAGACTATACAAAAAGCATTTTTTGACTCTTGATTTTTTACCTTTTCTGGTCAAAATGCTGCAAATTTGTGCTTCTTAAAATTCACAACATGCAGTCGTTACGTTTCAAAGCTATTGACAACCTTACTGCGGGTGCAGAACCTCCGGTTCCTGTCACCAAGCGGATCACCGCTTTATTCGGTGAGAATGTTTTTTCCCTTAAGACAGCCAGGGAATACCTGAGTGATGAGGCTTACAAAAGCCTGGTGAGTTCCATGAAGAGCGGTCACAGGATTGATCGTACCATGGCCAGCCAGATCGCAGCCGGTATCCGCAAATGGGCAGAGAGCAAAGATGTTACCCACTTCACACACTGGTTCCAGCCGCTGACAGGAACGTCTGCAGAAAAGCACGATTCATTTTTCACATTGAAATCAGACGGCACACCATTGGAGCAGTTTGAAGCCGATGCGCTGGTTCAGCAGGAGCCCGACGCTTCTTCTTTCCCCAGCGGTGGTCTTCGCGCCACTTTTGAAGCCCGTGGTTATACGGCCTGGGATCCTAATTCCCCCGCTTTCATTATGGAGACTGGCCAGGGCAGCACACTTTGCATCCCTACCATCTTCGTTTCTTATACCGGCGAATCTTTGGATTACAAAGCTCCTTTGTTGAAATCCATCGATGCACTGAATAAAGCTGCTGTTGAAGTATGTAATTATTTCGACAGGAACGTAACCCATGTATATGCAACCCTCGGATGGGAACAGGAATATTTTGTGATCGATGAAGGTCTGGCCAACGCCCGTCCCGATATCATCATGACTGGTCGTACTGTTTTTGGCCACGCTCCTGCGAAAGGCCAGCAGTTGGAAGACCATTACTTCGGTTCCATTCCTGAGCGCGTATATGCGTTCATGAGGGATTTCGAAAACGAATCATACAAGCTCGGTATTCCTCTCCGCACCCGTCACAACGAGGTGGCGCCTGCACAGTTTGAGTGTGCACCGATCTTCGAAGAACTGAACCTGGCTGTGGATCACAACACCCTGTTGATGGATGTGATGACCCGTGTAGCCAAGCGTCATAAACTGAAAGTACTGTTGCACGAGAAGCCATTCGCAGGCATCAACGGTAGCGGTAAGCATAATAACTGGTCCATGGCTACCAACACAGGTGTAAACCTGCTGGCTCCTGGTAAAACGCCAAAGACCAACCTGATGTTCCTCGCGTTCTTCGTGAACACGATCAAGGCGGTGCATGATCATGCTGATCTGCTCCGCTCCGCGATAGCATCTGCGGGTAACGATCACCGTTTGGGTGCAAACGAAGCGCCTCCTGCCATCATTTCTGCATACATCGGCCAGTTCCTGACCAAGGTGCTGAACGAAGTGGAAAGCAGGGTTGGTGATAAATTCGATGAGCAGGATGAAGTGATGCTGAAACTGGATATCCATAAGAGCATTCCTGAACTGTTGTTGGATAACACAGATCGTAACAGGACCTCACCATTCGCTTTCACCGGTAACAAGTTTGAATTCAGGGCCGTGGGTTCTGAAGCAAACTGCGCCAATCCGATGACCGTGTTGAACACGATCATGGCTGAAACACTTGCTACATTTAAGACGGAAGTAGATGCACTGATTGAGAAGGGCGACAAAAAAGAAGTTGCCGTGATGCAGGTGATTAAGAAGTACATCAAGGAAGCGAAAAAAGTATTGTTTGAAGGCGATGGTTATAGCGAAGAGTGGCAGAACGAAGCGGCTAAGCGCGGTTTGCCCAACGTGAAGACCACACCACTTGCATTGGATGCGATGGTGACCGACAAAGCAAAATCTTTGTTCGAAAGGCATAAGATCTACACGCATCCTGAACTGGAAGCGCGTCATGAGATCGAGCTGGAGAAATACATCAAGCGCGTACAAATTGAAGGCCGCGTGGTGGGTGATCTCGCTGGCAACCATATCCTGCCTGCAGCGATCCGTTACCAGAATGTGCTGATCCAAAACATCCAGGGTCTGAAAGGAATTGGTGCTGATGCGAAATCTTACAAAGCGCAATTGAATGTGCTGAATGAGATCTCCGAGCACATCAACAAAGTACAATCACTCGTTGAAGAGATGACTGAAGCGCGTAAAGCAGCTAACGCACTCAGCCACTCCAGGGAAAAAGCCATCGCTTATTGCGAGAAGGTGAAGCCTTATTTCGATGAGATCCGATACAGCGTTGATAAGCTCGAGCTGTTGGTTGACGACAGTTCTTGGGAACTACCGAAATACAGAGAGATTCTGTTTTTGAGATAAAAAAAATCCCCGGTAAAACCGGGGATTTTTTTTATCTCAAAACAGAATCTCTGTATTTCAATTAGTCAATGTGGCAGTGCGGCAATGCGGCAATGTAGGAAGGCGCGCCCTGCGTTGCGGCGCGCCGGCAGTCACTCCGAGTGTTTACGCGCATTCCGGTAATGCCCAGTGCCCTATGCCCAATGCCTCGCGAAGCGTCAATTGCCGCACTGCCGCATTACCGAATTGCCGCATTATACTACTGCATCTTAAACGACTCCATGAATTTCGTCGTAAAGTCTCCCTTGAGAAACTTCTCATTCTTCATCAATTGCTGATGGAATGGAATCGTTGTCTTGATGCCTTCAATGACATACTCGCTTAACGCGCGGCTCATCGTATTGATGGCTTCTTCGCGCGTACGAGCCACGGCAATGATCTTGGCGATCATCGAATCATAATACGGCGGAATGGTATAGCCAGCGTACACGTGTGAGTCTACTCGAATGCCATGACCACCGGGCTGGTGCATCACCTGAATTTTACCGGGGCTGGGTCTGAAATCATTATACGGATCTTCCGCATTGATCCTGCACTCAATGGCGTGCATGGATGGATAATAGTTTTGTCCGGAGATGGCTTCGCCAGAGGCGATCTTGATCTGTTCTTTGATCAGATCAAAGTTGGTCACTTCTTCCGTTACACAATGTTCTACCTGGATCCTGGTGTTCATCTCCATGAAGTAGAAATTGCGATGCTTGTCCACGAGAAACTCAATCGTTCCCACACTTTCATAGCCAATCGCAGAAGCTGCTTTCACCGCAGCCGCGCCCATTTTCTCACGCAACTCATCGGTCATGAATGGCGATGGAGATTCTTCCACCAGTTTCTGGTGACGGCGCTGGATGGAGCAATCGCGTTCACTCAAATGGCAAACGGTGCCGTAACGGTCGCCCGCAATTTGAATTTCAATATGCCGCGGATCTTCCACGAATTTCTCCATGTAGATGCCATCGTTCTTAAATGAAGCGCCTGCTTCTGTCTTTGCATTGTTAAACGCCTTCTCCAATTCATCCTCTTCCCACACCACACGCATGCCCTTACCACCACCGCCGGCAGTGGCTTTCAGGATCACGGGATAACCAATTTCTTTGGCGAGACCCTTGGCCTGGTCAACACTTTCGAGCAGACCATCGCTACCGGGAATCACCGGCACACCGGCGCGGATCATCGTTTCCTTTGCAGTGATCTTATCGCCCATCGCCCGGATCTGGTCTGGCGTGGGGCCGATGAACTTAATATTATATTCCCCGCAGATCTCGGCGAACTTGGCATTCTCAGCAAGGAAGCCGTAACCGGGGTGAACGGCATCGGCATTGGTGATCTCTGCCGCGGCCATCAAATGAGGTATGTTCAGATATGATTCTGCACTGGATGCCCGGCCGATACAAACGGCCTCATCGGCAAATTTCACATGGAGACTGTCTTTATCCGCGGTAGAATAAACGGCTACCGTTTTGATCCCCATTTCCTTACAGGTCCTGATCACACGAAGGGCAATTTCACCCCTGTTTGCGATCAGGATCTTTTTAAATCCAGCGATCGAGTTTTTTGTCATGTGTAATTAATGAAGTTGATTATGCGGGATCAACCAGGAATAACGGTTGATCGTATTCAACCGGTGAAGCGTCTTCCACCAGGATCTTCACGATCTTGCCTTTCACTTCGCTTTCAATTTCATTGAACAGCTTCATCGCTTCAATGATGCAGACCACTTTGCCGGGCGTCACTTCATCACCCACCTCTGCAAACAGGGGTTTATCGGGCGATGGGCGGCGGTAAAAGGTGCCGATCATCGGACTCTTGATGGTCAGGAGGTTATCTGTTTTAGCAGGTGCTGCCGCTTTATCTTCAGCAGGCGCAGCAGCATGTGCCGCAGGAGCCACCATAGCGGGAGCCTGCGTAACCGGTGCCGCTACCATGGCCGGAGCCTGGGCGTAAACCAGTTTTTCGTCCTTTTTCTGCTTGATGGTGATCTTGAATTCACCTTCTTCGATTGTTAATTCTCCGATATTGGACTTATTGATCATTTTGATCAGGTCCTGAATTTGTCTGAAATCCATGGAAGCTTTTTTAAAAATCGTTTTGGTTGCGGCCGGGGGCTAAGATAAGCATTGTATCATATCAACAATGCTTTATTTATCCCTAAAAACAACAAAAAATGGGCAAAAAACATCCATTTTCTGCCCATTTCTATAAAAAACGAGGTGATTTTACTCTTTTACCCTTTCAATATACTCACCGGTTTTGGTGTTGATGCGGATCACATCGCCCTCATTCACGAATAAGGGGACCATCACCGTAGCGCCGGTCTCAACCGTAGCGGGCTTCAGGGTACGGGTAGCGGTATCGCCCCTTACGCCTGGCTCTGAATACGTCACCTTGGAGATGATCTTATCGGGAAGTTCCACAGACATCGGCGTGTCTGACTCGGTATTGATCAGCACAGATACGCCCTGGCCGTCAACCAGAAACTGAGGGGCATCCACCAGGCTC
>JBASZQ010000004.1:0-30578 GCA_049661025.1 Chitinophagaceae bacterium | reverse complement strand
CTCCAGAATGGATTCGTGGTGAAGAAGAATGTGTTCTCCGGAAAAGCTTTTGCCCATATAGCGATCACATCGGACCAAAAAGTGATTGCCGTGAACCCCAATGCATTTTCAATCATTGCAGGGGAAGGCACTGCAACTGTTGAGCCACTGAGCGTGACCGTACCCGCTTCAAAAGTGAAGGTCACAGCCACCAATAAAATCACCGGTGAAGTACCGTTAACAGAGGCAGAGAAAGTAGTGAGCGGTGGCCGTGGATTGAAAGGACCCGAAAACTGGGGAATGGTGGAGGAACTTGCCAAACTTCTGGGTGCAGCTACAGCCTGCAGCCGTCCTGTAGCAGATGCACACTGGCGTCCGCACCATGAGCACGTGGGCCAGACCGGATTTGCCATCGCACCAAACCTCTATATTGCCATCGGCATATCCGGTGCCATCCAGCACCTTGCCGGCGTTAACCGAAGCAAATGCATCGTAGTCATCAATAAAGATCCAGAAGCCCCATTCTTTAAAGCTGCCGACTACGGTATTGTGGGTGATGCATTTGAGGTAGTACCAAAGATCATCGAAGCAGTGAAAGCGCTCAAATAATGCGACAATGACGCTTCGCGAGGCATTGTGGCATAGGGCATTGAGGCATTGTGCTGCCCGCGCTTCCAAAAATTGCCGCACTGCCGCATTGCCACATTGCCACATTGTTTATGTTTCTTATTTTCGTGGTCTGTTATGAAGAAGATAGAACTGGAAATAGTGGCACTTTCCCATAGTATCACACAGACCCACTCCTATGCGGTGGTGCTGGGTGAAGTGAATGGCCTACGAAGATTACCCATCGTTATTGGTGGCTTTGAAGCACAGGCCATCGCGGTTGCGTTGGAAAGGATGCAGCCTAGTCGTCCACTGACGCATGACCTGATGAAAAACTTCATGATGGCTTTCAGTATTGACCTGCATGAAGTGGTGATCTGTGACCTCCAGGAAGGCATTTTCTATTCAAAGCTGCTCTGTAGTAACGATAAAGATACGGTTGAGATTGACTCCAGAACCTCAGATGCCCTCGCACTGGCCGTTCGTTTTGGTTGCCCGATCTATACTTACGAAAACATCCTGGATAACGCGGGCATGGTCATGGAAGACTCCGGCGGTAAGAAGAAAAAAGCGGCGGTGTCTTCAAGTGCAGATGAACATGGCGGCGGATCTGAGGACCTGAAAGCCCTGAGCATTGAGGATCTGCATACCCTGCTGAATGATGTGCTGGAGCAGGAAGACTATATCCGGGCCATTGCCATTCGCGATGAGATTAATAGTCGCGGTAAATAAATGATCTCCTTTCCCCATTGCAAGATCAACCTCGGGTTGTACATCACCGCCAAAAGGCAGGATGGCTATCATGATCTGGATACGGTTTTTTATCCCGTTCCGATCCATGATATGCTGGAGTTCGTAGAAGCCCCGGAACCTTCATTTCACCTTACCGGATTGCCCATCATGGGCGTAGCGGCCGATAATCTTTGCCAAAAGGCCTATCAGTTGCTAAAATCTAAGCACCCTTTGCTCCCACCCGTAGAAATCCATCTTCATAAGTTGATTCCGATGGGTGCCGGACTGGGTGGCGGTTCTTCCGATGGTGCCTTTATGCTTCGGATGTTGAATGAACAATTTAACCTGGGTCATAGCAGAGATGAACTGAGGGAAATGGCCTTGCAGCTGGGCAGCGATTGCCCATTTTTCATTGAGGATAAGCCGGCTCACGGGCTGGGTCGTGGCGAAATCTTAAACCCTATCGCCTTATCCCTTTCTTCCTGGTGGCTGGCGCTTGTTAATCCCGGCATTCATGTATCCACTAAAACGGCGTTTAGTGCGGTGAGCCCTAAGCCCGCTCCCATTGACCTCGCGCACAAGATCCTTGAACCTGTGGAAAGCTGGAAAAATTGGTTGAGCAATGACTTTGAGGACAGCGTTTTCAAGATTCATCCAGAGATCAGCAAGATTAAAGAAAGTCTTTATACCCAGGGCGCAATGTATGCATCCATGACAGGCACGGGATCTACGGTGTATGGACTGTTCAGGGAGCGGCCAACCCTTCAGCTGCCATCGAACTACCTGATTAAAACAGTTCAATTAAAATAATTACCTTTAGGGCATGGGTAACGGTTTTCTTTCTTCCAACCTTGATCTGCTCAATCATTAGCTCTTTGTGCTAATAGCTATTAGCTAATGGCTAGTGGCGACCTCCCCTGTTCTGAATTTTTTCTCTTCAAATTTTTAATTACTGAATATGCTGACTAAGCATTCCTCTCAATATTTTATTGGTCTTGAAGATCAGTATGGTGCACACAACTATCATCCCATTCCAGTAGTGCTCAGCAGAGGCAAAGGCATTTTTGTATGGGACGTGGATGAAAAACGATATTTCGATTTTCTCAGTGGGTACTCGGCGGTGAACCAGGGCCATTGTCACCCACGCATCATTGACACCCTGATTGATCAGGCTGGCAGGCTCACCCTGACCTCCCGTGCATTTTACAATGACCAGTTGGGCGAGTATGAAAAATACATCACCTCCTATTTCGGGTACAACAAAGTACTGCCAATGAACACCGGCGTTGAAGCCGTAGAAACAGCCCTTAAACTGGCCCGCAGATGGGGTTACCAGGTGAAAGGCATCGCAGAGAACGCCGCAAAGATTGTGGTGTGTGCGCATAATTTCCATGGCAGAACCAGTACCGTGATCTCGTTCAGTACGGACCCATCGTCTTACTCCAAATTCGGACCATTTATGCCCGGATTTGTGGTGGTGCCATACAACGACAGCACCGCGCTGGAACAGGCTCTTCAGGACCCAACGGTCTGTGGATTTTTGCTGGAACCCATCCAGGGGGAAGCCGGTGTGATTGTTCCGGATCCAGGATACCTCGCCAAAGCAAGGGAGCTCTGTACAGCCAACAAGGTATTATTGATGGGCGATGAGATCCAGACCGGACTGGGCAGAACCGGGAAAATGCTGGCGATGGACCATGAAAATGCCAGGCCTGATATTCTCATTCTCGGCAAGGCCCTGAGTGGCGGAACATTGCCGGTTTCGGCCGTATTGGCCGATGATGAGATCATGCTCACCATCAAACCAGGAGAACATGGGTCAACCTATGGAGGAAATCCTTTGGCCTGCAGGGTTGCCATTACAGCGCTCGAGGTGCTTAAAGACGAGAGACTCGTCGAAAATGCCAATGCGATGGGTGAACTATTCAGGCAAGCGTTGCGCCAGATCAACCATCCTTATGTGCGGGAGATCAGGGGAAAGGGATTATTGAATGCCATGGAGATCAGTCATCCGGATAAAGAAGCGGCATGGAAGCTTTGCCTTGAACTCAAGGACAATGGCCTGCTGGCCAAGCCTACACATGGGGACAAGATCCGTTTTGCTCCACCCCTGGTGATCAATGAAGACCAGGTGTTGGAATCCGTTGAGATAATCCGAAAAAGCCTGCGTGTGATTTCGTAAATTTGCCCTCCAACTGAAAAAGATGAGTGAAGAAAAATCATTGAATTTTCTAGAAGAGATCGTAGAAGAGGACCTGAAGAACGGAAAATATAAAACGATCCATACCCGCTTTCCACCTGAACCGAATGGCTATTTGCACATCGGGCATGCGAAGAGCATCTGCCTGAATTTCGGACTGGCCAAAACCTACGGCGGAAAAACCAACCTGCGTTTTGACGATACCAATCCGGTCACCGAGGATACGGAGTATGTGGATTCTATCCAGGAAGACGTGAAGTGGCTGGGCTTTGAATGGAACAATGTGTTCTACGCATCTGATTACTTTGATCAGTTGTTTGCATTTGCCGTGGCGCTCATCAAGAAGGGTTTGGCTTATGTGGATGACTCATCTGCAGAAGAAATTGCGGCTTGTAAGGGAACACCCACAGAACCAGGTAAACCCACCATCTATCGTAACCGCACGGTGGAAGAAAACCTGCAATTGTTTGAAGAAATGAAGGCAGGAAAATACAAGGATGGAGAGAAAGTACTCCGGGCCAAAGTTGATCTTGCTTCACCCAATATGCATATGCGTGATCCCATCATGTACCGGATCAAACATGCGCACCATCACAGAACGGGTGACGCCTGGTGCATCTATCCGATGTATGATTTCGCACACGGCCAGTCTGATTCTATTGAGGGCATCACACATTCCATCTGTACGCTGGAGTTTGAAGTGCATCGGCCTTTGTATGAATGGTACATCGAGCAGTTAAATATATTTCCTTCCCACCAGTACGAGTTTGCCAGGCTGAACCTGAACTATACGGTGATGAGTAAACGAAAATTGCTGCGCCTGGTGAATGAAGGATTTGTGGACGGATGGGATGATCCCCGGATGCCAACCATTTCGGCACTGCGCAGGCGTGGGTACACACCTGCTGCTGTACGTAATTTCTGTGATCGTATTGGTGTTCAACGCCGGGAGAATGTCATCGAGTTTGGCCTCTTGGAATTTTGTATTCGCGAAGACCTGAATAAATCAGCCATCCGTAGAATGGCGGTGCTTGATCCTATTAAACTGGTGATCACCAACTATCCTGAAGGGCAGACGGAAGAGATGGAGAGCGAGAACAACCCTGAAGCAGAAAACGGCGGCGGAATTCGTAAGATCCCGTTTAGTAAAGAGCTGTGGATCGAGAAAGAAGATTTCATGGAAGTGCCTGCAAAGAAATGGTTCAGACTGGCACCAGGTGCAACAGTAAGGCTGAAGAGTGCATACATTGTAAAATGTGAAAGCTTCGATAAAGACGCCGATGGCAACGTGACAACGGTGTACTGCACATATATTCCAGAAAGCAGAAGTGGAAGTGATACTTCAGGTGTGAATGTTAAGGGTACCATCCATTGGGTTTCCGTTCCACATGCAATACAAGCCGAGGTTCGGTTGTATGATCGCTTGTTCAGTCATGAGAATCCTGGTGCAGAAGATAACTTCACTGAACTGATCAATCCTAATTCATTGCAGGTCATTCCGGGCGCTTACCTTGAGCCAGCGCTAAAGGATGCAAATCCTGATGAGCGTTATCAGTTCATCCGCAAAGGATATTTCTGTTTAGATAATAAACTTTCAACTCCTGGCAAACCGATCTTCAACAGAACAGTGACTTTGAAAGATAGTTGGAAGTAATGTGACAATGTGGTAATGTGGCGGTTCGGCAGTGTCTACTTCCTCACCCTACAGACTTACCCTGTGTATTTTTCAGTTGGCCAGACGGGAACATTGCTGTAATCAGCAAAAGGATTGCGGAGATGAGCATCAGGTAGATCCCCCACTGGGCGGTAGGATGCGTAATACCGTAACTCCTTGTATACTTTACAAACGTAAAGAAGGCGTAGGCCATGTTCAAAGCCATCAGGAAAAGGTTGGTCCTTTTCAGGAATAGATAAGGAAGAAACTGAGCGATTACTGCAAAACCAGCCATAACGGTCAGCCATTTGCCCGGCTTACCGTACACATTTTTTTCACTGAACCAGCCGGTGAAAGACTTCTGAATATCAGGGTAATAAGCCCACTCCATAAAACATGACAGTACGAGGAGTACAGCCGCTGCAAGGGTAAGCCACTTGGAGTATTTTGCGATAAACGTCATGCTTCTTAATTACCAACAGACATAAAAAAAGTTCGAAGTTCGCAGGTCGCGTAGTTCGCAGAAGATGATAGTATATAGTCTGCGACCTTAGCGACCTGCGTCTTGCGAACTAAATGAAGAGGTTCCGAGCGGATTCGAACCGCTGTAGAAGGTTTTGCAGACCTCTGCCTAGCCACTCGGCCACGGAACCTTATTGTTGGCGCAAATGTAGCATTTTCAGCTAAATTTGCCGAATACATTTATTTAAACATGGTGCGCATCCAGGAATCAGAATTGATTATCAACCCACGCGGAGCCATTTATCACCTAGACATGCTGCCTGATGAATTGGCCCCAACCGTGATCACCGTAGGTGACCCTGGAAGGGTGCCCGAAGTCAGCAAACATTTTGACCGCATTGAAGTCAAGGGCCAGCACCGTGAATTCATTTGGCATACCGGATACATCGGCGCAAAACGGATGACTGTGCTGTCAACCGGCATCGGGCCAGACAATATTGACATCGTGATGAATGAACTCGATGCATTGGTAAACATTGACTTCACAGAAAGGCAGGTGAAAGAAAAACACCAGAGTCTGCATATCTTCCGCCTGGGCACTTCTGGTTCCCTGCAGGCGGGGATCGACGTAGATGAATTGGTGGCAGGTACCCATGGGCTCGGGTTAGATAATCTACTTCATTTCTACCGTCCGGAACCCAACGAAGAAGAGAAACAGATCATCCAGGCATTTGTGACCCATACGCAATTGTCGTCCCCATTTTCCCATCCATACATCAGTGCGGCATCGGCTCACCTGCTAAAGCATTTCCCTACGGATTATCATACCGGAATCACCGTGACTTGTCCGGGCTTCTACGCTCCGCAAGGACGGGTATTGCGCATGGGGCTGGCCAAACCGGAGCTGATCAACCTGATCCAGGATTTCCGCTTTGGTAACCATCGGATCTCCAATTTTGAAATGGAGACTTCGGCCATTTACGGACTGGGAAAACTGATGGGCCATCACTGCCTGAGCCTTAATGTCATTGTAGCCAATAGGATCAACAAAACCTTTTCCAAAGACGGAAAAACAGCGGTAGAACGTTTGATACAGCGATCACTGGAGGTCATTGCGAAAATCTAAACCCCATGGAATTGCATTTTTATAAATATCAGGGAACCGGCAACGATTTCATCCTGCTGGATGGCAGGGAAAAAATGCCTGAACTAAGTGAAAAACAAATTGCGGATATCTGTAATCGAAGATTTGGCATTGGCGGTGATGGATTGATGATCCTTCGCCATTATCCGGGATACGATTTTGAAATGAAGTATTATAATGCCGATGGACGGGAAGGAAGCATGTGCGGGAACGGGGGCAGGTGCATTGTGCGTTTCGCATATCATCTTGGGATCCATCGGGACAACTATCATTTCCTTGCACCGGACGGCGAGCATGAAGCGGACATCGACATCAACGGTATGGTGAGACTGAAAATGAACGATGTGGCATCTGTGAAACAACATAGCGGAGATTTTATTCTGAATACCGGTTCGCCACACTACGTTAAGTATGTAAACGATATCCGTGAATACAATGTGCCGCACGAAGGATATACCATCCGCAATTCCGCGCCGTTTGTTCGGGAGGGCATCAATGTCAATTTTGTTGAAACGGTTAACGACCATACGATTTTCGTAAGAACATTTGAACGGGGCGTGGAAGCCGAAACCTGGAGTTGCGGAACGGGTGTTACTGCTGCGGCCCTGGTATCTGCACATAATGAAACGGGATTCAACCAGGTAGATGTGGAAACCCTGGGTGGAAAGCTATCCGTTGAATATGACCGGATTAGTGAAGGTGAATATCGAAACATCTGGTTGATCGGTCCGGCGGAGTTTGTGTTTGAGGGTCACATTAATTTAAAGAAGCTAGTAGCTATTAGCTAATGGCTATTAGCATACCTTCGCGACGCCATGGTACAACTGTTCAGAAATATCGAAGGAGTTACAACGTCTGTAGACAAGCCTGAAAATGGTACTTGGGTGAATATTCTTCCGCCCTTCAAACAGGAAGAATTCACCGATGTGGCAGACAAACTGGATGTACCCATTGAGTTTCTCCAGGACTCTCTTGACATTGATGAGCGGCCGCGTTTTGAGGTTGCGGACAATGTAAAGATGATTGTCATCAAGACGCCAACGGAGAACAATTCATTTAACGATAGTGACGCTTATTATATCACGATCCCCATATGCATTATTCTCACCCACCATCATATTGTAACGGTGAATTCTTTTGAGAATGGTGCCATCAAGAAGTTCCTAAATACTTTCCAGAACAGGCATCCTGATAAGCGAAACATGATGGTGCTGAAGATCTTTGAAAAAGTGACGCAGACCTTCATCGAATACCTTAAAGAGATCAACCATAGAAGGAATATCGTAGAGCAGCGCTTGTATGAAGCCAATCGAAACGAAGAATTACTGGAGTTGATGCGTATCCAGAAGAGCCTTGTGTATATTGTGACTGCATTGCGCTCAAATGAACTGTTGCTGATTAAGATGGACAGAACCAATGCGTTGGCCTTAAACGAAGACGAGCGGGAGATCCTTGGAGACCTGATCGTGGATATGTCGCAGGCCCTTGAGATGGCCAATATCTATACAAACATCCTCTCTTCTACCCTTGATGCCTTTGCCAGTATCATTGCCAACAACCAGAATTTTGTGTTGAAACGATTGGCGGGCATCACCATTATATTGCAGTTTCCTGTACTGGTAGCCAGTATCTATGGCATGAATGTGCCGATCCCTTACCAGGATAAACCGCATGCTTTTTACATCCCTATTCTGCTAGCGCTTAGCATCTCGCTGATTATAGCCTGGTTCTTTGTTCGTAAAAAATGGTTTTGATGTTTAACCTGCGCGTATACGGCATTCTTATAAACGAGGACAGGCAAGTCCTTGTAGCCGATGAGTTCATCCGGGGTGGGTACTATACCAAGTTTCCCGGAGGCGGTTTGGAATTTGGAGAAGGCACCCGCGATTGTTTAGCCAGGGAGTTCATGGAAGAAATGAACCTCCGGGTGAAAGTGGGAGAACATATTTACACAACAGATTATTTTCAGATGAGTGCTTTCAATCCGGGGCACCAGATCATCTCGATCTATTATTTTGTTACACCACTGGAACCCATTCAGGTCCCCATCAGAACAAAACCATTTGACTTTGACGATCAGCAACTCGCCGTATACAAAGACGTGGGTGAAATAGAGACCTTCAGGTTGCTGAGCTGGGAAGAATTCATCCCAGAAAATGTCACCCTTCCAATTGACAAGATTGTTGTAAGCATCGTGAGGACACAACTAGCTACTAGCAAATAGCTATTAGCTAATAAGGGCGGCACGTTTCATCTCCGCCGCCGTTTCTTTACCCAGGTATTTCTCACAGGCCCAGTGAATCACATACACCAGTGGGGTCATCAAAACTGCAACAAGGAATTTATATGCATAAGCGGTAAAGGCCCAGGCCATCGTCTGCCCTACCGGCACGCCGCGGAACAATGTAAAGGCAACATAGGTCACTACAACAGAATCTATGAATTGTGAGACCAAGGTACTCATGGTGGCACGGGCCCAGATGTGTTTTTCACCAGTAAACGCTTTGATCTTTCGAAACACGAGCGCATCAATCAGTTGACCCAAAATGAAGGCGGTTAGTGAACCCACGATGATATTCATCCCCTGGCCAAAGATGGCATTGAATGCGGCCTGCATGTCTGGCACGCCCATGGTGGAACCAGAACCAATCCAGTAGCGGGTATCGGGAGATGCGTGGATGGCAAAATAAAATATGAAAAAAGCGAACCCAATGAGCGCAACGGTTAGCATCGTGAGAAAGCGGACACCTTTGACGCCATAGTATTCATTGATGATGTCTGTCATTACAAAAACCACCGGCCAAGGCAAAACCCCAACGGTGAGGCTGAACGAGAGGTCCTTTTCCCCGAACAATGCAAAATGCGCCTTTGCTATACCGAGGGTATCTTCCAATGAGAATATTTTCACGCCAACGATCTCCGCAATGATGGCATTCGCGGCAAAAAATGCGCCCAGGATCATGAACAGGCGCGTGGGTTTGTGTGTGATGATCTGTTGAATCATGAGAAAAAGATAACGAAACATCTATAAAATAGTTCTGCAGGGGCCTTTTGCCGCTAAAAATTCATAATCCTTTGGTATTTTGCGTGCTACATTAGCTACTAGCTAGTAGCTAATAGCTAGTATAAAATACAGACATGAAATTCAACTTCTCCAAACTCCTCCCCCATATCATTGCTGTTGCCGTGTTTGTTATTGTTGCGGTTATCTATTGCAAACCAGCGTTGGACGGTAAGGTGCTCCAACAGAGTGACGTCATGCACTGGAAAGGCATGGCCAAGGATATCCAGGATTACCGGGACACACATGATGGAGTGGCACCTTTATGGACCAACAACCTATTTAGTGGGATGCCTGGCTACCAGATTGCCACCAACAATAATAATCTGGTTTCATATTATGCCAGCGACGTTTTTTCGCTGTTCCTGCCAAGGCCCATACGGTTTTTTATTCTGGCATGCCTTGGATTTTACTTCCTGGCCATCGTTATGCGCGTGAATCCATACATCGCGATGATAGGTGCCATTGGCTATGCCTATGCCACCTATGATCCGGTAATCATCTCTGTAGGCCATGAAACAAAGATGTTGTCCATCGCCTATCTGCCTGCGGCATTGGGTGGACTCCTGATGATCTACGATGGAAGATACTGGCTGGGTGCTGCCTTCACAGCATTGTTCACCTCAATCCTTGTATACCAGAACCACTACCAGATCGTCTATTATTTTTTACTCATCGTCATATTCCTGACCGTTGCGCAAACGATTCGCTGGATCAAAGAAGGCAGGGTGAAGCACATGCTCACCGCCTTTGGATTTGCGGCTGTTGCCGCTACCATCGGCATATTGGTTAATGCCGTTATGTTGTTCACCACCTATGATTATTCAAAGGCAACCATCAGGGGCGGACAAGCTTCGCTGAACCTGGATAGCACCAGCGTGAAGAAAGTAAACAAAGGTGGATTGGATACGGGCTATGCATTTTTATATGGCAGCTATGGGCAGGCAGAAACCATGACCTTGCTGATCCCGGATATCTATGGCGGCTCACTCAGGCCACTTGGTGAAGAATCCAAGCTGGTGGAAACCCTGCAAAGCAAAAACCTTCCGCCTGATTTTGTGAACCAATTGTATTCTTATATCCCCTCCTATTGGGGCAGTCAACCAGGTCACGCCGGTCCGGTATATCTCGGCGCAGTGATCTGTATGTTGTTTGTATTTGGGATGTTCTATGTACGCAGCAGTCATAAATGGTGGTTGTTTGCAGTAACGGTTTTGGCCATCCTGATGTCGTGGGGTAAGAATTTTGCCGCCTTCAATACATTCATGTTTGAGCACCTGCCGATGTACAATAAGTTCAGGGCTCCAGCCATGATCTTGGTTATTCCCCAGCTCAGCTTCGCTTTCCTCGGCGTGCTGGCACTGCAACAGGCATTCTATGGCAATGATGAGAAATCATATGTCTGGGAAAGACTGAAAAAATCAGGGTATGTGATGGCAGGCATTTTCGCGTTGGCAGCAATCATGTATATCAGTTTTGATTATAAGAACGATCGTGACAAAGGTTTGCAGCAGCAATTGACCCAGATGATGAATAACGATGGTACGGTAGCCAAGGAAATCATCAACGCTGCAGTGGAGGACCGCAAGGATATCTTCCGTGCTGATCTTTTGCGATCGCTTTTCTTTGCCGGTGCAGCCTTCCTGGTGTTGTATGGATTTGCGAAAAGAAACCTGAAAGCACAGTATGCGGCTATCGCCTTGATTGTATTGACCAGCTTTGATCTTTTGCCCGTTGCGAAACGATATTTGAATGCAGACAATTTTCTGGAGCCAGAACAAAACGAATCGGTCTTCAATCCCACCATGGCGGACCAGATGATCCTGCAGGATAAGGATCCGCATTTCAGGGTTTTCAACCTCACCACTGATCCGTTCAATGACGCCATTACATCGTATCACCATGAATCCATCGGTGGATACCATGCGGCCAAGCTGAGCCTCTACCAGGATCTCATCGAAAACCAACTGGCTAAACAGCCGATGAATATGCAGGTGATGGATATGCTGAACACCAAATATTACATCGTACCGGATTCCAGCGGGCAGCCCATTGCGCAACGCAATCCTGGCGCGCTCGGAAATGCATGGTTGGTAAATCAGATCCGTTACGTGAAAGACCCTGCGGAAGAAATGCGCGCATTGAACAGTTTCAATGCAAAAGATGAAGCCATCGTACAAGAAAGTTTTAAGGCATCGATACCCTTCCAGCCCGTAGCAGATTCAACGGCATTCATCAGGATGGAAAAGAATGAGAACGATGTGATCAACTACCAGTTCCAATCTGTCAGCAATCAGTTTGCGGTATTCAGTGAAGTATATTATGACCGCGGTTGGAAAGCATTTATCGATGGAAAGGAAACACCCATCGTTAAAACCAACTATGTACTTCGCGGACTGGCGGTACCGGCAGGTAAACATGCTATTGAGTTCAGGTTTGAACCGAAAAGCTATATCATGGGCCATCGCATCACGGCCATCTGCCAGATCTTGTTGTTGCTTTTCTTTGCCGTAGGTATTTTCATGGAATACCGAAAACAGAAAAACCAGACCGCTTAACATGATCCTCAGCGTGGTATGGTATAAAGTCTTACCACCGGAATTTGGTGGGCAAAAAGGGATTGCCCTGTTCTCGAAATACCTGGCCCGGGAAATCCCGCTGACGATCTTGTGTTCTGAAAACAACGAAGCCGATGTTGAGCAACCCTTCAACGTAGTTGCTGCACTTCCGGTGTCAAAAAAACAATTCCTGCAACCATCGGCATGGAAAAGCATCCTTCGTCAACAGCAAATGGTGCAAGCCAGATACCTCTTGATTGAGCATTGTTATTATGGGCTGGCTGGTCTTTGGGTGCGGCGGAAAAAGATGATCCCCCTCATTGTTCACTCCCATAATATTGAATACAAACGCTTTCGGCAATTGGGCAGATGGTGGTGGCCCTTACTCTATCTGTTGGAAAAATTTACGCATAGCCGGGCCGACCTCAACCTATTCAAAACTCCGGAAGACCTTGCCACTGCTGTTGACCAATTCGGGCTGAACCCTGCAAGATGTATGCTGGTGCCTTATGGACTCGAGCAAATGCCCATGCCCGATGCTGCACAGAAGCGGCAAGCCAAAGACGAGATCTGCAGCCGTCATAGTATCAACAGAAACCACACGCTACTCTTGTTCAATGGTACATTAGACTATGAACCCAATGCCGATGGGGTCACCAGTATTGTTCATAAGCTGATGCCCTTGCTTCCACCCGATGTGGTGGTGCTGGTTTGCGGCAGGCTGCATGATCCATCATTTGTTTACCTGAAAGAGTTGCACGCACCCGGCTTCACATTGGTGGGTTATGTGGATGATATAGACATTTATTTCCGAGCGGCGGACCTGTTCATCAATCCGGTATCATCGGGTGGCGGTGTGAAAGTGAAAGTAATGGAAGCCCTGTCATATGGACTACCCGTGGTCAGTTACGCCACTGGTGTAGCAGGTATTGATGACCGTTACACCGGCAACCTGCTTCGGGTAGTGCCGGACCATGATGCACAAGCGATGGCAGCGAAGATTAAGGACAATGAACCCGCAGTTTTTGATCCCGCCTTATTTATACAGCACTACCACTGGGAAGGCATCACTGAGACCGTGGCCAAAAGGATCCGCGAACTTGTTTGAGAATAATTATTTTGCAGCATGTCTACCCCCCTCGTCAGCATCCTTATCCCGGTTTACAATACGGCGGCATACCTGACGCGGGCCATCCAAAGTATACTGGAACAACAGTATCCATCGATGGAGATTATATTGATCAATGATGGATCAACAGATGCATCGGAGACCATCATTCAGTTTTTTCAGGATCCCAGGATCCGTTATGTGAAAAATGAGCAGAACATGGGCCTGGTATACACACTGAACAAGGGAATCGATCTATCCGCTGGGAAATACATCGCCAGAATGGATGGGGACGATGTGTCCCTGCCCGGAAGGATTGCACAACAAGTGGACTACCTGGAAGCACATCCCGAAGTGAGTGTATTGGCCACAAGGGTCAGCCTGATCAATGAGCAAGATCAACCGTTAGGATACTGGGAGGCAGATCAACAGATCATGGAACCGGAGCAGATCAGGGCCTTTCTGCCAAAAGACAATTGCTTGGCCCACCCCAGTATCATGGCCAGAGCAGAATTGCTGAAGAAATACAAATATCGAAGTGAACAAAGTCAGGCGGAAGACTATGATTTATGGTTACGCATGGCTGCTGATGGCGTAGTGATTCATAAACTGTCGGAAGTATTTGTTCAACACCGCATCGTCCATAATTCGTTTACGCGTTCCCGTCAGCAGAATGTTTTCAAAAAACTCGCCAAAACAAAATTCAGGTTTGTGGGCCACGCATTGAGTAATGGCCGATGGAATGGATTTGTATGGAAGACCTTAGCATTCGCGTGCATGGATCAACTCAACGCCATCGGTAAAACCCTGAAAAAATCCATATGATGTACTGGTTGATCCTGATGAAACGAATACTGGAAGACCTGTTCATCTTCCCCTTCATTCTGTGGGGAAAATGGAAAGCAAGCAAACAACCGCTCAATAAAACCTATGAGATCTTTTTCTTTTTTCCTTTTTATCACACCGGCGGTGCGGAAAAAGTGCATAGCCTGATCGCAAACGCGTTGAAAAATAAAAAGGCGTTGATCGTGTTTACGCGCCGTTCACAGGATACGGCATTCAAAAAAGATTTTGAGGCCGCAGGGCATGATATCATCGATATATCTTCACATACAGACCATAAAGAAAGGTATTGGGATAATTTGATTTACCGCGGTGTGTTTGCGGCATACATCAATGCACAGCAGCAGCCTACGCTCGTGTTCAATGGGCAATCCAATTTTGGGTATAAACTCAGCAGATGGATCCGATCATCGATCCCACAAATAGAATTGATCCATTCTTTTAGCAGTTTCTCCTATATCAGGATGCCCTTTCTTCCTTTTTACCGGGAAACTGTAATGATCAGCAAACGCAGGATCGATGATCATCTTGCGCTGTATCGACGTTGGGGTGTACCGAAGTCCTTTGATGCACGTATCCGTTACATCGTGAACGGGATCGCATTGCCGGAGCAGAAGCCTGCCGCCAAAACCGGCGTACCGGCTTCAATGCTTTTTGTGGGAAGAGGCACGGTGGAAAAGAGGCCACTGGTGGCGGCGAATCTCGCAACGAAATTGATGGATAGCGGAATGCAGGTCAGCATGGGATTTGTGGGCGATGTATCGCCTACTGTCAGCAGCACAGCTTTTCCGCAGTGCACCATGTATGGCAATGTCAGTGATCCTGTGGCACTGGATCGATTGTATTGCGAGAAAGCAGATTTCCTGTTGGTTACTTCCAGCGAGGAAGGGTTCCCGCTGGTGATCATGGAGGCCATGGCCAGGGGTGCGGTGATCATCGCTACGCCCGTGGGAGATATACCCGTACATGTGAAACAAGGCGAGAACGGGCTGGTGTTCAGTAGTGTTAATGATGAAGAATCCATGTTTCAGGAAGCCCGGGCATTTATCCTGCAATTACAGTTGCACCCCGAGCAATTCAGCAGGATCTCTGCGCAGAACATCGCTTACGCGTATGACAATTTCGGATTGCCTACTTTCGTAGCGCAATATAAAACCCTCATCGAAAATCATCTGCGTTGAAACCCTTAAGTTTTGTCATCATCACCTACAACAGGCCAGACGATATGCTGGCGCTGTGCCGCAATATCACCACGCTCAACCGTGCGAGTGAACTGCTGGAAGAAGTGTTGATTGTCAACAATGCATCCACGCAGGATTATGCATCGGTGAAAGCATTTATCACCACACAGCCACAGATCAATTTCAGGTATATTGATGCGCCAGAAAACCTTGGCGTGGCCAGGGGCCGGAATTTTGCCATTGGTATGAGCACTGCACCCTACCTCATTATGCTGGATGATGATGCAGAGATGGGCAATGCGGATTGCCTGGAGAACCTGGTGAAAGCATTTGATGAACCCGAAGACAACCGAAAAGTAGCTATCATCTCTTTCAAAGTTTTGTACTTTGATTCAAGGGAAATGCAGGTCAACTGCTTTCCGCATAAGCAGTTTGAAACGTATAAACACAAGCATCGTTTTGCGACTTACTATTATGCAGGTGGTGCGCATGCCATACGGAGAGAGGTGTTTGAGCAGTTGGGCAGATATCCGGAAGATTTTTTCTACGGTATGGAAGAATATGATTTGGGATACCGGATCATTGATGCGGGTTATGCTATACGGTATGACGATAGTATTGTGATGTTGCACAAGGAAAGTCCGCTCGGACGCAAAACGAAAAAGGAAAAACAAGCCATGCTGTGGATCAATAAATCAAAAGTAGCGTGGCGCTATCTACCCTTCCCCTATTTCCTTTCCACTGCCTTTATGTGGTCATTGGAATATCTCCGCAAAACAAAATTGGATATCATTGGCTGGATCAAAGGCTGGTTCAGTGTACTTGCGATCCCATCGAAAGAAAAAAGAAATCCTTTGAAATCCGCTACGATAGATTATTTGCGGAAGACGGAAGCCCGCTTGTGGTATTGAGTAGGGCCAGTTTTTCCAGAAACAAGGAGAGTCCTTTTCGCTTGGCATCATCAAGATGATAGCTGATGTTTTTGGTGTAATAGTGCATCAACGCTTCTTTATCATATGACTCCTGTGCAACAACAGCTTCCATGTTATTGAGTCCGATGGCGTTGGCTTCGTTGAATGATTGTATGAATGATTCGGGAAGATTTTTGTTGGCCACCCAAGCCGCAAAAACAAAAGGTAATCCTGTATGCGCTTTCCAGGCGGCGCCGAGATCATACATGTGCGCGCTATGCCTCTTTTGCTCCAGCGCCCTATCGCCAATCACCACGCCAGCCACATCGTTGCCGATCTGGTGCAGGTAGGCTTCACCGTTAGTGTTTTGCCAGTTGACGGATTGCTTCCAGTATTCCTGCATGAGGATACGGGTGAGCATTACGGAAGTGCAGGATTGATAGTCCAGCAGGATGGTATGGATCTGTTCAAGGGGTTGTTCAGCAAAAATAGCCACGGAGTCAACTGCGCCATCGCATCCGATGCAGTAATGGGTGATGATATGTGCTTCGGCCAGTTTGGGTATGATGGCAACGGGTACCAGTCCCACATCGATCTGGTCATTCAAGAGCATGGAGGCGATGTGCGAGGGATAATCCACCACCAGCTCAATATCCTTCCGCATAGGGTGCTGGGACAATCCGTAAATCAGGGGCTTCGTGTTCAGGTAGCTGACGGCACCTATCCTTATTTTCCGATCCAATGGCTTTCCTGTAATTTTGCCCGCAAAGATAACGCAATCCCCCCCATTATATGGATCTGAGTGCATTGACCGCAATTTCCCCCCTGGACGGCCGCTACCGCAGCCAGTTGCATCATTTGGATTATTATTTTTCTGAATATGCGCTGATCCGCTATCGCCTCCTGGTGGAAGTGGAGTACTTCATTGCCCTGGGCGAAAAGAAATTCTTCCCCCTACGGGCCAACCAGCACAAGGCATTGCGGGATATATACGAGCAGTTCACCCCCGAAAAAGCAGCAGAGATCAAGAACCTGGAGCGGGTCACCAACCACGATGTGAAGGCGGTGGAGTATTATATCAAGAAAGAGCTCGAAGCATTGAAGATGAGTGCCGTGAAAGAATGGGTGCATTTCGGCCTCACCTCACAAGACATCAACAACACAGCCGTTCCCCTGATGTGGAAGGAAGCGCTGGAGCATGAATTTTATCCCGCGGTTGCCAACCTGATCCTTGAGTTGAAAACCCTGGCGAAGGCTTGGGCCAAAATTCCGATGCTGGCGCGCACGCATGGGCAGCCGGCCTCACCTACCCGACTTGGCAAGGAGATTATGGTGTTTGTAGAAAGGCTGGAGGCGCAGTTAGACCTCGTTCAATCGATTCCATATACTTGCAAGTTTGGCGGCGCCACCGGTAATTTTAATGCGCACCATATTGCGTTTCCCCGTACCGCCTGGGTGAAGTTCGGCAATGATTTCTGCCAGCGCCTTGGACTGCAACGCCAGCAGTACACCACGCAGATAGAACACTATGATCATTTCGCCGCGCATTTTGATGGCGTAAAAAGGATCAATAATATCCTGATTGATTTCTGCCGGGATATCTGGACCTATATCTCGATGGACTATTTCAAGCAGAAGACGCGCAAGGGCGAGATCGGTTCTTCCGCGATGCCGCACAAAGTGAATCCCATCGACTTTGAAAATGCCGAAGGCAATCTTGGCCTGGCCAACGCAATCCTGGAACATCTGTCTGCCAAACTGCCCATTTCGCGTTTGCAGCGGGATCTTACGGACTCCACCGTGCTACGCAACATCGGCGTCCCGTTTGGACACACCATTCTTTCCTTCAAATCCATTCACAAAGGGCTGGGTAAACTTGTGCTCAACGAAGCGGCTTTAAGGGCTGACCTGGAGCGCAACTGGGCCGTGGTGGCAGAGGCCATCCAGACCGTATTGCGCCGGGAGAATTATCCCTCGCCATATGAGGCATTGAAAGAACTAACGCGCGGGCAGGAGATCAATGAGAAAACGATACGGGCGTTTATTGCTGGGTTGAAGGTGACTAAGGCAGTGAAAAAAGAATTGAATGCGATTACGCCGTGGAATTATATCGGGGTGTAGTGCTTAACAATAGAACATTTAGGCAATTGGGCCATTGGGCAATTGGGTAGGGGGAACCCGATAACACATCAGTCTTTCAACATGAAAAACACATTTGTGAGATTTTTTCGTGCTGTTGTTGACGTAGATCTTGGTAAAATATTTAACCGACCAGATCTACCGATAATATTCCGTTTGTTGAACTGGGCAATCCTCTTGTTCACCCTGGCATGGCCAATTTTATTGTTTTTTAGTGTGTTCATGTTTGACCGCCCATCCAACCAACGAAAAGCCACTATTTTATTTTTTCTTGTGCTGTTTTACCCATTTATCCTGATAGCATCAACGTCTGTAGCTTTTAAAATCTTCAACAGGAACAAATCCTTGGGACTTGCTTTTACTTTTTGGTCATACCTGTATTTAGCAATCGTGATGCTCATACTTTTTAAATTTTGACACCTCAATATATAAGCGCTGTATATTTACCTGATAGCAATAGCAACCTATGCATTCATCAAAGCGAAGACGATATGACTACATTCCTTATCTCATGATATCAATTCCAATGATTTTTTCAGTGGCATTGGTCTTGATCGCAGGACTCATACTTAAATGGCAGCACTACCTTGGTTTGGTATTTTTGGGCTACAATGCCTTTTTGTTCTACAAAAATCACAAACAGGGCGTTCTGTTTCTTGGTTTTACCCTAATACTAGGGATCATAGGCTGGCTAGCATTCCAACCAGCTATTTTAACCGGGTCAATGCACTTGGATATCGGTGAGTTTCGCATTCCTATTTTTGCCGGCAATCCGCTACTACTGCTTGTATTCATCCTTCACTTTATCATTTCTCACCAATACTATGACGGGAAACTGGCAAAGGAATACTGGCAGCATATTCGCAATCCTGACTGGATTTGGAGGAATCGAAAAGACTTTGATCCGAAGTAGTTTATTGCAATTGTTCCAGGACGATGTAAATTGAGGAAGTTAAACATGAATCAATCACCAGCTTTATACTTAACGCAGGAGCACTGTCTAACACACAACAGCTAGTGCAAATATTAACGTATGATATTCACCAAAAATATCCAGGCAATTATAGTGTGCGTCATTTTTTCCAGCTTGTTAGCATGTAAAACTGGCAGCACAAAAAACGAACCCACCTGGAGCAAACTGCCAGAAGTAGCAGGACTAGACAAACTTCACAACACTGACTTTGCTCTTACATTGGAGAATCCAATAACTGCTAACCGAAATATAATTTATTCACCCACATTCTTATATGCCTGGGATAAGATTAAAGCGCAACTCAAGTCGCCAATTAATACAGATAGTTCTCATTCTGCAGATTTTATCCTTTTAAACAAATCGCAATCTCACCATAACACTTTGACTGAAAACGAGTATTCTACAGAAATTGAAATAGATAATGGAACAATAACCGCAAGCGCATTTTTTAACAAGACACTTTCTTTTGCTAAAAAACTGCAGTACTTAGACAAACCAATTATCCTTAGCAACCTAAAGGTTTCCGCTTTTGGAATGATGGATTATGATGAATTCGCTGCATCACTCATACAGGTTCTATACTACAAGGATGATGATCATTTTATCCTAAAGCTCATTCCGGAAGACCCACATCACGAGATTATTCTTGCAAAAGGATTAAACGATTATCACACATTGAAGGATGGTATTTTGCAAGTCTATGACTTTATCTTGCAAGGAGAAAAAGAGCGAACAGATCGCAGGATTGCATGGAAGTATCAATTTAAACCTGCAGATGTACTCGCTATTCCCGTAATTCAATTCAATATTGAAAACAACTACAAAACCATTGAAGGGCAAAAATTATCAACGATAGAATACCCGGTTCTATGGCTACAAACTGCGTATCAACGAACAGGATTTATACTTAATGAAAATGGCGCTGTCATTGAAAGTGAAGCCATCGCTGCTGTAGTTGATTCTGCGAGTGCCGAAATAGTTATTTCCAGGCCAAAGAAATTGATCTTTGATAAGCCATTTTTGATCATTGTGAAACGCACAGAGCAAACAAATCCATATCTCGCAATAAAAGTAGAAGATACTGAATTGCTGGTTAAAAAATAGCACCCTTCGCCTGGGATAATTACCTGACCAGAAAACACCTCTATCACTTTTCCGTTTTTCCATCATCAAAGGGACGTCGAAATACAATCATTGAGTGGTGCATTCAACATGGTAGACGCCTATTGCGTAGCGTAACTTCGGCAGATGGATAACAGGAATTTAGCGGAACGCGTGGTGGACTTTGCCCAGGAGGTTGTGAGAATCTGTCATGAACTGGACTATATGAAAAAACAAGTGATCTCCAAGCAGCTGATGCGGTCAGGCACTGCCATTGGTGCCTCGTATGCAGAGGCGGCCCATGCAGAAAGTGCAGAAGATTTTATTCACAAGATCAAGATAGCAGCGAAGGAAGCCAACGAGACCAGGTACTGGTTCAGTGTCATCAATAGTTTTAAGCAGGTTAAACCAGAAACCATTCAAGAACTTGATGTCATCCAGCGCATGCTTGCGAAAAGCATGCATACGGTAAAGCAGAAAATGAAAGAGGGTTCCCTCAAGCCTAAACCCTAGTACCCACTTGGCCAATTGCCCAATGGTCCAAATGTCCCATTGCCTACCCTACTTATGTATCTCAGAACTAAAGTGAAACTTAATCTCCGGATTATTATTCATCTCGGTATTCAGAAACCACTCACTCTGCGCCAGGTACACAAGGTGCCCGTCTTTGTCCGTCACCACATTACCTGTCTTAAAGCGCGTAAAGTCGTCTAGCTTTTTCTTATCCTCACTGGTGATCCAGCAGGCTTTGTAGAAAGGCATGGTATTGAATTGCACCGAGGCACCGTATTCATGTAACAAGCGGTATTGGATCACTTCAAACTGCAGTTCGCCTACGCAGCCGATGATCTTGCGGTTGCCGCCGTGCTGGGTGAACAGCTGGGCAACACCTTCATCGGTCAATTGCAACAGTCCTTTCTCAAGCTGCTTGGTCTTCATTGGATCTTTATTCACCACCTCTTTGAAGATCTCGGGAGAAAAGGAAGGGATGCCGGTGAAATAGAAGTCTTCCCCTTCGGTGAGGGTATCGCCGATCTTAAAGTTGCCGGTATCAAACAGACCCACAACATCGCCGGGGAATGCTTCTTCAATGACGTCTTTGTCGCGCGCCATGAAAGAGTATGGGTTGGAAAAACGTACGTCTTTATCCAGCCGCACGTGGTGAAAATATTTGTTCCGCTCAAACCGTCCGCTCACCACACGGAGGAACGCGATACGATCCCTGTGTCGCGGATCGAGATTGGCATGGATCTTAAAGATGAAGCCGCTGAATTTATCTTCATGCACACTGACCTCTCGGGTGCTGGTTTCCATATCCCGCGGTTCAGGTGCGATGCGGATGAAGGTATCCAGTAGTTCTTTGACACCAAAGTTGTTGATGGCCGAACCAAAGAATACAGGTGCGACCTTGCCCTGCAGGTAGGGCTCGGCATCAAAATCGCCATATACCCCATCGATCAGTTCCACATCATCGCGGAGCTGTTTGGCATCTTTTTCGCCGAGGGAGGATTCCAATAAAGGATCGTTCATATCCTTCATCGGAATAATATCGTCTTCCGTTGCTTTCTGGTTGGGATTGAACAGCAAAAGACTCTTATCAAAAAGATTATACACCCCCTTAAAGTCTTTACCCATGTTGATGGGCCAGCTCAAAGGCCGCAATTGAATATTGAGTTCTTTCTCGATCTCTTCCAGCAAATCAAATGGTTGTTTTCCGTCCCGGTCCATCTTGTTAATGAACACAATCACGGGTGTGTCGCGCATGCGGCAAACTTCCATCAATTTACGGGTCTGCTCTTCTACGCCCTTCACACTATCCACTACAAGAATTACAGAGTCCACCGCCGTTAGCGTACGGTAAGTATCTTCCGCAAAATCCTTGTGACCGGGCGTATCCAAAAGATTGATGAGCATATCCCGATAAGTGAAACTCATCACGGAGGTGGCCACACTGATACCCCGCTGCCGCTCGATCTCCATAAAGTCTGAGGTAGCGTGTTTTTTGATCTTATTGCTCTTCACGGCACCTGCCACCTGGATGGCACCACCAAACAAGAGGAATTTTTCTGTCAGTGTGGTTTTACCGGCATCCGGGTGCGAAATGATCGCAAAAGTTCTCCGTTTCTGGATTTCACTATCGTATTTCATGCGGCCGCAAAGTTAAATGAAAATAGCTATTGGCTAATGGCTATTTGCAGCGGCATGCGCTGCTTTGTTTGGGATAGAATAGCGAAATTTGTGTATGCAAGAACATGGCGCTGAACAGCAGGCGGGATCAAGGTACGGGCATGCCAAGAAGGCCTATGCGGCAAGGGTGATGATGCGCAGATCCTTGCTGGACGGGTTTCTGGTTTTACTGGGGGTCTTATCTGCGGGTTTCGGCCTGAAGGGGTTTCTATTGCCCAACGGTTTTGTAGATGGTGGCGCCACCGGTATTTCCCTCTTGCTAAGCCAGGTTACGGGCATGCCACTGGCATTACTGCTGATCCTGGTCAACAGTCCGTTCATCCTGATGGGTTTTTCGCAGATCGGCAGGAATTTCGGCATCAAAACCGCTGTGGCCATCGTTGCATTGGCGATCACTGTGGCCGTAGTGCCTTATCCTGTCATCACAGCGGATAAACTATTGGTGGCTGTATTCGGCGGTTTTTTTCTGGGCGCCGGGATCGGTCTGGCCGTGCGTGGTGGCGGCGTGCTGGACGGCACAGAAACACTGGCTATTTATATATCGAGGAGAACCCATCTTACCATTGGCGACGTCATCCTCATACTGAACATTATCATCTTTTCATTTGCCGCATATCTATTGGGAATCGAAACAGCCCTTTACGCCATTCTCACTTATCTGGCTGCATCAAAAACAGTAGACTTTATCATTGAAGGTATTGAAGAGTACACTGGTGTTACCATCATTTCACCGAAGACCGATGATATCCGGAAAATGATCATCGTGAAACTGGGCCGGGGAGTTACCATGTACAAAGGTTCAGGAGGTTTTGGAAAGGGCGGGATGAAGTTCCATAACCAGCAGATCCTGTTCACAGTGATCACCAGATTGGAGATCTCAAGACTGCAGACAGAACTGGATGCCATCGATCCAAATGCCTTTGTGGTTATGCACTCCATCAGGGACACCAGGGGCGGTATGATCAAAAAGCGATCCTTCAGCAAATAGCCATCCCGCCCATCACGCATTAACCATGCTATTCTTCCGCTTATCCATCCATTATTTCCTGCCTATCTTTGAAGCCATATATTTGGAATTATGAGGCGTTTTTTCGAGATCATGGGAAACAGTTTCCGGCTGGCATTGCTGGAACTCAGGAATAACAAGCTCAGGACCACCCTGTCCCTGCTTGGCGTGACTTTTGGCATCTTCTGTATCATCGGCGTGCTGGCTACCGTGAACAGCCTCGAAACAAATGTGCAGAACGATATCAAAAAACTCGGAGACAACACCATCTACATCGACAAATGGGTCTATGGTGGCGGCGGAGGCGATTATCCCTGGTGGAAGTTTGTGAACAGACCTGAACCTTCTTTTGAAGAAATGGAAAAGTTGAAACAGGACACCGCTATTGTAGGAAAAATTACTTTCGTTTTGGACAATCAATCCAATATTGAAACACAAAGCAGCGTACTCGAAAGAATTGAAGTATACGGCCCCACGGCAGGTTTTGAAACCTTGCAGCCTTTTGAAATGCAGTTCGGACGCTATTTCAGCGCTTCTGAATTGGAAAAGGGTTCACCTATTGCAGTGATTGGATATACAAATGCGGAAATACTGTTTGGCAAACCAGAAAAAGCCATCGGCCAAAAAATAAAAGTAAAAGGGAAAGAGGCTTCCGTTGTTGGAGTGATCAAGAAACAAGGTAAAGGTGTGTTGGGGGGCGGCTGGGAATTTGACGAAGCAGTGATGATGCCCTATCCTTTTTTCAAACAGGTTTTCCGCGAGAAATGGTCTAACCCAAAGATCATGATCCAGGGAAGGGATGGTATAGCACTAGACGCGTTTAAAGATGAACTCAGAGGAAGAATGAGAAATATCCGAAGACTGGGACCCAAAGAGGAAGATGATTTTGCACTGAATGCCATCAGTGATTTCAGTAAGCAGGTGAGCGGATTCTTCGGTTCAGTTACCCTCGGAGGCTGGTTCATTGGACTTCTTAGTCTCATCGTCGGTGCATTCAGTATTGCCAATATTATGTTCGTAACGGTGCGTGAACGTACACCCATCATCGGTCTCAAAAAAGCCATCGGCGCAAAGAAAAGCACAATCCTGGCGGAGTTCCTGCTGGAGTCTGCATTCATCTGCCTGGTGGGTGGAGCCATCGGCGTTTTGCTGGTATTTGGATTGACGTTCTTGTTAACCAGTCTATTCAATTTTCCTGTATTCATTAGCATGAAGATCCTGGGCGTTGCTGTAGGCATCTGTATTGCCATCGGGATAGGTGCGGGAATTATCCCGGCGTCTATTGCAGCCAAACTGGATCCGGTGGTTGCCATCAGATCAAAATAATCTTTACATTAGCGAATGCTGTCGTTCGCGTGGCAAATTCTTAAACTGACCGTCGAGGAATTTTCACACAACAAAGTCAGGACCTTCCTTTCCTTGTTGGGCATCGCCATCGGCATATTCTGCATCATCGCCGTTCAAGCTACCACCAATAGCCTGGAATACAACGTCCGGTCAGGCATAGATAAACTCCAACGCAATACCATTTTTGTGCAACGCACTCCTTGGGGTGGTGATCCGTCTATGTGGTGGAAATACCAGCAAAGACCGCAGATGGCGTTGGAAGAAGCCGAATACATTCAAAAAAAAGAGCAGACGATTAAAAATGCAGCATTCGTCAGTTTTTATAATGCCACAGTGGAATATCAGAACGAGGTTCTTGAGAACGTGGTTTGGTACGGCGTATCAGAGCGGTTCGACAAGGTACAGGATGTGGAGATTGCTTATGGCCGCTATATCAGCGTGGCTGAATTTGCCGATGCCACCAATGTGCTGGTGATGGGCTATGAAAATGCATTGAAATTGTTTGGGCAACCAGAAAAGGCAGTGGGCAAGACCATACAGATGGCCGGACAAAAATGCAAGGTGGTGGGGGTTGTTAAGAAAACCGGCAGAAGCCTTGTAGGCGGCTGGGATTTCGACAATATTGTGCTGGTGACAGCTAGTTTTTGCAAGAAAGTGGCCAATTTCAGGAAGCTGGAGTCATTTATCATTGTTCAGGGCCGGGAGGGCATTGCCCCTGAAGAAGTAAAGGGCGATATCCGTTCCTCGCTTCGGGCCGCCAGGCGAATCCCGCCCAAAAGGGAGGATAATTTTTCCCTAAACGACGTAACGGCTATTTCCGGCTCGATGACTACCCTTTTCACCAATATTAACCTTGGTGGCTGGTTTATCGCCTTTTTGGCATTATTGGTTGGCGGCTTTGGGGTGGCCAACATTATGTTTGTGTCAGTGAGAGAAAGAACTAACATCATTGGCCTGAAAAAAGCCATCGGTGCCAAAAAATCAACGATTTTGCTGGAATTCCTGCTGGAATCGGCGTTTTTGTGCCTGATTGGAGGGGCAATAGGATTAATTTTTGTATTTCCTCTCACCTTTGTACTTTCAAATCTGTTGAAATTCAATATCTTCCTTTCCTGGGGGAATATCCTCCTTTCCGTCATCCTGTGTATCATTTTAGGGATCCTTTCCGGCATTATTCCGGCGTCCATCGCGGCAAAGATGGACCCGGTGCAGGCCATTAGGTCCAAGTAAGGTCCATACCCAATAAAACATACGATCCAACGTTATTAGATTAAGAATACAGTTTGGACAGCTGTTGTTTTTAATCCAATGTCATCAATTTGAAGTTGTATGGTCAAGCTTATTTATGGTGCAATGCTGATGTTATTGTCCTCCGCAGCATTCCTGTTCTCGAAAGAGAAAGATGATCTACCCTGTAAACAGTCCCTGGTTGGTGTGGTGAAAGAAATGAAAACAGATGAAGCAATTTATCTGTGCATTGAAACCCCCGATCACAACATTGTTTTCCCATCCATTGAAAATGAGAGGGTTGTATTAGCTGCAGGTGCAAAAGTGCGCGTATGCTATGACTCCGCAGGCACATTTAAGGAGTATTCACGAATCAGGATAAATCATGTAAGCTACTTACCTTAGCGGTTCTATGCCGCTTCACCTTCTCGCCATTGAATCGTCTTGCGACGAAACAAGCGCTTCCGTTTGTACCGATGGCCGGATCGTGTCCAATATTATAGCTACCCAAAAGATTCATGAACAATATGGCGGCGTAGTGCCGGAATTGGCCAGCAGGGCACACATGCAAAATATTGTCCCTGTGGTGGATGCCGCACTCGCAAAAGCCGGTATTAGATCCGATAATCTATCGGCCGTAGCCTTTACCCGTTCGCCTGGATTAATCGGGGCACTATTGGTAGGTGCCGGTTTTGCAAAGTCCATGGCACTCGCACTGGATATCCCTCTGATCTCTGTACATCACATGCAGGCGCACGTACTCGCCAATTGCATCGAAGATCCCATCCCCCCGTTTCCATTTCTTTGCCTCACCGTCAGTGGCGGACATACCCAGATCGTATTATGTAAAAGTTATATAGAAATGGAGGTCATCGGTGAAACCATTGATGATGCCGCCGGTGAAGCATACGATAAATCAGCAAAATTATTGGGGCTGCCCTACCCTGGTGGGCCGTTGATTGATCAATACGCGACCGATGGAGATCCCCATCGATTTCAATTCGCCGAACCACAGATCCCCGGACTGGATTTCAGTTTCAGTGGCGTGAAAACATCGATCTTATATTTCCTTCAGCAACAGCGTGCAGCTGATCCTGCTTTCGTGGAGAAAAACCTGAACGATCTCTGTGCATCCATTCAATACCGCATCAACAGCATCCTGCTGCAAAAAATGAAGAAGGCTGCACAGCAAACCGGGATCAAGGCAGTTTGCCTTGCAGGTGGGGTGTCAGCTAACAAAGGGCTAAGAGCCGGATTTACAAGGATGGGGGAAAAACTGGGATGGAAAACCTATATCCCTGCATTTGAATATTGTACAGACAATGCTGCAATGATCGCCATTACAGCCTATCATAAATACCTGGCCGGCCAGTTTAGTGGTCTGGATATTTCTCCTTCTGCCCGATGAATACTTATTTTCAATTCAAGCAGTTCACGGTGCACCAGGAGCGCTGCGCGATGAAGGTGAGTACAGATGCATGTTTGTTTGGAGCATGGTTGGCTCAGAGAGGCAGTGGGCATTGGGCACTGGGCATTAGGGGCAGTGGGCATCGGGCATTGGACATTGGGGGCGGTACTGGATTATTGAGCCTGATGCTTGCACAGGCAAGTACGCTGTATATTGATGCGATAGAATTGGAACGGGATTGCTTTACACAAATGAAAAACAATATTGATGCAAGTCCGTGGGCATCAAGGATTGGCTGCATTGAAGGTGATGTTCGCCAATTTGCATTTACGAGCAGATACGATTTTATCTTTTCTAATCCACCTTTTTATGAAAAACAACTCCCCTCACCCAATCCATCCGTCAATGCTGCCATGCACAGCAGTATGCTGAACCTAAAAGAACTACTGCAAAAAGTATCCGAGTTGTTGACTGAAGATGGATCCTTCGCGATACTCATGCCTTATTATCGTCATGAAGAATTGTTGAAAACGGCATTGCTTACAGGACTGTATGCGCAGGAAATATGCTTTGCCCGCCACAGTCCAAAACATCCGTGGTATAGGACGATGGTGATCTTTAGAAAAAAAGCAGAAGATGTAACAGAAACATCTATAGACATCAGGGATACAGCAGGAGGATATAGTGAACCATTTACTATGCTGATGAAAGAGTACTATCTAAACCCTCACCCTTAAAACTCCCCCTACATTCCCCCGTATGTTCTCATATACGCAAAATGCTCCGTGATCTCACCTTGCTTCACCATGGTTGCCCTGCGGATGATGTCACCTCCCGGATTGAGTCCGAGCAAATCCGGAAAAACAAACTTGATCAGTTGCTCACCAAAATATCGTGAAGCATCCCTCGGTAATTCATTCGGCAGATTGCCTACCGCAACTACATCGATACTTCCTTCCTGAAATGCAGGCGTCTTGGCGAGTGTTTGTCTGTCTACGCCATATACCGGATCCGGGATAGTTTGATCGCCCAGATTGATGGGTACCGATCCATTGGCATCATCGGTGATATCGGAAATTGTCTGAATGCGGAAGGAAGGATCTCTAACATCCTCCTTATTGAAAAGCCTGGGTATGTCATGATCCCAATACACCCCGTTCATCAGGATATCTGTTTGCGTTGCATAGGGCGCAAACTTTGACACATAGTCTAATGGGTGATGATGAAAATCTTCCCGGTTATACTTTCCCGTTAGTTTGTGCGCGTAGAGGTCGGCACCCTTCAATTGTACATATACCGGATAGGGAAATTGCCTGGAGAGGTATTCATCTGGCTCCACTTCGTGCAGGCCAAGAAGATTCATGATTTCGAGGACACCATGGGCCACACGACCAGATCCTGTAACCGCAACTTTTATATTGGTCAATTTCAGACCGAAATAAGTATGGATAAGTTCGCGGAAACTCTTGCTTTGGTATACTCGTCCCAGTGAGTAGGCACCCGTTCTTTTCCCATAAGCCCAGATGCCGTTATGGGCACCTACAATGCCTGCAAAAAAACCAAATCCGATGATGCGTGTGCCGTCTTCATGCTCCAGGCATTCGTAATCGATCATCGTGATCTTCTTCTCCAGCATGGTCCGGAAAAGATCCTGGTTGAAAGGCTGAAGTTTTTTGGTATGAGAAAAGAATAGATAAGTCTTGCCGGGAATCAGTTTAGCAGCTGGAACTTCTTTGATGCCGAGCAGGATATCACAGTGGTCCATCGTGTCTGCGAGTTCAACACCTGCAGATACATATTCGCGGTCAGCAAAACATCTGTCTGGGCTTCGCTGCGCGAAGATCCGGATGTCTGTGCCGTTCTTTAAGATCCACTTGCATTGTGCTGGTGTCAGCGCCACGCGGTTGTCGCTCGGAATCTTTTCCTCGCGAATGAGACCAAGGGTTGTCATGACCCAAATGTAAAACTTTGATTTCTTGTTTGCGAGAATGCTTTATTAAAGGTTGAAGTTGGAAGGTTGAAGTTTGAAGGGTCTCATCTTCCACCTTCTTGCTTCAAACTTCCACCTTTTCTCAAATAGCGATCTAGCAATGCCAGTCCTGCGATCACATTGAAGAAGATAAAGATATTCAGGACGGTGCTGTTGAGATATTGAGAAGGATTAAAACTCCATTTGCTCATATCGATGTTCAGGCCGCTCGAAGATGAACCAGTAGAGAAATCGACCAAACCGATGCTGTAAATCAATGTCCCGATCATGACGAGGCCAAAGAATGCGGCTATGCCGTAAATGATTTTCTTATTGATATACGATTGCGCGGGAGGTGCAACTTTGAACTTGCTCACCTGGTCCATGATGTCTTTGGTAAAACGCATGGAGGGTTGATCAACCAGGTCTGCAGATTGAATCTCAGCATTCACAAAACGCAGCTCTTCATAAATCGTACGCCATTGTTGGTCATGACGCAGTAGATCTTCCACCATCACTTTCTCTTCCGGTGTACTAAGACCATCGATATAGTCCCAGATGTATTGTTCTATTTGCACCCTATTGTACATAATTGTAAAGTTATTGTTTTAGATCAGCTATTAGCTAATAGCTAATAGCTACTAGCCTTCATATTGCTTCGCTTTTATAATCCTTTTCCAGTTTCTCCTTCAACCTTTGCCTCGCTCGGTGCAACCGCACTTTTACTGTGTTGGGCTCCAAGCCCAGGATCACACCGATCTCGTCAAGACTCTGCTCCATCT
>JBASZQ010000003.1:0-45064 GCA_049661025.1 Chitinophagaceae bacterium | reverse complement strand
ACTCGTGGTGCCCGTTGGTTGATGTGATGAGGCTAACTTTTGCCAATTGACTACTACCCTTTACAGCACGCAGCGCGATCGCAACCGCACTATCCCTTGAGACTGTTGACAGCGGGGCACCAGTTGCGGCATCTGCCACCAAGTGGTGTTCAGTATGATGCTCACTATAGCGAAGCAGGTAAACGGGCTTACCCTGCGCACTCATGACCATCTGAAGATTCTCCAATATAGCGTGCGGATGCCGTTGTAGTAATTGCTTCAAAGCAATGGCGGGAGATTCCACCGGAATGTCTGCGCTTAGTGCAGGCCATTCACGGCGCACATCATCGCCCCTAATGGTTTTAATATTGGTCCAGCTGAAATACAAACCGCCGATGGTCCAAAACAAAAACTGTATTCCAAAAATCAATCCCAGATAGCGATGCCATTTTCGCACACGCTTCTGCCAATGCACTCTTTTCATGCATGTAACATTTAATTGTGTCCTTATTCAAAAAACTACTGAAGTATCCTGTAAACCAGGTATGCAATCATTGCAACAACAGCAATGAGGATAACGCTGATTGCCCTGCGTAGCCGCCTGACAGACGTTGCCCATGCCGCGTCACGATGGTCATGACGTGTCATTTTGAAAAATTTGAGATTAATAAAATTGGTTATGCGCCGACTAAACCATCAACCGGGGAGGATGAAAAATACCTAAGCAGGTTTGTGTAGGGATCAGATATTGCCGGTGCTGGGCCCAGGCAGGCTCAGCACTTAGGATCGGCGGGTCAATACAAATAACTTCTTCATGTAAAGCCTGGCACCAGATGTTCAGCTTAAATGATGTTGGTGATTCTGGCAATACGGGGCTTTGTTTTTCCTGCTCCGCCATCTTACGCATCATCTGGCACTTGCCCTTGCACTTTAATGCAGGTCTGGCTTTGTTCAGGCATTGGCTGGCATAAGCATCAGTCCGCAAAATATAATCTATCACAATCAAATTAGCACTGAAATGCTGGGCCAGGAAGGCGAGCAATAAAAAGGCGCCTAGCAAATGATGATATGAGAACCAGCGTTGCAACCAGACAAAGATACTGAACCGCCTTAAATTACAGGATGTCTGCTGACCTGAATTTTCCACCGATCTCCGTATATTGAATAATCAAACACACTGACATGAAAACAAACAAGATCCTCTATTGGGTATTCACCGTCATTTTTGCCGTATTTATGGCCTGGAGCGGCGTTGGCGGTGTGAAGCCCAGCCCGGAGGCCATTACCTTTATGCACGACGGACTCGGCTTCCCTGTTTATTTTATTCAGTTCATCAGCGTCGCGAAAATTTTGGGCGCCATCGCTTTACTCATTCCAGGCTTACGCACCATCAAAGAGTGGGCTTACGCAGGGATGTTCTTTGACCTCGTTGGCGCGTTTTATTCCGTGAATGCGAATGCGGGAAAATTCGAACCCAGCTCTTTGTTTATTGTTTTCACCATCTTAGTAGGAGGAGCGTCATATTTTTTCTGGAAAAAGACCAGTTGACAAAACTGTGACAATTTTATTTTTCCTCATTGCGTAAATCACTTTTCCTGATCGCGAAAATGCAGTTCGTTATCGCAACACAATTTTGTGCGCGAAACAATGCAACGCAATATGATGAAGAGTTTGATAACCCTTACCACAGTATTCCTTCCTATTTTTTTATCCGCACAAGACAGTACACGAACCAAAGAACTTAACAAGGTTACCATTGTAGGTTTCAGGAATATTTATAAAGTAGACAGCTCTGCTACCGTAGCCAAGATACCATTACGTGACCTTGAAAATCCGCAGGTATACAACACCATTTCAAAAAATATCCTCAAAGACCAGGTGATCACCAATATGAACAATGCCCTTAAAAATGCAACGGGCATTACACGTTTATGGGAGAGCACGGGACGTGGCGGCGATGGCGCTGAATATTACACCATGCGTGGCTTTTCCATTCAACCCACGCTAATGAACGCTATGCCGAACATCACCAACGGCACCATCGACCCCATTAATATTGAACAGATTGAAGTGATCAAAGGCCCTTCCGGCACATTGTTTGGCGGCAATATCATCTCCTATGGTGGATTGATCAATATCGTTACCAAAAAACCATACGAATCATTTGGCGGCGAACTCGGATTTGTCTCGGGATCCTACGGACTGAACAGGTTTACTGCAGATATCAACACACCTTTGGGCAATGGCGTTTTCGCACGCGTGAATGCTGCTTATCAGGATGAAAATAGTTTTCAGGATGCCGGTTTCAATCGTAGTTTCTATATAGCCCCGAGCCTGAAGATGGTGGCCAGCAATAAACTGACCTTTCATGTGAATGCCGAATTCCGTAATGCAGAATCTGCCAATGCACCCATGTGGTTCCTGAGCAGATACCAGCCGCTCGCTTTCAACAACATTGATATCTTTGCAGCCAACTACAAAAACAGTTACACTGAAAATGGTTTGAGCATTAAGAATCCTGGCTTCAGCTACCAGGCACAGGCCGTATATACGATCAGCAAACACTGGACCTCACAAACGATTCTATCGAATAGCAATACCAGGACCGACGGCTACTACCACTACCTGTATGATGTTTATGCCGATGGTGATCGCCTGGATCGATACATTTCAAAACGGAACGGGCAGGCCCTTGCCACGGATATTCAGCAAAACTTTATTGGGGACATCATGACAGGATCGATGAGGCATCGGGTTCTTATTGGGCTCGACTATCTTACTACTACGATCCGCAACAACAGTACAGGATGGGTGGCCAATGGTTTTGTATCGATGGGTGCACAAACAGACTCAGGTATTCTGACGCCGCAGGGCGTGGATAAACTGCTGGAAGCAAGCAGCGAAGGAAATTCGGTTGCACAAACCAACGTGATGAGTGCCTATGTTTCTGATGTGATCAATTTTACGCCGGCATTATCAGCCATGTTAAGCGCCAGGATTGAACACTTCAAAGGTCTGCCCTTGTATGCCAGTGCGGAAATCAAATCACAAACATCTGTCTCCCCCAAATTGGGACTGGTGTACCAGGCCCTGCCGGGAAAACTTGCTGTTTTTGCCAACTATATGAATGGATTTAGCAACCTGGCTCCGGCTACCGTAACTGACGCCAATGGTAACAATCCCACATTGAAAATATTTGATCCGGAGAAAGCCAACCAATGGGAAGCTGGCGTCAAATCCAGTCTGTACAAAGACAAGATCTCTCTGCAAGCAAGCTATTACAATATTATAGTCAGTAACAGAACCTATACTGATCCTACCAATCCAAACAATATCCTGCAGGGAGCCCGGGTTCAAAGCCATGGCGTTGAACTAAGCGTGATGACCAATCCCATCGAAGGGCTCAGTATTATCGGTGGCATAAGCCACAATAAAGCGGAATATTTGGATGAGATCGATGAAGGTGGTTACAAAGGGCAGCGTCCCGAAGAATCGGGACCTGCTACCCTGATTAACTTCTGGGCCAACTATCGCGTACAGTCCGGAGGCTTGAAAGGTCTTGGACTGGGATTTGGAGGCAACTACGGCAGCGCATTTAATACCCTTAATCGCTTGACCATTGGCAGTTTCACCCTTCCAGCTTATACTGTTCTCAATGCTATGGTGAGTTATGGAACCGAGAAATATAGTATCAACCTGAAGTTGGACAACCTTACCAACCTGAAATATTTTTCCGGCTGGAGTACCGTAACCCCACAAAGATTGCGAAGCATTTCATTGGGTGTATCCTATAAATTTCAATCAGCCTCACGCCCATGAAAAAATGGATCCGAAGAATACACTTGTGGCTCGGACTGGTTTCCGGGCTACTGGTGTTTATCATCGCAGTGACCGGCGCGTTATATGCTTTCCAGGAAGAGATACAAAATATCACGCAGCCTTATCGGCGGGTGGTACAGCAACAATCACCTGTTTTGCTCCCAACAAAGGTGCAGAAAATCGCCGCAGCAGCACTACCCGGAAAATCACTTCACTCGATTAACTACTTCAATGATGACCGTAGCATTGAACTGGTTTATTATCACTATGAGCCTACCTACTACTACAAAGCATACCTCAATCCATACAGTGGCGAAGTATTGCATTTACAAAACATGGACAAAGGATTCTTCAATTTCATCCTGGAAGGTCATATGTATCTCTGGCTACCCATAGAAATTGGAAGAATAGTGGTGATGTGTACAACCATCATCTTTGCTCTGATGGTGATGACCGGACTGGTGCTTTGGTGGCCGAAGAAAAAACGGCTGAGTGGCCAAAGGTTTTGGTTCCAATGGAAGAACACCACTTCGGTCAAAAGAAAAACCTGGGACCTGCACAGTATATTAGGGTTTTATAGTTGTATGGTGGCGCTGATTTTCATTATCACAGGACTGGTTTGGGTTCTGCCAGCATTTGCCGATGGCTGGTATCGTTTTGTGGGCGGCAGTAAAAGCATCGTGTATGCGGAACCGTTATCTTCAAAACAGCGAAGAGAGTCCCACGGGATATTGGATAGTCTCTACCTGATGAAGGAAAATGAACGAAGATCTTCTGCAGCATGGGAACTACATCCTCCGGAGACGGATAGCTCTAGTATACTCGTGATGGCTAATCCGGACAAAGGCATCTATTGGCGCAGCGACTATACATTCTACGACCAGTATACGTTGAAAGAGTTACCTGTGTCTCATCTATGGGGAAAATACAAAGAGGCAACCGGTGCAGACAAAATACTCCGGTTGAACTATGATATCCATGTGGGTGCAGCGTTGGGTTTACCCGGGAAAACCCTTGCCTGCCTCTTCAGCTTAATGATCGCCAGCTTACCTGTAACGGGCTTCCTGATTTGGTGGGGCAAGAAAAAGAAACTGGTATGATTAGTGGCCCCCGCCCGTAGGAAAGAACAATTCTTTGATGATGATATAGATACCCATAAAAAGTACAAACCAGCCGAAACCTTTTTTAAGTCCATCTGGTGAAACTTTCTTGCTCATAGCATTTCCGATGAAAATACCCACGATGGCCAATCCGGTAACGGACAGTAACAGTGTCCAGTCCATCTCCGCTTTGCCCAAGTCGCCAGTAAATCCGATGAGTGATTTGGCAGCGATGATAAGTAGGGAGGTTCCGATGGCTTGCTTCATGGGAAGCTTGCTCAACAGTACCAATGCAGGAATGATCAGAAATCCACCACCGGCACCTACCAGTCCGGTAAGCATGCCCACCACGGCACCTTCCAACAAGATCATAGGATAATTGAATTTCTGCTCCCCTGTTTCTTCCACCTGAGGCTTGGGTTTGCTGCGGATCATCGAGACGGAAGCAAATACCATCAGGATGGCAAACAGGATCATCATCAGCAACGGCTTGGTAACCGTCAGAGACCCGATCGTAAAAATGTCATTTGGGATGGCAGGTACAATGAATGCGCGTGTGGCGTAAACAGCCGCTATGGAGGGTATACCAAAGATCAGTGCCGTTTTCAGGTTTATTTCCCCAGCCTTATATTTCGGAAAACTGCCCACCAGGCTGGTAGCACCTACGATGAACAGGGAGTAGGCGGTGGCCAGAACCGGGGACACACCAAAAAGGTAGACCAGTACCGGAACGGTGAGGATGGACCCTCCCCCGCCAATCAATCCGAGCGAAATGCCAATTATGAGTGAGGCGATATAACCTACAATTTCCATGCTATTGTTTCTTGGTGCAAAGTTGACCAAGTCTGCGGACCTGTTTGGTGATAAAGGTTACTAAAGCAATCAGAACAACCTAATCAATTTTCCACTATCCAGATAAATCACTGTGGATAACAGTCCAGACCTTGTTACAAGTAGTTGACAGTGCAATTAAAGCAATTATGATTATAAGAAACTGCAGTATAAAGTAAGTTCAAACCCGTACTTGCCGAGAGATTGGTCACTTTGAAATTCATTAATCAATTAAGAGAAGATATCTCCGGGCATCTGAATCCTGCATTGGCATGCGTGATATTTGTCACTGTTCTACTTGCTGAAAGAAGATAAACTGCAAATCTAAAACTCCCACTATGCCCAACAAACATCAGATCGTCATCATTGGCGGAGGCAATGCAGGTCTATCCGTTGCGTCCAAACTGTTGCGTAAAAACCGGAAATTGGATATTGCTGTAGTTGACCCCACGGATAAACATTTTTACCAGCCAGCCTGGACGCTGGTAGGGAGTGGTGTATTTGATATCAATAAAACTGTTAAGAAAGAGGCCGATGTGATGCCTTCCGGAGTAAAGTGGATCAAAAAAAAGGCAGCGTTTTTCCAACCGGAACAAAATGCTATTGTGCTGGATGATGGAATCATCCTGAATTACGACTACTTAATTATTGCTGCCGGTATCCAGTTAAATTGGAATGAAGTAAAAGGATTGAAGGAAACACTTGGTAAAAACAATGTATGCTCGAACTATAGTTTTGATCACGCGCCCTACACCTTTGAATGCATAAGGCACTTCAAAGGTGGTATTGCTATATTCCATAATCCTCACACTCCTGTCAAATGCGGCGGTGCACCGCATAAGATCATGTATATGGCAGCGGACTACTTCCGCAAACATGGAATGTTAGATAATGCAGATATCCAGTATTGGAGTGGCGCAGGCAAGCTATTTGCGGTTCCCAAATATGAAAAGACATTACTGGGTGTATGTGAAAGGGCAAATATCGGTCTTCACTTTATGGTCAAACTTATAGAAGTAGACGGACCTGGGAAAAAAGCGAAATTCATTGGAATTGGTGAAGAAAATAAAGACATTGAATACGTTGTACCCTTTGAAATGATTCATGTTACTCCCCCTCAAAGTGCGCCAGACTTTATACGAAATAGTCCACTGGCCAATTCGGCGGGCTGGGTTGATGTAGATAAACATTCATTGCAACATAACAAATATGCAAATATTTTCTCTCTGGGAGATTCTTCCGGACTGCCTACCAGCAAGACAGGAGCTGCTATTCGTAAGCAAGCGCCTGTGTTGGTGGAGAACCTATTGGCTATCATGCAGCATGAGCAAATGAACGCTAAATACAATGGTTATACCTCATGCCCTCTTGTAACTGGTTATGGCAAACTGGTGTTGGCTGAATTTGACTATGATGGAAATCCCCAAGAAACTTTCCCTTTTGACCAGAGTAAGGAAAGATGGAGTATGTATATGCTGAAACGTTATGTATTGCCGTGGCTTTACTGGGCTAAAATTCTTCCAGGGAAGGCTTGAAAATTAAAAATATTTTATATCTTAAGGTACTGTACCCACCCAACCTAACCGCTTAATAACCAAACTATGACTGTTAAAGTAAAGAACATTCTCCAGAACAGGGGCGGCAGCAAATTACACGCCGTTTCCCCCAACATCTCCGTATATGAGGCCATCAAAGTAATGGGTGAACACAATATTGGTTCCGTATTGGTTATGGACGGTGAAGCGTTAGCCGGCATCCTTACGGAACGTGATTATGCCAGAAAAGTAGTTTTGCACGATAAAAGTTCAAAAGATACCATGGTCAGTGAGATCATGACGCCTGCTGATCGGCTCATCACCGTTACAGAAGATTCAACGATTGAGGAGTGCATGCAAAAAATGAGTGGCAGGAAGATCAGGCACTTACCCGTATTACGAGATGGCGCGCCCGTTACTGTGATTTCCATCGGCGATGTGGTATCAACGATCATCGAAGAGCAGCAGTTTACAATCAAAGAGATGTCGAACTATATCCGTGGCGTAGGCGTATAAGTGGCATTGGGCATCAGGCAATAGGCACAAAAAAATTCGCATCGGCAGTGACCCAAGTTACATATGGATCACTGCCGATTCTTTTTCTTTGCACCATGCTTGACAAAAACGGAATATCCGCGATGTTGCCATAGCTTTACATTGTTCTTGATCACCCTCAATCAGGATACCATGGATGTAGAAATACTTTCGAGAATCCAGTTCGCCTTTACAGTTGCCTTTCATTATATATACCCACCCCTCAGTATCGGTATAGGCCTGATGCTGGTGATCATGGAAGGATTATACCTCCGAACCGGAGATAAAGTTTACGAAGACCTCACCCGATTCTGGATAAAGATTTTTGCATTGATCTTTGGTCTGGGTGTTGCCACAGGGATCATCATGGAATTTGAATTCGGAACCAACTGGGCCACGTATTCAAAATATGTAGGCGATATTTTTGGCAGCGCACTTGCCGCCGAAGGCATCTTTGCTTTCGCACTGGAAAGCGGCTTTCTTGGCATTTTGTTGTTTGGATGGAACCGTGTAAGCCCCAAGGTGCATTTCTTTTCCACGGTGATGGTATTTCTGGGATCGATGTTTAGTGCCGTATGGATCGTAGTGGCCAACAGCTGGCAACAAACACCATCAGGGTACCATATTGTTGGTGAGGGTTTGCAGGCTCGCGCAGAGATTACTGATTTCTGGGCAATGGTCTTTAACCCTTCAAGCATGGAAAGACTCATGCATGTTTGGATCGGATCTTTCCTTGCAGGCGCGTTTATGGTTATGAGCGTCAGCGCCTGGTATATCCTTAAAAACAAACATCTGGAGTTGGCTAAACCATCGTTTAAAATTGCGTTGGTTGTTGCAACATTCTTTTCGCTGGCACAACTGTTCACAGGACATAAAAGTGCCGATGGTGTTGCAAAAAACCAACCCGCCAAGCTTGCAGCGCTGGAAGGACATTATGATACGCTGGCTGTTGCGGATATGTATCTTCTCGGTTGGGTCAACAACAAAACCCAGACTACACAAGGTATCAAGATTCCAGCCGGGCTGAGTTTCCTCTTGCACCAGGATTTTAAAACACCCGTAAAGGGCTTAAATGCATTTAAAACAGAAGATCGTCCTCGCCAGGTGAATGCCGTCTTCCAGTTTTATCACCTGATGGTAGGAATTGGAATGGTATTGATCGCACTAACGCTTTACACCAGTTGGCAATGGAGAAGAGGAAAACTTTTTGAACACCGATGGTTGATGGTGCTATTCGTTTGGGCGGTACTGCTACCACAAATCGCCAATCAGGCAGGATGGTTCGCTGCGGAAATGGGACGTCAGCCATGGGTAGTATACGGATTGCTGAGAACCTCGGATGCGCTTTCAAAATCCGTAAAGGCTGAACAAGTGCTTACTTCATTGATACTATTTACACTTGTTTACGCAACACTGTTTGTATTGTTCCTTTATTTGCTCAATAAAAAGATAAAACACGGGCCGGCGTATCATGCTACGGTTTCGGAGGAAGAAAATGAGCATTTCAGTATTCGCGAAAACCCTATGATGACTAAAAAATAACAACCATGTTTGCAGGCATCGATTATAATACCTGGTGGTTTCTGGTCTTTGGTGCAGTGATCAGTGGCTATGCTATCCTTGACGGATTTGATCTTGGCGCCGGTGCACTGCATTTGTTTCTGAAAAAAGAGAACAGCAGAAGACTTGCATTGAATGCCATCGGCCCCGTTTGGGATGGTAACGAAGTATGGCTGGTCATTGGCGGTGGCGCCTTGTTTGCCGGATTCCCGGTTGCTTATGCTGCGGTGTTCTCCGCGTTTTACATTCCTGTAATGATATTCCTTGTAGGTTTGATCTGGCGAGCCGTAGCTATTGAGTTTAGAAGTAAGGAGCCTGGGAAAATGTGGCGACTTACATGGGACATTATTTACAGTTTTGCATGCATTGTTGTAACACTTAGCCTTGGACTGATGCTCGGTAATGTGGCATTTGGCATTCCGTTAAATGCTGAGAAGGAATTCGCCGGAACTACCCTTCAATTCTTCAATCCCTTTTCGATCATGGTGGCCATTACCACCCTCGCATTATTCATGATGCACGGTGCCATCTACCTGGCCATGAAAACGGAGAACAGGCTGTATACGAAGCTGACCATCCTTGCTAAAAATTTCAACGTCTTCTTTCTCGTGGCTTTTGCTGTCACTACTTTATATACGTTATTGTATATCCCGCACCTTAGTGATAACATCAGGAGCCATCCACAATATTTCATCTTCCCTGTCATCATGCTATTGGCCATAGCGAATATTCCCCGGCAGTTGAAAAAAGGAAACTATCGATATGCCTTTCTTAGCTCAGCCATTACCATTGCGTCCTTACTTGTAGCCATCGCTGTGGAAGTGTTCCCCTATCTCCTGCTTGCAAGCAATGATCCGGCCAACAGCATCACCATCCACAATGCTGCATCATCGCCCAAAACCATGAAAATTCTTTTGATTATTGCGATGATCGGTACGCCATTGGTTGGCCTCTACACGAGTTTTGTTTTCTGGACCTTCAAAGGCAAAGTGAAGCTGGACGATATGAGTTATTAATAGATAAGCGCAAAAAAAGTCCCGCACAATGTGCGGGTCTTTTTGGTGCAAAGGGGTGTACAATTCTCGAACCACTTTATACCTGATTTGACCAGACTCGCTAATCTTTTGACGGCATAAAAGATTGTGCGTGTCTTTCGCATTTACATGGTTTACAGTAATTTAAAATGAAAATAATATGTGTACAAATCTAAATAATGTGAACGCACCTGAAAATTAACCGTTTAATAACCAAACTATGACTGTCAAAGTAAAGAACATTTTCCAGAACAGGGGCGGCAGTAAACTTCACGCCGTTTCCCCAAACATCTGCGTGTATGAGGCTATCAAAGTAATGGGTGAACACAACATCGGTTCCGTATTGTTTATGGACGGTGGCGCCTTAGCCGGCATCCTTACGGAACGCGATTATGCCAGGAAAGTAGTGTTGCACGATAAAAGTTCAAAAGATACCATGGTCAGTGAGATCATGACGCCTGCTGATCGGCTCATCACCGTTACAGAAGATTCAACGATTGAAGAATGCATGCAAAAAATGAGTGTCAGAAAGATCAGGCACTTGCCTGTATTGCGGGATGGGGTGCCCGTTACGGTGATCTCCATCGGCGATGTGGTATCTACCATTATTGAAGAACAGCAATTTACGATCAAGGAGATGTCAAATTATATCCGCGGAGTTGGAGTGTAGGCGGTGTTGGGTATTTTGAGCAGTTTTTGAGTGGATTATTATTTACACTTATATATAGCCATTGAGAATTCAATGGCTATTTTTTTTAAGGGAACCTCGTTTGATTTGCCAAACGATTAAACACTTGAAAATTAAGTGGCCCGTCTTTTTATTTATTACCAGAAAGTATTATTTTTCCCCTTCCTAACCAATTAACACCCATTGAGAATGCCCCGGTTTGTAGTTTGTATTGTGATTAGTTTCTTCTTTTTTTCTGTGGCGAATAGCCAGTCTTGCCCACCCAATCTTGATTTTGAATCCGGCGACTTTACAAATTGGCAATGTTTTACTGGTACCACTGATGTAAGCGGTGGAAAGAACAGGATGACATTGAATCCATCTGCACCAACACTCGACAGACATACCATTATTTCTGCTTCTGCAAGTCCCACATTAGACCCTTACGGAGGATTTCCAACGCTTTGTCCTTACGGCGGTAAATTCTCGGTTAAGCTAGGTAATGAAAGATCAGGCTCCGAAGCAGAAGCTATATCTTATACTTTCCAGATACCAACTACGGTAGACACTTTTACGTTCACCTATTTTTATGCTGTTGTATTTGAAGACCCTCAGCACTCTCTACCCGAGCAGCCAAGATTTTTTGTGACAGCATATGATGTAGTTACAGGAGATTTGATTAATTGCGCTTCATATGATTATGTATCCAATTCCAGCCTTCCGGGCTTTGAAAAATCTGAAAAAGACCCTACCGTGCTTTACAAAAACTGGACGCCTACCTCTCTTCAATTTGCTGGCTTAGGTGGGCGCTTGGTTCGCCTCGAATTCCGCACGGCAGATTGCACCCTGGGCGGACATTTTGGATATGCATATATGGATATAGCCAGTGCCTGTTCAAATATCCTGGCAAGTGCACCATACTGTATAGAAACCAATTCGCTTATACTTGACGCTCCATTTGGCTTTGAGAAGTATATATGGTATAACTCAGATTTTACAAAGGTTGTAGGAACTGATCAATCCATTGCTTTGAGTCCGCCACCTGTGACCAGTGGACTGTTTTATGTTGATGTAATCCCCTACCCTGGTTTTGGATGCCGAGACACATTACAAGCATTTGTAACTCCGTTACCAGTACCTGCAACACCACAAACTGACTCAATTGTTAATTTATGCCAGTTCCAACCTTCGGTGCCTTTAAATGCAAAGGCACTACCAGGTCATCAATTGTTGTGGTATACATCAGCAACTGGAGGAACGGGGTCCAATTCAGCGCCCCGAATATCAACTACAACGGCCGGTAGTCGCAAGTACTATGTTTCCCAGAAAGCGATTTTTGGTTGCGAGGGTTTTAGAAAAGAAATTACTGTCAATATTATTCCAACACCCATCGTTTCGTTCTCGATCAATAGTTCAAGGCAATGTCAAAATGGAAACAGCTTCGTTCTTGCAAGTAACTCTACTAACTTGAATAACCCAGCATATATCTGGGATTTTGGCAATGGACAAACTTATACATCTGCAGATACTTTTGCCACTTACAGCTACGCCAATTCTGGCAATTTTTCAATAAAACTCAAGGCCACAAATGCCAATGCCTGCGCTGCCGAAAAAACACAAACAGTGAGCGTAATTCCAAAACCAGTAGCGTCATTTACGTATCCATATGTGCTCTGTGCAAATCAAACGCCTATTGTATTAACAGATCAATCTTCAGTACCATTAAATGGATCAACTGTTACCCAATGGTGGTGGAACATCAATGGGACTGTAGTTCTGGGGCAACGTCCATCTTCTTTTACGGCACAAGGAGGTCCCCTTCCTGTACAACTTTTGGTGGCTACCGCAGAAGGTTGCCGTTCGGATACCAATAAGACTACACTAACCATAAGTTATCAACCCACGGCCTTGTTTTCCATCGAAGGTGTAAGGTGTAGCAATGAAATAATCCGCTTTCTTGATCAATCATCTACGCCAGATGGTCCAAACGGTGAAAAGATTACCAAATGGAACTGGGAATTTGATGGCACCAACACATCGGCTCTTAAAAATCCATCTTTTTACTTGAGCACGGGATCGCATAGAGCAATGCTCGTTGCCGAGTCAGGCAATGGCTGCAGGAGCATCGCATATGAACAAATTTTTACGATCTACCCGAAGCCATCCATCACCGTATCCTTAAGTGATTCCTGTGTGTTTGTTCCCATAACTTATACTGGCAATGACCTGGCAGGTGATGTGGTTAAATGGTATTGGAATTTAGGCGATGGCTTTAAGGTAAAATCCTCCAGCTTCACACAAACATATAATCGCGAGGGAAACAGGACCTTTACATTGGTTGCAGAAACGAACCAGGGTTGTAAAGATACACTGTATCGCCCCTTCGCTACTTACGACAACAAATCTTTTGCTGGAAGGGACACTGTTGCTGCATTTGATGAACCAGTGCAGTTGAATGCACGGGGCGGACCTGATATGCAGTACAACTGGTCGCCTGTGACTGGGCTGAACCGATCTGATATTGAAAATCCTGTGGCCATACTTGACAGGGATCAGCTGTACCGGCTTTACACCATCTCAGACAAAGGTTGCAAAAAGCAAACCCAGATATTTATCAAGCGGTATGCTGGCCCTACCATATATGTTCCAACTGCATTCACCCCAAATAATGACGGATTAAATGACAAGTTCAAGGTGACACCAGTTGGCATTAAATCTTTTGACTTCATGGCTGTTTACAACCGTCTTGGAGAGCTGGTTTATCGAACCTCTGATTACAACCAAGGCTGGGATGGGACATTTAAGGGAGTGCAGTTAGCATCAGGCACATTTGTTTATGTTGCACAGGCCATAGATTATAAAGGGAAAAAGCTATTCAAAAAAGGAACGGTAACGCTTATACGGTAAGTGTAAATGCTTTGGCAAGAAGCATCAACTGGTCAGTTGGATATCGGTAGCCTGATAAAGCTAGTGTTCAGCACTTGAATCCTTAACGGCTCCCGGGCATCAGCTATAGTTTCTGTACTTACGTCTTTGCCCGTTCCATAATTAATTTGCTCTCTTGGCGTCTTGTTTGCATTGACCAACAATACAAGTCTATTGCCTTTTTGTAATCGTTTGCTCACAAAATAACTGTTATCAAAGGGCAGGGAAGACTTCTTTCCCGGTGTCAATAGTTTACGATCTGTATTGGTCCTTGCATAACTGGCCCTGCCCATAAAATAGCTCAGGTAAAAGCACCGACCGTCGGGCATTTGCTCAAACAGCACCAAGCTGTAGTCCATGTCTTTTTTATTAATAATCACCTGCATTTCACCACTGAAACAACCTGCCAAGTCCAGATCTTTCTCCAATGGCCTTGAAACGTACATCGCACCGCCACCGTCTAAAATACTGTCCCAAATCGTTTGAAAATTATAGTAATAATGATGTTGAGTACTCCTGTCTGAAAAATCCACTTCTATTTTGGAATATCGAAGGTCTGCCGGCCTTGACGTCTCAAGCAGTGGAGTTTGTTGCTGATCCAGGTAAAAAGTAATATGATCACTACTTACGTCTTGCAGAGAACTTGCACGTTTCCATACATTGGCCCCCATGACTTCATAATTTACTTTATCCTGGAGGAATGCCGGTTTTAGTTTTCCTTTCAGGATATAATCAAACCATTGATAGATGAGTTGATGAATAGGCACTTTTGCTGCTTCATCAATCGCATAACCATTATATACTGTATCCGGGTAGCCTTGTGATCCAAAGTGCCCATATGGTCCAATTAGCAAATAGTGATTTGCCCCTGGATTGTATTTCATGTGCTCCCGCATATAGTATAGCGCACCTATTTGTCCGCCATCATAGTAACCTGTTGTGGTGAGTACTGGAATTTCGATCTTGGAAAATTCTTCTTTATATGGAATCATGGAGCGCCAATAAGCATCGTAACTGGGATGATCAAGCCAGGCCTGGAATATCCCGTTTCGTCCGCGTCCCAACAAACTATCTAACTTGCGATAAGAAAGGCCTTTATCAAACCAATCCTGCGTGAGTGCACCCCAGTGTGGACTGTTGTAGTCTTCATTGTCCAGCCACCTGTTATTTGTCACGTAATATATCCATGGGAAGGGGAAACTCATGAATACATTGTTCATCATCGGCACATCAATACCGGGTGCAGCCGAAGCAGAGGGAACGATGGTCTTCAAAGCGGGATGCAGCTTCTTTGCAGCGGCCCACTGCGTAAACCCATTGTAGCTTCCGCCCATCATGCCCACCTTGCCATTGCACCAGCTTTGCCTACTGATCCAATCAATCACATCATACGCGTCTCTTCCGTCATATACGTAGGGAACTATTTCGCCTGAACTGTATCGCTTTCCCCTCGTGTATGCGATGACGCCCACATAGCCCCTATCCGCAGCATCCTTTGCCTTGCGAAGATCCGTCTTACGTGCATAGATCGTAAACTGAAAGATCACGGGAAGGGGTTCTGACTGATCTTTCCTGCGCACCATCAGTGCAGATACCTTCGCGTTGTCTTTTGTGGAAATCAGTATACTGTCTTCAATAACATAGTGACCGGTTTGCAGCATACTGTCTTGTAGTGACACTTGCTGCGCAATACCGCGTGTACTAAGTAACAGGCATAACAATGCCATTATGGTTCTATTTGCCATCATAAATGTTTTTTATCCTTATTTTTTATAAATGGTTGTCCCGAAGATTCATTTGCCTGAACGCAACGGATTGCCTTGCTGAAACAATGAGTTCTGCACCGGAAGACATCTTTATCATCAACCTGCTTTTGGGCAATGTTTCCACAAACTGAACGAATCTTAGTTGTATGATCTCGTTCCGGTTGATCCGGAAAAACTGCTGTGGATTCAATGTCTTCTCCAGTTGATTCAGGGATCGTTTGATCAACAGTTTATGATGATCCGTATAGATTCTTGCATAGTTTCCGGATGATTCAATTCGGTAGATATCATTCACTTCCACCAGATGCATACGGTCTCCCTCCTTGACAAATATCTTTTGACCCTGTGCCTGATCCTCTTGCCTGAATTTCTGCATGACCTTTTCTATCGCTTTCGCAAAACGCTCTGCTCGGATCGGTTTCACGAGATAGTCCATCGCATTGGTTTCAAAAGCTTTCACAGCATATTGATCAAAAGCCGTTACAAATATCACTTCGGGTATCTGTTCTAAGGATTCAAGCAGATCAAACCCGGAACCTCCCGGCATCTGGATGTCAAGGAAAACAAGATCCGGACGATATTCACCAATCAATGTTGCTGCCTCTTCAATATCTTCCGCTTCTCCACAAATTTCCAGAAAAGGATAATCGTGCAGATACCGCTTGGTCTCTTCCCGCGCAAGCCTTTCATCGTCCACCAGTATGACACGCAACTTTCTCATGCAATTGGGATAAGAAAGGACGCGGAAACAGTGTCCTCATTCAATGTGGAAATATGAAATGATCCCTTCGATCCAAACTGCAAGGCAATCCTTTCCCTGAGGTTCTTCAATCCTACTCCGGCACCTTGTTCATTGTTGAGTTTACCAGGGCTATCAACAGTAACCTTGAGTGTCTCCTGATCTCTCTCCAGTCTGATCACTACCGTTCCTCCTTCTTTTCTTTTCGCGATGCCGTGCTTAATGGCATTCTCCACCAGTACCTGAATACTCAATGGAAGGATCATTAGTTTACATAGTTCCTCCGCTATCAGGATGTTGACTTGCAATTTCTTTTCAAATCGAATTTTTTCCAGTTCGATGTAATCATTCACCAGCTGCATTTCCTCCTCAACGGTGATCAAAGCAGATTCCTTCTGATACAAGGAAGTCCGGAGAAGGTCTGATAAAAGATCGATGGCTCTCCGCGCATTCGTCGGGTTCTCGATAACCAATGCCTTGATACTGTTCAATGCGTTGAAAAAGAAATGCGGATTCAGCTGCGCTGACAAGTTGTTAAATGCGGCATCTTTTGCGACTGCGGTTAACCGGGCACTTTCCCTCACTGCATTAATCTCCCGCATGGCAAGGTGATAACCGAAATAGGCTAATACCCAAATGGACATCAATCGAACTCCGGTCACAAAAGTGGTCAACCAGAATTGCTGTAGTTGTTCAGCAAAGGTTTCGGTGAATTCCGGCTGGAACAAATACCTGACAAAGTAGTTTTTGCCGATGGTCAACATCATGAACAAACCACCAAGGACGATAACGGAAGGAATGAGCCGGAACACCAAGGCTTTGATACTAAGGGCATGCCATCGGTTCCTTACAGAAAAATTCCTGAACAGGTGTGATAGCGAGATATAGATCAGCAAATCGCACAGAAAATGAATGACTGCTAATCCCCAGCTGAACTGGGTACCCATAAAGCCGATCGAAGCCCAATATAAAGCGGCTACTGACCAGCCAATGAGCTGGCATTTCCAGTAGAGCCTTATATTGATGAGTTTGTTTATCATTTTCCTGGATGCAATAAAGCAAAGCAAAAGACTTTAACCCGAATGGAAAAAGATAAGTACATGGGCGTGGAGATTGGGTAGATGAATGAGGGGATCACCTGCGGTGTGGGTGCGTTTTGCGTTGTTCGCTTTTGAAGGCAAGCTCGCCAGGCGTCAAATAAAAAGTCCCGCACATTGTGCGGGACCTTTTTGGTGCCCAGGACTGGATTCGAACCAGCACACCCTTGCGAGCGCTGCGACCTGAACACAGTGCGTCTACCAATTTCGCCACCTGGGCATCACTGATTTTTCGTTCAGGGATGGCAAATATAGGTCAATTTTGGAAAACTGGCATTCAGAAATGCAAAAATCCGAGAATGCTGGAGGAGGGATAAGGCTAGAGGTCAGTAAAATCAATAGGTCTGACCTTTAATGGCGTTCCGGCTACTTTATACCCGCGGGAGAGCAATTGCACAAAACGCAGCAACATCTGCCCTGGATCATATTGTGAAAATTCGTCTGCCAAAGCCCGGGTGTGGTGCAAATAGCGGGGATTTTTCAACACCGCATCGATTCCCCTGCTTAGACTCTCCCGGGATGGTCGATCCGTTTTAATATGCTGACCAAGGGTAAAATAGGCCACCCTCGCCCCCACTTCTTTGCGGCACCCCCTCCACCCGGCAATCACCATCGGCAACTTGTGCCGGATGCATTTCAACACTTCCTGGTGGTTGCCCTGCCCAACGAACACATCTGCATAAGGCATCACATCGTCCCAATCAATATCGTCTTCGATGATCACATTGGAACAGACATATCGCTGACGAAGTTGTTCCGTATCCCTTCCCCTTGTGATAGCGATCACCCTGGCATTGCTGTTACAGTATGCGTCCAACACCGGAACAATCAATGCATTCGGATCTCCATCATTCCGGTCTTGCGAAACGAGGATCGTATGTTCATAGGTACCATGATGGCCCATCCAATATTTTTCCTTGTTGGCAGGAGGTGCGAGAACGGGTCCACAAAACCGAATATGGTCACTCATATCATGCCTTGGATATTCAAAGCCCGGACTGCCACTTTGCAGAACGATCGTGGAATGACTGATCATATCATCATGCACATGTCCGGTGCCGCGGATGCCATATGGATGGTGCATCCGCTGTTGCAATATGGACAAGTTTCGGTGCGTGAAGTTTTCCTGAATGAAACGTTGAATACCAACCCTAAGTCTTGAAAGTCTGCTATTGGCCGGTGTTTTTCCGGTTCCGTAGGGCGGCAATAGCACGGAGCTTTCTTTCAAAGGATGGAGTCCCAGTGCAATGACAGGAATTTGCATGAGCCTATTAATGAAAGGTATACCCGTAAAGCCCAGATCCGAGACAACCATGGTAAACGGAAAGGACTCATGGATCTCTTTAAGGTCCTCGTAATATTCAGGCCCTCTTCGGATCATGAGTTCCCTGAGATCGTGACGGATCAACTTATGATCTGCAGTGATACCTGACCTGCCGGGGAATACTTCGGCGAGATTATCACAATGAAACTGCGGAGGCCTGACAAATGGATAATGTGGGATGCCAAACTCTGCAAGCCTGGAAGCAAAGCGCTCCTGTGTATACCAACGAACATCGTAACCTGCTTGCTTCAGGGTCACCGCCAGGCTTATCATCGGCACTACATGATCTTCCAGGGGCATTGTTGCAAACAACACCTTTATGCGATCCTTTGATGCATCATTATTTCCTGATAGCAGTTCTCTGGTCATGATGGCTGATCTACCTAATGGACGCAGTGTTAAACAGAATGTTACAGCCACCCTGAAAGAATTACACACCTTAACTTATCTTTAGCCAAACGGTTTTATGTCTGCTTCTCCCATACGTACAGGTCTCGTCAGTTTTGGTATATCCTCTAAGACCTTTCATGCGCCCTTTTTGACCACCCTTCCCGGATATTCGTTGGTGTCTGTTCTCGAAAGAAGCGGCAACACGGCTGCTGAAAAATATCCCTGGGTCAGAATCGTGCGCAGTATTGAAGAATTATTAAAAGACGATGAGATCGAGTTGGTGGTAATCACTTCACCCAACGAAACGCATTTCCCTTACGCGAAAATGGCGATGGAGGCAGGCAAACACGTGGTGCTTGAAAAACCTTTTGCTAACACCACCGAAGAAGCGAAGGCATTGGTGGAGATATCACATCGTACAGGTAGAACCTGTGCCGTGTACCACAACAGAAGATATGTGGCCGATTATCTAACGATGAAAGAGATTATTCAAAAAAAGCTTTTAGGTGAGCTGCATGAATTTGAATCACACTATGACCGCTATCGTCCTGATCCCAGAACCTACGGACTGTGGCGGGAGAAACCAATGCCTGGTAGCGGGGTATTTTATGACCTCGGATCACACTTGATAGACCAGGCCTTGCAATTGTTTGGTGCGCCACAATACATCATCGCAGATATCCGTAAGCAAAAGCCGTATTCGGTGGTGGACGACTATTTTGATGTTCGATTGGAATATGGTTTTTTAAAGGTGCTGCTGAAATCGGGTATGCTTGTACGTGAGATGGGGCCAAGGTATATGATGCATGGTACCAAGGGATCATTTATTAAATATGGAGAAGATCCACAGGAAGAACTACTTAAAGCCGGACAACTACCTACGAGTACTGATTGGGGAAAAGAACCGGAATCACAGTTCGGGCTGATCCATACAGAGATCGATGGAAAGATCATACGAGAAACATATCCATCGGTACAAGGCGGCTTCCAGGGCTTTTACAACAACCTATTTAAAACAATCAGGGAAGGCGCGCCATTGCAGGAGAAACCAGAACATGGTTATAATGTGATCCGGATCATTGAACTGGCATTTGAAAGTAGTGAGAAACATTGTCGTGTTCCGGTTAGCGGCTTGCTTTAACAGGTTGGAGGTTGGGGGTTGGAGGTTGGAGAATACTTATATCATCACTATGTATAAATGTTTATTACCCTTTTTTGTTTTAGTCTCAACAGCTGCGTTTTCACAAATACCCAAAGGATATAAGGGCAAGCCATACCGGGACAGCCTGTATACAAATGGCCCACAGATGGTGCCAGGAAGGGTTGAACTGGCATACTATGATCTTGGTGGCGAAGGTGTTGCCTATCATGATACCACACCAGAAAACGAGGGATCAAAACTGAACCATACTTCGCAACACTGGAGGCCAGGCATTCCCGGATACATTGCTTTTTTCCGGGAGAAAGAAGGCGTGGATATTTCATATACCAAAGACTGGGCGGATTTCAACCATCCCAATAAGGTGGATCCCAAAGTGAATCAATTGTACATCGGATGGCAGGAAGATGGTGAATGGACCAACTACACCATCCGTGTCAACAAACCAGGAAAATACCGTATCATCACCGTGTATGGCTATCAGGACAACCGTTCTGAACTATGGCTGAACAATGCTTTTGCATGTAAATTGGTATTGCCTGAAAACACGGGTGATTGGCACAAGTGGACGCAGGCAACTGTTGGCGAGATCGTATTTCCAACTGCAGGCACTCAATTACTGACCTTGAAATACAATAAAGGTTCAAACCTTGCTTATCTGGATTTTCTGTTGGTTGAACCGCAGTAATTTATTTTCCTTTTCTACCCATTAATGCAAGAACAACCTGATCAAAGCGCTGCTGCCAGGCACGTTCATTGTGATCCGTACCAGGAAAAACTTTGGAGTTCCATCGTTTGCCTTTGTATCCTTTGGCAACAAAAATATCGTCTATAATAACCTGCGATTGACCATATTGACCGTCAAGTCCAAGATCACCATGATCGAAATAAATTTTCCGCCGGGTAGGTGAAGGGATCTTGTCCTTTACGTACATGATAATAGCATTTGCAATGCCAGGATCCTGCACAGCCAGGCTACCGGGCCAATGGGTTGAGATGCAGCCTGCACCACCAAACACCGTTGGATACTCACAAAATGCATAGAGAGAGATGAGTCCGCCCATACTTGATCCGGCAATAAATGTATTTGATCTTACTGAGTGCGTTGAAAATGCGCTGTCTACTTTTGGCTTCAATGTATACACGATAAATCTGAGGTATTCATCAGCAAGTGCCTTTCCCTTCAGATCTTTTGCGATCAATTGTGATCGCAGCGCAGTATCCATATTGGAAAGCGCTTTTTCAGGAAAATAGTCCTGGCTGCGGAATGCCCCCCTGTTCCAGATGGCTACCACAATGGTCTGCCGGATCTTCTTCTCTCGGATCAGTCTTCCCATGGTTTCATCCACCATCCATTCCTGTTTGTTCCAGGTTTGGGTTGAATCAAACAACATCTGCCCGTCATGCATATACAGGACGCTGTATTTCTTTTTGGGCGAGTATCCTTCCGGAAGCCAGATATCAACATTTCTTGTGCCGATGGTTGCGTTGCCGAGGTTCTCCCATCTGATGATACTTCCCGATGCAACTTGCGGCAACTGTGCCAGGGATGTTGCGCAGCAGAAGTAAAAACATATGATCAGGAATAACCTCATTGGGCTGATTTGACTTGCAAATGGATGATTTTTTTCTCCCAGGCAAATTCAATTACCCCGCTTTGTTTCGAGGTTTGTGTAACAGAAAAAGTTAAACGTGGCAAACTGGCCGCAGCATCTTTCTCCGGCATAATCTCCAGGCGAAGGACATCTTTAGCAGCATCATACTGTTCTGCAAGATGCATTTCGGCATCGGAATTGAATATGACCGTCCACGGTCCAGCAGGCTTTGGTATCATGAAGAACCCGTATTTTCCCTCCTTCAATGATTTCCCATTGATGGTTACCGGCTTGCTAAAACTGATCCACGTGGCATTATGGGCACCGGCAAACCATACTTTGTCATAGGCTACCAACCCACCCCAGATCACCCTGCCTTTCACGCCTGGTGAACCGTATGTAATGTGTACATGTGATGAACCAATATCGCTCATGGCCATCCTGACGGGGCTTCCCTTCATCTTATCTTCCTTGATCAAACCTGCATTTACCGAATCTGCATAGCCCAATACTGCAGCTTTATGTTCTCCGTGTTGCGCTGTTACTTGTGAACCGACAAAAAGAAACGCCGCTAACAATACTGTTTTCATTTGCGATCATTTAGGACGATACAAAATCTTTCCATCAACAATGGTCATGATTACCTTGGTTGAGGGAATAGCTTCTTCTGCACACTTCGTCAGGTCATTAGACAGCAGGACCATATCCGCCATCTTGCCAACAGTGATGGAGCCCTTGTCTTTTTCTTCAAATTGTGCAATGGCATTGGCGAGCGTATACGAATAGATCGCTTCTTCCCTCGTCATCCGCTGTGCAGGATAAAAAGCTTCCCCATTTTTTTGTTTACGTGTCACGGATGCATAGAAATTGGCAAAGGGATCGATGTCTTCCACGGGCACATCGGTACCGTTATTCACCAGGACCCCTGCATTCATGAAGGCCCGCCACATATAGGCTCCATTCTCCGCCCGTTCCTCTCCAAGACGCTTCACCACATATGGCGCATCAGATGTACAATGGATACCCTGCATGGAAGCAATGACGTTCCATTGCTTGAAACGAGGGATCTCAGAAGGATGCACATGCTGGGCATGCTCCACACGCCAACGATGATCCTTCTTCAGATTGCGCTGGATCTGTTCACTGAATATATCGATGGTTTCCCGGTTGGCGCGGTCGCCGATAGCATGGACACATAGCTGAAGGTCGTGATCCCAAGCGAACGCAGCGATCTGCCTCAACTCCGTAGTGTCAAAAGTATTCTGGCCGTAGAAATTTTGTCTGTCGTGGTAAGGCTCCAGCAACCATGCCCCATAAGAACCCAGTGCCCCATCCAATGAAACTTTAATGGCCTTTACTGTAAGGTGTGCATTGCCTGCATTGATGATGGGAAATACCGATGCGTTCTTATTCAATTGCGTGTTGCCTTCTCTTACCATCACCCAATGACGAATGGCAAATTTCTTCTGGTCTGCCAGTTCTTTCATCCAGGCTACTTGTTCAAATGAAGACCCCGCGTCTGCGAAACTCGTAATCCCATTGCGCAGGCATTCTTGCTCTGCTAATGAGATCGCCTGTTGCCATTCCGCTTTTCTTTCTTCAAGGGGTCTCTTCGCATACCATGCGTAATAAACCCTCGACACCAGAGCCTGGGCCCTTTCTTCCAGCACACCCACAATTTTTCCCGTTGGGTCCTTCACAATATCGCCGCCAGAAGGATTGGGCGTTTTTTCGGTTATGCCTGCCAGTTGGAGTGCCTTGCCATTAACATACGAACTATGCCCGCTTGCATGTGTGAGCAAAACAGGATTATTAGGCGCAACCTTATCCAGATCTGCATAATAAGGATAACCAAGATGATTAGGGCTTGGGGAATGATCCCATTTCTCCTGGTGCCAGCCCCTGCCGATGATCCAGTCGCCCGGTTTTGCTTTTACTGCTGCTGCCTTCACCAATGCAAGGATCTCTTCCCAATTCTTCACCTTCATCAGGTTCAGGTTCACCAACGATGCACCCATACCGTGAATATGCCCATGCCCCTCTATCAATCCAGGCATCAGGAATTTTCCATTCGCATCCACCTGGTTGGTTCTTGAGCCAATATGCTTTTTCACACCGTCGTTACTTCCCACATAAATGATCTTTCCATCTTTTACACCAACAGCCACTGCCTTGGGCAAAGATGCATCCACCGTGTATACATTGGCGTTACGAATCACCATGTCTGCTTCTTGTGCATGCACGAATAACCCAATAACCAATAACCCCAATAACGTAATTACTTTCATATACAACTGTTGATGATATTCTCTAACCACTCCTGCTTACCGCTGGATTGTTTCGGCTCGCCATGCGTCAAGGCATACTCCCGCAGATCTTCCAACTTCAACCTGCCACCTTCAAACTCCGCTCCAGCACCACCGTCGAACGATGCATACCGATTCTTGCGGAATTGCTTGTACGGACTTTTCTCCAGCACCGCTTCAGCAATGATCGCTGACCTTGCGAAAGCATCCATCGATCCGATATGTGCATGGAAAATATCTTCAAGGTCCGTAGAGTTCCTTCTGGTCTTCGCATCAAAGTTGACACCGCCTCCAGAAAAACCCCCGGCTTCCAGGATGATCAGCATACATTCCGTCAGCTCATTAAGGTCCATCGCAAACTGATCCGTATCCCATCCATTCTGCGCATCACCCCTGTTGGCATCGATGCTGCCCAACATGCCCGCATCGGCAGCGGCCTGGAGCTCATGCTGGAAGGTATGGCCCGCAAGCGTGGCGTGGTTTACTTCCACATTCAGTTTAAAATCTTTATCCAGACCATAGTGGCGTAAAAATCCGATCACTGTTTCCGCATCAAAATCATATTGATGTTTCGTGGGCTCGCATGGTTTGGGTTCGATGAAGAAAACCCCTTTAAAACCCTGCTTTCGTGCATAGTCCCTCGCCATCGTCAGGAAGCGGGCGAGATGTTCTTTTTCCCGCTTCATATCTGTATTCAGCAAAGTCATATAGCCTTCCCTTCCGCCCCAAAACACATAGTTCTGACCGCCCAGTTTGATGGTGGCATCCAGTGAATTCTTGACCTGGGTACCTGCATAAGCCAAAGCTGCAAAATCAGGATTGGTAGACGCGCCGTTCATATAGCGGGGATTGGAAAACACATTGGCTGTGCCCCACAAAAGTTTCACTCCACTCGCCGCCATTTTATCTTTCGCATAGTCCGTGATCTTCTGCATCCTCGTTTCATACTCACCAATGGTTGCCCCTTCATCCACTAAGTCGATATCATGGAAACAATAATAATCCACGCCGATTTTGGTGAAGAATTCAAAGGCTGCATCCATTTTATCATAGGCTCTTTGCATGGGATCTGCTTGCGCATCCCAGGGGAAATGCTTGGTACCCGGACCAAAAGGATCTGCCCCTGTACCGCAGAAGGTATGCCAGTAGCAGACGGCAAACTTGAAAAACTCACGCATGGTTTTCCCACCGATGGGTCTGCTGGGATCATACCATTTAAATGCAAGCGGGTTGTCTGAGCTGCGGCCTTCGAATTTAATTTCGTTGATGCCAGGAAAATAGGTTTTGTTGCCAACTGTGATCATGATGTATAATTCTAAATCAAAAATCAAAAATTTGAGGATGCTGAATGTACGATAGAATGGAGGATTTTATATCGTCGCTGAAAGAAAATTATGGCCTGAAATGGGCGCCGTCTGAAGAGCCTTCGAAGACTTTTAATGATTTACCGGTCTCCGTTTCTATTTGCAAACGAATCCCCTGCATCGCGGCATATCCTTCTTCACTGGTTAGCATCATGGTTACAGTACCGCCACTACCACCACCACTTATTCTCGCACCCGCAATGCCATGTCCAAGGCCACGAGCCCGCACCAGTTCAACAATGCGATCTGTGACCGTTTCACCCAGACCCACAGCTTGATATCCTTCATGTGATGCCAGCATGAGCCGGCCCGCTTCTTCCGGATCATCTCCGTTCTTAAGAATGTCTAAGAATTTTTTGATCCGATGATTTTCCTGTACTGGGTGCAAAGCCGCTGCACGGGGATAATACACACGATCGGGAATCACCGTGGTAGCCATATCCATATGATGATGATATCGATCCAAAAATGCGTCCCCGCTGATCTGCTCCGGAACCAAATGCAGAAAGCTGGTTTGGAAGGTTTCAAGTGGAATGTTGGCAAGATATCCCTGATATGGCGATTGCATTGGATCAATCCCCCTTTCCTTCATGGCCATCACATATCCCATGAACGCTGCGGCTCTGACATCGCTATATGACGCACTACTGACGGCATGTCTTACGCCACTGTCAAGTCCAACAAAACGGATCCTATCCGGAATGGGAATGGGGTCAAAGACTGTGGAAGGTTGACATACCAAGGGCAGCAGATGATCTTTTTTTCCGAAGTTCACAGAGAGCTGATCCATCAATCCACAGGCGGCACCCACAACCTGATTTTCCACTTGTTGGGATAAGATCGCCAGTTGCAGGGGTGGGATCGATAATCCATATGCACGTTGAATGGCATGCATCGTGGCCACTTCAATAGCCGCAGAGGATGAAACACCTTTACCCGCCGGAACGCTTGATTCTACAGATACCGTTGCGCCTTCCCATTGCAGGCCGATGGCTTGTTCCAAAACAAAAAAACAACCAAGAATATACACGGCCCAGTCGCCACCTGGTAATTGTTTAACTCGTTCGCCTAATTCATGGAGGGTCAAACTTTTCAACTGATCCAGATAAATACTGAACCGCTGATCTGCAACCAACGCATCTGTTGTTACAGTAAACACACCATCCGTGCCGGGTATAAGACTTACAGTCGTTTCTTCAGCAATAGGCATTTGTAACAACAGCGATCCGCTGTAATCGGCAATACCTCCCATGACGTCAAGTCTTCCCGGTGCAATTCCGATGGATGGTTCTAGCGCATAATATGCTTGTATGAATTCAAGTTTCATCGTTCACAATTTTCCGGCGCGCCAGTTCACGCGGTTTAGTTCCGCCGCTTTTTCTTCCGGCATCGTATCCGCCATAAATGTGTCCGCACCTGTTTCCGGGCCCGCAAGAAATTTCTGTAACCCCGGCTGGCGAAGGGGTGGACAAATATTCAAGTGCATATGGTAGTCCTCGTAGCTTTCTCCATCCACGGGTGCCTGGTCAAAAGCCATCACATATGGAAACTGCATTTGAAAAAGACCATCAAATTTTCTGGTTACCTCCTTGTAAACGCCCGCCAATCCCAATAGTTCTTTGTCCGTCATTGTGATCAGGGTCTGGTGCCTTTGCTTGGGAAAAATATAGGTCTCGTAGGCAAAGCGCGCAAAGAAAGGAATGAATGCGATGGCCTCCTCGTTTTCAGCAATGATCCTGATACCGTCTTTTTGTTCTGCGGAAATAATATCGGCAAAAATATTTCTTCCCTGCGCCGTACGATGTTCCTCCATGGCCTTCAATTCTTTCCGCACTACATTGAAGACAAAATCAGTTGCGTAAATCTGGCAATGCGGATGAGGATTGGATACGCCTACCAGTTCACCTTTGTTCTCAAAAATCAAGACCGACTTAACAACGGGATGATCACGAAAAAAAATCATCTCTTCACGCAGGGCCATGAAGACTTTTGCAATATCAGCCACGTTCATGTCTGTGAGCGTAACGTTGTGCCTAGGATCATAGCAAACAACCTTGGCAATGCCCTTTGCTTCTGCTTTACGATAAAGACCTTCATGATCATGGTATACACCCAGCGAGGGCGATTGCATCCCTACTACAGGATGGTCGTTTTCAAAAATGTATACATGCTGATAGTTGGGATTCTGCTGGCCGCTGATTCGCGCATTGCCCGGGCAGAGATAACAACCGGGATCAAAAGCAGGTGCGGACTGAAAAGATTCTTTCCGCTCAAAGCTCCAGGGTCTGTTATTCCGATGGGCGGCATACACAACCCATTCCTGCCGCAGTGGATGCCATCGTTTTTCCCATTTACCTTCAAATCCGGATGCCTGCATGCTTAAAAAGTTAAACCAGCTTTCCATTTCGTGTATGCCTCACCGTAAGTCTGTTGCAGGCCAGGGTCGGTGACATAGGATTTCACCACCTCCATACCTGAAAAACAGGCTGCAGGTGTGTCAAAAATACCTGCGCCCAATCCGGCGGCTCTGGCTGCACCTACGGCTCCATCGGTGTTGAATAATTCAAGGGTACAGCCTGCGGTATTTGTGAATGCGGTTGCAAAAACATCGCTTAAGAACATATTGGCATGTCCGGCACGCACCCGTGACAGGTCAAGCCCCATTTGCTGCATCACCTCAATCCCATACTGCAGTGCAAACACAATGCCTTCCTGCGCCGCGCGCAAGATATGCCCCGCATGATGGCGATTGAATTGAAGTCCCTCCATAGACGCGCCGGGGTCCTTATTTTCCAACACCCGCTCCGCACCATTACCAAAAGGATAAAACCTCACCCCTTCCGCACCAGCTGGTACCGAAGCCGCCAATTGATTCATTTCTGCATAGGTCATGTTCCCCATCATGTGTTTACGCAACCAGCTGTTGAGTATACCCGTGCCGTTCACACAGAGCAGGATTCCCAATCGGTTATGCGTGGCCGTGTGATTGACGTGTGCAAAGCTGTTGACCCTGGACTGCGGATCATACCGCACCTGGTCCGTAACACCATAAACCACACCGGAGGTGCCAGCTGTAGCCGCCACTTCTCCGGGTTCAAGCACGTTCAAGGAAAAAGCATTATTGGGCTGGTCGCCCGCACGATAACTCACCGGTATACCTGGCGCAAGGTCAAATAACGGCGCGATCTCTTCTTTCACATTACCCTGCATACCAAATGTAGGTACCAGATCTGCGATCATGCCCTCAGGAATTCCGAAATAACCCAATAACTCCTTAGCCAATAACCCCTTCGAAAAATCCCAGCCAATACCCTCTGACAAACCAGACATGGTTGTACAAGGTTTGCCGGTGAGCCGCATCGCGATGTAATCGCCGGGCAACATGATCTTATAAATCTTAGCAAATAATTCCGGCTCATTCTCCTTTACCCATTTCAACTTAGCCAGGGTAAAATTGCCGGGCGAATTGAGATAGTGACTGAGACATAATTCACTACCCATCAATTTGAATGCTGCCTGCCCATAAGGCACGGCACGGGAGTCACACCAAATGATGGAAGGACGTAAGACTTTCAGTTGCTCATCCACGCAAACCAATCCATGCATCTGGTAAGAAATACCGATGGCCTGCACTTCATGCTTTTGCCAGTCCCTTTGTTTCTTCAACAACTGTACCGCATTGATGGCCTCATGCCACCACATCTCCGGATCCTGTTCTGCAAATCCCGCTTGTGGCGAGGAAATGGGCATCTCTGTGGACGGTGAAAATGCAACAGCCACTGGCTTACCGCTGTCTGTATCCAGCAGTGCAGCTTTCACGGAGGATGAACCAATATCTAATCCTAACACATATCGTCCCATATCAACCCTGTTGTTCTAAGATCAGGTATAATGCAGCAAGGATGCCGGTGATGATGACTGCTCCAACAGTGAATGCAGGATGTGTTTTGAACATGGACCATTCCACCTGCATCTTGTCTTCCTTGGTGCGCTTCGGATCCACCAGGCTGATGATCACCATCAACGCCACACAGATCAGGAACACCCAGCCCATCCGGTCCAGGAACGGCATCTCGGGATACCCGAATTTAAATACGATGGATAACAAGAACCCGCTGATGATGGCCACAAAGGCTGCACGGGCCGTTGCACCTTTCCAGAAGAATCCGAGAATGAATACGCAGAATACACCGGGTGAAATGAAACCCGTATACTCCTGGATATACTTGAAACCACCAGCTTTATCAATGCCCAAAAATGGAGAGATGACAATGGCCAGGATCATCGAGATCACAATACTGATCCTACCGATGTTCACCAGTTTCTGGTCCGATGCATCCTTGTTGATATACTTTTTATAAATATCGAGCGTGTAAATGGTTGCAATACTATTGGCCTTACCTGCAAGCGATGCCACGATGGCTGCAGTCAGTGCCGCAAAGGCCAGCCCTTTCAATCCACTGGGCAGCAGGTTCAGCAACACCGGATAGGCACGGTCAGGATTGAGCTCATTGCCCATCATCATCTCGCCCTGGAACATGCCCTGCTGGTGCAACACATATGCAGCGATACCAGGAAACACCACAATAACGGGCATCAGTAATTTCAGGAAAGCTGCAAACAGAATACCATTTCGGGCGGTCTTCAAATCCGCACCCAACGCACGTTGTGTGATGTATTGGTTACAACCCCAGTAGTTCAGGTTAACGATCCACATACCTCCAACCAACACCGTAAACCCTGGAAGATCCATATAATTGGAATTCCCTTTCTCCAACACCATATCAAAATGGTCCGTCGCTTTTTCCATCATGATGTTGAATCCATTCACCACCCCTTTCACCTGGAAATGATCTGACACCAGATTAATCGCCAGATAGGTGGTAGCCAGTCCACCAAGCACCAGGAAGAAGACCTGTACCACATCGGTATACCCGATCACCTTCATTCCACCAAGCGTAATGATGATGGCGAAGATGGCCAGGAAGATCATGCAGGCAAAAAAGTTGAATCCTGAAATAGTACTCACCGCCAATGCTCCCAAATAAAGGATCGATGTAAGATTCACCACCACATAGAGCAACAACCAAAAGATCGCCATGATCATACTTACGGATTCACTATATCGCCGCGTAAGAAATTGCGGCATGGTGTAAATATGATTCTTCAGATAGATCGGCATGAAGAATACGGCAACAATCAACAGGGTTGCAGCAGCCATCCATTCATAGGTGGCGATGGCCATGCCTATTTTAAATCCGGAGCCGCTCATCCCGATGAACTGCTCTGCAGAAATATTGGAAGCGATCAGTGAAGCACCAATGGCCCACCAGGTGAGAGTTCCTTCTGCAAGGAAGAAATCCTGCGGACCCGTCTCCGCTTTTTTCTTACGGTGATAGATCCAATATCCATACAAGCTTACAACAAGAAAGTAAAAAAAGAATACGGCAAGATCGCTGTTAGTGAGTTTTGGCATGATGATAATTCAAAAGTCTACAGTAAAAAGTCAAAAAAGTTAGGCATTTTTTCCTTACTGAACACCAAAGGCAAAGACCGTAGTGCTTTGAAAGGTTTCACCAGGTTTTAGTACAGTAGATGGAAACGAAGGCTGATTGGGAGAATCGGGAAAATGTTGCGTCTCCAGGCAGAAGCCGCTTCGATGTCCATAGACTGATCCTTTTCCTTTTTCTGATCCGTTCAAAAAGTTACCGGTGTAAAATTGAACGCCAGGCTCGGTGGTCAGCACTTCAAGCGTGCGACCAGAAACGGGCGCGCTCACTTTGGCCGCGAGGCGTAAAGTTCCGATTGGTCCAGCCAATACAAAATTGTGATCATAGCCCAACCCATATCTGATCTGTACATCAGCAGTATCATTGATCCTCGCACCAATCTTTACAGGCTGGGTAAAATCAAAAGCGGTACCCGCCACTTTCTTCAGTTCGCCGGTAGGAATCAAGGTGCTGTCGATCGGTGTAAATGCCATGGCATTGATCATGATCTCATGGTCAAGGATCGTCCCCTTGCCCTGCCCTTCTAAATTAAAATAACTGTGGTTGGCCAGGTTCAGTACCGTAGCCTTGTCTGTGGTAGCGCCATACTGCAATTCCAGACGATTTGCATTGCTGTCTAAACTGTAGGTGAGCGTTACCGTTAGTCTGCCGGGATAGCCTTCTTCGCCATCTGCGCTCACATAAGTAAAAGTTACGCGGTTGCCTTCCTGCATAGCATCCCACACTTGTTTATCAAATCCCTTCACACCACCATGCAAACTGTTCACACCATTATTGGCTGCAAGCGAATAGTTTTCCCATCCAGGGTAAACTTCGCCTGCGCGATCCTGTTGGCATATCTCCCTGCCACACATCCGAAATATGACTTACCATTGACATAGCCTTGGGCGCTATCGTATCCCAATACCACATCTTCCGCCACGCCTTTTTTATCTGGCACTTTGAGGGCAACAATACTTGCACCAAAGTTGGTGAGTTGCACTTCCATGCCTTTGCTGTTCTTCAGTGTGAACAACTTCACTTGTTTACCGTCAATAGTGGCGTCAAAAGGATTGACTGCGGAAACAGTTTCCATCTTTTTTTCTTCTTTATGGTTCAAAAAACAGGATGATAGTCCGGCTATCATAATCATGGCTAAAGCAATTCGCATTGTATATAAATATTTAAGCGTGTTGAATAATTTCTAGCGCACCATCACCCGTGACCACCTCGTGTAACTGCATCTCTTTACCTGTGCGTTGGTGGTAGATGGGGCCGATGGTTACCGCCAATCTGCTGACTGCATCTTTATGCACGAGGCTGATGGTACAACCGCCGAAGCCCCCTCCCATCATCCGGCTCCCGAGCACCGCGGGGTCATTCCTGACGAGATCCACCAGGAGATCCAATTCAGGGCAAGACACTTCATACAGATGTTGTAAACCTTCATGGGATGCAAAAAGATACTCACCCACTGTTGCCAGATTCCCGGACTGCAGCGCTGCACAGGTGGCCAGCACCCGATCATTCTCTGCCACCACATAAGCACAACGCTTATATATCAATGGGTCCATCTTCAATTTGTACTCCTCTAACAATGGTACACTAACGTCCCGCAGACTCCGTACGGATTGATGTTTTTCCGCGATCATCGCAACCCCTTCTTCACATTGCTGCCGCCGCAGGTTATATTCCGATGAAGCCAAGGAATGCTTCACACTGGTATCCATCAAAACGATCCGATGATCGCCCAGTTCCAGTGGAAAGTATGAACAACTCAGATCCCTGCAATCAATGCGCATCACATGATCCTTACGGCCATGGATACTCGCAAACATATCCATGATGCCACATTGCAAGCCAATGAACTGGTTCTCGGCACGCTGCGCGATCCTGGCCAGTTCCATAGGCGGCAGCGCAGCATTTGTAATACTGTTCAGTGCCACGGCCATCGCAGACTCCAGGGCCGCAGATGAGGAAAGGCCGGCGCCAATAGGCACTTCAGACGATAACACGGCATGAAATGGAGGAACATGAATGCCCATTTTCACAAACTGATCAACCACACCAAGGAGATAGTTCACCCAGGTTTTGGCATGCGGTGTAATGTTGGTGAAATCGATCTCCGCGGAGCTCGAAAAATCGGCGGAGACCCATCGGCCCTTTTCTTCTTCAGCAGGACCTATGGCCAGCCAGGCAGACGCGTTAATAGCAGAGGGTAACACATAACCTTCATTATAGTCTGTATGTTCCCCAATGAGGTTCACTCTTCCCGGAGCAGCAAAAACCCGCGGCTGGGATCCGAATTCTTTTTGATATATGGCACTGACTTTTCGGGCGCCGGAAGAGACCTGACTCATTGCCTACAAGCTAGGCAAAAAAATTAAACGACCATCAGGCTGCAGCCCCGGATATCAGAATGGTCTACCCTGCCGGTGACTTCAAAAGAACCATCCGGATACAGTACACCGGCGTCTTCTGTGGCGATGAATGCACAGGAGTCCAGGTTGGCTAAATCAATCACGTTGATGATTCCTCTATAAGGCTTATCGCCTGCCGCGCGAACTGCCATCGGATCGTCATCGTCTCTCAATAGAATCCGCATGGTGTCCGCGGGTTTGAAGATGCCGCGGCCATCGGAATAGCCCTGAGAAAGGAGTTCCGTCATGCCATACTCGGAGTGTATCGCCGGTACTTGAAAAGCGTTGGCAAGTACAGCATGTACCTCGGCCCTTGTCATTTCTTCCCTTCTGCCTTTCATGCCGCCGGTTTCCATGAGGATGGTATGTTTCAGTGGTATGGGATATGCTTCTGCAAAATCCAGCAGGGCAAATGTAACGCCGATGAGCAGTGTCTTTTGCTGACGTGCCTCCAGATCTAGCAAGGTGTCCTTTAATTTGTGGTGTTCATATAGGTAGAAACCACTCTCCTTCACTTCAGATTGCTGAATGAGTTCATCCACCATCATCACCAGGGAGGAATGCTGCCGTTCCAAGTAAGAAGGCAGGAGCCCAAGAATGGCATAGCCTGAAGGATCTCCATAAAATTTTTCAAAGCCTTGCTGAAAGCTTTCCCTGTACAACCGCAAATCTGCCACATAATGCCTGCTGTTGGTCATTCCTGTGGTACCGCTGCTTTCAAACCATTGGGCTGGAAGGGCATCACCGCAGATGACGGTGTGGCTTTTGAAAAACCGGATCGGCAGGAAAGGAATAGCCTCCAAACGGTTGACCAGCTGCGGATTAACACTCAGCAGGTCAACATATTCCCTGTACAGCCTGTTGTGTTGATATTGGTACCGGAAAACCTGCAAAGCAAGTTCCTGGTAGTTGGAAATGTTAAAAATGGCTGTACGTAGGTTATTCAAGCGGGAACCTTTATTTTTGAATGGTTAATTGGAATGGATGAAGACATACCTGATCATTGGTATTTTGGTGCTCACCGCAATTTCCTGTGGCAAAGATAAAATTGAAAACCGTCCCAGACTCACCTTAAATTCCGTGAGTTCCACAACGGTGCCCAATGGTTTTGACCTACAAGTGAAAATGAGGCTAACAGATAAGGAGGGTGATTTCTATGATACCATCTGGGTACAGAAGATCACCACCCGTTGTCCGTCTTCCAATTTTGCAGACTCCCTCTTGTATCGTGTTCCGAACGATCTTCCAAGGACAAATAATTTTGACGGGGAGCTGATTGTGACTTTCCAATATGCAGTGGCCTTACAGCCTCGCTGCCCCCGTCCTGATACCGCAGTCTTCAGCATCTGGATGAAGGATGAAAAAGGAAACAAAAGCGACACTGTACGAACCGAACCAATTATCATACTTCGTTAAGCAAACCCCTGGAGAGCATCTTCAGGATCTTTACTTACAGCAATCTGTTTATTGCCGCTTGCGCTACCCTGATGACCTGGGAGACGCAGCAATTGTTCCTTGTGGTTGACACAAGATTGCTCACCTTTGTGTTCTTTGCCACCCTTGCCACCTACTTTTTCCATGGTGTTGTGAATACGGTTTACACCCCGGAATCACCACAGCACCAATGGAACCACCATAACATGCGTTGGATCATACTTGCCTTGATCCTGTCCCTTATGGCTACGCTCTTTAGTGGCTGGCCCTTCAGGTACCAACCGCTTCCATTTGCCGCTGTGGCGTTAGCGGCTTTTCTGTATACCGCGCCAAATCTCCCCTGGAAGATCTTCCGGTTCCTGCAAACCATTGCCATTGGGAAAACCGTGTATCTCGCGATGGTTTGGACCATTGTTACCACGATGTTGCCTATGTGGATCAGCGATATGGAGCCCCCGGAGCAGTTCTGGTGGTTTCTCGGACATCGGTTCTTCTTGTTGCTGGCCATCTGCATCTTGTTTGACCAGCGGGATTCTCACCAAGATCAACAAAAAGGCGTGAGATCGATGGCCACCATGACCAATGGAGATACCTTGGGTTGGATTTTCTACATGAGCCTGATGCTGGCCGGAACAATGGCTTTAGGGATGCAATACTCGCTGATCAATCCCTGGCTGATCCCCGTACTGCTGCTGCTTCCACAATTCAGCAAAAAACCAACACAAAAGCATGATGCTTACTATAGTATATTCCTGGACGGGATGATGGCATGTACGGCACTGTTACACGCTTTGCTGACCTTTGCTATTTTGCGCTAACTTACACAGCAGACTGGCCGTTTATCGGAACTACCCCACATGATCCAAAGCATAAAGCAAACTGGTTTAGCACGAGGTCCACTACTCATCATTCTGCTCTGTCTCTTTTTTGTTGCGAATGGCCTCAATGGAATATGGAATCTGGTATCGCTACCGGAAATAACGATCCTGACTTTAAAGCTGCTTGCATTTGCCATTCCTGGAATTGTATTTTCTGCCTTGCTATATCGGCAAAGAGAGAAACTATGGTTGATGGCTTTATTTATGCATATTTACTTTCTATTCAGCCGGTCATTGTTTACCGCTTTCCGCGAATACATCACCCATTTGATCTTTTTCATCTGTTCGGGGATTGTCTTCATTGGTATTTATTTCTTACTCAGGAGGTCATCATTGGCAGGAATATTACGCTTGCAGCGTTACCTGCTTTTACTTTTCTGTGTGTTGATCATTTATGAATTATTGATTGCAAAGCAGCCTGCAGAACCGTTTCAGACCACCACAGCGCAACGTTTGTCTGCCTGGCCAGGGAATAACAAACCGAATATTTATGTACTTGTTTTTGACGAATACCAGGGCAACCATGAACTTCAGTCCACGTTCAATTTTGACAATAGCGGGCTAACAGATTTCTTGCAACAACAGGGTTTTACGGTGGCTGGACATCCACGATCAACCTACAACACTACCTTCTATTCAATGCTTTCGCTTTTTCGAATGGATACCTTAGACATCCCTGGGCCTTTACCCAGACTAACCCAAAAGGGAATTGTAAAAGCAAACCAAACAATGGCTTTTGACAACACGGTCACTACCTACCTAAAGCAAAGTGGCTATGCCATTAAAGTGAATTCGATATTCAATGTGGATGATCAACCTGCAAGTGGACCCACCGTCACTACGGTCACCTGGTCCCAGATCCAGATTCTGCGCACGTTCTACGGCTGGTGCTTTGATGACCTGTTAACACATATCCCTTCCAACCGTATTCAAAAAAAGCTGCAATCCCTCTGCGCAAGATACCTTACCTATAATGCAGAAGTTGAAGAACGTACGATGGCGCAAATCGGAACCGCACAACAACCAAGTTTTGTGTACAGTCATTTTTTACTGCCGCATTTACCGGTATTACTGGACGAGCAGGGCAGGGAATTCAGGTTTTCGGATGCCATTAGAGAGCTTAACGATTTTCAACCATCGATACTACAAACTTATCCCCGCCAGGTGGGATATGCCAATAAGGTGATCATGAGATTGGTGCAAAATATTACGGCAAAGGATCCCAATGCCATCATCATCCTCTTAAGTGATCATGGATGCAGAAATGTGATGGGATTTGACGAAGGCGTGTTCAGCACACAATGGGCCATGAAAATTCCGGGCAAAAAAATTACAGTTCCTAAAGAAAATCTTCATATGGTCAACACGTTCAGGATCCTTTTCAACGAACTGGCGGGTCAGCAATTGCCGATGATTCCTCCATCATCCAGAGTCATTGACTAACATATTCAAGCGCTGTTCCGGCCACTGTGCTTTTTTACCTATTTTTGAAGCTATTAAAATTGGTCAGTTATGGCAAAGAAGGAAAAAGCTAAGACAGAAAGGAAAGTCAAGACTACAAACAAGTTCATGACGGGTCCGGCCTATGAATTTCTTAAATCATATATCAATACGCCTTCACCCACAGGATTTGAATACCCCGGCCAGAAGCTTTGGCTCGATTATATCACTCCATATGTAGATACAACGTTTACCGATCCATACGGATCAGCTGTTGGGGTTATCAACCCAGATGCTCCTTTCAAGGTAGTGATAGAAGCACACGCAGATGAGATCAGCTGGTTTGTAAACTATATATCGCCTGAAGGGCTCATTTATGTAAAACGAAATGGCGGTGTTGATCACATGATCGCCCCGGGAAAACGTGTACACATCCATGGCAAAAAAGGCATAGTCAAAGCCGTGTTTGGGTGGCCTGCCATTCATACCAGGCTAGGTGGCGAGAAGGAGCCTACACCAAAAGTGGAAAATCTGTGTTTAGATTGTGGCGGACGTTCCAGAAAAGAAGTGGAGGATCTCGGCGTTACCGTAGGCTCCGTTGCAGTATATGAAGAAGGGTTTGATGAATTGGCTTACGGTTATCTCATTGGCAGAGCGTTTGACAACAGGATCGGTGGCTTTATGATTGCGCAGGTTGCCAGAATGATCAAGGAAAATGGCCTGAAACTCCCCTATGGTCTGTATGTGGTAAATGCCGTACAGGAAGAGATTGGACTCCGTGGCGCAGAGATGATGGCAAGAAGGATCAAACCTAATGTTGCAATCATTACCGATGTTACCCATGACACCACCACGCCGATGCTGAACAAAGCTATTGAAGGCGATTGTGCTTGCGGGAAAGGTCCATCACTTGCTTTTGGTCCAGCGGTTCATAACAAACTCCTAGCCCTGGTACAAAGTGTTGCAGAAAAAGCATCCATACCGGTTCAGCTCAGGACGGTCAGCCGGAGTACAGGGACAGACACGGATTCATTCGCCTATGCAAATGACGGTTGCCCATCCGTGCTGATTTCTATTCCATTGCGTTACATGCACACCACGGTGGAAATGTTGCACAAGGATGATATTGAGCACACCATCAAGCTGATGTATGAGACCCTGACTAAACTGACGCCTAAGACAAAGCTCAGCTACTTTGACTAACATGATCATCGCTTTACTATATACGTTCTGCAAACCCATATTCTTTTTATATGTGGATCCGGGGAGTGGGAATATGCTTATCCAGTTGCTGGTGGCGGCAGCACTTGGGGTAGCTTTTTATTTCCGCGCAGGATGGAATTATATTAAATCGATCTTCAGAAAAAACAAAGATGATAAGGCGTGAAGATTCCTCGTTCAGAGATACGGCAGCCTTTGTGTTTTCAGCAGATGGCATAATCTATCGTCAACTGCAACCAGTTTATCAGCAGGCGTATGACCATTTGATGGTATCAGGCTTGTATTACGCCCTCGCCGATAGCGGTATGCTTATTCCCCATGAGGAATCAAACATGCTGTGTGATGGTGCATACAAAGTCATCAAACCCCGGCAAATTTCATTCATCAACTATCCTTACGAATGGAGTTTCGAGCAATTGAAAGCTGCAGCTCTGTTAACCCTGAAAATTCAGCAGAAAGCAATGTTGTTTGGCATGACCCTTAAAGATGCTTCAGGCTTTAACATCTGTTTTGAAGGCAGCCAACCCATATTCATTGATACCGCCTCTTTTGACCTATATGATGCTTCAAAACCATGGAGTGCCTATCGCCAATTCTGTCAGCATTTTCTTGCCCCCCTATTGCTGGCGAAATACAGGGGATCGTCATTACTTTCTTTGCTGGCCCTGTATCCAGATGGAATCCCGCTTGAGCTCGCAGCAAAACTGCTTCCCAAGAGATCAAACTTCAGTTTGCTATCTCTTTTACATATACACCTTCAACAAAAAGTTTCCGCAACCGGAAAAAATGCGAACCAACGATCCTCATTCTCGCAGGCTAAACTTTCCCGCATCATTGAACACCTGCAATCCGGAATAGCTGCCCTTTCCATTCGGAAAGAAACCAGTCATTGGAGTAAATACTATCATGAAACCATTCTTTCCGATGCATATTTGAAGGGGAAGAAAAAAGTGGTGCTGGATATGACGGGTTCGCTGCCTGTTGAAACCGTCCTCGATCTCGGTGCCAATACCGGCGAGTTTTCTATGGAGTTAGTTAACCAGGGAAAAAGAGTAATTGCTGCCGAGTCAGACAGGATCTGTGTAGACCAGATCTTCAGCAAGCACAAAAAGGTTACGGCGGTCTGCGTGGATCTCATGCATCCTTCCCCGTCCATTGGCTGGATGAACAAGGAAAGATCCAGGTTCTCCGAAAGGGCAAAATCAGATCTGGTGTTGGCACTTGCGTTGATGCATCACTTGTGTATTGGCAAAAACCTGCCGCTTAGCCTGCTTGCAAAAGGGCTCATTGAATTAGGCCCCTGGCTATTGATCGAATTTGTACCAAAATCAGACCCCAAAGTCCAGTTGCTGTTACACACAAGGCAAGATATTTTTGACGAGTATACAGAAGATCATTTCAAACGCAGCTTCTCACAATACTACACCCTGATACAAGAAGCGGCTCTTTCTGAGTCAGACAGAAAGTTGTTTCTTTTCAAAAGAAAATGACATCGGCCCCGTATTTTTGACCCATGATCAGAAATAACTGGAGCCTGGACGAGATCCAGGACCTTTACCATACTCCCCTGCTGGAACTTATTTATCGCGCAGCCACCGTGCACCGTGAATACCAGGATACTGCCGAGGTACAGGTATGTACGCTGCTTTCCGTAAAAACAGGGGGCTGCCCGGAAGACTGCGCCTACTGCCCACAGGCCGCAAGGTATCATACAGACATCAACGTGCAGAGTCTTATGAAGACCGATGAAGTGATTGAGTATGCAAGGCGCGCCAAAGAAGCTGGCTCCACCCGCTTTTGTATGGGTGCGGCATGGCGTGAGGTTCGGGACAACAAAGATTTTGACCGGGTGGTGGAGTTTGTACAGGAAGTCAACAAACTGGGTATGGAAGTATGTTGTACCCTCGGCATGCTCAATGAACACCAGGCCAAAAGACTGGCTGAAGCAGGCTTGTATGCTTATAATCACAATCTCGATACCTCTTCAGAATATTATGGAGAGATCATTACTACCAGAACATATGATGACCGGTTAAAAACCCTGGACAATGTTCGTCATGCTGGCATTTCTGTCTGTTGTGGCGGTATTGTAGGCCTAGGGGAAACGCATGAAGACAGGATCAAAATGCTGCACACCCTCAGCACGCTTCCGGAACATCCCGAATCCGTTCCCATCAATGCCCTGGTGCGCGTAAAAGGGACGCCATTGGAAAATAATGACAAGGTTGACATCTGGGACATGGTGCGTATGATTGCTTCTGCAAGGATCTTGATGCCGAAGGCGATGGTAAGGCTTAGCGCCGGACGCGCTGAAATGAGTATTTCAGACCAAGCCCTTTGTTTCATGGCAGGAGCCAATTCCATTTTTGCTGGAGAAAAACTATTGACCACGCCCAACCCAACATTTGACGCAGACAATGCAATGTTCCAGTTGTTGGGACTAAAGCCGAGGGAAGCGTTTAAGGAGAGTGTGGCGGTGTGAAGTTGCGCCCTTACAAAGCTACATTCAATCCAATCTGGTGATAGGCGGTTGAGTTAATGTATTGCGATCTTGCAAAACGAAATTGCATTTTAGGCAGCAACAGACCTACGCCAAAAGAAATCCCACTTAGCCCGCCGGTAGCATTAGGAACTTTTAATTCTGCCCGGCGCAGTACGTTGTAAGCGAGCGTAAATTCCAGCTTATCCCCAACATATGCCTGCCCTGCAAATACAAAATGCCGAAACAGATTGGTCATGAATCCGGTGGATTGATTTGGGAACCCGTTATCTGTATTAAATGTGGTATCCTCATAAGCCAGGTCAAACTGGTGCAGGCGTTGCGTAGTCACCGATACCTGAAAAGGCGAGCCTATGAATCTTTTGGTGACCCCTAATTGCAGATCAAAGGGCATATCCTCCCCTTCGCCCGCATAGGTCTTCAATTGCACCCCCATATTACGGGCAAGAAAACCTACTTGCCACCCTTTCGCAGAATCCAGATAGTTGAGGCCGAAGTCTGCCGCGATCGCGGAAGATCGATATACACCGTAATTGCTTTGAATAAACTTGAGGTTAACGCCGTAGTACCAACGCTCCAGGTATTTCCTTCCCGCGGAAACCTGTACAGCAAAGTCCGATGGCCTGAATTCCCCGATCACATTCCCAGCAGGATCCGTTTGCATCGCCGAGCCGTAATGCAGATATTGAAGACCCGCACTGAAAATCGTTTGTGATGCCTTGTGCGATATGACGCCTTGCGCATGCAACTGTTTGATCCCTCCAAAGAACAAAGAAAAATCTGAACTAAACTGCCGATGGAGGTCTTGCCTCAACAGTGCGGGATTATAAAAAGCGAGTGAAGCATCTTTCGATATATTCGAAATATTGACACCCCCTAATGCAGTAAGCTGTGTAGAAGAAGGATTGTTGAGAAAGGTATAAGCCGCATCACCACCGAGGGTTTGGGACAGTGCTTGCCCTGTTAGTACGCTACAAAACACCAAGCTGATCAGCCATCTCATGGACTGCAAAGTACTAAAAATGAAACTCCCCCATGGACATGGGGGAAGTTCTTTTAACCCTTAAAACAACCAACATGAAAATTCTTAACGAAGAATTCTATGCTAATTAGAACACGAAGAAAATGGGTTTGTTTGGTGCCGCAAGAAAAAATGGGCAAAACTATTTATAACTCTCAGCTATAGGACAGTTCGCATGGCGCAGGACGCACAGTTCGCAGAAAGATCAGCCTGCAACCTATGCGACCTTTGCGAACTGTGACCTGCGAACTAACTCAAAGCGATTTCCAGCACTTGCTGTGCATTCTTCACATAGTGAAATTTAAGTCCCTTGATGAAGTCTGAATTGATATCCTGAACATCCTTTTCATTTTGCCAGCAAAGGATCAGTTCTTTCAAGCCCGCTCGCTTTGCAGCCAGTACTTTTTCCTTGATACCGCCAACGGGAAGTACAAGCCCACGCAATGTGATCTCTCCCGTCATCCCCAAGTAGGGCCTGACCTTCCTTCCGGTAAAAGCAGATGCCAACGAACTCAACATCGTGATACCCGCGCTGGGTCCGTCTTTGGGGACTGCTCCTTCGGGCACGTGGATATGCACATTCATCTTTTGGAAGGTTGCCGGGTCTATGCCAAGCTTTCTGGCATTGGCCTGTAAATAGGTCAACGCTGTTGATGCACTTTCTTTCATCACATTTCCAAGATTTCCGGTAAGCTTCAAGTCTCCCTTGCCTTCAGACAGCACACTCTCAATAAACAGGATATCTCCGCCTACATAGGTCCATGCCAGCCCAACAGCGATGCCGGGCACGGGCGCAGCCTTATAGATCTCGTTTGAATACCGCGGTTTACCCAGGATCTTTTCAATATCTGATTTGCGCAGGGATGCTTTCACTTTCCCATTCATCGCATATTCTTTCGCCATGGCTCGCATGATGGATGCCAACTGCCTGTCGAGCTCACGAACCCCGGATTCCCTTGTATAGTTTTCAATCACATTTTCAATAATACCATCCCCGATCACGAATTTGATATCCTTCAATCCATGCGCCTCTTTTTGCTTTGGGATAAGGTGACGTTTCGCGATTTCGAGTTTTTCCTTAACCGCATATCCATTGAGATCGATGATCTCCATCCTGTCTCTTAGTGCAGGCTGTATGCTGGTGATGTCGTTTGCTGTAGCAATGAACAATACCTTGCTCAGGTCATATTCCATCTCAAGGTAGTTGTCGTAAAAGCTATGGTTCTGTTCCGGATCCAGTACTTCCAATAACGCGCTGGAGGGATCTCCACGATGGTCCTTTCCTACCTTATCCACCTCATCGAGGATCATCACCGGATTAGAAGATTTCACCTTTCGGATCTGCTGAACAATGCGCCCGGGCATCGCACCAATATATGTTTTGCGATGACCACGGATCTCCGATTCGTCATGCAGGCCTCCCAAACTCAAGCGTACATATTTTCTGCCGATGGCATTCGCAATGCTCCGTCCCAACGATGTTTTACCAATACCGGGAGGTCCAACAAAACAAAGGATCGGACTCTTCATGTCGCCCTTCAATTTCAGGACCGCCAGATATTCAATGATGCGTTCTTTAATTTTGTTCATCCCATAGTGATCCGCGTCCAATACTTTTTTAGCGCGACGAAGATCATAGTTATCTATCGTGATCTCATCCCAGGGTAGATCCAGCAGCAGATCTGCATGGTTATACACGATGGAATAATCAGGTGTGCTGGGATGCATCCGTTCCAGTTTCTCAATCTCCTTCTTGAACATGTCTTTAGCAGCCTGCGGCCATTTTTTGGCTTCCGCTTTCTGCTTCATATCCATCACTTCTCTGTCGTTGGTATCCCCTCCCAACTCTTCCTTAATGCTTTTCAATTGCTGCTGGAGAAAATACTCCCGCTGTTGCTTATCGAGCTCGGTTTTTGTTTTAGTGGTTACCTTATTCTTCAGCTCGGCAAACTGCAGTTCACGTTGTAACAGGTGCATGAGTTTCTCCGAACGCGTCCTGAGGTCATTGATCTCCAACAATTCCTGCTTTTCTTTGAGCTCAGCATTCATATTGGAACTGATGAAATGCACCAGGAAACTCGCATTCTCTATGTTCTTGAGAATGATGGACGCTTCAGATGGAATATTGGGCGAGAGTTGAATGATCTGGGCCGATAAATCTCTCAATGAAGAAATCGTTGCATCAAACTGATTATCGTCAGTCACCACATCTTCAACCAATGTGGTAATCTTACCCCTGAAATAGGGATCTTCGGAAGTCACTGCATCCAACTTAAAACGAGATTTTCCCTGGATGATCACCGTGGTGCCACCATCAGGCATTTTGATCAGTTTGAGGATCTTTGCAGCGGTACCAATACTTACAAGATCTTCCGGCTGCGGATCTTCGGTATTACTGTCTTTTTGCGCCAGCACACCTACCATTTTGTCAGTTTTGTAGGCTTCGTTGACGGCTTTGATCGACTTATCCCTCCCTACGGTGATCGGGATCACGACGCCGGGGAATAGTACGGTATTTCGAAGGGGAATCAGGGGCAATTCATCCGGAATGCTGGTGTCATCAGTGTTTTCCCCGTCATTATCGTGTAAAGGGAGGATAGGCATAAACTCCATGTCCTCATCAGGCCTTAGCCAAATATCTGTATTCTGCATAGCTATCCTTTGCTCCGCCATGATGGCAGCACCACCAGGCCGAGCGGGTTATTTTGATTAGATAGCTATATAGGTCAATTACGATGCCGTTTTTCTGAACAGTTGGAAGTTAAAAGGTGGAAGTTGGAAGACGCTCCTTCCAACTTCCACCTTCCAACTTCAATCTTAGAAAACAAATCCAACGCCCAACTGCGCACCCTGGCTTTGCCAGCGGTCTTTGTCATCGATATTATTCACATTTACTAAGCCCCAACCATATCGACAGTATATGCGAAAGGCCAGCAG
>JBASZQ010000002.1:0-16960 GCA_049661025.1 Chitinophagaceae bacterium | reverse complement strand
CCCGTATACCACGTGCTTGCCATCCTTCATGAAATACCCACAGGTGGTTCTGCCCTTGCCGGTGCTCACGAGTTTTGGAACGAAAGGCTCGTTGGGTGATGTGGGTACTTTGCCGATATAGATCTGATCACACTGGATACCTTCTTTCGGATTGGTCTTTTGGAAGATGAGATACTTGCCATCATAGCTGAAGTAGGCTTCGGCATTGTCGCCACCGAAGGTAAGCTGGCGGATGTTTTTAAAATGTGTTTCCTCGGGATATGCAAGTGTGTCCGGGTAGGCATTGGGCATGGAGGCATTGGGCATTGACACGCCAGGTCTTGCTGCAAGGAATCCAATCGCAGCTATAAGTGGGAGCGCATATAAAAAACGCATGGGGCTATTGATTTTAGAGGCGGCAAGATACCCATTTTACCCGGCATGAATTGTCAGCCAATTGTCATGTCGTACCTTTAAACCATGAAAAGACTGTTTTTTCTGTTGGCGGTGGTAATGATCTATTCATGTAATGACAATAAAAGCACGCAGCCTTCTGCCCAACAACCCCTGCCCTCCCCAACGGATTCAGTAAAAATCATCAGGGACCAAATCCTGAAAGACTCCCTAAATCCAAGTCTCTGGGAGGCCCTCTACAACGCGGAACTCATCAAAGGTGATACCGCTGCGGCCATGCGCTCCCTGCATATGTACACCAACCTGGTACCGGAGAACGGCGATGCCTGGTTAACGATGGCCTGGCTGATGGCCGACCAAAAAGATCCCCAGGTGCTGGTGGTTTCTGATAGCCTGCAGAAGGTGGACGACCAACGCATTAAATCCACAGCAAAATACCTGACGGGCGTCTACTACTCCAACCTCGGCAATTATGATAAAGCCATTGCGATCTTTGATTCAGTGATCCTGAACAACTATACATTCATTGATGCGTACATGGAAAAAGGCATCATCCAGCATGATCGCCAACAATTTGCTTATGCGCTGAAGACATTTCAACAGGCTTTTCTCATTAAGAAAAATGATCCCGAGATCTTTCTATGGATCTCCAAATGCTACGCAGGTTTAGGAGAAAAGGAACAGGCGGAAGATTGGAAGAAGAAGTATGAGGCCTTGAAATGAGAACTAGAACTTAGAGGTATTTGATCACATGGGAGTTAGAGTGCTTCGACTTCTCCCAGTAAGTATTACAGTATATCATCATTTTCTTAATTATCAATTGTTTACTAACTATTAAACCGGAATTTTAGTATACAATTTAGGCTACTTGTGTTCTATCTCTGGAGTTAGTATACATTTATCAGTATCTAATAATTGGCAGTGAAATGGAATTTGCAGCCAATTATTTGACTATGTATTTACAAGCCATTTATCCTATATAGAATCTTTCAAATTAGTAAGCTTAATCACGAATTTAAACTTGATGCATTATTAATATCCACAGATTTGTTCAAACTCTACCAGCAATATGATCCATAAATTCTAATATACACCGTTAACTGGAGGTTATACTAACTTGTAAAAAAGGAAAATCTGGAGTTAGACAGCGTTATTGTAGTGAAACACCTCGACAAAGAGAAGGCTTATAAATTTGCGCAAAATGTCTTTGGGATGGATATGTCCAAACCACCGGAATGGGCCTCACGAAAATCCTTTCGCCCGTCTTGCGTTTTGGCGCTTAGGGCGAAAGGACCAGAAAAGAGAACCGGTGACTGAGAAGATCAAGGCGCTATTCAATAGATCTCGCGACACAAAAAATTATGAATAATTCAATGATATGCCGTTTTTAAATGTAATTTTTAGAAATTCATGCCATTTTTTAATAAAAATCTAACTAATTTGAATTTTTATAAAATTTTCAGCTATTTTACAAAGCGGTTTTCTTTACCAATCAAGTAATAATTAAGTAGCAGTATTATTCGTTAATATTTGAAAATATTGTAGAATTTCAGTATCAATTTACTACATTACATAATGATTTTCCCAAATGAAAACCACTGCTCCTATACGTTACATTAATTCGAATACTTCTAAGGGATATAGAACAAAAACAAAGGTTTCTAAACCATGGCACATAAAGTCACGGAATGGAAATAGAATGCCTGAAATCGAACTAAGTAGAAAAATTACCATACTGAAAGCATATTTAGAACTCGGCGAAATCAGATTTAACAAATGGGCGCAATATAAAGAAAGACGATTTTTTAAAAATTTTAAAGCTGGTATTAACTCATTGGAATTGAATTCAGAAATTGGCAGAGAAATCGTACGTCTTAATGAAGAATTAATTAACTCATACATTCCCAAAAGGAGTAGTGTGTATAAAGTATCGCCAGTTGCTGAAAGTTTATCTGGAACGGAGCTTGTACAAAGACCAAAGTCTCTGATTTTTTGACTTTACCGAGAGATCAAAATTCGCGTACCAACTAGTACCATTTTTCTCCCAAAACATCCTTCCTGTATAAGTAAGCAATAATTGTTGGAGACAAGTTTCAGTTCTCGCATTGCTTGCCATTAATGACAGAAAATCTTGATGATATTGTTCGGACATTGTAAATCCAAATAGTCCCCAAACCATATAGCCAACATAGCCATTTTCAGTCCCTTTTGCTGCCAGACATTCAAGTGTTAAGAAACCGGCATCAGCGACTAATTTCAGGTGATGCTCGAATATGATACTCCCAAATCCGGATTTTTGATTCTCAAGTACAAAAAGCTCTATATATTTTTTTTGAAGCAGGAAAAAAATCAAATTTCAATTTTACATCTTCGTGGTCCAAGTCCAGAGAAACTAGCTCATCCCGAATATCAAAATCAAAATCATCCACCTCAATCCCGTCATTGAACGGAGACCCACTATAAAAGAGGCCAGTCAAATTTACCCAATCTGTTATTGTAAACTTTGTGTAATCCATGTTTAAACTTAAAATTCCACTTTATCAGGCGGACTACCCTTTGAACGAAGATATTCGTGAGACTAACAAAGGAAACGCGGAAAAGAAAAATATAACGATGCTTAAAACGTGGAAGTATACGATGAATCGTGTTGTAGGTGAAGCAGGCTTGAAATCAACAATACTTATGGTTGTTGTTGTCCCTAAACTGTAGCTAAAAGCATCACTCCATGACTGAATTTTCTGTTCAAATTGATCACTGTAATAGAAATATAGAGAAGCGAAGCTAAAAACCATAATAAGAAAGAAGAGAAAAAACATGACCAATCCAACGAGACGCGTTGGAAAAATATCCATACACATCTCTCCTTTGAAACTGGGAGAGCTATAAATGGACCCTAAGACAAGCAATAGAATCAAATATGCATCAATAACAATGACCGGTAAAAAATTCAGTGATGGTTCTACCCGATCAAGAACCCAAGTAACAACAGTTAATATAAGTACGAATGCAATATGATAAGCAGATTTAAAAAGCGTCATTTAAGGAAGCAATTTTTGGCTTAAAATATGGAATAATTTTAATATGCCCAATATGCTTTATGTGTCATTCCATCCAAAGGCCGCCCATCAAAATTCTTCATATATATAGGATTTCCTCCCTATCTTCCAATCAAACTACGCTTCTTATGAGATGTTTGCTCTTGCTGGCAGCGGCAACGGCCACGGTGTCCGCCACTGCCCAGCCCAAGCCGGATACTACGGCGCCTAAAAAGGATACAGTTCCCCATACCAAATTCACAGGCCTTCCGCTGAAACCGGAACGCCAGATTAAATTCGCAGCCAAGGAAGGCACATGGATGAGTGTTGACGTCTCCCCAGACGGAAACACCGTGGCCTTCGATCTGATGGGCGATATCTATACCGTTCCCATCACGGGCGGTAAGGCCACTCCCATCACCACGGGCATGGCGTATGAAACCCATCCCCGCTACAGCCCGGATGGTAAAAAGATCCTCTTCACCAGCGATCGTTCCGGGTCTGATAATATCTGGTATATCGATGCTGAAAAACAGGATACCATTCAACTCACCAAAGACGCCACGGAAGATTTTCCCGCAGCCGTTTGGACCCCCGATGGAAATTATATCATTGCCTCCAAGGGCCGCAGGCTTCCTAAATTATTCATGTACCATAAAGATGGCGGCGGCGGCATCGCACTGAATGATCAGTTCGGTGGCCTTAAAACCATTGATCCCGCAGTAAGTGCCGATGGCAACACGGTGTATTACAGCCAGCGCGGTGGTTCATGGAACTACAACGCGCTCCTGCCCCAGTACCAGATTGGTTCATACGACCGAAAAAAAGGTGTAACCAATACGATTACTTCCCGCTACGGTTCGGCCTTTACGCCTACCCTGAGTAAGGATGGTAAGTGGATGGTCTATGGCAGCAGGTACCAGGACAAAACCGGCCTCGTGATCCGCAACCTGCAAACCGGTGATGAAAAATGGCTGGCCTATCCCGTGCAGCGGGATGAGCAGGAAAGCATCGCGCCGCAAGGTGTGCTTCCTGGCATGAGCTTCACGCCTGATAGCAAATTCCTCATCGCCAGTTATGGCGGTAAACTCTGGAAGCTACCAGTTGAAGGTGGCAAAGCAACGGAGATTCCATTTGAGGCCGATGTGGCCCTGCAGATGGGTCCCCGCCTCTATTTCAATTACGCCATTAAAGATACCAGCGCGGCATTGGCCACACAGATCCGCGATGCTGCACCCAGCCCGGATGGAAAGCAACTTGCCTTCACCGTGCTGAACAGGTTATATGTGATGGACTTCCCTAACGGTACGCCCAAACGCGTGACCAATTTCAATTTCACGGAAGCCATGCCCACCTGGAGCCCCGATGGGAAGCAGATTGCATTTGTAACCTGGAGCGAGAAAGATGGTGGCGGTGTATATAAGGCAACCCTCGGTCCAAAGCCGCTCATCACAAAAATTACCAACGGCATGGAAGGGGTTTACATGCAGCCCGCATGGAGTTACAATAACCGCATCGCCTTCTTCAGTGCCCCCAAGCGCCTCTTTAGTGACGCCGAAGATCCATTCTTTAGCGGTGCCGAAGCGGACCTGGTTTGGGTAAACGCAAACGGTGGTGGACTTAATAAAATTGAATATGCCGGTCAGTACGGCAATGTGCATTTCACTAAAGATACCAATCGGGTTTTCCTCAACGGACCCGGCGGTTCATTGCTCTCCATGCGTTGGGATGGTACCGATATTAAAACGCATGCGCGGATTACCGGTATAACTACTTATGGTTCGGTACTTGATGCTGACGGACATAATCATAGTGAAGGACAGATGGTTGAAGGTGAAGGGCAGAGTGAGCCACTCGCAAATCCCATCAAATACGTGATGGGCAAACCCATGATGAATGCAACCGATGCAGTGAACTATTGCATGCTGCCACAAGGCGCAAGCAACCGGGAACCGCAGAACATGCCCACTCCTGCAGGAACCATTCTGATGGCGCCTGTTGGCAACCAGGCCGTGGCGCAGGTGAACAATAATATCTATGTCATCACGATTCCTGAAGCCGGCAAAGTGCCTTCCATCAACGTAGGCAATGCTGCTTTTGCATCCTTCCCTTCAAAACAATTGACGGAGATCGGTGGTGAGTGGCCCGCATGGGAAGCCGATGGCAAAAAAATTCACTGGAGTCTCGGCAACGGCCACTGGGTCTATGACACAGAGCGCGCTAAGTTTGTGGAGGACTCTGTGAAAGCAGCGAAAAAGCTTGAAACAAAACGCGCGGCCGACAGTGTTGCGGCATTAGCGAAACTTGGTCCAGAAGCAAAAAAGCTTGCCGACTCTCTCGCTAAAAAAAGCAAAGACAGTCTCACTGCATTGTTCAAAAAAGATACGGCCCTTGCACGCAAGGATTCCATCGCCAAAGCAGAATTGAAGAAGAAAGAAAAATATGCGCCTGATGAGCGTCAGGTGAAAGTGTACTATGCGAAGGACATTCCTTCAGGCACTGTGCTGCTGAAGAACGCACGCATTGTAACAATGAGGGGCGATGAGATCATTGAGGGCGGCGATATCCTGATTGTCAACAACCGGATACAACAGGTGGGCAAATCTGGTTCCATCACCGTACCGCCGGGGACCAAAGAGATTGATTGCTCGGGCAAGACCATCACGCCGGGCTTTGTGGACACGCACTCGCACATGTGGCCCTTCTGGGGACTGCACAAAAACAGTGTGTGGATCTATGCAGCCAACCTTGCGTATGGTGTCACTACAACGCGTGACCCGCAGACCGCAACAACGGATGTACTCACTTATAGCGATATGGTGGATGCAGGTATGATCCCTGGTCCGCGCGTATACAGCACTGGTCCTGGTGTGGGGTATTGGATGTACAACCTGAAAGACCTGGAGCAAACCCGAAACGTGTTGAAACAGTACAGCAAGTACTTCAATACACAGTACATTAAAATGTATCTCGTGGGCAACAGGCAGCATCGCCAGTGGGTGATCATGGCTGCGAAAGAACAAAAGCTGATGCCTACCACGGAAGGCGGACTGGATTATAAATTGAACATGACACAGTTGTTCGATGGTTATCCCGGTCACGAACACAGCATTCCCATCTTCCCTTTGTATTCCGATGTCACCAAGACGATTGCACAAAGCAAGATGGCATACACACCAACACTATTGGTGGCATACGGCGGACCTTGGGCAGAGAACTATTATTATACCACCGAAAGTCCTTTGCATGATCCAAAGCTGAATCGCTTCACCCCTTATGAAGAGTTGAGCGGTAAAGCCAGGCGTCGTGCTGGTGGATTGGGTGGCTGGTTCACGCCGGAAGATCATGTGTTCAAGAAGCACGCGCAAGGTGTAGGCAGCGTAGTATCGCAGGGCGGATTAGCCGGTATCGGCAGTCATGGACAACTGCAGGGCCTCGGTTACCATTGGGAAATGTGGAGCGTTGGTAGTGGTGGCATGACGCCGCACCAAACCCTTAAAGTAGCTACCATCCTCGGTGCAGAAGCACTGGGTCTGGATAAAGAGCTGGGTAGTATCGAAGCCGGTAAACTGGCTGATATCGTGATCATGGACAGCAACCCACTGACAAACATCCGTAACACCAATACCATCAAGTATGTAATGAAGAACGGAAGATTATACGATGGAAATACATTGGATGAAATCTATCCCACGCCTCGTAAACTGGATGTAACACCATGGACCAAGCAGGCTCCGTTGGTGACAACTGAGGTGAAGGAATAAAGGTTTAAAGAGTAGATTTAAGAAAGGCAGATAACTGTAAGGTTATCTGCCTTTTTCTATTTCGGGGAATAGATAAACAGCTTTACCAACCGGCCTTGTATAGATCAAGAAATGATGGTACAGAGAGATTCAAGAAATCCACCAGAAAATGGGCCAGGATCGTCCACCGTAAACTCTTTGTCTTCAAGTATACGAGGGTCCAAACCAACCCCATCACCAAAGTTGACAAAAAAACAGGCAGCCCTTTGAACAGATCAGCATTGATGGCAAATACATAGTGATTGACAGCAAATAAAAGAGCCGTAGCCAACACCGCGATCCACTTCTTCCAATGCTGGGTATGATCCAACAATAACCCCCTCCAATAAAATTCTTCCATGAAGGGATTGATAAGCCAGATCAGGATCCATGGCAGGATCAATGAAATGCTATTCAATAAGCGAAAATGCTGAAGAAAGATCGGCAATGTAGACAAGCCGATTACAATACACAGCAATAACCAACCCCAACTGCCTTTCGGTTTACCCAACCAACGTTGATACTTACTGCTTCCCCCATACTTATGGATGAAAAAAGCAAAGAGTATCCACTCGATCAAAATCACTGGCGCAAATGCCCATTTGCCAATTAGTTTCCCAAATACAAATGCAACCAAGATGTTGACGCCAATAATGATGAATGGAGATAGTAATACAATTCTGGTCTCTTTATGTTTCTGAACAACCTGATCCTCGTGATGCATATCCTGGATGTATGAATGAATTATTTACGTCTGAATACAAGGTAATCTTCTTCCTGCTTACCACCAGTAACCGGAACAAAAACGATAAACACTACCGTAGATCCTGCAAGTTGAACCGTCAAAGATTGTGCTGTATTTAATCCAAGTCGGACTTCTTGGTGGCCATACACATTTATCGCTATCAGAGGAAGGAGTTGGCTTGCCTTGAAAACATAGTAACCATCCACAAGCTTTCCCTTTATTTTCTTGTGCTTCCGCACTTCTTCACCATGCAGCAAAGCCACTTTTAACTGATCTTTTGGCAAAACCTCAATGCGTATCCGGTCAGTTGCTCCCGGCCTGTTGATCTGGTCAAATTTCTGCTTACCCAAAAGGCAGTAATCAAGCATATTATAAGAGGAATCAACCGACAACAATTCGAACTCTCCATTGAGTAGATGTAATTGGTTTGATGTCAACTGTATCCTTTCTTCACGGGCCACAGCAGTCTTCAGGCTTACACAACCATATAATGATATTAAAAAGGCTAATGCTAAAACGCCCTGGCTCAGAACCTTTCCTTGAAATATCATATTCAAACCTAAGACTATTCGGCGATCCGTTCCAAATGCATGTACCAGTTCCATTCCCAGGTTTCACCATGGTCCACAGAAAATGCCTGCGACCAGATCGGTTTTTTCGGATCACGGGCATCCCATTGGTAGATGACGAGGCAGGGCAATCCACCGTACTCCATCATTGCGTAAAATTTACCAACCCCATCCTCAAAAGATCCAGTCACCGGGTGGGTATCCATGACCGGGTTTGAGGTATCCATCCAATAAATGGTCCATAATCTGGTCTCTGGATTAAATAGTCTTAGCGCCAGACCCTCAAACATTTTCTCGGCTGAGGGCATGAGATATCGTTCAACATTCGCAAAACCGCCTAAAGCCTTTTCGAGATGGATCTCAGAAGGAAAACTGTCCCACGTATTATTGTTATTCAATCGCTCTCTTAATTTTCGATTCTCCACACGCCATTTTCCTACCAGAAAATCGAAATCACCGGCCGATGATGTAGCGGAAGGACCAGGCATGGTCCATGGGTGTGTTGTAGAAATTGTATTCATATTTATGTTTTTTTTGCTAAAAAAATCACTTCAGTGCTGGAGGTTCCTGCATCAGGCGGATCACCTGTCTTTCACTTTTCAACCCGCACATTTTAGCCATCTGCTTTCTGGTGATATCGCGGTTGGCGCTTAGTTTCTGCAGGAGCTCCTTACGCACCAGGGTGACATAATCATTCATGGTGATCCCTGTCTCTTTTTTAAAAACGCGGGTGATATTGCGTGGGCTCATGCTTGCAATGGAAGCCAGTTTGTCAAGGGTGTTTTTCTTGTGTATGTTTTCCTGGATGTAGTCCTGCACGAGATGAATGCCGGAATGAATATGATTCCTGAAATCCAAATAAACGGATTGCTGCACATCGGCGCCCTGTCTTCGCATGTATACTACCAGTTCCCTCGCAACCTTAAAAGAAAAATAATCATCCCGGATCTTGCCGAGGATAAAAAGTGCCATGTCGATACCCGCTGTAACACCTGCACTGGTATAGATTTGATTGCTTTCAGTGAATAGTTGGTTTTCCACCAACTCAATCTCAGGGTAAAGGGCTTTCAATTGTTTGGTACGCTTCCAATGAGTGGTGGTGGGCTTCCCATTCAACAGCCCCACCCTTGCCAAAAGGAAAGCACCTGTACAAACCGAACAAATAGAAACACCGTTCTCATAAGCCTGCTGCATCCATTTTTTCAAGGCTGCAAATTTTGGGAACGATGGACCGATTAAAAAATCCACTTCTGCGCCAGGTACAAAAAGATAGTCGCCCTTGCCTGCCATGACATTTTCAAATGATTTCATTTTCCCAAACTGAAGATGGGAAGACGTTGAAGGATCGGGGACGATGGAACAGTACTCCACCGAAATATCTGCGCCACAATCAATGGCTTCATGGAAAACCTGATCCGGACCTGCAAGGTCCAGCAAGTGAACATGGGGTAACACTAAGAAGATCACTCTGGTACCTGCCATCAGTATCAATTTTGGTAAATGTAGAATGATTCTGCAGGCAGTTGCAGCCAGTCAGGTGACATTTTCAGCCACGGATCAAATATTAGGAAATGGCTCACGACCTTCACTTTCAACGCAGATTCATCGCATATTTGATATCTTCAAGCTGTGATATGAACCAGATCAGCCCCTTTGAGTACGTTTCAATTCTAGTTTCGATTATTTTGGGTCTAGGAATCACCCAGCTGTTGACGGCATTGGGCAACTTACTTTATCACCATCAAAAAGTAAAACTCTACTGGCCACACATCATCTGGATTGGTTTTATTCTTTTCCTGCATATACAGGATTGGTTCATTACTTATCAATTGCGAACCCGTCCCGTATGGAGGCTGACAGAAGTTCTTTTTGTTTTGCTTTATCCGATTACACTGTATGTGATCACCAAAATCATTTTGCCGGAGAGAGGCAAAAAGCAAATTGCTGATCTGGAGCAGTACTACTACTCAAAATCTAGAATCTTCTTTGGTTTGCTCTCTGCGGCTATTTTACTTGCTATTCTGTTTAATATCTTACTTACCGGAAATTCCCTGGTCAGTCAAACCATACTCATTTGTTTTTTCGGGGCTTCACTATTCATTTCCATTTCTGCAAACCGGCAACCCTTGGTCCACAAGATATTCGCGGTTCTTGTGCTTATCGGAAGTATTATTTCGGTCCTTTTGGAAAAAGAAGAATGGGTGATCCGATAGCATTTTTCATTTGCCGATGGTATCGTCTAGATATTGATCGGTCAGGCTGCCTACTTTATCGAAATAACGTTCCAGTGCTTTAGCTTGCGGTTCCGAAAACTGTTTGAACAGGATTTCAAAACCAATGTTGAATGCTTCGTTGTACCTGTCCATGTGTTCTGTTAAACGGGTACGGTTGGGTTCAAGAATCACTTTTCGTCTGTCTGCCGGGTCAAAGGTCCTCCTGATCATTTTCGATTTCTTTAACCTCGCCATCACACCCGTTATGGCGCCAGTGGTCAGGCCCGTCCTTTGGGCCAGCTCACCAGCCGTCATTGTTCCATATCGAGAGAACAGGACCAAATAGTAGTGGTCTGCGGATGAGATCCCTGCTTCCCTGCAGGCAAATTCATGGAGGAGAATCAACCCCTGCAAGAACTGCTGCTGCGCCTCAAACAATTGGGAAGTCCGTACTGCTTTCATAACTAATTGAATAATGTCTTATCACCTAAGATAAATTAGGTCAATGAAGAAAGCAAGTTCCAGAGCGTATTTGCGCTTAAGTGTAGTCAGGAAAAAAACATCTTAGTTTGTAAGATATCTGCGTACTCATTTGGAAACACAGGTAGTACTGTCATTGACCGCCAGAAAATCGTACAATTTTTTATCTTAGCAACTAAGATTTCTTGCGGGAAAAATAAACAAGGCACCCTAGCTCTTGAATTTCAAATCGAAACCTGGGTGTATGGTTTACAGTTGCTTCAGCTTCGTGATGGTCCCTTTAGGATCTGAGGACGCAAAAACGGTATTGCCCGCAACAAGCACATCGGCACCAGCAGCAATGATCTCCGCAGCATTGTCTAGCGTAACGCCGCCATCAATCTCGATCAATGCAGATGAGCCTTCCGCCTGGATCACGGCCTTGAGCTGGCGTATCTTATCCAAGGTTCGTGGAATGAATTTTTGTCCGCCGAAACCGGGGTTTACACTCATCAGGCAAACCAGGTCCAGGTCTTTGATCACATCACGCAGTAATTCAATGGAGGTATGCGGGTTCACTGCCACACCGGCCTTCATGCCCAGCGCTTTGATCTGTTGGATATTCCGATGCAGGTGTGGGCAGGCCTCGATATGCACGGAAAGTACATCGGCACCGGCTTTCTTGAAATCTTCCGCATATTTACCCGGCTCCTCGATCATCAGGTGCACATCACAAACCTTTGTGGTGGCCTTGCGGATCGCCGCAATCACGGGTAGACCAAAAGAAATATTGGGAACAAAACGTCCGTCCATCACGTCCAGGTGAAACCAATCGGCCTCACTCTCATTAAGCATTTGGGAAGCCTCGGCTAAACGAAGAAAATCTGCTGATAATAACGATGGTGCAATCAGTGCCATGGGGCAAAGATAATGCGGCAATTCGACAATGCGGCAGTGCGGTAATGCCTTCCAACTTCTCCCTTTACCTTCTCCCTTGTAAAGCGACCCGCACCAATCTGGAGTTGGCCGTGATATACAAATACTGCTCTTTCTCGTCAAAAGCCAAATTGGAACAAAGATCACCCACCACAATCCGGCCAATCAATTTAGCATCGGGGGTGAACACCAGGACGCCGCCAGGGCCCGTAGCGAAAATATGCCCGGAACTGTGCACCTTCATGCCATCAGGCGCGCCCTGCTCGGGCATCGCACTGGCATCATAGAAAAGCTTGCCATTCTCTACGCCGCCATCGGCCCTCACATCAAAAACCATCCAAACCCGGTTCTTGTCGGAATTGGCCACGTACAGTTTTTTCTCATCGCGGGAAAATGCAATCCCGTTGGGCCTGCTCAACTCTTTATACAACAGTTCCACAGTACCATCTTTCTTGACGCGGTATACGCCCTGAAAAGGAATTTCTTTCAAGGGATCATCCGCATTTTTCACGAGACCATATGGCGGATCCGTAAAATATAGCTCCCCACTGGAATGATACACCGCATCATTGGGTGAGTTAAAACGTTTGCCCTCGTAACGATCCGCTAGGGTTACAAACTTCGGCGCCGGCTTGTCCAACGGCGCATCCATCCGCGCCATCCGCCTATCGCCATGCTGGCACATCACCAACCTACCCTCCTGATCCAGGATCAGTCCATTTGCTCCGGGCTCCCCACCCCGGGGCTCGCTGCCTGTATAACCAGAGGGCGTGAGATAAGATGTAAGCCCATCAGCCTCATTCCATTTCATGATCTTATTGGGCGGTATGTCTGAGAATAGCAAATATCCATTCACCCACAACGGTCCCTCGCTCCACTTGAAGCCCTCAGCAAGTATCTCTACTTTAGCGTCCTGTTTAACCAGCTTCAGCATGGCCGGATCAAGGACCTCAATGCGTGATTGTTCCATGTATTTTTTTTCTGCAGGGTAATGCCCTTGTTTTTGGGCCGCCTTACACGCAACAAGCAACATAAAGGCAGCAGCAATACGTTTCATATACTAAATCTACGCATACAGGTATAGAAATCAGCCTCTTTGCTTAATTTTAGCGCATTCTCATGAAAATCCGCTTTCGCCTTATCATAATACCCTTGCTCCTGCTCCAGTGCTTTACAGCCATGGCGCAGAAGAAAGGCGCAACCGTCACCGGTAAAGTGGTGGACGAAAACGACGACCCCCTGCCTCGCGTCTCCGTAACCATCCTCGGCAGGCAACAGGGTGTTACCACTTCAGACTCCGGGACCTTTACCATCAAAGTGGCGGCCGACAAAGCCGTTGCACTGGTCTTCAGTTTCTCCGGCTTCCGCATGGAGCAAAGAAATGTATATCTCAACGATGGTGAAGAAGAGCGCATCATCGTGAAGCTGGTGAAGAAAAATGAAACGATGGAGGAAGTGGTGGTCACCAACAACGCTGATAAAAAAGAAGTAGGCCTGATCCGCATCAATCCCAAGAACGCGTTGGTCATCCCCTCCACCATCGGCGGCGTGGAAAGCCTTATCAAAATATTTGTGGGCAGCAACAATGAACTCACTTCACAATATTCCGTTCGTGGTGGCAACTATGATGAGAACCTCATCTACGTGAACGATTTCGAAGTGTTCCGCCCCTACCTCGTACGGTCCGGACAACAAGAGGGCCTTAGCTTCATCAATCCTGAACTGGCAGGTCGGGTCAGCTTTTACAATGGCGGCTTCCAGAATAAGTATGGCGACAAAATGAGTTCCGTCCTCGATATCCAATATAAAAAGCCGAAAAGATTTGGCGGCTCTGCCTACGTGAGCCTGTTGGAACAGGGTTTTCATCTGGAAGGCAGCTCCAAAGACAATCGATTTTCTTATTTAATCGGCGTGCGCAACCGCACCAACCAAAGCCTGCTGAGTTCACAGGAAACACAGGGCAGTTATATCCCGAGATCGTCTGACCTGCAAGCAAACCTCAACTACATCGTCAACAAAACCTGGAGCCTGGAAGCGTTGGTAAGTATTTCGAGAACCTCTTTCACTTTGGTACCTGAATTCACGCAGCTCACCTCTTCTGTTTTCTCGCCTTTGTTCAGTGCCAACCTCGGTGCAGATATTTTCTTTGAAGGAAGGGAAGAAGACAAATACAGCACCAACATGACCGGTCTTGCTGCTACACAACAAGTGAGCAAACGCGTGAAGTTGAAATGGATGGCCAGCAGGTTTGAAAACGACGAGCGAGAGCAATATGATATCATTGGTGCTTACCTTTTTGGTGAAAGAGATTTTGACAAATCCAAGCCAACTTTTGGCTTGATCGTGAACCCGCTGGGTGCTGGTGTATATCAACAGTTTGCGCGCAACACCTTGAACATCGAAAACTGGAATATCTCTCACAAAGGCCAGTGGGATGGCGGCAAGCACCTTGTGCAATGGGGACTGGGCTATGATAAAACCCTGATCAACGACAGGCTTAACCAGTGGGAACGCAATGATTCCGCAGGATATACCCTGCCGTTTAATCCCGATCAACTGAACCTCACCAGTGTCATCAAATCCAGTGCAGACCTCAACATCGATAAGATTTCAGGTTATGCGCAAGACAATATTGCGTTGAACGATTCCTTTGGCGTCACCATGTCTGTGGGTATGCGTTTCAACTACAATGGCCTTAATAAACAGTTGTTGATATCCCCCCGTTTTCAATTGGCCTGGCAGCCGCGCAAGCATCCTGATCTCATCCTGAAACTCGCTGCCGGCGCCTATCACCAACCGCCGTTTTATAGGGAATTGAGGAGGTACGATGGGAGTTTGAACACAGGCTTACTTGCACAAAAAAGCTGGCAGTTTGTTGCAGGTGCAGATTACCAGTTCCGCAGAGGCAGCAGACCGTTCAGGCTGAGTGGAGAAGCGTATTATAAATCGATGACCGATGTGGTGCCCTATGACATCGACAATGTGCGCATCCGTTACTATGGTGAAAACAATGCCAAAGCCTATGCGGTAGGTGCTGAATTGCGTTTGATTGGTGAGCTGGTGAAAGATGCAGAAAGCTGGGTGTCCCTGGGGTTCATGAAGACGATGGAGAACATCGATGGGGATCATTATTACAACTACTTCAATAAAGATGGCGAACAGATCACTGGCGATACGCAGGATCAGGTGCCAGTGGATAGTGCGAGGGTTGAGATGGGTTGGTTACGAAGACCCTCAGACAGACGAATCACTTTTGGTATGTTTCTGCAAGATTATCTCAGCACCAACAAGAACTTCAAGGTGCACCTCAACTTGTTGTTTGGCTCCAATATGCCCTATAATATTCCGAACAGCGTGAAGTACAGAAACGCGTTGGTGATAGAGCCCTATATCAGAGCAGACGTGGGTTTCAGCGTGTTGTTGCTGGACAGTGAAAAAGGAAACCGAAGAAGCCATAGTCCGTTCCGGGAACTGGAAAACATCTGGCTGAGTTTTGAAGTATTTAATTTATTGGATCGAAGAAATACCATTTCTTATTTGCTAATCAAAGATTACAGCAATAACATTTTTACATTACCTCAGCGGCTTACGCCAAGGCTGGTGAACCTGAAGCTGCTGGTGCGATTTTAGCAACGCAATCAACATTCAACCGTCGGATTGCTCCGCCATAATCTCCCAATTTCTCAATCTCTCAATCTCTCAATCTCTCAATTACTAACAGGCTGTTAATAACTAAATAACATTTCTTTTGAGATGGTTTCTTTAAATTTAGGAGGATGGACGTAAGTAAAGGTACCCCGATCATCTAACCTAAAATTGAAGTGCATTGACAGAGACGATTATCAACCTGGAAACTGTTAACCCTCTTGAATTCTTTGGTGTTAACAATGGCAAGCTTGACCTCCTGAAGAAAAAGTTCCCCCTGTTGAAGATTCTTAGCCGCGGCACACAGATTAAACTCAGCGGCGCTCCCGAACAGATCGAAAATGCAAAAGAAAAAATTGAATTGTTGGTGCAGTACCTGGAAAGGAACGGCCATGTCAGTGAAAATTATTTCGAGCAGATCCTTGGCGGAGATGATGCGGAAACGGTGGACAATTTCATTGAACGCAATCCCAACGATGTGTTGGTGTTTGGTCCCAATGGTAAGTCGGTGCGCGCCCGCACCGCCAACCAGAAACGGATGGTGACAGCCTCTGAAAAGAACGACATCATGTTCGCCATTGGTCCGGCCGGTACAGGTAAAACCTATACGGCAGTAGCCCTGGCGGTACGTGCGTTGAAAAACAAGATGTGCAAAAAGATCATCCTGACCCGCCCTGCAGTGGAAGCGGGCGAAAGTCTCGGTTTTCTACCTGGCGATCTGAAGGAGAAGATTGATCCATACCTACGTCCATTGTATGACGCATTGGATGACATGATTCCTGCGGACAAGCTGGGCTATTACATGCAGACCCGCGTCATTGAGATCGCGCCACTCGCCTATATGCGCGGTCGTACCCTGGACAATGCCTTTATCCTCCTGGACGAAGCGCAGAACGCTACCGAACTGCAGTTGAAGATGTTCCTCACCAGGATCGGTGCCAATGCAAAGGCCATTATCACGGGTGACCTCACCCAGGTTGACCTTCCCCGCAACCAGCGCTCCGGCCTGGACAAAGCGGTGAGGATCCTGAAGAATATTGATGGCATCGCGCATATTGAACTGGACGAAGAAGACGTAGTGCGCCACCGGTTGGTGAAAGCCATCATTAAGGCGTACGATAAGGATAAGGAGCGAGATAGTCATTGAGTGTCAGGCAGAGGTTGAGGGTTGGTGGTTGGAGGG
>JBASZQ010000001.1:0-41180 GCA_049661025.1 Chitinophagaceae bacterium | reverse complement strand
CACATAATCTCTACGCGAAGATGAAAGAAGTCTTCTCAAAAGAGTGGGCGGTGATCGTATACGTGGTAGGTTGTTTTTCCCTGGCCTGGCACCTGCTGCACGGCTTTCAAAGCGCATTTCAAACCCTCGGGTGGAAACATAAAAACTATGCAGGAATCATTGAAGGTGTTGGTGTAGGCTTCTCGGTCATCGTTCCGTTGATCTTTGCGCTGATGCCCATCTTTATGTATTTCGGCTGGGAACTGCCCATCGGTAACATCACCCTTTTATTCTAATCCAAAACTTTTCCATCATATGCTGGATGCCAAAATTCCATCAGGATCGTTAGAATCTAAGTGGACAGACTACAAAGGACATGTTCGGCTGGTGAACCCTGCGAACAAGCGAAAGATTGAAGTGATTATCGTTGGTACAGGTCTTGCCGGTGCCTCCGCCGCAGCTTCACTCGGGGAACTGGGCTATAAAGTGAAAGCATTCTGCTTTCAGGATTCGCCAAGACGTGCGCACTCCATTGCGGCACAGGGCGGAATCAACGCTTCTAAGAATTACCAGAACGACGGCGACTCTGTTTTCCGTCTGTTTTATGATACCATCAAAGGTGGCGATTACCGTGCGCGTGAAGCCAATGTGCATCGCCTCGCTGAAGTGAGCGGAGCCATCATTGATCAGTGTGTGGCACAGGGTGTACCTTTTGCCAGGGAATACGGCGGACTGCTGTCTAACCGTTCTTTCGGTGGTACGCAGGTACAACGTACTTTTTATGCGGCTGGCCAAACCGGTCAGCAGTTGCTCATTGGCGCCTATCAGGCCCTGGAACGTCAGGTGGCCTTAGGTAATGTAACGATGCATACCCGTCACGAAATGCTGGACGTGGTGATGATTGATGGCAAGGCCCGCGGCATCATTGCCCGTGACCTCGTGAGCGGGAAACTGGAACGCCATTTCGGTCATGCGGTACTGTTATGTACCGGTGGTTATGGCAATGTGTTCTACCTGTCTACCAATGCCATGGGATCCAATGTAACGGCGGCCTGGAAAGCACACAAGAAAGGGGCTTATTTCAGCAACCCATGCTTCACGCAGATCCACCCAACATGTATTCCTGTAAGTGGCGACCATCAGTCGAAACTCACCCTCATGTCGGAATCACTCCGTAATGATGGACGTATATGGGTGCCGAAGAAACAGAATGACGACCGCAAGCCCAATGAGATACCCGAAGAAGAAAGGGATTACTATCTGGAAAGAAGATACCCCGCCTTCGGTAACCTGGTACCAAGGGACGTAGCCTCCAGAGCAGCTAAAGAACGTTGTGATGCTGGATACGGAGTAGGTAGTTCAAAGCAGGCGGTATATCTGGATTATGCTGATGCCATTGAGCGTTATGGTAAGGCAGAAGTGAACAAGCGCAACCTTGGAAATATCTCGCATGATGAAATGATCAAACTGGGTAAGGATGTAGTGAAAGAGAAGTATGGTAACCTGTTTGACATGTACGAAAAGATCACGGGTGAAAATCCATATGAAGTGCCGATGAGGATCTATCCTGCGGTGCACTACACCATGGGAGGACTCTGGGTGGATTATGAATTGCAAACCACTATTCCCGGTTTGTATGCCCTGGGCGAGTGTAATTTCTCTGACCATGGTGCCAACAGGTTGGGTGCATCTGCATTGATGCAGGGTCTGGCAGACGGATATTTTGTGATTCCATATACCGTAGGTAATTATCTCGCAGATGAAATCAGTACGGGATCTGTGCCTACATCTCACCCAGCATTTGTAGAGACAGAGAAAGCCGTTGCAGATCGTATCAATACCTTGAAATCGATCAATGGAAAGCAAACCGTTGAAAGCTTCCATAAGCGCCTGGGTAAGATCATGTGGGACAAGTGTGGGATGGCTCGTAGCGCCGAAGGTTTGAAACAAGCTATCCAGGAGATCAGGGATCTGAAGAAAGAATTCTGGAGTGATGTGCGCATCCCAGGTAGCATTGATGAGTTTAATCCGGAATTGGATAAAGCTGGTCGCGTTGCGGATTTCATTGAACTGGGAGAACTGATGTGTATCGATGCCCTGGATCGCAACGAGAGCTGTGGTGGACACTTCCGCGAGGAATACCAGACACCGGATGGGGAAGCGCTTCGTGACGATGCCAATTACATGTATGTTGCGGCCTGGCAGTATAGCAAGGAACATGAGTGGACCCTCCACAAAGAATCCCTTGATTACGAAGTGGTGAAACCATCACAACGCAGCTACAAGTAGATCAGTAACTCAGCAACGCAGTAACACAACAACTCAGTAACTCAATAACAATTAACAATTTACTTTCTGATATATGCAGCACTACAACATGAATCTCACGCTGAAAGTATGGAGACAGAAAGATAAAAATGCAGCGGGCGGTTTTGAGACGTATCAGGTGAAAGACATCTCTTCTGAAATGTCTTTTCTTGAAATGTTTGATGTATTGAATGAAAGACTTATCGTTGAAGGAAAAGAACCCATTGCTTTTGACCATGATTGCCGCGAGGGAATTTGTGGAATGTGCTCCATGGTAATTGACGGAAGGCCCCATGGTCCGTGGGAAGCCAATACAACCTGCCAGTTGCACATGCGTGCGTATAAAGACGGCGATACTATTGTTGTGGAGCCCTGGCGTGCCAATGCTTTCCCGGTTGTTAAAGACCTGGTGGTAGATCGCGGGTCCTTTGACCGCATTATCCAGGCCGGTGGATTTGTGTCTGTGAATACGGGTAATGCCGTGGATGGTAATGCTATTCCCATCGAAAAAGATAACGCAGATGCGGCATTTGCAGCAGCAGCTTGCATTGGTTGTGGTGCTTGTGTGGCAGCATGTAAGAATTCATCCGCAATGCTCTTCGTTTCAGCCAAAGTATCCCATCTGGCACTATTGCCGCAGGGTGAGCCGGAACGCAGGCAGCGCGTGGTCAATATGATTGCGCAAATGGACAAAGAAGGTTTTGGTTCTTGCACCAATACCTATTCTTGCGAAGCAGAATGTCCTAAAGAAATTTCAGTGACCAACATTGCGAGGCTGAACAGGGAGTACCTGCAGGCCAGTTTGAAATAGCTAGTAGCTACTAGCTAATAGCTATTGTTTTTTTTCATAAATTGAAAAAAATCATAGCAATGGGCTCTCGCAGAAAATTTCTTCGCCAGCTTGGAGGCACAGCTGGATTGTTGTCCGCCACATCCCTTTCTTCTTTTGGAGAGGAGCTTCATGTTCTTCCCTGGCCAAAAAAGTATTCCGCCAATGATAAGGTGCGCATCGCTGCCATCGGCATGGGCATCATCGGTCATTATGATCTTGATACAGCCTTAAAAGTTCCAGGTGTGGAGCTCGTGGGCGTCTGTGATCTTTATGATGGCCGCCTGCAGCGCTGCAAAGAAAAATACGGCAACCATATTTTCACAACCAGGGATTACAGGGAAGTGCTGGAACGCAAAGATGTTGACGCAGTACTGATCTGTACACCAGACCACTGGCATGATCATATCTCTATCGCTGCCATGAAAAAAGGCAAGCATGTGTATTGCGAGAAGCCCATGGTGCAGCATTGGAATGAAGGCCACGCAGTGATCAAGGCGGAGAAGGAAACTGGTAAGGTTTACCAGGTGGGCAGCCAGGGCGTGAGCAGCATTGCTACTGCAGAAGTGAAGAAGCTGATCAAGGCCGGTGCCATCGGCGATGTGAACATGATTGAAGCCATCAACGATCGTTACAGTGCCATGGGCGCCTGGCAATATTCTATCCCAACAGATGCCTCTCCCGCAACGGTAGACTGGGATAAGTTTTTGGGCGATGCACCCAAAAGACCATTTGACGCAACCCGTTTCTTCCGTTGGAGAAACTATCAGGATTATGGTACAGGTGTGGCCGGCGACTTGTTTGTGCACCTGATCTCGGCCGTGCATTTTGCCATGGATTCCTATGGTCCCAATAAGATCTTCGCTACCGGGCAGCTCAGCCTCTGGAAAGATGGCAGGGATGTGCCCGATGTGATGGCGGCAATTATGGACTACCCCAAAACAGAGAACCATCCTTCCTTCCAGATGATGCTGCGGGTCAATTTTGCCGATGGCTCCGGCGGCGGTGGAAGAACGAGGATCACGGGTACCGATGGGGTTATAGAGCTCCAGGGCAACCGCTTCACCATGCGCGCGGCTCCACTAGCCAAGGCCCCCGGATTTGGCGGTTACGACAGCTATACCACCTTCTCAGAGGCGCAGCAGAAAGACTTTGCCAAATGGTATGGAGAGAAATATACCGATGCGGATAAGAAACGGCCTGAAGTGAAAGAGCAGAAATTCTCCGCGCCTGACGGATATGATGATCGCTATGACCATTTCGTGAACTTCTTTACCGCAATCCGTACAGGCGGAAAAGTGGTGGAAGACGCCACATTCGGACTGAGGGCCGCCGGCCCCGCCGTGCTGGCCAATGAAAGCTATTTCACCAAAAAAATCATCAATTGGGACGCCAAGGCCATGAAAGTGGTGTAATCCCTTAAGAATTAAGGAAATAAGCCAATATACAAGAGGTTCCTACGTTCTTTATAATGCCTAATTTTAGGCGCTTATAAAAAATGTGCGAACCTCTTTTGTGATCCGGAACCGGCTCATATGGCTGATTATTTTCTTTTGTTGGCTGGCTCCCCAGGCACAGGCGCAGCTTATGCCATCCTCCAATCTCCGTAAAAAGAACATCCCGGTTAAGCAAGGCCCGGTTGCCATCGATTCGCTGAGCATCGTTCCCTCATCCGTTTTCATTTCGGGTACGGATACCAGTTGGTATCGGATCGATGAAATCAATGGCTTACTGTATTGGAAAAAACTCCCGCCGGCAGACAGTGTGTACATCAGCTACCGGATCTTCCCGGTTAAGCTCAACGCCGCCGTAAGGCATATGGATTTCGATTCCGTCATGGGCAGGTTTGCCGTGGAACCCCTCAGCTTCGGAAAAAAAGGGGGCGAAAATGAATCTGTATTTGATTTCGGAAACATCACGTATAATGGCTCCTTCGGCCGCGGACTCAGCTTCGGCAACCGGCAGGATGTAGTGGTCAATTCAAGCCTTAACCTGCAGTTGAACGGATACCTGGGAGACAGCATACAATTGTCTGCAGCCATCAGCGATAACAACATCCCCATCCAACCGGATGGCAACACCCAAAACCTGAATGAATTCGATCAGGTCTATATCCAGTTCGCAAAAAAGAACTGGCGCTTTAGTATTGGAGACATCGATATCCGCCAGAACCAAAGTTATTTCCTGAATTTTTATAAACGATTGCAAGGCGCGGCTTTTGAAACCACTACCAACATCGGTAAAGGTTCAACCAACAAGCTATTGCTCAGCGGTGCCGTAGCGAAGGGTAAGTTTACCCGCAACATTTTTAACGGACTCGAAGGTAACCAGGGACCATACCGATTGCGTGGTGCAAACAATGAACAATTCTTCATCGTGCTTGCAGGAACGGAACGGGTGTGGATCGATGGGGTGTTGGTACAGCGCGGTGAGGACCAGGATTATGTCATCAACTACAATACAGCCGAGGTGACTTTTACACCAAAGCAGATGATCACGAAAGACAAAAGGATCCAGATTGAATTTGAATACGCGGATCGTAATTGCCTCAATGCGCAGTTGTATATGACCGATGAGGTTGCACTCGGTAATAAATTCAAGATCAAGGTGGGCGCGTACAACAATAACGATGCTAGGAACTCGCCGATCAACCAAACCCTTGATACAAGACAAAAGCAGTTTTTGTCGGTATTGGGTGATAGTGTGCGCTATGCATATTATCCATCGGCAGCCAAAGACACTTTCTCCACATCGCAGGTGTTGTATAAAAAAATGGACACGGTGTATACCACGGGCAGGGATTCCATTTATGTGTATTCAGTGGACCGAAGAGATACTTTGTACACCCTCAGTTTCGTGGATGCGGGCCCGGGTAATGGCGACTACGTGCTGGATTTTTCAGCCAATGCCAATGGGAAAGTATATAAGTGGGTGGAGCCGGTAGGAGGGATCAGGCAAGGGAATTATATTCCCGCCGTCTTCCTGGTAGCACCCCGCAAACAACAGGTGTTTACATTGGGCGGTGAGTATACAGAGAACAACCTGAGCATAAAAACAGAACTCGCTACCAGTGTATTGGATGTGAACACCTTCTCTTCGAAAGATAAGGGTAACGATCAGGGCTTTGCCGGAAGGCTCATGGCCAATCATGTCAAACAGCTGAATGCAACCAAAGGACTGACGTTACTGACAGATCTTTATTACGAACACATTGGAGAGAATTTCAGGCCGATAGAACGATTGCGTAGTGTGGAATTCAACAGGGACTGGGGTCTTGCTTTTGATGCAGAACCTGCAACAGAGAATTTGCTGACAGCCGGCGCACAGTTGAAAGATAAGTCGGGGCACAATGTGCGATATGCGTTTACCAGCTTTCAACGCAGCAACAATTACCAGGGATTCAGAAACGGGATATACCATACCGGACAATTGAAACAATGGCGTTTTAATAACCAGTTTGTGTATACCAGTATCAATGAGCAATTGCAGAAAGGATATTTTTTGCGTCCCATCTTTGATGTTTCCCGTCGCTTCCCGCAGTTAAGAAACTATCAGGTGGGTTTACAATACACGCTTGAACACAATGAACTTAAATACAAACTATTTGATTCATTGAATCGACAAAGTTTTTCTTTCGATACCTGGAAGGCATATTTATTATCGCCGGATGCGCCCAACAAATGGGGCTTTACCTTTTTTACGCGCTCAGACAAGCTTCCTTCCAAAAGTCAACTCGTGCGTACGGACCGAAGCCTGAATTACAATCTGTTTTTAGAGTTGATGAAAAGTGAACACCATCAGGTCAGGTTCAATGCAACATATCGGGATCTAAAGATCTATGAGCAAAGCCTCACCACTTTGAAACCGGAACAAACCATCCTTGGCAGGTCTGAGTACATTGCTAATGTTTGGAAAGGGGCAGTGAACGGGAATATTTTGTACGAAATGGGAACAGGGCAGGAGCCTAGACGTGAGTTCGCCTACCTGGAAGTGCCTGCGGGACAGGGCGAGTATGCATGGATTGATTATAACAATGATGGGATTCAACAGATCAATGAATTTGAAATTGCCCGGTTCAAGGATCAGGCTAAATTCATCCGCATCTTCACGCCCACAACAGATTTTGTGAAAGCAAACTATCTGCAGTTCAACTATAGTGTGATCTTTAATCCGCGTGCTGCAATGAATCTATCCAAACTACGCGGGATGAAGAAATTGATCAGTAAGTTTTATCTGCAAAGTGCTTTACAGGTCAGTCGAAAAACCATCGCCAATGGTCTCGGTGATTTCAATCCATTCAGTAAGCCATTTGGAGATACCAGCCTTATTACATTGGATCAGCTGTTCAGTAATACATTCTCGTTTAATAAATTCAGCAGCGTTTGGGGAGTGGATATCAATAACATTAGAACCTCAGGAAGAGCTTATCTGAGCTATGGACTGGAGACCCGTGAGTTTAACGACTGGGGACTTCGTATCCGCACCAATATAGGTAAAAACTATACCTATGATCTGATCACTAAAACCTTCACCAACAGGCTGCAGACGCCTAACCTTGCAAACCGGAATTACAATATTAAAGGGTATTCTGCCGAGCCTCGGTTTACATTCACAAAGGGCACTGACTTCCGGGCACAGCTGAGTTACAAATGGGACCAACGCACCAATACAGGCACAGAGAAAAGCACCAGTCATTCCGTGAACACGGAGGTGAAATATAATGTAGTATCCAATACTTCCCTAACCGCGAGATTTACCTACAACCAGATCAGTTATAATGGACAGACCAACACCACTGTAGCCTACATTATGTTGGACGGATTGGTGCCGGGTAAGAACTACTTGTGGACCATTGATCTTACGAAACGACTCACCAATTTCCTGGAGCTGGGGATTCAGTATGAAGGGCGAAAAGCGGGTAGTTCCGGTATTGTGAATATTGGGCGGGCGCAGGTGCGAGCGCTGTTTTGACAATCAGTAAAAACAGGCATACAGTAATACAAACATTCAGAAGCTGGCAACCTGGAATCCAGGATATCCACTCCTGAATGCCAGTATTATTGTATTACTGTATGCCTGATATTCCAAACAAAAAAGGCTCCCGGAGTTCCGGAAGCCTTTTTTGAATGATATTGGAATTATTTTGATTAGCTAAACAGTCCGCCTTTTTTCAGGCTCACCGTGTTTTCGCCGATCTTAAAGCCATTGTTGTATACTTCAACTTTGTAGTTGCCTGGCTGATACTTATCTGTTTGCTTCAGGTCAAAGCTTACGTTTTTGCGCTCGCCTTGAGTGTACTCAACAGATACTTTATTAGTGAACTGCTTTTCGCCGTCTTTACGGGTAGTGAAAGAACCAGAGTTCAAACCTTGTTCAGCAATCACTTTACCAGCTGGATCTACAACGATAACATACAGGTCTTTTGTTCCGCTGGGGGAGATCATGTTCTCATCCAGGTCAAAAGAAATCCTGAATTTATCTGCGCGCTTAGCGGTAGTAGTTGCTTTTTCTTTGCCACCACCTTTTTCATTGATCGCCTGGATCTTGAAATTAGAAGCGTGCAGGGTAGAACCGATATCTACTTTCTCTTCAGCTGCTTTCTTAGCGGCATCTGTAGTAGCCAGATTGGTTTCGAGTTCTGCTTTCTGGGTAGTCAGTTGCTCTTTATCAGCAGTCAACTGCTTGTTCTCTCCAGTAAGCCTTTCGATTTCTTTTACATAGTCATCGATCTTGCCATTCAATTGCTTAACAAGTTCGCGGGCTTCAGCCAGGTCAGCAGCAGAAGCGTTCTGCTTGCGCACCAGCGACTGAATACGACCTTTCATATCACCAATTTCCTTGTCCCTTGACTTTACCAGGCTGTCCAGCTTTGAATTGGTACCTGTCATGGCATCCAGACGCAGCAGGGCATCTTCATATTCTTTTTGGATCATGTTTTTAGAAGAGTCCAGCGCAGAATACTGCACATCTTTCTGCTGGATAACTTCTTTGGTCTTACTCTTGTCGTAAATGATATAACCCCATGTACCAAGAAGGGCGGCAATAAGTACGCCATAGATCAGCCCCCTGTTGTCTTTCTTAGGAGCCGGTGTCTGTGGAGTGGCAGAAGGATAATTAGTAGCACTCATAATTGAATTTTTAATTGAATTAAAATATCTAAGAAAATGATTTAAAATATGTTCTGCGGCTTTCAACTGGCTTCATTTTCTTTCGATCTATCTTTCCCATTTTCAATGGTTTAAGCCTGAATCAGCCGTTTCGATAGGGTGTTGTCCAAAATCATGCCAGAAAATATTGGCTTAATGAAAAACGATGTTCCTGAGCGATGGAATCGCTTACCTTCGCAGCCATGAGCGCATCCGTTGACCAGATCTTACAAGCCTGGAAAAAAAAGGAATTTAAACCCATTTACTGGCTGGAAGGAGATGAAGGATATTATATCGATATCCTTACTGAGTATGCGGAGAAGCATATCCTCTCAGAGCAGGAAGCTGCTTTCAACCTTACCGTCTTTTACGGCAGGGACGCTGCATGGGCCGATGTGATCAACGCATGCAGGCGCTACCCAATGTTTGCAGAACGGCAGGTGGTGATCCTTAAAGAAGCGCAGCATATGCGGGACATCGAGAAACTGGAACCTTATGTTGACCAGCCTTTGGCTTCAACCATCTTTGTGGTAGGACATAAAGAGAAAAAACTGGATGGCCGTGGCTCCATGTCAAAATTGTTAAAAAAGAAAGCTGAAGTTTTAACAACAAAAAAAATACCTGACTACCAGCTTGCGGAATGGACGTCCCGACTTATTCATGATAAAGGTTATGTGATCACGCCACGCGCACTCAATTTGTTGGTTGACCATATCGGAAATGATTTAAGCCGTTTGTCTAACGAGGCAGATAAACTAATCGTGAACCTTGGTCAGCGCAGAGAGATTCAGGATGACGATATTGAAACCTTCATCGGTGTAAGCAGGGAGTTCAATGTGTTTGAATTGCAAAGTGCGCTTGCACACCGTGATGTTCCCAAAGCCATCCGGATTGTGGAATATTTTGAACACAATCCCAAGGCCGCTCCCATACAGATGGTGTTGCCTGCATTGTATGCATTCTTCAGCAAAACCTATATGATGTTCAGTTATCCCATGCATGATGAAAAGACTTTATCTGCCTCCATGGGTGTAGCGCCATTCTTTCTAAAGGAAAACCTCGCCGCTGCAAAAAATTATGCTTTGCCTGGGGTAGAACGTGCGTTGATCCTGCTGCATGAGTATAACCTGCGAAGCCTCGGTGTAAAAGACGCTGGAACGCCAGATGCTTCGCTGATGAAGGAACTTGTAGTAAAAATGACTAGCTAATAGCTAATAGCTAGTAGCTAATAGCTAGTCAGCAATGTGACAACACGGCCATAGCAAGAATCTGGTCATCCGCCAACTGCTTCTTCAACGCGTCAAGCGATTCAAATTTCTGTTCTGAACGGAGATGCTTGCACATCGTAACACGCAGCACCGCTCCGTAGATCATATCGGAAAAGTGGAAAATATTTACTTCGATGGTTCTGGTCTTACCATCCACGGTTGGCCTGTAACCAATGTTCATCATCCCCTTATATAATCCTTCTCTTCCACTGATAGTAAGCGTTACGGCGTATACGCCATCAGCCGGTACCAGTTTGTCCGGATCTTCAGGATCCAGGTTTGCCGTAGGGAAGCCAATGGTTCGTCCACGCTTGTTGCCTTCCACCACCGTGCCGGATAACTGATACGCATAACCGAGATTTTCATTGGCCTCTTCCAGTTGCCCCGCCAGCAATGCTTTCCGGATCCTCGTGGAACTGATGGTGACCGTATGCAGCACGTGCTCCGGAATTTCAATAACCCTGAATCCAAACGCGGGTCCGAGGCGCTCCAATAACTGGTAATCACCCGTGCGGTTCTTTCCAAACCGATGATCATAACCAATAATTAAAACTGCTGGGTGGAATCGGTTCACTAAAAACTCGGAGACATAAGCTCTCGCATCCATGACCGAAAAAGCTTCCGTAAAAGGGACCACTACAAGGTGATCCACACCATGCCTGGCCAAAAACTCAATTTTTTCTTCCAGACTATTCAGCATTAGTATCTCACCCTTATTACTCTCCCTGCCCACTATTTTACGAGGATGTGGGAAAAAAGTAATAATCACGGTTTCTCCGCCGGTCGACACAGCCTCGGCCTTCATCTGCCGGATGATCTGCTGGTGCCCCAGATGAACGCCGTCGAACGTACCAATGGTGACTACCGCCTGTCGGAATTCGGGTAACTGGTCTATGTTGCGATGTACCTGCATGAGGGATGCAAAACTAGGTAAAATCAGGTGTTCATAAATTGGTGATGCTTTTGGCGCCGGAAGGGTTAATTTTGCGCCTTATCTCAACACCCATGAGCCTATACCAGCAGCGGGGCGTTTCTGCCCAAAAAGAAGAGGTACACGCCGCCACCAGTGCGCTGGACGCCGGATTGTTTCCCCATGCTTTCTGTAAAGTATACCCTGATTACCTCGGCGGAGACGAGGACTGGGTGTCTGTCATGCACGCAGATGGCGCAGGCACCAAGAGCATCATCGCCTACCTCTACTGGAAAGAAACCGGCGACGCCTCCGTGTGGCGCGGGATAGCGCAGGATGCCATCGTCATGAACCTGGATGATCTTCTCTGTGTGGGCATCTATGATAACCTGGTTTTTAATTCCACCATCGATCGGAATAAACACCTGATTCCCGGAGAAGTACTGTCTGAAGTAATCAATGGCTCCCAGGCCCTTTTTGATATGCTGGGCTCCCAGGGCATCGGTATCAAATACCTCGGTGGTGAAACCGCAGACGTAGGCGATGTTGTACGGACCATTGCCGTTAATGGTACCCTCACCGCCAGATGGCCCCGCAAAAACATCATCTCCAATGAAGACATCAAAGCAGGTGATGTGATCGTTGGTCTCGCCGGCTTCGGAAAAGCCCATTACGAATCAGCATATAACAGCGGCATTGCCAGCAACGGGCTCACCAGTGCGCGTCATGACATCCTGCATAAACACTATGCAGAGCAATACCCGGAGTCTTTTGATCCCAATACACCCTATAATGTGGTGTATACCGGTAAATATCGGTTAACCGACGCCGTTAGTATCCATTGGAACAACCAACAGTTTGATACCAATATCGGTCAACTGATCCTGAGCCCCACGCGTACCTTCGGCCCCGTAGTGAAGCAGATCCTGGAGACCATGCCGGAGGCTGTTCATGGCATGGTGCATTGCAGCGGAGGCGGACAAACAAAATGCCTAAAATACATCCCTAAAGGTCTCGCTGTGATCAAAGACAATCTCTTTGATACGCCGCCGATCTTCCGGATGATCCAGGCTTCCAGTGGAGCAGACAATCGCGAGATGTACCAGGTATTTAATATGGGTTGCCGTTTGGAATTGTTTACCGATGAAAGCCATGCCGAAGCCCTCATTGCCATAGCTGCTGCATATGGTATCGAAGCGCAGGTCACCGGCAGGGTAGTGGCATCTGAAAAAAAATATCTGCAGATTCAAACTCCGGAAGGATCATTAGAATATTAATGAAGTTTCAACACTTATTGCCCTAAATTTGAAGCATGTCTGATTACATTATTGAAATAAGGAACGCAAATATTTACCAGGGTAATTCCCTGATTCTGCAAGACGTCAATATCAATATAGACAGAGGCGAGTTTGTATACCTCGTCGGTAAAACCGGAACCGGCAAATCCAGTCTGCTCAAGACTTTGTATGGGGAACTTCCGATGAAGGAAGGATCCGCAACCGTAGCGGGTTTCGACATCAAATCCCTCACCTGGAAAACCGTACCGTTCCTGCGCAGGACCATCGGTATCGTGTTTCAGGATTTTCAATTGCTGACAGACAGGAATGTGCATGATAACCTTGAGTTTGTATTGCAAGCCACAGGTTGGAAAGATAAAAAACTGATGGAAGACAAGATCCAGGACGTACTGGAGAAAGTGGGCCTCAAAACAAAAGGGTTTAAATATCCATTTGAATTGTCTGGTGGCGAGCAACAAAGAATTGACATTGCCAGAGCCTTGTTGAATTCCCCCAAACTGATTCTCGCGGATGAACCCACCGGTAACCTGGATCCCGAAACCAGTGACGAGATCATGAACCTGCTCATGCAAGTATCAAAAGAATCAGGATCGGCCATTGTGATGGCCACGCATGATTTCATGGTGATCAATAAATTCCCTGCAAGAACCATTAAAACTGAGGGTGGTCGTGTGCACGACAATGCTACCATAGCCACGAGATAAGGCGCCTAGCCGTATCCGTATTGTTGTAGTAGTGGTGCAATAATTTTTCCCGCAAACTGATTTCGTCGTCCGTGAATGGTTTGCGATATAATTGCATGAGGATAGATTTGAATGCATCGGCATTCTTAGCCACGTGACAGGCGCTATCCAGTTTGGTGCCTTCCAGCATTTCTTCATTCGCTACAATATGCCTTCCGCAAAAAACTGCGTGCAACAATTTAAACTTCACACCAGTATCTGTGAAGGAAGGCAGGATATGGATCTGGGCTTTCTTGATAAGATCTTCCATTTCCAGGTCTGATGGATTACTGACCATGCATGTATGTTGTTGCTGGTGCGCCAATGCTTCCAATGCGGGTGAAGGATCCTTGCCTGCAATCACAAAAGGGATCTCCACATTATTGAAGACTTCCTGTAGCAACCATGTTGCCGCACGATGGTTTTCTTCCACCGCCAGGTTGCCATGATATAAAACAAAATGACCAACGCCTTCTTCACAGTGCGGATAATCCCAACCAATAAAGGGTGGGAGAAAAGCCGATTGTTTTGAACCGAGTTGGGTGCGATAGTAGTTCGCATCTTTCTCAACCATTGCAAGTACAAGGCATCTGTTTGCAATCTTTTTCTCGTAAGCTTTCAATAATCGGCTCTCGTTCCAGAAATATAGTTTGCGCAGGAGAGAGTTGCTTTGTTTGCCCTGCTGTCTGTAATATTCGTGTTCAATATTGTGCAAACGCAAGGCCACCTTTCTGTTCTTCCAGTTTTCGTCTTGCAGATAATAACTGGTGTGGATGCCCTCGAGTAATATGGGATGGTTGTCTTTAGAAAGATTCTCGAGCAACATTGGGTTGGCCCGCGAGCTTACGATGTAAGGGAGCTTCATGGAAAATCCCTTGTGTCCCATGTGACGCTCGTAATAGTCTACCGTTGCGCAATACTTCTTTAACTCCGGCTGTTGCCCGCGGCCATAGTCGAAACAGTGAAGATGGATCTTTATCCCTTCCCGATGTAAGGAGCGGAGGGTGTGGTAAATTTCAAAAACGCCACCGTAGTTGGCGGGGAAAGGCACGTCAAAAGAGATAATATGAAGATGTTTATCCAACGCTGTCCACGATTTGTTGATAGAAAAGAAGCAAGGTTTTTTCTTCCTCCTCCCATCGGAGCTCGGCAGCTGCACGTGCACACCGTCCACTCATTTCTGCATAGGTAACCTCATCGAGCCATACTTTGTTCATTGCCGCGGCAATATTATCGGGATCCAGATCGCTGACCAGCACAGCTACACCGTATTGTTCATTGATCTGCTGGTATTCCGGAAAGGCCATCGTGACCTGCGGGATCCCGGCCTGGATATAGTCGAAGAACTTATTCGCGAGAGAATAAATCTGGTTGAGTCCCAGGGCCTCCACGAGGTTAATGCCCGCATAGGCCGTCTGGGCGATGGCTTTGAGGGCCGATGGGGGTACCGCACCCATCATCGTCACTTTGTCCCCCACACCATATTGTTGGATCAACGCTTTACATTGATCTGAAAAATTCCCTTCACCATATATTATTAATGGCGCATCCACTTTAGTCATGGCCGGGATCAGCGCCTCAAACCCGCGGCCCTCGTTCACGGCGCCCTGGTAGAGGAAATATTTTTTCCGATGGGAGATAGGCAGGGCCATCGGACCGCCTGAGGGCAGGTTACGGATCACGGCGTAGCTCACCCCGTATTTTTCAGCAAAATGCCGGGCGATGGATCCTGAAACCGTATATCCCAGCGGAAACCTGGGCAGGTAGGTCCTTTCCACCCAGCTCCAGATCCGATGAATGTTTTTTCGGCTGACCACCTCTTTCATTTCGGTAAACAGCTCATGGGCATCATATACCCGGGCGGTCTTCCTGAGGCGGGAGACATGATATACGGGAACGATGGTGTCCAGATCGATGGCCACCAGAATGTCTGCTTTTTGCCGGAGTAGATAAAAAAACAGCCGGAGGTTATATTCCAGGTAAAAGAGCTTACCCTTTCGGAAATATGTGTATAATCTCACCTGCTCATAGTCGGCGGCTACCAGCGGCCTTGGATGCCCTCCCCTTGACCCAATTAACTGAACCCGGAACCCTTTCGCCGCCAGGGAACCACAGATCCGGGCCATGCGCTGGTCCGTATAAAGGTCATTGGTTACACAGCAAAGGATTCTTTTCATGGATGGAATAAAGCCGGAAAATTAGCCGATTATTCCCAATCAAGTTTTAAACTTGTAACCATATTCATGGATATGGAAGCAAAACATAAGGGGAGGACCGATTTTCTGACCATTTTATGCGTGCTAAGCCTCATCGGAAGTACATTTCTTGTGGTCACGGGAATCAACCAGTATCGGGAAGCAGACCTGACCTCTGCCCTGATCAAGCAACAAATGGATAAAGGGAATGTGAAAGTGAACCTGGACAAGGGCGAAGGGGATGATGCGGAACGCGCCAGGAAGGTCATGGAAAAAGCTACCGATATGATTAGCCCTGAGAAAATCAAGAAATATGCACTTGGATCCATCATTACCAGCCTGCTCACCCTTTTCGGGGCATTTATGATGTTCAGGCTAAAGAAAATAGGGTTCTGGATCTACCTTTTGGGCACAGTAGCCTTTGCAGCCGTCCCGTTCTGGGTGTATGGGCTTAGCAATCCCCTGGCCTATGGTATGGGCATGCTGTTCGCCGGGGTAGGGCTGGTTTTTGTGGTCCTTTATGCCAGAAACCTTAGGTATATGAATTAAACCTCAGGTATCGCGAGGGAGAAGATAAAGGGAGAAGTGCGAAGAACCCCCTTCGCACTTCTCCCTTTACGTTCTCCCTTGCTTTTCTCCGGCACTGCCGCATTTCCAAATTGTCACATTATTTTTGGCCTTTTAGGCCAAAAAGTCCTACCTTTGCAGACTATTTATAGTAGGTAAACTTTGGATGCAACAAAAAAAACATTGAGATGTCAGCTTTAACTTCAGAAAAAAAGGCAAAAATTTTTAGTGAATTTGGTGGAAATGAAAAGAACACCGGTTCTATAGAAGCCCAAATCGCGCTGTTAACGGAGAGGATCAATCATATCTCTTCCCATCTGCAGCAAAATAAGAAAGATTTTTCTACACACCGCGGACTGATGAAATCAGTTGGAAAGCGTAAAACGCTTCTTACTTACCTGAGCAAAACAAACCTCATGGGATATCGCGCCCTGATTGAGAAACTAGGTTTAAGGAAATAACTCAACATACTCAGACTATTCCCAACACCTTGTTGGGAATAGTCATTTATTGCCCGCTCTATTTAATATCTAATTATGTTATCACAACCCATCAGTTCCATCATCGATCTTAATGGACAGAAGATCAGTTTGGAAACTGGACGACTTGCACGCCAGGCAGATGGTTCCGTAACAGTAACGCAGGGTAACTGTGTGCTGCTCGCAACTGTCTGTGCCAATAAAGATGCCAAAGAAGGACAAGAGTTTTTCCCGCTCAGCGTTGACTACATGGAAAAATTCGCTTCTGCCGGCCGTATCCCAGGTTCATTTTTCAAAAGAGAAGGAAGGCTGAGCGATTATGAAATTTTGATCAGTCGTTTGATCGATAGGGCCCTCAGGCCCCTGTTCCCGGAAGATTATTTTTGCGAAGTTCAGGTGATTGTAACCCTCATCTCTTCTGATTCTGAAGTGATGCCGGATTCCCTGGCCTGTCTCGCCGCCTCAGCAGCCCTGGCAGTTTCTGACGTGCCCATTAAAGAGATCATCTCTGAAGTAAGGGTAGGCCGCGTAAATGGTGAATTTGTCATCAACCCTACGCGCTCACAGATGGCTGAGTCAGACATGAACTATATCATCGCCGCCACAGAGAAAAACCTCATGATGGTGGAAGGTGAATCTAAGGAATGTGCTGAAGAAGACCTCGTGAAAATGTTGCAAGTGGCACATGATGCCATCCGCATCCAGATCAACGCGCAGAAAGAACTGCGTGATAAGGTTGGGGTTACGGGCAAGCGCGACTATACGAAGCCGGTAGTGAACGAAGAACTGAACAACAAGGTCATCGCTTTCGCAAAACAACGTGTGTATGAAGTATCCCGCAAAGGTTCTTCAAAGAACGAGCGTAGCGATGCCTACAAACAAATTAAAGACGAACTCATCGCTTCTTTAGGTGAAGAGATCACTGATGCCGATAAGAAACTTGCCGGCAAATACTACGAAGACCTGAAGTGGGAAGTGGTGCGTAATATGATGATCGATGAAAAGATCAGGCTCGATGGTCGTCAGTTGGACCAGGTACGCCAGCTCAACATGGAAGTGGATATTCTCCCTTCTCCCCACGGTGCCGCACTCTTCACACGTGGTGAAACACAATCACTTACAACAGTTACCTTAGGTACGCCTTTAGATGAGCTGTTGATTGAAAGTGCTGCGGTATCTGAATATAGTAAGTTCATTTTGCATTATAATTTCCCTCCATTCTCTACCGGTGAGATCAAGTTCTTGCGCGGTCCCGGCAGACGTGAAGTAGGTCACGGTGCTTTGGCTCAACGTTCCCTGAAGCAGATGATGCCGGGTAATGATTATCCATACACAGTGCGCGTGGTGAGTGATATCCTGGAATCAAATGGTTCTTCATCCATGGCAACGGTTTGCGCAGGTTCACTGGCGCTGATGGATGCAGGTGTTCCTGTTCCTAAGCACGTAAGTGGTATCGCAATGGGTCTTGTTACCCGTGGCGATGGAAAATATGCGATCCTGTCTGACATCCTCGGCGATGAAGATCACCTGGGTGATATGGACTTTAAAGTGACCGGTACCCGCGATGGTATCTGCGGTGTTCAGATGGACATCAAAGTAGATGGCCTTAGCATGCAGACCATGCGTGAAGCGTTGGAACAGGCACGTCGCGGCAGGTTGCATATCCTTGATGCCATGTACGAGTGTATCCCTGCAGCCCGTGAAGAGGTGAAGCAACATGCGCCAAGGATGGAGAAACTCTTCATCGAGAAAGAATTCATTGGTGCAGTGATCGGCCCAGGTGGTAAGATCATCCAGGAGATCCAGCGCGAAACAGGAACCACCATCAATCTGGAAGAGGTTGGCAACTTTGGTGAAGTGAGCATCTTCAGTAAAGACAAAGAAGGCCTGATGAAAGCGGTTGAGTGGGTGAAAGGCATTGTGTCTGTTCCTGAAGTAGGTGGTGAATACGAATCAAAAGTGAAATCCATCATGCCATACGGCGCATTCGTAGAGTTCCTTCCCGGCAAGCAAGGTTTGCTCCACATCAGTGAAGTAAGCTGGAAGCGTCTGGAAACCCTCGATGGTGTGCTGTCTGAAGGCGATGTGGTAAAAGTAAAACTCATCGGACTTGATCCTAAGACCGGCAAGTTCAAGCTCAGCAGGAAAGTGCTGATGCCAAAACCTGAAGGATATGTAGAAAGGCCTGAGCGCCCAGAAGGTGAAAGGTCTGAGCGTCCGCAGAGAAGGGACGGAGATCGCAGGCCTCCCCGCAGAGAGAATAACTAATGTGGCAGTGCCTGAATGAATAGCTATTAGCTAATTGCTAATAGCTATTTTTAATTATGCTACTAGCCATTAGCTAATAGCAAATAGCCTTTCACTTATGAAATTCTATAAAGAGGTCATCATCTCCGAATCAGAAGCAGCCCGTCGAGAGATCTTACTTGCGGAGCTGGCGGTATTGGGTTTCGATGGTTTTGAGGAAGACACCAAACAACTCAAGGCCTATATCGCCAATGAGGAATTCAATGGCGTTGCGCTTGATGCGCTGGCAGAAGAAAAGGTATTTGAGTACCGCGTGAATACAATCCAGGAGAAGAACTGGAACGAAGAATGGGAGTAGTCTTTTTCTCCCGTAGTGGTGGATGCTCTCGTGGCCGTGCGAGCACATTTCCACGCGCCAATTCAAGGACCAAAATATGAGATTGTGATCACGCCGAAGATGAGCTTCGGGACAGGACACCATGCCACCACCTGGCTCATGATGAAGGCGATGGGAAGTATGGCATTGCAAGGAAAGAAAGTGCTGGATTTCGGTACCGGCACCGGCGTGCTGGCTATCCTGGCGGAAAAGATGGGGGCCGATGGGATCCTGGCTATCGACAATGATCACTGGAGTATCGAGAACACAAAAGAAAATCTGGAGCAGAACCAATGCCGGAAAATCGACGTCCGCCTCGCAGATCAGATTCCGGCAGGTGAAACTTATGATGTGGTGCTCGCCAACATTAACAAACACGTACTCCTGGCCTGCGTGAATGATATATGTAAATCACTGGCTCCCAACGGGATACTGGCACTCAGTGGAGTCTTAAGCGGTGATTTACAAGACATTAAGGCCGCATATGTGCCATTATTAGGAGAACCCAAATTGGTCTCTGAACAGAATAATTGGCTTGCTATTACGTTCTACAATAGCTAATAGCTATTTGCTAATTGCTATTGTGGTTCGGTAATAATTCCTTAATATTGAGTACCTTTGTAGCAACCTTGAATATCTAGATGAACGAACTGGCTCTTGTTATACTAGCATATTTATTGGGATCCATTCCCACCGCCGTTTGGGTGAGCAGATCTAAATTTCAGATCGACATCCGCGACTATGGCAGTGGTAACGCCGGTGCAACCAACACCTTTCGGGTGCTCGGCTCCAAATGGGGTTCCTTCGTGATGTTGATTGACATGCTGAAGGGGCTTCTCGCCGTTAAACTGGCCTTCCTTTTACCGTATTATGTAGAGAATGATTTCGCCCGTACCAATTTCCAGATTGGCTTGGGCCTGGCCGCCGTTATAGGCCATATCTATCCCATCTTCGCTGAGTTCCGTGGCGGAAAGGGTGTAGCCACCCTCTTCGGTTTGGTACTTGGCATTTCGCCCTGGTCTGCCCTCGGCAGCGTCGGCGTTTTCCTGATGGTGCTTTTTCTAACCCGTTTTGTATCACTGAGTTCTATCCTGGCAAGCCTTGCTTTTCCAATATTCATCCTCGTCATTTTTAACGTGGACAATGAAACCTACAGGGTCTTTGCCATCGCCGTAGCCTTACTCGTTATCCTCACCCACCAGAAGAACATTACCAGATTACTCAGGGGCAGCGAAAGCAAGGCTCCTATCCTGAAATACCGCGACCGCAGGCGGTTCAGGCACTAATCTGCACCACCTTTGATGAACCGGCTTTTACTTGTTTATTAACGATTAGTTAACTAATTTTGCACTCTCACTCTTAAAATTGTTGAAGCATGACTCAAACTGTCTTTGAAAAACTTCAACTCAATGATGAGAAGAATCTTCTGATTCAGGGTTTACCCTCCTCAATTGAGAAACAATTTGTCAAGGTATCTTTTTCCAAGAGCGTTACCCCGCTGTTGAAATCTAGACGTATTGATTTTGCCCTGGTGTTCGCCGTGAACCAGAACCAACTCGGCTCCATCATGCAGGATGTACTTCCCGCCATGCATGAAGAAGGCAAACTCTGGATCGCCTATCCCAAAGCCACTTCAAAAATAGTCAGCGACCTCAACCGCCAGTGTACCTGGGCCTGCCTAAAAAGTAAAGGCTTTGAGTCCGTACTGGAAACCCAGCTGGATCATGTTTGGACAGCCGTAAGGTTTTCAAAGCAAGGGATCAGGGTTCCCCAAGAGGAATTAGCCGAAGCATAGATTCAATGTGGCAATTCGGCAATATGGCAGTTCGGCAATGATTTAGGTCGCAGGTAGCGAGGTTGCAGAGCGCGTCGTTTTTCGCTTATGTTGTTTTCTTAGCGTGCTACCAGAACTGCCCAAAGCGAACTATTTTTCGATCTCCATCCCCATGAGCAGGATTATTGAGCTAACCAACACACGCAAAGCTTTCGAAGACGTGTATCAGCTGAGCGATCTAGGAAATATTCTTCGGAACAAGCGCATCCGAAAGATGTTGCTGGTTCTATTGGTCATTACTTTATCGTTGGCGGTGTCATCCTACCACTCCTTCAAGGCAAATAACTATGTTGTACTTACCGTGATGCTGGGGATATCCTGGTTGTCAACCCTAATTATGATTCTGATTCCCGTTATTGCTATTGTAAAGTGGAAGAAATCAATCACTGCTTCAATTGATGGGATAGCAAAGTATCAAACAAATACCATTGAAATTTCTGACAAAGGATTTCTACTGCGACGGGACAACTCAGAAGTTTTCGAGAGTTGGAAATACGTTATATCTTATCAGTTGGAAAGCAATTTCGTTTTCTTAACAGCAAAAGAAAACTACTTATTCCCGAAGGCTTCAATGAATGAAGCAGAGTTTGAATTTTTAATCGATACTATTCAGAAAAAAACCATGGCATAGTTTCTTCAATGCCCAATGCCCAGTGCCTGATGCCTACTTGATAATCACCGTCCCAATATTTCTCGCCAACTGCATCTCCAACTCCTTTAAATGCTTATGCACTTCTACGAGACTGAGCTGCTCTTCAACACTGGTGCTGCGTTCCATGTCCTGCTGATTCTCGGCAATGAGGCGTTTGATCTTGCGCAGCTTGAGGTAGTTCATGCAAGACATTACTTCTTCCCGATACACTTCGTCCCGTGAGGGCGTGTGGCGGTCGAAACTCGTCTTCCAGTGATGACTGATCTCAAAATTGGAATTGTCCATCAGGGAAACGGCGATCTGGTTCAGCTGCTGGTCCGGATGATAGAGGAAACTTTTTGGACCGGGATCTTCGCCCTTCTGATACATCTCTTTGTACACATCAATCATGCGCACGAGTTGCTTGTTGTCAATCATCTCGGCCAATCCATTTTCATCGATCTCCGTAAAAACATGGTCGGCCACCGTGATGCTTTCATCCCAGGGTCGGGTGCCAAATTCCATCAACGCACGTACCATGGCGTGCTCCTGTTTTTCATCCGGTGAAAGCAGATCATTCAAATCCCCTACACCCGGATCTTCGGGAATGTATTCTTCAACAGGCGCTTGTTGATACTGTTGTTTTTTTTCTTCCGTCTGGATCCGTTCCCGGATGTGTTTGTTGACCAGCGCAGTGAGACCTTCCTCATCGATCTTCATCAACTGCGCACTGCGCTTGATATAGTCTTGTTGCCGCGTGAAGTCTTCAGTCTTATTGACCCTGGCGATGGATTCCGCGATCTGGTTCACCACCGCTGATTTCTTACTGGAATCTGTACCTGCATCTTTCAACGCCACTTCCAGTTGGAACAGGATGACGTCTTTGCGATTTTTAGTAATGTAATCCTGAAAAGCAGCGGCACCGATCTTTTTCACATAACTGTCCGGATCATCATTGTCCGGAATCAACACCAGATTTACATTCAAGCCTTCTTCCAACGCAAGGTCCAATCCGCGCATCGCCGCTTTGACACCGGCCGCATCACCATCATAAATAATAGTGAGGTTGTGCGTGTATTTTCGGATCAACCTGAGTTGATCAACCGTCAAAGATGTACCACCCGAAGCCACCACATTTTCAATCCCGGCCTGGTGCAAAGAGATCACATCGGTATATCCCTCTACCAGCAAACACTCATTCTGTTTATCGATGGCCTGCCGCGCGAAGTACATGCCATAGAGCAATTTGCTCTTCACATAGATCTCATTCTCCGGCGTATTGATGTATTTGGGGGCCCGATCGTTTTTGCGGATCAACCTCGCCCCAAACCCAATCACTTTCCCACTTTGGTTGTGAATAGGAAACAAGACGCGCCCACGATAGTTATCTACCAGTCGCTCATCCCGGTTCACCACCAGCCCGCTCTTCACCAGCAGTTCTGGATTGTATTGTTGTTTCTGCGCTGCCTGGCTGAAGGCCTGACCGTTTTCCGGGCAATAGCCCAGCTGAAACTTGCGGATCGTTTCCTCCCGGAAATCCCGCTCTTTCAAATAGCCCAGTCCGGCGGTGATCCCTTCCTGCTCATTGAACAGGATATTGGCAAAAAACTCCTGCGCAAACTTGTTGACAATAAAAAGGCTTTCCGCTGTTTGTTGCTGTAAACGCTGCTCCGGATTGGCGAAGGTCTCCTCGATCTCAATATTGTATTTCGTGGCCAGCCATTTCAGGGCCTCTACGTAGGAGTACTTCTCATGCTCCATCAGGAAGCTGATGGTATTGCCGGATTTTCCGCAGCCGAAACACTTGTAGATTTCCTTGGAAGGGGAGACGGTGAAGGAGGGCGATTTCTCATTGTGGAACGGACAAAGCCCCAGGTAGTTGGTACCCCGTTTCTTCAATTTCACGAACCCACCGATGATCTCGATGATATCGATGCGGTTCTGGATTTGCTGTATAGTCTCCTGCGGAATCATGAACCATGCAAATTAAGCAAATTGCCCCTCAATAAATGCTCAGGTTCCTGCGTTATAGAATTTCCCGTATCCCGCTGATTTTCATTGTATTTTTGACGCGAAGGATGGATAAATTCAGGCTTAACCTCAAAACGATCTTCGGAGACTACTTCTTCCTGGTCCTGCTCCTGCTGGGCATCGGGGTGAATTACTATTTCGAAATGAAGGTGAACCGGGCCATCAAACGCTACACAATCAACCACGAACAAATCGTCCAATACCAGGAGCTGGGTGCCCAGGTACGGGATATCACAGATCAGCTGCATATGCATGAACAGGCCGTTCGGGCCATGATCATTGCCGGGGATCGGTCCAAACTTCCTCTAGTCCGCAGTCTGGAAGACAGTCTCAACAGAAATGCCATTCTCTTTACCCAACGGGTAGACGATATCACGCCGGTGGATCATTTGGTGAACCTGCGGCAGTCGATCCAGTCCAAGCTGGAGCATGAACACGCTATCATCGCAGCCTGGCTGGAAAATCCAACCCGGGCATGGAAAATGATCGGATCGGATAAAACCATTGCGCTGCAGAACGAGCTCAACCTGCGCGCAAAACAATTGGAAAGCGATATCAACGTAGAGGTTGATAGGCGCAGTGAGCAAGCGCGACAAGACAAGGTAGACATCATCTCGCTGGACTATGCCATTCCGCACCTGACCTCATTTATATTTCTGGTGTTTGCAGCCTTCACTGTATACAAGATCTTCCAGGTGTCACGACTGAATAGAAACCTGAAAGAAGCCATCGCCAATGAACAGAAGGCGCAGCATGTGAAAGACCAGTTCATGGACACCATGACCCATGAACTCCGCAGCCCGTTGAACTCCGTTCTCGGTTATACGAACCTGTTATTAAAGACCAAACTGGATACGGACCAGCAGAAATATATTAAGTCGATCAAAACCTCCGGTGAACTTTTGCTGAATGTGATCAACGAGGTGCTGGATTATTCCAAGATCCGTTCCGGCTATATCCGCATCGCCTCCAACCCATTTAAGTTCCGGGAGCAAATGAGTGCGCTGTATGATATTGTGCGGGATAAAGTGAACGAGAAAGGTTTGGAATTTAGATGTGATATTGATGATCAGATTCCGGATCATTTGAAAGGCGACAGTGTTAAGTTATTGCAGGTATTGCTCAATCTTACCTATAACGCCATCAAGTTCACCAATGAAGGCAGCATCATTGTTTCGGCGAAATGCCGGGAGATGAGCGATGATAAAGTAATGATGCAGATCGATGTATCTGATACGGGCATCGGCATGCCGGAAGATAAGTTACCGAGGATCTTTGAACGGTTTTACCAGGTAGAAGGGAACAACACCCGTAACCTGGCAGGCACCGGTCTTGGCCTCTCTATCACACGCGAGATGCTCATCATGCAGGGTGGCACCATCACCGTGGAAAGTAAGTTGGGTAAGGGTTCTGTGTTTCACGTGACCATACCTTATGAAGTGATGGATGATCAACAGGAAGAAATTGTGGTGGCGCAGGAGAAGTTAAGTACCAGAAAACTTCCGGCTAATATGCAGATCCTCGCGGTTGATGATAATGCGCTGAACCGTGATATGTTGGGTGCGATGCTCAAAGCCTATGGCGTGCAATATACGCTGGTCTCCAATGGACCTGAAGCCCTACGGATATTGAAAGAGCAACCGTTTCATGTGGTGTTGATGGACCTTCAGATGCCGGGCATGGATGGAAAGGAAGCTACCCGAAAGATCCGTGAAGAACTGCATTCCGATGTACCTGTGATTGCACTGTCTGCATTTGCAGAAGTAGCCGAAAAACAAAACTGCCTGGCGGCGGGCATGGATGCCTACCTGACCAAGCCCATCAAAGATGAAGAGTTGTTTGAAACCCTCGAGTTCTATACACCGCATCAACAGCATCAGCACGCCATTGATCTGGAATACCTGCGTAAGGTGGCGAGCGGGAACGCAGAATTTGTGGAGTCTGTAGTACTGCGCGTTGCAGATACTTTGCCCAAGGAGATCAATAAATTACGCGAATCATTGATGGCGGGTGATCACCAGACCGTGAATGAAACCGCGCATGATATGAAAACTACTTTTGCGGTGCTGGGCGTGTATGAGATACTGGAGGAGCCACTGAACTATCTGGAATCATGGAAGCCAACGCCCAGAAATATTCCACTCGCCGGTGAAATGATGCATCGCATTGAAGAACTCGGCAATGATCTTACGCAGCAACTGGTGGAGGCCTTTGCAAAATCCGATGCCTCTTAGTTAAAGAAGACCTCGTCTATAAAGATCCATACTTTTTTCCCTTTACCATCATGCCATTTCGGTAGAGCTTTTACCGGATAGATTTTCAACCGATAATATTGATAGGAACCTTTGCTGGGGAGGATCTGCGCGTCAATCCTGTCCTGGTCATAATGATCCGGAATGGCGGGATCATAGCTTGACAGCTTGACCATATTCAATGTGTCATTCCCTGCCCAGAGTTCAAGATGAGAGGGAGGGAAGATATGCGGACCTGTTTTTTTGAGTGTGCTTACAACTACTTCACGGAAGGCCATCGGTTTGTCAAAAGAAACACTCAGGTCACAAACCGTGCCGTGAAAGCCCATCCAATGCTCTGTGAAGTTGTTTACATCACCGATTTTTCCATCTACCAGGCTGGGACCGCCAAGTAATTTATAGGTGGTATCTGAAGGACTGTTGAGCTTGGCTGATCGGGGAGGGGTCGACTGCACCCAAACCCTTTTCTCAAGGGTATCACTGGTTAGCCATCCTGGCCTGCAGGCGATGGCCCTAATCCTGCTGGCTTGATTGATCACCAGGTACCCGGGATATTTTGTTGAACGTAAACTGTCTGGCGCACTGCCATCCAATGTATAATAGATGTTGACACCTGGCATGGGATGTTTTAGTCTAACGGTATCGCCTACCTGTAGAATGGGCTTATCGCGCTCCACATATACCGGCGTGGTGAGTTTCAATACTTCGTGTTGGTTTGGCTGGTACCCGAGTACCCATTGTATATTTTTGTTAGCAGGCTGTAAGGCAATGATGCCGCTGCTGTCTACCTTGGTGTTCCAGCAATAGACCGTCTTGAGTGCCGGCATAGCAGTGAGGATCTTTAGGTCTGCACCAGTGACGAGTGTACCAGACAATGCCAGGGTTTTCAAAGCGGTCAATTTGCTTAAGTAAGCCAGGCCTTTTCCGGAGATAGACGTATTGTTCAGGATAAGCTGTTCCAGGTGTTCAAAGCCTGCAAGCAGGGCAAGATCTTCGTCATTTACCGGCATCCCACTCAGGTTTATTTCTACGATCTGTTCCTTTATTTTCTCCAATGATTTCAGCGCGGTGGGATCAAATTTACTGCTGATCATACATCTGACGGATAATGCCGGAGATCCTGTTGCTACAGGCGAAATATACATATAGGGTGTCTGCAGGGATTGAATGAGTGAAGTACTGGCCGCTTCAAATGAATAGGTGTTGCCAATAGCTTTTTTAGGAATGAAACCCTGCATGGCCAGGCGAAAAGAATCCGCAGCATCATAGTCTAAAAAACGTTTTTGCAGATCTGCGCCTTTTGCAATCCATAGTTCTAAAATGGTTAGCTCCTGCGCACTCAACTGTGGCTTGCCTCTTGGGGGCATGTGTTTCTTATCGTCTTCTGAAAGCTGTGCACGCTGAAGCATGTGACTATTCAGCGGATCACCGGGTTTCCATAACGGACCATTCTTTCCACCCTTCAGCAAAGCAGCCACGGAGGTCATGATCAACTCGCCTTTTGCTTTTTTCTCATTGTGACAGGAATAGCATTTGCTGGCCAGAATGGGCTGTACAAGTGCCTCATAGACGGCAGTACTATCCGTAATGTTGAGTTGTTGCGTTGCTGCACTACTAACCGGCCAATCCAAATAGTCTTCTCCATGGGTGATGCTGGCGCCGTAGTGACTGCCGAGAATGAGTACGGGAACAATCAACACCATACACAATCGTTTCCAGAAAATGGTGTTGCGAAACAACCAGAACAGGAAGGCCAACACACTGATACTAACGCCCAGCCATAGGTGCTTTTGAAGCAGGTCGTTATCATATTCACCACTGGTGGAGAGGAAGAGACCGAGTAGGGCAGCGGTGGAAGCGGTGAGGGCAGAGAGGAAAGTTAGCAGGTGGAAGGTGGAAGGGGGAAGGCGCACCAATTGCAAAGCAACGGTGACCAATATCAGCGCCAGCGGAAAATGGAGGAGCATCGGATGTAGTCTTCCGCTCCAGGCTAAGAAAGTTGGAAGTTGGAGGTTGGAATGAAATGCAGCAAGAAACAACAGCAACAGGTTGAGGCTTGCGAGTAAATATGTAACCCAGGAATTTCGCATACTCACGCCATCAGGCCCTCCACCAGTTTACCTTCCACATCGGTGAGCCGGTAACGCCTGCCTAGGTGTTTGTACGTGAGCTGCTCGTGATTTAAGCCCATCAAATGCAAAATGGTGGCGTGCAGATCATGCACAGACACGGGATCTTTCACGATGTTGTACCCAAACTCATCGGTTTCTCCGTAAACGATACCGGGCTTCACACCACCACCGGCCATCCAGATGGAGAAGCTGCGTGGGTGATGGTCCCTGCCATAATTGTCTTTGGAGATGGTGCCCTGGCAATAGTTGGTCCGGCCAAACTCGCCACCCCAGATCACCAGTGTTTCATCCAGCAAGCCTCGTTGCTTCAGATCCATCACAAGCGCTGTTGAAGCCCTATCCACGTCATTGGCTTGCAGCGGCATTTCCCCTACGAGGTTGCCGTGCTGGTCCCAGCCCTGGTGATACAATTGCACAAAGCGCACGCCGGCCTCGGATAGTTTTCTCGCGAGCAAACAGTTGGCGGCAAAGGTTCCGGGCACCAGTGCGTCTGGTCCATACATGCGAATGATATCGTCTGTTTCCTTACTCAGGTCCGTCAGCTCCGGCACTGCCGTTTGCATACGATAGGCCATCTCATATTGCTGAATCTTATTCTTCACTTCAGGATCTCCGTATTCACTAAAAGCCATTTCATTCAACGCACCAAGTTTGTCTAACATCGATCTTCTGTCCATCCGATCCTGTCCCTCCGGATCCTTCAAATACAAGACAGGATCATCCCCGCTGCTGAATACAACACCCTGGTGCATGCTGTCCAGAAATCCATTGGTCCATAGTTTAGAATAGACGCCCTGGCCATTGCCCCTTCCCTTACTCAATAAAACACTGAAAGCAGGCAGATTCTGATTTTCACTACCAAGCCCATAACTCATCCATGCACCCATGCTGGGGCGGTTGCCCTGTTGTGCACCAGTCTGGAAAAAAGTGAGGGCGGGATCATGATTGATCGCATCGGTGTGCACGCTTCTGATGATACATAGTTCATCCACTATAGAGGCCATATGAGGAAATAACTCCGATACCCATGCTCCCGACTGACCATACTGCGCAAACTTGAATTTGGAACCCACCAGTGGAAACTTGTCCTGGTTAGACGTCATTCCCGTTAGCCTTTGTCCCATGCGGATGGATGCGGGCAGATCCTTGCCCTGCATCTCATTCAACAATGGTTTGTAATCAAAACTTTCCAGTTGAGAAGGTGCGCCATTCTGGAATAAATAAATGATGCGTTTGGCCTTGGGTGCAAAATGGGGGAGGCCGATGGGCAGTCCGCTTTCTTCCGAGGCCTTGGCTTTAAACAAACCGGGAACCAACAAAGATCCCAGTCCGATGGTACCAAGCCCCAGGCCAGCAGAAGCCAGAAATTTTCTCCGGCTCACATTGAGACGATGTCTGTTCAGATCTTCCTGCATCTAGTTTTTATTTTGACTTTCGTCCATATTGTAAATCGTGTGGATCACCTGCATCAAAGCCGCCGTGGCCACAGGATCCGCTGTTGGTATTTGTTTGAACTCACCCTGCGCCAACATTTTCTTTGCCTTCTCCGGCTGCTTCTTAAAATCCACCACCAACTCCTCATAATACTCCTCCAATAAAGAAAGCTCCTTAGCACTCGGCCTCCTGCAAGCAATCAATCGGAACGCCGTTTCAATCGGGTTCCTTCCACCTTCCACCTTCAACCTTCCATCTTGCAGCCGCTGCGCCATCACCCTCGCAGCTTCCAACACCTGCGGATCATTCAACATCACCAGACTCTGCAAGGGTGTACTCGTCCTCAATCTTCGCACCTCACACTGGTCGCGGTTAGACGCATCAAAAACCAGCATGGCCGGAGGCGGCACCGTGCGTTTGATGAAGGTGTACATCGTTCTGCGGTATAGACTATCGCCATGATCCTGCACGTATTTCTGCAGTTGTCCACGGCCCGATGTGCTCGCTTCCCAAATTCCCTTGGGCTGATAAGGCTTCACACTCGGACCGCCAATCGTTCTCACCAACAAACCACTGCTGGCCAGCACAAGATCCCTTTGCTCTTCTGCGGTTAGCCTTGTCCGTGAGTAACGGGAAAGGTAGATATTCTCCGGATCGGCTTCCATCTTCCACCTTCCACCTGAACCCTGTTTATACGTGTTACTAGTGACAATCAGCCTGACCAACCGCTTCACATCCCACCCATGCTCCATAAAATCCGCCGCAAGCCAATCCAGCAACTCCGGATGGCTGGGCAGTTCTCCCTGCATTCCAAAATCACCGGAGGTTTTCACGAGTCCTTTTCCAAAGAATTCTTGCCACACGCGGTTCACAAACACCCTTGCGGTAAGCGGATGTTTTTTCGAAAACAACCAGCGGGCAAGACCTAATCTGTTATTGGGGTATTGATTACTATCGAAAGGAAGTACTGCACGCGGTGTGTTGAATAGGACCGTATCCGCCGGCTGATCGTAGGCGCCGCGTTTCAACAAACGGGTTGCGCGCCTTTGTACGGTGTCTTTCATGATCATGACCGTTACTGCAGACGTATCCGTTTTATGAATGAATTGAAGCACGGAGTCTACCTGCCGTGTAGTGATCTTCATGTTCGGTGGATCGCCGAGGGATGCAACAGAGATATCACCGAAATATCCTTTTTCATCCACCTGGTTGAAAAACGCAAATGTGCTGTAATAGTCTTTCTGTGAAATGGGATCGTATTTATGATCATGACACTTTGCACATTCATAGGTCAATGCCAGAAAGGCCTTACCAAATGTATTGGTGCGATCCGTTACATATTCAATCCGATACTCTTCCGGGATTACGCCGCCTTCCTGGGTGATCTTGTGGTTGCGGTTAAAGCCGGAAGCGAGCAACTGTTCTAAACTTGCATTGGGCAGCAGATCACCGGCCAGCTGCCAGGTCACAAACTGCTCGTAGGAATAATTTTTATTGAAGGCATGGATCACCCAATCCCGCCAGGGCCACATCGTTCTCAGGCCATCGTCCTGGTAGCCGTGCGAGTCGGCATAACGTGCTACATCAAGCCATCCGACGGCCATTTTTTCACCGTACTGCGGCGAAGCCAATAGTTGATCTACCACCTGCTCATAGGTAAGGGCAGAGCCCTTGGTTGTAAAGCTGTCCTGCAAAGAAAGGGCAGGGGGCAGACCAGTCAGATCGATGGACACGCGTTTGAGCAGTCGTTCTTTATCCGCTTCTTCACTCGGTTTCAACCCTTTCTGGGTCATCGCCGCCAAAACAAACACATCGATCTCATTCTTCGCCCAGTCCTTATTGGATACTGCAGGCAGCGCGGGTTTTACCGGTGGGATGAAGGCCCAGTGGGGCTTGAACTTTGCGCCTTGTTTGATCCATTTCTCGATCAACCGTATTTCACGAGGTTGGAGGTGAAGGTTGGAGGTTGGAGGAGGCATCAGCATAGAGGTATCAGTGGTGCTAATACGCTGGTAGAGGGCAGAGGCGAGGGGGTCAGAAGGCACAATCACATGACCTTTGGGATCATCCTTCAGCACAGCATAGGCGCCCTCCTCAGTATCTAATCTCAAATCAGCTTCTCTCTTGTTCCCATCGGGTCCATGGCATTTGTAGCAGCGGTCGCTCAGGATGGGCCTGATGTGGTAGTTGTAATCCACCACCTCGGGAAGACCTTCCGGATCGGCAACTGCAGCCTGCCTGTTGAAGACAAAAAAAGCTGCGGCAGCCAAAAGGAGCAGCAGGGGCAGGATCAGCAAAAGCAATCGTTTTTTGTATAACCTCATCGGGCGAGCCATCGGTAATTTATCTACGACAATTTAGGAATTATGGGGATGATAATGATCATTCCTTCATGAAACATTCATACAGATACTAGGTAGATTTTTTTATGAAAGTTTGTATACATTTATAGAGGTTCAGACCCTTGAGAATTCCCACCTCTATATTCTCTTAACCGTTTAAATTTTCTCCCATGGTTCAGACAGATCTCACACAGCTAAACCGGGAGTGCAACTCCTGGAGGGACACACTCAGAACGTACCGCACAGACCTCTCTTCTTTCAAGACACAACTACAAGACATTGTCAACAAACCGATTCCCCGATCGGAACTCGCACAAGTAGAACACATCGATAACCAGATCGATATCCAGCTCAAAAACATCAACCAGCTCAAACATGAAATCAAGGACCATGAACGCAATGCGGCATGGGAACTGGGCCGGCCTTCCGGAATGGTTAGTGAAGCTACATTGACCCATCATGAAGCGCTACAAGACAGGTACGAAGTGCTGGAACATACGCTCAGCGAGCTGAAGAATGAGTTCACCTCATTTGCACAGAAGCTGGGATAGCATCTTCTCACATATTAAAACGATTGTCATGGCAGATTTTGATACCACTCATGTCAAAAATATTGTCTTGCTCGGTCATGCAGGTACCGGTAAGACAACCTTAGCGGAATGCATGCTCTTTGAAGCAGGACTCATCAACAAACGCGGCACTATCCAGGAAAGAAATACAACGGGCGATTACCATCCGCTGGAACAGGAAAGAGGCAATACCATTTTCTCTAAACTGATGTACACCACCTGGAAAGGCTATAAGATCAATATCATCGATACACCCGGTTTTGATGATTTCTCTGGCGAAGTGATCGCTGCACTTCGGGTAGCCGACACCGGTGTAATGTTGCTGGATGCACAACATGGTGTACAGGTAGGTGCCGATATCATTTGGGACTATACGGAACAATTCAAGACACCCACCATCATCGCGGTGAATAAGTTGGACGATGAGAAAGCGGATTTCGATAGAACCGTACAACAGGCGAAAGATCATTTTGGTCCGAGTGTTACCGTGGTGCAATATCCACTGAACCCGGGTCCAGATTTCAATGCCATCATTGATGTATTGAAAATGACGATGTACAAATTTCCTAAAGATGGAGGTAAGCCGGAAAAGCTCCCGATTCCCGAGGAAGAACGCGAACGCGCCAACCAGTTACATCTGCAATTGGTTGAAGCTGTTGCGGTGAATGACGAAACCTTGATGGAGCATTATCTCGACAAAGGAGAACTCGATGAAGATGAAATGCGCGAGGGACTGAAACGTAGTTTGATTCATCATGATCTGTTCCCGGTGTTTTGTTTATCCGCCGCACGAGATATGGGCAGCGGCAGGCTGATGGGATTTATTGATAATGTGTGCCCCAGTGCCAACGAGATGCCCGCACAGAAAACCGTGCAGGGAGATTACCTCACTTGCGATGCTAACGGACCCGCATGCATTTTTATTTACAAGACCACGGCTGAAATGCATGTGGGTGAACTCAGTTATTTCAAAGTGTATTCCGGCACGGTGAAAGCAGGTATGGAACTCGTGAATGAAAACACGGGCGTGTCTGAAAAACTCAACCAGCTCTTTGTGGTGGAAGGCAATAAGCGCACACCGGTGAGTGAACTGGTGGCAGGAGATATTGGTGCCACGCTGAAGCTGAAGAACACGCACGTCAACAATACCCTTCATGTAAAGGGTCAACATGCAGAGTTGGAACCCATCGTGTTTCCGCCGCCGAATATGACGGTTGCCATTGATCCGGTGAACAAGGGGGACGAAGAAAAACTCGCACAGGCCCTGCATGCACTTCGTGAAGAAGATCCCACCTTGATCATTGAAGTATCGCCAGAACTCCACCAAACACTCATCAGAAGTTTGGGTGAAATGCATTTGGCGGTAGCGAAATGGAAAATTGAAAACCAACACAAAGTAGAAGTAAAATTCTCCCGGCCGCGGATTCCATATCGGGAAACCATTCGCAGGCCGGCCGAATCCAACTATCGGCACAAAAAACAATCCGGCGGCTCAGGGCAATTCGGGGAAGTATATATCCGCATAGAGCCTTGGTACGATGGCATGCCCGATCCTAATGGATTGAACGTCAGGAGCAGGGAAGAGCATCCCTTGCCCTGGGGTGGTAAGCTGGTATATTATAATTGTATTGTGGGTGGCGCCATTGATACAAGATTCATACCTTCGATATTGAAAGGTGTGATGGAAAGGATGTCCAACGGTCCACTCACCGGCTCTTATGTCCGCGATGTACGCGTGAGCGTGTATGACGGCAAGATGCATCCGGTGGACAGCAATGATATCTCTTTCAAGATTGCGGGGATGATGGCTTTCAAGCAGGCCTTTGAACAAGCGGATCCTTTGTTGTTGGAACCGATCTATCAGGTTGACGTATTTTGTCCCGATGATCTGACCGGCTCCGTGATCGGTGATCTGCAAAGCAGGCGCGCGATGTTGGAAGGCATGGGAAATGAAGGACATTTTCAAAAGATCACCGCTAAGGTTCCATTGGCAGAGCTGGATGATTATTCATCATCGCTCCGTTCTATGAGCCAGGGCCGGGCCAAGTTCAGGATGCAGTTTTCTGACTACCTGCCGGTGCCTTTTGAGTTGCAACGGAAGCTGGCCGATGAACATGGAAGAACAGTTAAAGAAGAAGTATAAAGATGAAGGGAGAAGTTTTAAGAAGCAGAAAGATGGTCTCCATCTTTCTGCTATTTTTTAGTATGACAGTGAACGCGCAAACGATTAATTATGATCTCTACCCCGTGTATAACGGCAAGGACCTCGGGCTGACCTACCGCAGGGGTTCATCGTTTTTCCGGATCTGGAGTCCGCCCGCGGAGCAGGCGGAGCTGGTGTTGTACGACAAACCCCTGGGCGGCGAGTCGGTCCAACGATTGGAGATGCGCAAGGCCGAGCAAGGGACCTGGATCGTAACGGCGGGTGGCGACCTGCGTGGGAAATTTTATGCGTTCCGGGTGATGATCAATGGGAAGTGGCAGAATGAAGTGCCGGATCCCTATGCTAAGGCGGTGGGTGTGAATGGCAGGAGAGCGATGGTGGTGGACCTTGCGGAGAGTAATCCGGTTGGATGGGAATCGGATAAGCCAGCAATAACCAATAACCCAATAACAAATAACCCCGTAGATGCAGTGGTGTATGAGTTGCATGTACGCGATGCAAGTATTAGTCCTAACTCCGGAATACGCCTCAAAGGAAAATTCCTTGGGTTGACCGAGACCGGCACATCCAATTCTGCGGGTTTATCAACAGGGTTGGATCATTTGAAAGAGCTGGGCGTGACGCATGTGCATTTATTGCCCTCCTACGATTTTTTCACGGTGGATGAAACCCAACCCGAGAAGCCGCAATATAATTGGGGCTATGATCCATTGAACTATAACGTGCCGGAAGGATCATATTCCACGAATGCGGGCGATGGAGTATCACGCATCAAGGAGTTCAAGCAACTGATCAAGACCTTTCACGATAACGGCATCAAGGTGGTGATGGATGTGGTTTACAACCATACCATGCTGACGGAAGACTCCTGGTTCAATCAATTGGTTCCGGGGTATTATTACCGGCAGGATGAGAAGGGGAATTTTTCCAATGCCACGGCCTGCAACAACGAGACGGCCAGTGAGCGACCGATGTTCCGAAAGTTCATGCTGGAGAGTGTGAAATACTGGGTGGAGGAATACCATGTGGATGGATTTCGGTTTGATCTGATGGGCGTGCATGATATTGTGACGATGAATATTATTTCCGATGAGCTGCATAAGTTGAAGCCGGATATTTTATTGTATGGCGAAGGTTGGACCGCGGGAGCATCACCTTTGCCGGAGGGAATGCGTGCATTGAAGAAGAATGCTGCGCAGCTTAGGAACATTGCAGTGTTCAGTGATGATATCCGGGACGGTATCAAGGGCTCGGTGTTTGAGCATGCCGACAAAGGCTTTGCCAGCGGCAAGCCCGGGATGGAGGAGAGCATCAAGTTTGGCGTGGTGGCGGCAACGAAGCATCCGCAAGTGGACTATGCCAAGGTGAACTATTCAAAGGCTCCTTACGCGTCTCACCCCGGGAACGTAGTGAGCTATTGTGAGTGTCATGATAACCATGTGCTGTTTGACAAGCTCGCTATCTCCGCCGCCACCAACACCGAAGCCGAGCGCAGGGAGATGCACAAGCTATCCCTGGGTATAGTGCTAACCTCGCAGGGTATTTCCTTCCTGCATGCCGGCACAGAATTCCTGCGCAGCAAAAACGGCGTGGAGAATTCGTATGAAAGTCCGGACAGCATCAACCGTATCGACTGGGATCTGAAGACGAAGAACAAGGACGTATATGACTACATCCGCGCCCTGATAGCCATGCGCCGCGCGCACCCGGCATTCCGGATGACCGACGCCGGCCAGGTAGCGCAGAATGTTAAGTTCCTGGATGGGGCCAACAATGTAATCTCCTACACTATCAACGGCGAAGCCCTCGGCGACTCCTGGAAGCAGATTCTGGTGGTCTACAACAGCAATCCCACCGCCATGCCCTTCACGCTGCCCAAGGGCAAGTGGAAGGCGTTTGTTGTTGATAATGCGCTAGCTCCCAGAAAGGCCCGCCCTTCAACAAAAGTGGAGGCATGGGGGATGAGTGTGTATTGGCAGTGATTGGGAGACATAGGAATTGGTAAACAAGTTGTAAGTGCTAAGTTTGTCCAAGCAATTGATCATTCCCCGCAACTTTATTTTGTCATTTAGATTTCCTGAAATTTATTTCTAAAAGTGAAACAAGAATGCTTTTCGTCATTTAAGCTAAAGTATATTTTTTCAAAGGCGACTAGCGTATATTTAAGAATAAGAAATATCTTTTTTGGTATCTCACTATCAATCTAAACGTATGAACCATTTTGGAGGGGACTGGACGGAGAATAAGATTGAAATAATTGTTGAATATGCAAAAGCATATTTACATATTATGAACATCTACGCTACTAAGTATAATTGGAAACTCTTATACTTCGATGGGTTTGCTGGTTCAGGGTTTATAAAAAAAGGAAAAAAGGAAAATCAGAAATTGATTGTCGGTGCAGCAAAACGGATTCTTGAAATAGAAGAACCGAGACCCTTTGATCTTTTCTATTTTGTTGAGAAAGACATTGAAAACGCAAATAATTTACGCGAGAGTACGGAAATGCAATTTCCAGAAAAAAACATTCACATTGTGAATACAGATTGTAATGAGAAAATTAGATCTATGAGTGAATTCCTTACAAGCCCTAAGGGAAAAAGATATAAAGTATTAGCTTATATAGACCCTTGTGGAATGCAATTGAATTGGAATTCATTGGAAACACTTCAAAAGTTATCAGTTGATGTTTGGATTTTAGTTCCAACTGGTATGGGGGTTAATAGATTGTTAAAGAACGATTCGAATATTTCCGACGCTTGGGTAGCAAAGTTGGAGATTTTTTTAGGAATGGAAAAAGAGGAGATCATCAAATATTTTTACAAGGAAAAAGTGTCACATACACTATTTGGAGAAGAAACAATTACTTCAAAGGAAGATAAAGCAATTGAAAAATCAGCTTTGTTGTACAGAGAAAGGTTAGCTAAATTATTTAGATTTGTCTCCGAGCCATATATTTTAAAGAATAGATCTAATTCAATAATGTTTCACTTTTTCATGGCGTCAAATAATAAATCAGCTGTAAAAGTTGCAAATGAGATAGTTGCAAAGTACAACAAACTAAATTGATATGGCACAATCTAGTATTGAGTGGACAGAAATGACTTGGAATCCAACGACGGGATGTGATAAAATTTCGGCTGGTTGTAAATTTTGTTATGCCGAAGTAATGTCAAAACGGCTTCAGGCAATGGGTGTGGAGAAATACAAAGATAATTTCGAAGTTAGAACTCATGAATCGGCTTTAAACATCCCATATACTTGGAAAAGTTCAAAAATTGTTTTTGTAAACTCAATGAGTGACCTTTTTCATAAGGATATTCCTCTTGACTTTATCAAAAAAGTATTTTCTGTAATGAATGATAATCCACAACACGTTTTCCAAGTGCTTACTAAACGTGCTGAACGCTTATTTGAGTTGCATAATGAGCTAAAGTGGACGCATAATATTTGGATGGGAGTTTCGGTGGAGAATGGAAAAGTCAGGCATCGGATTGACTACTTACGAAGGACCAGGGCGAAAGTAAAGTTTCTATCGCTTGAACCATTAATCGGACCGTTGGACAATCTTAATCTTACTAACATAGATTGGGTTATTGTCGGTGGCGAAAGCGGAAGGCGACCACGACCGATCAAGACTGAATGGGTTTTAGAGATACAAGAACAATGTAAGAAGAGTAATGTTGCCTTTTTCTTCAAGCAATGGGGTGGAAAGAATAAGAAAGCGGCTGGTCGAGAATTGAATGGCAGAACTTATGACGAAATGCCAGAAATCGAATTACAACATAGCGTGTAAATAGAGTTGGATAAAAGTATAATTGGAAGATTGCGCCTAGGGTTTGAGTTTGAATGTAGTCTATTGCACTCTTGAATTAGCATTGAAATATTCAAATACACGCACTCCTTGCCATGCATTCTGAAGATGTTTTTTGTTTTAGTGGCCGTTATGACGTGTGAGTAGTAATTCAAATTTAGTTTAGCAGATTTTGTATGGATAAATGCGCTGAAAGTTGAATTCTATAGTTGTGAAATAGATTGTCCAGAATTGAGGTTTGATATTTCGTAAGTTACTATAACAATTTCGCAATGAGAGTTTCTAGCTCGTGTGTTAGAATCACTTCCCCATCAATAATTCAGTATACATTTGTGACTGATGGAAACTCGTACTCCGATAATTTGTTTTATACATTGGCTTTTGACTTGTTGAGAAAGCTACCTGTGGACCTTCTGCAATTTGTAGATTCGATAGGTTATTTTGATTTTTCAGTTCGATTTTCTTCGATAAAGTCATTTGAAATATTCAGTCTGCCCAAAGAGTATTTTGATATTGATGATGATATTTTGTTAGATAGTTTCAATGCGTATTCGAATGTTTTTAGTGAGGCTAAGGTAAAGGTGTTTATAGTAGATGGAAGCTTAGGTATCCACAATAAAGTGTTCAAGCTTGTTAGCTCAATCGAGCACTCATATGTTACGATCATAGGACTAGAGGCGTATAAAGAAGTTAACTATGATCACTTGAATAATTATTTTATTGATGAGCATGATCTTGTTAAATTAATCCTTCGTGATGTATTGGAAATAGGTAAGACAATAGAGAAGCATTATTCGCGAGAACCGGAAGAAATTAAATTCAACAGTGGATTTCCAATTAATCCAAATAGGGCTTTATTTTCATTGTGTAAGTTGCCTGGAAGCAATGTTACTTTGAATAATTATCTAATGCTTAATCAGATAATTGGGAATATATGGCTTGGAAGCATCCCCCAAGAGTCTGAGCACATATCATCAAGTGCAGGGAGAATTCGTGAGCTTATTCAACAGTGTCAAATAATGGATTCTTTTATTATAGCAATGCATCAGAATGATGATGTGAAGCCCGTTGATGTGTTTCAGCCGATGTTGCCAACTCTAGTTTTGGTATTTCCATATCACTTTCCAAAGTTTAATCAGTTGCTACGTGGAAGGGCATCAAAGTATGGAAAAAGTTGGTTGTTGGTATCGCGTTCAGAGCAGAATTTGAATTATGAGTATATAGTTGACGAGGTTGCACATAAAAATCTTAGTGTCGATGAAAGAGGTTTGCTGATGACAAGTATGGCAAAACGGATGAGCTATTTGGATTCGGCAAGTTTTGTTCATGCAAGGTTTAGTTTTTCACCTATTATAAGGCTTCCGCATGTTGGAAAGTCGATTAATAAAGAATTATCGTTTTTAGAGAGGCCAGCTTCTACACGACTTAAAACTCTAAAGAATATAAAGTTATTTGGAAATAAGCTGCGAGAGCTGACATTAAATGCCGACATTATTGGTTATCTAAGTAAGCGCGATAGTCAGTTGTTTGTGATCAGCGATATGCCAGTTGAATGGCTCTATTTGGGGGATTATCCGTTGTGCTTTACTCATGATATTTGTAGAATACCGGAATTAAACAAGAACGCGTTATTGAATTCTCAGATACATCTCCAAAGATATTTGTATGAGATTCCTAGTGATCTTTTGAGTAAAACGTTGGTTGTTCATTGTGCAGATAAGGATGATAAGCTTATGAATGAAATGTTTGATGTAGTCGATAGCTATAAGTCCGAACTTGGGTTTCAAAGTGTAAGATGCGAAAGTATATTGCAAATTAAGAAAGCGATAGATGATAATCAACCAGACTTTCTGATTTTTGATTGTCATGGTAGTTCTGATAGAAATGATCTGTCCTCTTACTTGGTAATTAATGAGCAGCACAAAGTCTATCTCACTGGTGAAGAGATTGTCAGATTGGGAATTAGCGCGCCGTTGATTATGTTATCTGCATGTAGCACTATGCCGAATTATGGGTATGTGAAGTTGTTGTCCGATGCATTTATGCAAGCAGGTGCGTATTCAGTTACAACGACCTTTCTACCTATTAGAATTTTAGACTCTGCTGCATTAATTGTCAGAATTTTAAACAAGCTCGAGCTGCTTAGGAAATATCCATATCATAAAAATTGGCTGGGTTTTATGTCACATGTGCTTAGAACAAGTTGTATTCATGAGGCAGTTCGCTCAGCGAAAGATAAGCTACGAAGTCCAATTGAGAATGAAGAAATTGCAGCATTATTGACAAAGTCTATGCAGTTTAATAAACGGAATGATGCTATGAAGGATTTAGATAATTTGCTAAGGTCAAGATCAGATTCAGGAGGGCTGAATTTTGATCAGTTGGGGAATGATTGGCTTTTTTACTCAATAATTGGGCGAGCAGACTTGTTGATATTCAAACTTTGGAATGATAAAAATAGGGAGTTGAATGTGTTACAGGTATAAATACTAGTGGTAGTCAAGAATATATTTGTAGATTAATTTAGTGTCTAGAAGGCTGTAAGCTCCCCCATTTTCGACTGCACTGGTAAGTTAGTTTTTTGCATTTGATTTTTCAGTTTTATAGGGTCAGGATTTGGCTTTGTATTCTGCGGGTGGAACATACCCCAGGGA